>CACZMV010000011.1:0-65563 GCA_902782305.1 uncultured Prevotellaceae bacterium
GACTCCTGTATGTAACTAATTCGTAACCTCTTCAAAACATTGGCTCTAATCATTGCTGAAAGTCAATAAGTTATAAGAAATTGGTGGTTTTGCCAACATAACCCAGCCTTAATCGACAATACTCTTGGAGTATTCTGAAATAGTCCGAAAGAAAACAAAATTAGTCCAAGAGAAATCTAAAATAGTATCGGATTTTGCTAAAACCAGCCAATGTTTCCTACTTCGGACACCTGCTTAATAAAGTTTTTATATTTAAACATAGTAATTGCAAGTATTAAGTATAGCAATTGTGAGTATTAATGGTAGCAATTGTTAGACTTAATGCGGAGGACGAGGTTTCCTACTTCTTGATGTGCTCGCTACTCAAAGATGTTAGATAAAAAATAGCGGAGAGCATTGCGCTCTCCGCTATTGTTATAGATAGGATGTAGGATTAGAAATCGAATCCGGGGTTCTGCCAGAAATCAGCACTTTCGGTAGTGTATTGTAAAACACCTTCTTTAGCATCGCCTTCAGCATATTGAGTAGCTGTAGCTAAAGCGGGATTGCTTACCAAAGCGAATTCAGTAGCAGGAATAGGACGATAGTAGTGCTTGAGAGAAATGTTGCCTGAAGCCTGAGCATTGTAAGCCTTGATGTGCTTCAGCAGTGTGTGAGTGCGCTTCAAGTCAAACCAGCGCTGGTACTCACCGCAGAGCTCTAGAGCACGCTCGCGAAGAATAGTCTCAATGTTGCATGATGCAGGAGCTTCGCCATAAGCTGCCTGCAGCGAGTTGTCCTTGCCTGGGATAGCACGTTTAGCGCGCAACTGATCAATAGTAGCTGCGGCAGCAGATGGCCCATCTGTGTAAAGTTGAGCCTCGGCTTTGATGAGGTACATCTCTGCCAGACGGAGTACAATACAGTCGCGCTTGCTGACCTGCTTTGAGCATGGATAGTAAGTCTCTCCGTTTACACTGTACATTTCGTCATTGAGGAACTTCTTGATACCTGGATATGAGCTAACACCAGCAACGTCAGCACTGTTGTAACGGGCATCGCCATAAACATCAGATATAGCTTTTGCAGTTGTAGTTGGAAGTGCTGTTGCAGGATCGCCCGAGGTGTATACCGAAAGGTCGCCACCGTAAGCAAATGTCAGACGATACTTGTTCTTGGCTTCTGCCTGTAGAGCTTTACCTTCTTCACTATTACCATCAAGTGCAGAGTAAACAATGGCAGGTACACCACCGTTGAAATAGTTGCCATCCTCAGCAAAGGCTTCTTCATATGTTTTGTAACTCTGCTTGTTCATGTCAGGATAATTTTTGGCATACTGTACAAGCTCTGGGTGACAGTTGTACGAAGTCAGCATCGTTACGTTGAAACGTTGGTCGGTTCCCTTCACTTTGTCTAACTCTTTCCAGAGATAGAGTGAAGGCAGGTAGCGACGATACCCCAGTCCGTAGGGAGAATAATATTTTGCAATATCTACACCGTTTTTAACAGCAGACTTGGAATCGGTAACACGCGCAAAGATATCGTTTCCATTAGACTTGACAGTACCAAAGTCTTTACAACCGGCATTACTCCATTTTGATACGTAGAACAGGTTCATACCATTACCTTGAGCATTGGTACCGTTGCGATTCAACAGTGTTCCGTAGGTGCTACCGTCAGCAAAACGATATGGAATACCGTTATTGGCAAGATCAGATGCGTTATCTGTGTAGTGAACAGCAAAGAGACACTCTTTATTGACTGAGGCGTCTTCGTTGTTGAGATTCCAAGTATATGACGCATTGTCATAGAAACTGGCTCCAGATTTGTCGATAACTTCCTGTGCACAATCCTGAGCGGTCTTATAGAGGTCATTATATCCTTCTACGGCATCTTTGCCAAGCCATGAGGCAGCATAGAGGGCTACGCGAGCCTTTAGGGCCATGGCAGAGTAGTAGGTGGCATGACCATCGTCAGTAGGTTTTGCACCAGGGGTCAGCAGTTTCAGCGACTGGTCAAGACATCCCAAAATGTTCTTGTAGATAACTGCCTCGGGAAGACGCGTAGGAGTAGTCGATACGGAGGTTGTAACTCCTTCGTGCCAAGGAAGTGGTCCCCACATGGCAACCATTTGTGAATAGAGGAGGGCTTTCATGAAATAAGCCTCGCCCAGATAGTTGTTCTTTTCTGTCTCTGTTTCCAAAGCTACACACTTTGGTACCCATTCCAACACGTTGTTGCATACCTCAATACCAGCAAAGAAATACTCCCAATACTGGTCAAGGGCTGTACTGTTCTTATTGGCTGCGGTACCTGTTCCAGGACACTCAGAACCGAAGTCGTAGGTTACCAACGAACGCTGCTGGTTGTCGCCACCTGCATAGAATAGGTCAGTTCCACCTTCGGTGAGTCCATGGGCACCTTCCTTACCCCAGTAGCCTCTGCCGTAAGCATACATAGCGCTTACGAGTCCGTCGATACCAGACTTGGTCTGATAGGTCAGACCTGCTGATTCGCCAGTTTTGTTGTCTTCTTCCAAGAAGTCGGAGCAAGACGTCATTCCACCGGCAAATGCGGTGGCAATCATCATGATGCTTAATATCTTTTTCATAATATAATGTTCTTATAAAGTTAGAATGTAAGATTAACACCCAGTACAACCTGCTTTGCCAGCGGGAATGTTACTGCACCGCCACGTTCTGAATCGTAGCCGTCAATCTTGCTGGATGTGATGAAGTTCTTCAAAGAGCAGTATACACGTGCACTGTTCAGATAGACGTGTTTCAGCAGGTTCTTATCGAACTGATAGGCCAGTGTGATGTCTTTAATCTTGAAGTAGTCTGCCTTTTGGATGCAGATTGCATTAGTAAAGTCAACAGCAGGTTTTGCAGCCAGACCAGGAGTAGGAATGATGGTATTGGTGTTTGTTGGACTCCAGTAGTTGACATCTCCCCAGTTAGCCTTGTTGGTTCCTTCCCATGCGAGGTTACTATTGCCGCTATAATACATATATCCACCTAGACGAGCCATCATCTGTACACTCAGAGTGAATCCCTTATAAGAGAATGTATTGGTCATACCCAAGATGGCTTTTGGTGAGCGGTTGTAGACAATCTTGTCTTCAGAGTTAATCTTACCATCGTTGTTCTGATCAATTACACGGATAGTACCAGGGTCACCATAGGTTGCATCTGGCTTCTCTACAGTGATGCCTTTTTCTGCCATATCAGCAACGTATTTATCCCATTCACCAATTCCCCAGCAGTTGGTTGCTTCATAAGTCCAGAATGCGCTGACGGGTTCGCCAACAGCGAGGTAACCGTAACCATTAGCATCTAAGACGTGGGTGGTCGAAGAGTTGAGTTCCTCAACCTCATCGCGTGAGAAGGTGCCAGAAGCGTTGATGTCCCACTGGAAGTCCTTAGTCTTAACAGGAATGGCATTCAGTGCAATTTCCCAACCGTGTCCCTTGGTCTTACCGACGTTAGCCAATGTAGAAGCGTAAACAGAAGAGTTGGGGGCTGTCTGGTAGTACAACAGGTCATAGGTCTTGCTGGTATAGAAATCAATGCTACCATTGATTCGGCCTCCAAGGAAACCGAAATCCAGACCGATATCGAAAGCAGAAGTTTTCTCCCAAGTCAAGTCTGGATTAGCCATTGACATAGGAACCATATAGGTTGAATTTGGAGTCAAGGCGCTTACTGTAGCAAGTGTCTGGTAGGCATCGATAGCTGCATTACCTGAGAGACCCCAGCTTGCACGGAGTTTCAGATTCTCCAGCCAAGACTTGGAGTTTTCCATAAACTTCTCCTCAGTGATACGCCAACCTGCGCTGACAGAGGGGAAGTAGCCCCACTTCTTGCCTTCTGCCAATACTGACGAACCATCAGCACGGAGAGAAGCCTGCAAGAGGTAACGATTCATATATGAATAGTTTACACGAGCGAAGTATGACATCATCGCAGTTTTGATATAGGAAGAAGAAGCTGTACGTGAAGCACTGGAAATCTTGCTTAGGTCGTAGAATGCACTGGTATAATAGTGCTCTGCACCACCATTACCACTGACAGTTGCAGTTTCTGTAACAGTCTGGCTTGCCTCATGACCAAGAAGGAATGAGAAATCGTGGTCACCTAGTTCGATAGAATAGTTAGCTGTATTCTGCCAAACATACTTTGTTGATGTATATGTTTCATGTGAGATAGTAGAAACCTTTGGATTTTGGAAATTTGACTGCGACAGATAGTCCCTATAGATGCCTGTGCGTCTGTTTGAACGGTCAACAGTAAAGTTGGATTTCAAAATAAGGTTCTTAATCGGAGTAATCTGTACATATGCACTTCCGAAGAAACGTGTTGTTTCGATATTGTGCTGATAACGTCCATCAATGTCATCGAGAAGGGGTGAGCAGTGGGCTGCATACAAGGGGTTGGGGGTCTCATTGATAGTACCATCGTTCAGGTAGGCATGAGTAATGGTAGTCATCTTCATAGCCTGATTATAAACACCTGAGTTACGCTTGTCATTGTCTTTGTAAGCGAAAGATAGGCTAGTGCCAACCCTAAGATACTTGTTAATTTCGTGATCAACATTAGCACGTCCCGTATAGCGCTTGAACTGGTCATTCTTCATCAGACCCTTGTCGTTCATCAGTGAGAGGGCTACGTTGAAGTTGGTCTTGTCGCTACCTCCACTGACATTAACCTCGTAGTTTTGTGAAGTAGAGTTGGTTAGGATGTGATCCAACCAGTCGGTATAACTGCCATCGGCAATAATGTCAGTCATAAGTGTTCCATCAGCAATAGAAGTTGTTCCTAAAACGTCAGCAATTGTAGCTTGAGCAGCAGAGAAGTCCCATCCGTTTGCCTTTGCAATCTGGTAATTGGCTTCATCAACAAGACGCTGTACTTCTTTGTTACCAGTCATCTGGTGGATGACGTTAGCAGCGGAGTTGAATGACCAATAAGCGTTGAAACCAATCTGGGTCTTGCCAGGCTTACCGCGCTTGGTGGTAATGATGATAACACCATTGGCACCCTTTGTACCATAGATAGCGGTAGAAGCAGCATCTTTCAGAATGTCCATAGACTCGATTTCAGAAGCAGGGATGTCGAGGGTTGAACCATATTCTACCCCGTCAACGAGTACCAGAGGCCCGTTGCTGGCGAGAATAGAACGGTTACCACGGAGCTTCATACTAACACCCGCACCTGCCTGACCATCGCTGGTCTGAAGGTCAACACCAGGGACTTTAGCCTGCATGGCCGACAAAGCGTTGGCACCCGCAACTTTGCCAAGGTCTTCGAGCTTAACAGAAGCAACAGAACCCGTCAGGTCCTTTTTCTTCATAGTACCATAACCTACGACAACAACTTCGTCAAGGCCCATGGCATCTTCTTGCAGGGTTACGTTAAAACTGTTCTTTCCAGCTGTGGGGATCTTCTGGTCCTTGTAGCCTACGTAAGAGATTTTGAGCACTGCGTTGTCAGGTGCGTTCTGGATAGTAAAGTTACCGTCATAATCGGTAATCCCACCGATGGATGTGCCGTCAACGACAACACTTACTCCGATCATCGGTTCACCTGTTGCATCTTTGACTGTACCTGTGACAGTCTTCTGGGCGAAGCCCGTTAGCCAAAATGCACACAGCAGCATGGCTAAGAGTAGTCTTCTTTTTTGCATGTTAGTGTTTTGTTTTAGTTTAAAAAAGTAAAAGTTTATATTACATGTTATATCTTCTGTAGTTTTCAGTGCGCAAAGTTACTATTTTCCCTTCAAATAAACAAATATTTAGAGTAGTTTTTTAATTTTATCAAAATATATAAGGTATAAAAAGCGGTGGAAAGCCTTAAAACGGCTCTCCACCGCTATTATTTATTAATAAGGTGAGACTTTACTTGTCTGGCGAATATGCAGGCTGATCAGTTTCGTCCTCGTTAGGATCGTTGACGTTGGTAATACCTTGGATAATCGTCAACTTCACAGTATAATCACCAACCGTGATGGTCTGTAACATGGTGCGTTCTGCACCAGTTGCATTCTCCTTCACCGTAATCTCAACTTTAGCTTGCTCTTCGCCACTGCTAGGCAGAGCGGTCACTGTTACCCAGTCGGCAGTCTCCTCGCCGATGACAGGCTGTCCTTTCATAAACTTCAGGTCTACAGTGTACTTACCAGCGACAGAAGAGAAACTCTCTGTCTGGTCGTAGGTATGAAGACGCTCGTAGGTGTTGTCTTCATTGGCGCATGCTGTCAGGACTAAAGCAATGATAGCGGACAATGCTAATATTTTAACTTTGTTCATAACGTTCTTTTATTTAATAATAACTTTGAACTTCGTTCGAGCTCGTTCACGTTCGGAAATGAGAACAAGCTCTCATTTCTCTTACTTAATTACGACCTTTTTGCCGTTGTGAATATACAGACCCTTTGCAGGAGCGTTGATACGCTGACCTTGCAGGTTGTAGTATTCGCCAGTAGCATCTTGCTTGTTCTCAATGTTCTTGATGGCTGTGGTTCCATTGCCATTTGTGCCAACAATGTAAGCGATAGCAGGAGTGCTGTTTACTCCCTGTGGAATAGCCAACCATGCACGATGTGCCTCAATCTCGAAGGCTCCACCATTTTCTGCACCCCAGAACCAACCGAAGGTACCAGCCTGAGCGGTCTTGGAGTTACCGAAGGTAAGCTTGTAGAACAAGCTAGGCTCGTCAGCAGTAGTGGTTGTTGCAACGTCGCTACCCTTCAGCATGTTGGCTCCCTTGTAAGCAGCTTTCGCATTTACAGGAGACAGGAAGAACTCGCCACCAGTCTTGTCTGCAGATTCGAGCATTACAGCAGTACCAGCAGGAATGATGTTTCCAACTTCTGCATAGTTCAGCTCGATAGTATTAGCATTTGAAACAGCGTAAGCCTTCAGGTCTGCAGGCAGAGCGTAAGCGCTTTCTGAATCGTAGAATGTAGCATAGCCGGTATTAGCCAAGGTAACGATGACGTAGCTATTGGCAACAACTTCCTCGCTAAGTCCACCCATTTCGTTAGCTGCTCGAACGGCATATACAGCAGTTGCATCGTCAACAGTATAGGAAGCTGTGGTAACGAAGTCGATAACCTCGCCATTTTTCAGCACAGCCCACAACTTGGTAGCCTTGTTATCCTCCCATGTGAGAGAAGTGCCATCCAACTTAACGAAACCTGGGGCAACAGCCTGCTTGGCGATTTCTGCAGGAGCCCAGTTGGTGAATACCTTGTCGAGGGTGAATCCTGCAGCCTCTTCGTCAGAAAGGATGATGTCATAGGTATATGACTGACTGCCCTTGGTGAAGGTCTCTACCAGACTGGCTGGTGAAACAACATTACCGTCCTTGTCCACAGAGTTGTACTCCTTGAACTTATAGGCAGCTACGTTCATACCTTCCAAGGTGAAGCGAGTGCTTACAATTTCCTTGGGCTGGTTCATTGTGGTGTTGAGCCATACAGAGGTAGAATTGCCACCCCATGCACGACCCAGGCTGAACGATGCGGCCTTGTTCTCGATGGTACAGTTGTTGAATACATAGCCAAATTTGTTGCTGGCATCAGTGTAAGGAGCCGTGATGACATCCGAACCTGTCTTGCCATCAGCTGAACGGCTTTCGTTAACGAAGGTACATCCGTTGTAGTAAACATCACCACCACCGCACAGATAGTCAACGGTGCCATGAATCTCAGAATCCTCCCAGTAGAACTGGTTGTTTGCATTAGAATAATAGGTATCCTGATAAGAGAGCATCTTAACATTCTTGCAGATGGTCTGCTTACCCTTATCCTGCAGGCAGACTGCACGTCCACCAGCCAGACCAGCACGTTGTGCACCATAGTAATCGAGGGCGTTCTGCAAGGTCAGATCCTGCATATACAAACCTGTACTTGTGTTCAGCAGGGTGGCTGTGGTGCCGATACCCTCAATGCTGATATCAGGAGCGTTTTTGATGATGACTCCGTCCATAGACTGACCAATCAGCGAGATGTTGTTGCGGCTGATGGCTGTCAGTACGGTCTCTTCCAAATCGTAGAGGCCATTAGGCAGGAAGATGATTTGACGCTCAGTACCGCTGAAGCCGTTGGCAAGTTCAAGCATTGAAAGCAGGTTCTTACCACTCTCAACGTCAGTAGCACCACGCTTTACAACGTAGATGTTGCTACCATCTGCGTGGGTGTAAGGATCTTCAGCCTGGTTACGAATGCTGATGCTATGGATATAGGAAACAGCAGGAATCTCAAGCGTCAGGATGCCTGCGCCCTGAGCACCATCATACTGGATGGTAGCGCTGGCACCATCAGCAGAAACCTTGTTGGCGGTAGTTCCGATAATGGTGGTTCCGTCAGGAGCATACAACTTCAGTTCGCCATCTGAAGAATACTGGCACAGGCTCATCTTGATATAACCCTTGCCAGCCAGTTCGAGCTTAATCTTGTCGCCCTTCTGGAATGCCCAACCATGCTGTTTGTCGTGCCAGTAGCCACTGCCTTCGAAGGTCAGCATCTCATGATCAGCAGGATCGAAGTTCTGCTGAGTCAGGTCGTAGTCGTAACGAGCTGTTGGAGTAGCCACTTCAATAGGTGTGTGGTATGCATAAAGCTTGGTGTCGCTTGTGAATGTACTCTTGGTCGTGTACTTTACAGCAGTGCTTCCGCTATTAGCAGTTGCCCAACCACGGAAAGCAGAACCAAGACCAATTGTAGCGCTGGTTCCATCGAATGCGAATGCGCCAATCTCAGCGTCCTTCTCCACTTGCTGAGTTCCAATAACGGTCTGGCCGTCGGTGTCAATATAGCTCAGCGTGTAGAAAGGCTTGCGAACGAAGTTAGCTACCCACTTCATCGTCATGTTATTGTGAGTAACAGGAATGGTAACTACCGTCTTTTGGTCGTCACCCTCATAGGTGATATCGCCTACAGTACCTGCTTTGGCAACAACATCAGTGAGCGGATTAGAAGTGTTGATCATCTTGTCAGCCTTGAAGAGCTCGATGTTGGCTACATAATCTTCACCAACAATTTCGAAAAGGTCTTCAACGTTATACTCGATACCGTTTGCCTTGAAAGATGCCAAGATGGGAATCTCCTGCTTCTCACCGCTCAGTGTACCCTCAATCACGATATCTGCAAAACCAACCTGCTTGGTATCGCCCAAGTCGTAGAGGTTAATCTGCAGTCCACACTCGCCTTCGGCAGGTGTAGCACCAGCAATCTCATATGAATATTGAGAGGGCTCTGCGGTCTTGTTGTTGCGGTTTGGTGTCTGTTCTTTGTCCAATGTTACAGCTGTGCCGTCAGGATTAATCCAGGCAAAGTCTAGTTTACCACCATCGGTTCCGAAGCGAGTTGACTTAACAGAAACCTTGGTTGGAGTAAATACCAGACCTGGATAAGGACGAATCATGAACTTGATGGCATTGGCCTCGCTAGGTGCAGACTCGTTGGCAACGGTTGGCTGGAAGCGGGTCTCTGTAGAACTGCCATGAGTGCTCTTGTCTTTTAATATAAGGTTGGCACCATGGGTTATTTTGCTTGACAAGAAGTAGAAGTCCATATCGCCAAAGCTGGCAATCTGACCTTCTGTACCTAAATTAAATGGGAAGGTAGCTGTGGTGGCAACATTGTCCAATTTGTTATTAATAGCCTCAACAGCAATGTAAGGACAATAGCTCATGCCTGTAATGGTCAGCGTTGTGGCATCACCATTGTAAGTGATTTCATCTACATTAGCATTGTCGTTCTTCCAACATGCAGGATTTGACGGAGTCAGTGTGGCAACGGTCTTTCCTTCTCCGTCTGTAACCGTAATGGCAGACTTGCTGTAAGTACACTGTCCTACAATAATCTTTACGGCACCAGGAACACGCACCACAGTCTTCAGGTTTGTGCAACCATGTTCGCTGTGGAACTTACCACTGATGGTAGCAATGGATGATGGATCGTCAGCAGCTACACGGCTCACGGTTCCATCGTCAGCAACAGCAATGCCGAAATTAACGGCTGTGCCTGCTACTTGCTCGCTGGAAGTAAGTAATGTTCCACCCTGGTTGTTGACGCATGCGCTGAAATTACGGAAAGCGGCAGGTTCAACATACTTTTTTACAGCCACGAAAGGACAATAGCTCATGCCAGAGATCGTCAGCGTTGTGGCTCCACCTTTGTAGACAAGCTCAGTGACGTTAGAACGGTCGTTCTTCCAGCAAGCCGTGGCTGGAGTCTTGGTGACAACGGTTTCGCCAGCGCTGTTCTTGACAACGATGTCATTACTGCTGTAGGTGCACTGACCTACGAGGATGGTAACGTCGCCAGGAACGGGAACAACAACCTTGAGGTTGGTGCATCCATGATCGCTGTGATACTTTCCACTAACAGTGGCAACGGATGATGCGTCGCCTGCAGCCACACGGCTTACAGTGCCGTCGGCAGCTACAGCTACGCCAAATTCTACTGCAGTGCCTTGCACTTGTTCTTCGCTGGTCAGCAATGTCCCCGTCTGATTGTTGACGATGACACTGAAGTCCTTGAAGTCAGCTGCAATAGCACTTTGGCTCATTCCCAACATGGCAAGAATGAGACAGACAAAAGGTCTTAAGTACTTGTTTGTCATAAAAACACGATTTAGTTAGTATAATACTTTATGGTTAGTCCCAATAATCTGTTGCAAAGTTACGAAAAAGACCTCTATATACCTTATTAATAATAATGCTTTCTCACGTAATCGTTTACGATATGCTTGATATTACCCAAACAAATGCACGGAATGATTTGCTGGATTCAGCAAAAAGAATTTTCTTTGTAACGTGAAAAGTTTAGTTCACGGGCGATAAACATAAGTTCAAGGCCCATGAACATAAGTTTACGGACGGTGAACATAAGTTTACGGTGCGTGAACATAAAATCAATAGAGTGTGGAAATTTCCGTTTTATAGGAACATCTTGATGAGATAGGCGGCAAAACTCTCAGTCCTTGGGATTCAAATGAAAAGAGAGGCTCAAAAAAGAGCCTCTCTTAAAACCTTCCTTAAAAGGAATACCTATTTGATAACCTTAGAGGTAACAGCCTGTCCGTTGGCCATACGCTCCACACGGATATTAACTCCACGCTGAGGCTCTGCCAAACGGCGACCGTTCAGGTCGTAATATTCAGTAGTTGTGATGGCTGAAGTACGTAAAGACGTGATGCCTGTAGTGTTGTAGGCAGGCCAGTATTCTGTATAGTTGCTTTCACCATCTGCCATACCCGCTTTCATAATGTCTTCGACGAGGGAGTTGGCAAAGACTTCGAGGTTGGTGTACCAGCCTTTTTCGTCAAGTGTTTTGGCCTTAGGGTCGAGATTACCACCATTTGCCTGTTCCCATGCATCGGCAATGCCATCATTGTCGGCATCATAGTCAGCGGGATGCTTGGTGGATTCAAGAACGTACTCGCCCTGGTCCTTAACATAGTCAATGATGCCGGGAAGGTGCTGGACGGTCTTTCCGTCACCAGTCTTTGTGGCTGATCCTGTGTAGGTGGTGGTACCTTCGGTCGCCTCCGTTATATAACGGGTATCTACGGCATCTCGGTAGAGTGAAGCACCCACGTTGGCCAAGACTTTTTCGTAGGCCGTCTGAGCTGTATGTGTGGTAATCTCACCAATAGCAACGGGTTCGTCGAGCTTAATACTGACACAGTCTGTACCTCCGCTGTTCTTAACGTATGTCACCTGGTCGCCATACAAGTGCTCAGCGTCGGCGCAGTATTTTTCGCCGTTGATAGTATAGGTTCCGTTGTCATAGATGACACCGTTCCAGTCGTAATTCGCAGGTTGGCTGGCTGCTGTCACGTAGTTGCCGTTGATGTAGTAGCGGGCGCAATAGCCCATGAAAGGCGAACCATCGGCATTACCGCTGTTTGCTACCGAAATTTGGGTAACACGTGTCTTGTTGTAAGTAGCCTGACCTGCTTTGTAATAGTTGTTTACAATATTGATGTTGCCACCGCCCGTACCTCCGTAGCAACCATTGCCATTGCCCCAGTTATACATCACACAATTGCGGAAGTCAACGATCTCTGCTTGAATTGCATTGGCATACTTAGTCTTGTCGTAGCCCGTCCAGTTGTATCGGGCACCGCAGAAACGAGGCACACGATTTTGCATGTGGCAGAGGAAATTGTGGTGGAAGGAGGCGCCTTTTCCTCCCCAGATACCGCCATAACTGTGCTCTCCTTTCGTGTGGCCCGGATTTGCCAATGCTTCGCCAATAGTACACCATTGCATGGTGAAGTTGCGATTGTCGTAGAAAGATGCAATCTCATCGATACTCCATGAGAAGGAACAGTGGTCGAGTATCATGCCTGTAAAGTTTCGAGCCCAGGTTGCATCAGCACCGTCATTGACATTTTTTTCTTCACCGCGACGGATGCGGATGAATCGCATGATGATGTTGTTGCCGTTGGGACGTACCGTATAATACCGCAGTGTAATACCAGGAGCAGGGGCTGTCTGCCCAAGGATGGTGACGTTGTCTTTAATAGTCAGGTCGGACTTCAGCTCAATGATGCCACCAACATCAAAGACCACGATACGGTTACTACTGCTAACAGCAGAACGTAACGATCCTGTGCCGCTATCGTTGAGATTGGTAACATGGACGATATTACCACCTCGCCCACCCGTGACATAACGTCCGTGACCCTCAGCACCAGGGAAGGCAGGAGCTTGGTCTTGTGCTGTAGCAGCCAAGGTAAAGACGGCTGCTAATAATGTGAGTAAAGTTTTTTTCATTATGATATTGTTTACGTTATTTCTTTAATGTTGCCCCGGCATGTTTCTTGACTGCTGCTGGCACGTCTGCATAGGGGGCTACGGAATAATCGTAGGGTACGGTGACAGGAGTGCCGATAGATATCGGTTGACCAGCTTTGTTGGGTTCTTCGGCGTGGTTGCTGTCAGCCCATGTTACTGAGATGGCGTCATTCTGACTGTAGTATCTTCTGACACCCTTTTCGAAGTAATTGCCCTCAATGAGCACTTCAGAGTTCTTGCGTGGGTTGATGCAATTGCCAGCAGTAGTGCAGCTGAAATAGTTGTTCAGCATGTGGATCTTTCCGACACGAATCATAGGCATTCGCTGTACACAGCCTGGTCCCCACCAGTTGAAGGCGAAGGTGGTGTTCAGGAAGCCTGTTGGCTCGCGGTCGCTATAGCCAATAAGATTAGTGTTCTGGTGCATATACGAGCGTTCGGTATAGCTGAAGGTACACCAGCTGACGGTGTTAAAGTCCGAACTCTGGGTAATGTCGAAGTTGCCGTCCATACCGTCAGAGAAGGAACAATGGTCAACCCAGCAGTGCTTGGCACCATTGAATGAGACCAGATCGTTTCCACCTACATCAATAGATCCTGGACCTACAAAAGTGATATTACGGATGATGATATTCTCCTTGGCAACTCTGAGTATTCCAGATTTGCGGTACTTCTCAGTGTTGTCGCCCGTGAGCCCGATGATAATCTTTCGGGTGTTGAATTCCGCCTCTTCTCTGACGCGTTGTCCGTTGGGTAGAATGCCGCCACCTTCATGAGTGTTCATGTGGGGCACGCCAGCATTGTTGAGTGCGGTAATAATCTCCGGAGTAATATGAAATTGCGTACAAAGGCGTGCGTTGTTGATACCCAGCAGCGTTTTGTTGTCTCCTTCGACATTGACGTTGCTTGACACGATGAAATCGCCATTGGAGCCGTCTAAGATGATAACGTCATTTTGCTTGATAGCATTCTGAATGTCTTTCTTCATGTCTTTTCCGTTGGATTTCAAGACAATAACCTTTCCTGCAAAACCATTTGGGATAGGGTAGGAGTAGCAGCCACCACCTGTAATGTTGTAGGTGCAGGCAGCATCAGTACGTGAAGAACGGGTACAGAAACCAAAAGGCTTGTTTTGGTCATAGTCTGCAGCTACTGTTATCAGTGAAAAAAGAGCTGCCAATGTTGTGAGTAGATATTTCTTCATATTTGATTGTTTCGTAGTTTCGTTGCAAAGGTACGAAAAGGAATTGAAAACCTCTTCGTACCTTATTGATTATTAACACTTAAACGTTTACGCTATTGCATACGACGCAATCCCTCCCAACGCACATTCCAAGTGCCGTCTTTGGGGAAACCAGGGTTAAGAACGTCCTTGCATCCATCCCAACCGGCACACATCATGGCTATGGCTGTGAGCAGAGCTCCGTTGCCTGGGAGATAGAGGCGCAAGCGGTCGACAGTCTGGAAGTTATGTCCGTTCTTGAGATAGGTGTTCTTCTGTGTGTCGATGAGCAGTGCATCAAGGGCAATGTCTGGACGACCTAAGCGGGCTGCAGTCATGGCAATCATACCATAGTCCCATCCCCATGTGGTCTGCCAATTCCAATTCTGCATGACCCAATCCAAGGTCTTGTTTGCTGCGACTGAGTCGCAGCGTACAGAACCGATAGGCAGGAGGCCGATGGCTCCAAGCACGGCAGGATGGTCGTTGCGTACCTTATCAGCAAAGGTTTCTGCTTTTGCCGAGGTGGAACCACCACCAACGGTATTGAAGGGGTCGAAAGAAGGAAGGATAGCCTTAGTGCTACCTTTGGGGAGCCCCGCTGTGTAGATGCCTTCTTTGGTGATAGGTAGAGGTGCTAGGCGGGCTATCACATCATCCCATTGCTTATTACGAGCCTTTCCCATACGTTCACGCCACTGCTGAGCCACCTTCAGGGCATAGCGGAAGTAGGCCAACTCAAAGGGGTGGTTGTAGCTGATATCCTTTGTCATACACTCCTGCATGGCGGTTTGACCGATGAGGTTGTAGGTGGCCGATGCATTGCCTCGGCGAACAGAACTTTGAGCAAAATCAGCAAGAAACTCTGCAGTAGCTTCTACGTTGTCTGCATATTTGGCTAGGGTTCCTTCTGATGGATTTGCACGATACATCTCTTCTGCAAGATAGATGTAGTGGGGTTGTTGCCATGTCAGGAATGAACCAGTATTGGATGGAGCTTCGCCAGCCCATGGATCTGTCATCTTCATCCAACGAATGCCCTTGAAACCTTGACGTTGGGCAATCTTCTTGGCAATAGGTGCAGCCACCTTGTCGTACCAACGAAGCATCTGTTCTACAACCTTAGGCTGATTCCAGAGTGTAAAGTCAACAGCATGCCACCAGGTCATTTCCAAATGAGGACGCCCAAACCACGTGTTGTAAGTAAGTCCTGTCTCCTGTGGAGGCATGTTGTTGGCACAATTGATGCGAGTGAGGTATTGTGACAATACCACACGACGTTCCAGTTCCTTAGCACGTGGGTCTGTACATTGGCTGAAATCAACAAAAGCGGTCTCTGTCCAGAACTTATGCCAGAACTTCTGAGTAGTCTTCTGTGCCTGGTCGAAGCGGAAGGCTTCAATAGCCGAAGCAATGTCTCGGCGTACGGAACTATATTCCACCTCGAAAGATAGTGCATCGGCATCCGTGCAGAGTTGATAGGTGTGTGCTTTCACCTCTTTAAACTGAGCATCACCCTCCCACCTTATATATATATAATAGGTGGTGGTGTCGATGTTGTGCATAAGCGTGACAATATGGTCGCTTGAATTAATGATACGACTGGTGTGCAGGGCGTCATTGCTCCAGTCACTGGCATCATCGGCATGTTTGCCAGTGGGATAGGGCAGACAGATGCTAACACTAGCCTGTCCTTTTTTCAATAAAGGAGTGCTGATGCGATAGGCAACGGCATCACGATTAGGTAAGCCAATGGTAACAACATTCACTTTCTCGCCACCAGCCTTATAGCTGGATGTGATTTCACCTTGCCAGAGATTTAACTTTTGATTGATATCTGTGAGTTTGCTGAGAGCGATGGCATTGCCATTGGCATCTTTCAAATCCAAACCGACGGCACCCAAATTCAAGCGATGAGGATTAACGCGGAAATACTCCGTAGCCAGTTTATGACGACCGTCCTCTGCCTTTTTGTATTCTATGGCATAAACTTCAGGATGTCCATGACCAAAGTCATAGGCTTTCTGGCTCTCCTCTTCTTTCAGGTTTTCTTTGTTGGGGAAAGAGTGCCATCCCCAGTCGCTCATCGCGTTGAGAGGAATCCCATTTTTGTAATCATCGACATAACTCTGCAAGCCTGTTACATCAACAGTGGTGGCAAAGTGTCCATTGCCCACAGTGAGAGATGTCAAAGGCTCTGCTTCGGTGATGAGAGGATTGTTACGAAAGAGAACAGCCTCGCGATCTATCGAGGCTGTTATATTTTCTGTGGTGTATCCTAACATTTCCATTTCCAGAGAAGCCCAGATAAACGGCCCGACTCCCTTAGCGTCGTTGTCGCGGATGGGCTCGCTGAGGTAGTATTTATAACTACCGTCGCGTCGCTGGTTTTCTTTGACAGTGCCCTTCGGATTGATTTTCTTCATGGCAGCAACTACTTCTGGTGTAGCAGCCGGACCCAGTCCTGCTACTTCACAACATTGGGTTAGCGAAATGGTTTTATCAGGATGTACCTTGATAAAGTTTGCAATTATTCCTTTGTAGGCCTTGATACCTGCATCGCGATATTTCTCGCCGACATAGCCTTTACGATAAGCCTTCAGTAGCGCATAGGCAAACATGCTGGAACAAGTTGATTCCAAATAGTTGCCCTCTTTACCTGGGCTATCCATTACCTGATACCATACGCCACTTTCCTTATCCTGCCACTTGATGATGGCATCAAAGTCTTTTATCAATAGGTCGATAACTTCCGAACGACGGGCATAATCCTCAGGTAATGCATCAAGCACCTCGATAAGTGCCATTGTATACCAGCCCTGAGCACGTCCCCAACAATGTTGTGAAAGTCCAGTCTCTTTGTCTGCCCAGAAGGTTTTGCGGGTCTCGTCATAAGCATGACGGTTCAATCCGGTCTTGGGATCAAAGGTGCGCTGATAGGTAATCTTCAGCTGGTTCACAGCATCGTCATAGATGTCAATGATAGGATTCTTGGCTTTCTTGCCTTTGCCCACCTTGGCTTTTTCTGTGATAGGTGCTGTCAGGGTGCGGAATGGAAGTCCCATGAAGATACCATCGAGCCAAACCTGATATGAGTAGATGGCTTTGTGCCAGAAAACCTTGTCAGCAATGGTACGTGGCTGTTCCTGTAACTGTTTCATCATGGTTTTCATAGCCAGCAGATTCTTCTGCTCAGGCCATTTCTGATACATACGGGTTACGAAGTGGCCCGTGCGGATATTGTCAAGGTTATAATCTAAAATGTTATATCCACGGATGTCACCCTTTTTGTTAATCATGGTATCTGTATACTCCTGACAATACTTGCGGATGTCCTCGCCACCATATCTGAGATAGGTGTCCAGCATGCCTTCCAATTCGATACCCATGACATAGCTCCACTTGGGACGCTTTGAGAAATCCAGTAGGTATGACCTGGGTACACGCTTCATCTCGCTATAAGTCATCCACTCAGAATAGTGCTTGTAAGGAGGGTTCTGCAATACCAGCGAACCGTTGATCATCAGGTTGTCGTAAGTGACATCCTGAGCCAAACCAATCTGATGGATGGGCTTGTTGTATACACCGTTGAACTGACAATTCTTAACCGTGATGTCGTTGACAGTATAGGCTAATTTCGGATCCTGATAACCAACAATCATCACGCCATATTTCGATTTCTGACAGGTTACATTCTCCATCGTCACATTACGAACGATGGGGTAGAAACCACGACAGCATACCTCACGAGGTTCATAATCGGTATTAATCTTCAGTACAGCCTCGCCACACTGACCAACCCTGACATTGCGGACATTGATGTTCTCGATAACACCACCGCGACATGAGTTTGTCTTGATGCGGAGCACACGGTCCAACGATGGAGAATCCATTTCGCAGTTTTCTGCAAAGACATTCTGGCAACCACCGCTGATTTCAGAACCGATTACCACACCACCATGACCGTTGTTAAACTTACTGTTACGGATAATGATGTTCTTTGAAGGTTTACCGGCAAATTTTCCCTGACCGCCCTCACGACCATCGTTGTTACGCCCACTCTTAATGGCGATGCAGTCATCACCTGTATTAAAGTAGCAGCCCTCAATCAGTACTCTGTCGCATGATTCTGGGTCGCAACCGTCACCATTGGGTCCATCATTATTAATATGTACGCCACGAACGGTAATGTCTGTGGAAAGCAGAGGGTGAATAACCCAGAAAGGAGAGCGAAGCAGTGTGACATCTTCAATCAGAATGCCTTCGCACTGGTTCAGGTTAATCATCTGAGGACGCAGACCGTCAGTAGGACCGAACTTGCGCTCGTCCATGGGCACACCATCTTCTGCATACTTAAGCAGACGGGCACGGGCTCCCTGATTCTGGGCAATACCACCAGGCTTCATACCAAAGCGACTGTTTCCACACCAAGGCCACCAGGTGTTGTTAGAACCGCCACCATCAATAGTTCCCTTACCAGTGATGGCAATGTCCTTGGCCTGATAGGCATAAATCAGCGGACTGAGGTTCCAGCAATCCAATCCTTCCCAACGTGTGGGAACAATGGGATAGAGCTCGGGCTCGAAAGCAAACTCAAGCACAGCACCTTCCTCAACAACGAGGTTGACGCCACTTTTCAGTTGAATGGCTGCAGTGAGGAAATGCTGACCTGCAGGCACGATAACACGCCCACCGCCCTTCTTCGAACACTTGTCAATAGCCTTTTGAATAGCCTTCTGATTCTTGGCAGCCGTGTTGGCAGGCTTAGCGCCAAATTTTGTAATGTCGTACTTTTTGTCCGCAAACTGAGGCATGCGGATGCTTTGCTCAATTTGCTTGTACTGTTGCTCGTTCCAACCCTTAGCCTGAACGCACAATACCACCAAAAGCAGCATTGTAATCTGTAAAATTCTCTTCATCTTTTTCTTCTGGTTTAGTAGATTTGTGTGCAAAGGTAATAAAAAAGGGCGAAACAATCGCCCCTTTTACATTATTTATGAGTTTAATGCTTCAAACAATCGGTCGAGTGCCTTATCAGTGTTCCCGTTTTCTTCACTAAGAAGAGTGACAAACTTGGAACCAATGATAGCTCCGGCAGCATTGTCCTGAGCAGCTTTCAGCGTTTGAGCATTACTGATTCCAAAGCCAATCATGCGAGGATTGCGCAGGTTCATGGCATTGATACGACGGAAATACTCTTGCTTGGCTTCATCGAAAGATTTCTGGGCACCGGTAATGGCTGCAGAGCTGACCATATAGATGAACCCATCGGTATTGTCATCAATAAAGCGGATGCGCTCTTCAGATGTTTCAGGAGTGATAAGCATTATAACCCTTAAATCGTAACGGTCGGCTATAGGTTTGATGATTTCCTGATAGTCTTTGAAAGGCAAATCGGGAATAATCATACCACTGACACCGCTTTCCACACACGATTGACAGAACGACTCAATACCATATTGCATGATGGGATTCAGATAACCCATTAAGATAAGGGGAATTTCCACTTTGTCTTTTATCGCAGCAAGTTGGGAAAACAGTGTCTTTAGAGTCATACCGTTCTTCAAAGCTGTTGTTGCTGCATCCTGAATAACAGGACCGTCGGCCATAGGATCACTAAACGGAATACCCACTTCTATCATGCTAATGCCTCGTTGTTGCATGGTAAGAATCACGTCACCAGTACCATTGAGGGTTGGAGCTCCTGCACAGAAATAGAGTGAGAGGAGTTTTTTATCACCACGATGGGCAAATAATGAATTAATCTTGTTCATTTACTATTTGACAATTTACTATTTACAATTTATTTATCTATTTAATTCGCTTAGGAATAATTTTAGGGTATCGACGTTTTTAAGTCCTGGGTCGATTTCAAAACGGGAGTTGAGGTCAATGCCTGCAAGTTGTGGATGGCGGAAGTGGCGGATGTCTGCTGCATCGTCAGGTCCTATACCTCCACTTAATATAAAAGGTGTAGTGCCATGATAGTCCGCAAGGACAGACCAATCAAACTTTGTGCCGTTTCCACCTACAGACTTGCCTTTCGTGTCAAAGAGGAAATAGTCTACGAGTGTTTCGTAGGGCTTGGTCTTAACTAAGTCGTCGGCAGTTGCGATATTAAATGCCTTGATGAGTTTGTGGCCCTTTAATAGAGCACAATAGTCTGGCGTTTCATTTCCATGCAACTGAATATAGTGGAGTGCATATTCTTGGGCAATCTTTTTAACCACCTCTATCTCTTCGTCAACAAACACTCCTATGCGCTTTGCCTTTTCTGGCAAATAACTTGGAAGCGTGCTGACATAGCGACTGGATTTAGGCCAGAAAATAAAGCCCATCAGGTCAATGCCTAAAGCTTCGACTTCACGGATATTCTCCGCATCACGCATACCACACACTTTAACTATCATAGTTTAGAGATAAAATCGTTTAATGCCTGACCAGGGTTGGGAGTCTTCATGAAGTTCTCACCAATCAGGAATCCATTGAAGCCTGCAGAGCGGAGAGCCTTCACGGTGTCAGGATTCGAGATACCACTCTCGCTCACCTTGACAGCATTCTTAGGCAACAACTCTGCCAGACGGAAACTATTTTCTACATCAGTGACAAATGAACCGAGGTTACGGTTGTTAATACCACAGATATCAGGTCCCAGTTCTGCGTACTCCAATTCCTGCTCTGAATGCATCTCCAGAAGAACCTCGAGTCCAAGGGCGTGAGCCTTATGCAAGAGTGTTTGGCACTCTTGTTTACTAAGACAAGCAGCAATGAGCAATACGGCAGAGGCTCCACAGAGGGCAGCAGCATATAGCTGTGCCTCGTCGATAACGAAGTTCTTATATAATATAGGTAAGGTGACGCCGCTTTGACGGGCTTGGCGGATAAATTCGTCAGAGCCACCAAAATAATGCTCGTCAGTAAGGATGCTCAGTGCTGCGGCACCATTCTGCTGATAACTCAGTGGAATGATGTCTGCGCGTCCCTCTTTTTTGATCCATCCCTTCGAAGGTGACTTACGCTTAAACTCAGCGATGATGCCCGTCTTGCTTTGGAGCAAAGCCTCACGCAAAGATGTTTTTTTTGCGCAAAGCTGTTCTAGTTCCAAATGCTTATGGGCAACGATTTCCTGTAAGATGTCCATAGTATTTATGAGTTCAGTTCTACAAATTTCTTGAAGGTACGCAGGGCTGCGCCGCTATCAATACTTTCGCGGGCAATCTCAATGCACTCCTCGATGTCTTTCTCTCCACGTTCCAATACTTGGATGCCGAATGCAGCATTTGCCAACACGATATTCTTCTGGGCTGGCAGTGCGCGGTTCTCGAGTACGGAGTCGAAGATTTGAGCAGCTTCTTCTTCGGTAGCACCACCCACAAGCTCTTCTGGTTTGGCAATTTGAAAACCAAGATCCTGTGGTTGGAAGATGCGCTCATATTGTTTGGTCGTTACCTTGAAAGGACCGGTCAGGCTTATCTCGTCATAACCGTCAATGCTGTTCACGATACCATAGTCAATACCCAACTTCTGATATACATTATTATATAGACGCATCTGGTCCAGATTTGCTACACCTAACAGCTGACACTTGGGTTGTGAAGGATTAACGATAGGACCTAGGAGATTGAAAATGGTTGGGAATTGCAGTGCCTTACGAATCGGTCCGACAAACTTCATGGCCTTGGCAAAGAGCTGGGCGTGCAGATAAACAATGCCTGCTTCGTTCAGCGAACGATTCAGTTTGTCAATATCATCTGTAAACTTAATACCGTGATGCTGAATGACATTAGAAGCTCCACTGACGCTGGTGGCAGCATAGTTTCCATGTTTGGCAACCTTATAGCCGGCACCGGCAATCACAAAACATGCAGTTGTCGAAATATTGAATGTGTTCTTGCGGTCACCACCCGTTCCTACCACGTCGATATAACGGTCTGCCTGAAGAATAGCGGGAACACCTGTTTCAAGGATACCGTCACGGAAACCAAGAAGTTCGTCAACGGTTACTCCCCTCATCTGCAGACAGGTAAGCAGAGCCGTTATCTGCTCGTTGGGGTATTCACTGTGTGTAATACCAATCAAGATCGTTTTCATTTCCTCACGAGTCAGTTCCTCGTGGTTTAGCAACCTAAAGAGGTAGCTTTTCATTGTCTGTTCCATAATGATGAATGGTTTTATTGGGTTTAATGGGAATTATAGAAATAGCCAGTTCTGGAGCATCTTCTTACCATCAGGGGTAAGGACACTCTCTGGATGAAACTGTATGCCTCGAACGTTTAACTCACGATGGCGCAGTGCCATAATCTGTCCTTCGTTGCTTACAGCTGTAATCTCGAGACAATCAGGTAGTCCTTCATTTGAAACGACCCATGAGTGATAGCGCCCGATGGTAATGTCGCGGTCAATGCCACTGAAGATGGGGTCATCTGCAATAATATGACAAGGAGTCGCTACACCATGAAATACGTCGCTGAGATTCTCCAGCTTTCCTCCAAACACCTCGCCAATGGCCTGATGACCAAGGCACACGCCCAGAATAGGCTTCTTACCAGCGTATTTGCGAATCACATCAAGCAATAATCCTGCTTCAGAGGGAATGCCAGGACCTGGCGAAAGAATGATTTTACTGTAAGACTCGATTTCGTCGAGACTAAATTGGTCGTTACGCAAAACGGTGACCTCTGCGCCTAACTCCTTTACTAAATGACTCAAGTTATAGGTAAACGAGTCGTAATTATCGATAATTACTATTTTCATAATCTTACATTTTTTCAGCCATTAATATTGCTCTGCGCAGGGCACCGAGTTTGTTGTTTACTTCTTGCAATTCATATTCCTCATTGCTCTTAGCCACAATACCTCCACCAGCCTGGAACCATAGCTCGCCGTTTCTGGAAACAAATGTTCGGATGGTGATGGCCTGATTCAATGAACCGTTGAGACCGATGATACCAATGCAACCTCCATAAGCGCCACGATTATGGGGCTCATATTCGGAAATCAGTTGCATGGCACGAACCTTGGGCGCTCCTGAAAGCGTTCCAGCAGGGAAGGTGTCGATGAAAGCCTTGATGGGGTCTGCGTTAGCATCTAAAACGCCTGATACTCTGGATACAAGGTGAATAACATGACTATAATATTGAATGTCCTTGTAATAATCCACCTTTACATGGTGGCAGTTGCGGCTCAGGTCATTACGCGCCAGATCTACCAACATCACATGCTCGGCATTCTCCTTGGGGTCGTTTCGCAGGAACTCTGCACCTTTACGGTCAGCTTCTGCATCGCCCGTGCGCTTGGTGGTGCCGGCAATCGGATCGATGTAGGCCTTGTCTCCCTCTATACGACAATGTGTCTCAGGAGAAGAACCAAAGATTCTGAAACCTCCGAAGTCAAAATAGAAAAGATAGGGTGATGGATTGATGCTTCTAAGAGCACGATAGAGTTTGAAGTCGTCGCCCTCATATTTCTGGATAAAGCGACGTGACAGAACAATCTGGAACACATCACCACGCAGACAGTGCTGAATGCCACGTCGGATATTAGCCTTGTGCTCCTCGTCTGTCAGTGTTGAGCGAACATCACCAACAGGATGGAACTCGTATTCCCTGACATTTCCCTTGTTCATGGCCTTGAGCACGGCATCGATATTGTTGTTGTCGCTTTGGCCATCGTTTTCGTTTAGACTCACCACTTTGAGCGTATTGTTATGATGGTCGAAGACAATCACCACCTTATATAATATATAGAGCACATCGGGTGCGTCGTTTTCAGTCTGTGTCTCATCCTTCACGTCAATGTTCTCAAAGTAGCGAACCGCATTGAACGAGGTGTAGCCGAACAGACCGCACATCTCTGCATCTTCCCCACTGACCTTAATGCGGTCGATGAGCGCGTGGATAGCCTCGGCTGAACCAAAACCAGCCCCCAGTGGCTTACGCTCAGTAGTTCCATCGGGGAAACTGATGGAAACAATACCATGCCCAATGGCCACACTTGCAATGGGATTAACACCGATGAATGAGCGCGAATTGCCTGCATCATGATAGTCGGAACTCTCCATCAGTGCGCTCTGTGGATAGATATCGCGCAGTTTCATGTAAACACCTACTGGTGTGTAGAGGTCAGCCAGAATGGTCTTGCTGATTGTCGTATATTTAAAAGTTTCCATATTCTCCTGCCATTTGTTTGTTGTTCAGATAGGTTTCTACGTCCTTGTCACCACGACCAGAAACTGTTAACACCACTACATCATCGGGCTTGAACTGTACTTTCTGTAAAGCTGCGATAGCATGAGCTGATTCCAGGGCTGGGATGATACCTTCCATGCGTGTCAACTCATAGGCAGCTTTAATCGCTTCATCGTCGTTGATACTATAGACGGTAGCTCTGTGCTGAGTAGCCAGATTAGCATGCATCGGACCGATTCCTGGATAGTCCAATCCGGCAGAAATACTCTCTGCCTCGATAATCTGACCATCGGGTGTCTGCATGACCAAGGTCTTCGAACCATGCAGGATTCCCAGTCTACCAGCATGGATGGTGGCTGCGGTGTGTCCAGTGTCAGCACCTTGTCCACCCGCTTCAGCTAAGATGATCTTCACGCGCTCGTCATCGATATAATGATAGATGGTTCCGGCAGCATTGCTTCCTCCTCCTACACAAGCCATCAGCACATCGGGATAGTCTCGTCCAATCTTCTCCTGAAGCTGTTCCTTGATTTCTGCTGATATAATACTCTGCAGACGAGCCACCATGTCGGGGTAGGGGTGCGGTCCTACCGTACTACCTATTATATAAAAGGTGTCCTGAGGATGACAGCACCAGTCGCGGATAGCCTCATTCGTGGCATCTTTCAGCGTCCAGTTGCCGGTCTTCACAGGACGAACCTCAGCACCCAACATCTTCATTCTTTCCACATTGACATGTTGGCGTTCTACATCCAGTGCTCCTTGATACACCACACAAGGCATGTCCATCAGTGCACAGACGGTAGCTGTTGCCACGCCATGCTGTCCAGCACCGGTTTCAGCAATGATACGCTTCTTGCCCATCTTCTTAGCCAACAGAATCTGTCCGATGGTGTTGTTAATCTTATGGGCACCAGTATGGTTCAGGTCTTCTCTTTTCAGGTAGAGCTGACAACCATAGCGCTCGCTCATTCTGCGGGCGAAATACAAAGGTGAAGGACGACCTACATAATCGCGAAGCAGCGACATGTATTCCTCTTGGAACTCCTTGGATTCGATGATTGGCAGATACTCTTCCTGCAACTTCTTCACTGTGGCATAGAGAATCTCTGGCACGTAAGCCCCACCGAATTCTCCATAAAATCCTTTTTCGTCTACTAAGTAACTCATATCTATTTTTGTTTTTTTGTTGATTCTATTAACAGAAAAGAGGCCCGTCGCAATATCGACGAGCCTCTTTATCTGGAATGATAATATACAAGGACTACGTACCCGCGACTATTTTAATCTCGAGTTACGCCACCACCAGATATTATACATTGCTTTCATTTTTGGTCTAGCTTTGTTTAAATTACGTCGGCAAAAGTATACATATTCTTGTTAATATGCAAATTTTTTAGCGATTTTTTTTGCATATTGAAAAAAAACAAGCGAAAAATTTGCTTTTCTCCCGATAAATCTCTAAATTTGCCCCCGATAAGTCTTTAGTTGACCATTGTCGACTCCCTTATCATTCATTCATAGGTTGAGGTTGGTAGCGTCCTGCACCAACCTCTTTTCTATGAAAAAAGCCAGACTGTGAGAAGTCTGACTTTTATCGTTTTGACAGAGTTGCCGAATTACTGTATATCCCAACCGATGGCTGAAGCACCAAGCACAGCAGCTGAAGCTCCGTCGAGACCGCTGACTAGGAACTGCGCTTTGCCCTTGAAGATAGGCATGACATGTGCCTCATAGGCTCGTTTGATGGGATCCATAATCAGGTCGCCTGCCTTGACCATACCTCCGAAGAAGATGAAAGCCTCAGGGGATGAGAAGGCGGCAAAGTCTGCACAAGCCTCACCCAGCATCTTGCCTGTGAACTCGTAAATCTCCTTGGCCAGTTCGTCGCCCTTTCCTGCAGCAATGCTGACATCAAGTGAAGTGATGTCGTCAGGATTCATCTCACGCAGTAATGATGGACGATTGGTTTTCACTAACAGTTCGCGAGCTGTGCGGGCTACACCTGTGGCTGAGCAATAAGCCTCCAGACAACCGGTACGTCCACAACCGCAAGAGCGACCTTCTGCGCCACGAACCATGGTGACGTGACCCAGCTCGCCTGCAAAGCCATCGTGACCATAGAGCAGTTGTCCATTGACTACAATGCCAGAGCCTACACCCGTGCCCAGCGTGATGACAATGAAGTTCTTCATGCCACGAGCTACACCATATACCATCTCGCCCAGTGCTGCCGCATTGGCGTCGTTGGTCAGTGCTACGGGAATGTTGCTCAGGCGCTCGCTGAACAGCTGTGCCAGTGGTACAACAACATCGTGTGCCCAAGGCAGGTTAGGAGCTTTCTCGATGGTGCCTTTATAGTAGTTGGCGTTAGGAGCGCCGATACCCATGGCCTTGATTTTCTCAATACCGCCCACCTGTTCGATGATGGGTTGCAGGGCTTCTACACATGCATTGACGTAGTCCTCTGCGGTGGTATATCCCCCCGTCTTAATGGCTGTAGTGGCTTTAATCTCGCCTCTTGAGTCTACGATACCGAATACAGAATTAGTACCTCCCAGGTCTAAACCGATGACATACGGTTTGATTCCTTGTTGTTCGTTGATCATACGTTTTATACGTTTTAGCGGTGAATACTTATGTTTTTGTGCCTACAAAGGTACAAAAAATATCCGAAACACCAAGCGGTTTCAGATAAATTTTGTACCTTTGGCCTTGCCTTAGGTACTCACGTTCGAAAAATCTCAAATAAATTTGGATTTTTGCTCACTTAATCGTACCTTTGCACCCGATATGCCGTTTCCTATACATATTAATATAGTAGATTTGGTCTTCAAGGGCATGCTGATTGGCATGATTGCCTCAGCCCCGATGGGCCCTGTTGGCATCCTTTGTGTACAGCGCACGCTGAACAAGGGACGCTGGTATGGTATGGTGACGGGTATAGGTGCTGCTATCAGTGATATCCTTTATGCGGGCATAACAGGTTTTGGTATGGCCTTCGTGATGGATTTTGTCAATAACGACCAGAACAAGTTCTATCTGCAGATTATCGGTAGTGTGCTGTTGCTGGCTTTTGGTATCTTTACATGGCGCACCGACCCTACGAAGAACATGCACCGGTCTGGTCAGCAGCGAGGCTCCTTATGGTATAACATGTGGACGGCCTTCCTGGTTACTTTCTCCAATCCGCTGATAGTCTTCCTGTTCATGGGTCTTTTTGCCCAGTTTGCCTTTGTCATCCCTGAGCATCCTTTTGAGATGGTAGTGGGCTTCGCAAGTATTGTGGGAGGAGCCTTGTTGTGGTGGTACGGGTTGACGTGGCTGGTGGACAAGATACGCTCTATCTTCCAGGAAGACGGCATCCGTATTATCAATCAGATTATCGGTGTGATAGTGATTGTCTTCTCCGTTATTTCACTGTTTGGCACAGTGACCAATCTGTTCCGTTTCTTTTGAATTTAGAATATGTTTATAGCACAAGAGTTACGCAAGACTAATATTGCCGAATACTTGCTGTATATGTGGCAGGTGGAAGACACGATTCGTGCCTTCGGCTGTTCTTTGAGTCGTATTCGCAGAGAGTATATTGAGCGTTTTGATTATACAGAGGAACAAAAAGAAGATGAGGCCGACTGGTTTGGCAACCTGATTCGTATGATGAACTCAGAGGGTTGTCGCGAGCAAGGTCATCTGCAAATCAACAAGGTGGTGATGCAGCAATTACAGGAGTTGAATGCCCAGTTGCTGTCCTCGTCGAAGTTCCCTTTCTATCATGCAGAGTATTATAAGGTATTACCCTACATCGTGGAATTGCGCAATCGTGGAACCAATAAGGACGAGAATGAAGTGGAAACCTGTTTCAACTCCCTCTATGGTGTCATGATGCTACGCTTGCAGAATAAAGAGATAACCCCCAATACGGAGCACGCCATCAAGGAGATTTCCACCTTCATCGGCATGCTGAACGACTATTATCTTAAAGATAAACAGGAACCGTTGGAGTTCGAGTAAATTGGTAAATAGTTCAATAAATTGTAAATCGTAAATTGTCCAATTGTAAATGAATATATTGATTACAGGCTGTAATGGCCAATTGGGAAATGAGATGCAGTTGCTGGAGAAGGAATATCCTCAGCACCAATGGTTTAACACCGATGTGCAGGAGTTGGATATTACCAACCAACTGGCTGTCAACCAGTTTGTAGCACAGCATCAGATTGATGGTGTTGTGAATTGTGCGGCCTATACGGCTGTCGATAAGGCTGAGGACAACAAGGAACTCTGCACTACGCTGAACACCGTTGCTCCGTCTTATCTCGCTGCTGCTGTTGCGAAGCGTGGTGGCTGGATGATTCAGATCAGCACCGATTATGTGTTCGATGGTACGAAGCATACTCCTTATGTGGAGACGGACACCCCTTGTCCCAACAGCGTTTATGGTTCTACCAAGCTGGCTGGCGAGATTGGCGTCACCAAGTTCTGCCAGCGTAGCATGATTATCCGCACAGCGTGGCTCTACAGCACCTTTGGCAATAACTTTGTGAAGACCATGATTCGTCTGGGCAACGAGAAACCTGAACTGGGCGTCATCTTCGACCAGATAGGTACACCTACCTATGCCCGCGACTTGGCTCGCGTCATCATGGTGGCTATTGAGCAGGGCATCAAGCCTGGTGTCTATCATTTCTCCAACGAAGGCGTTATCTCGTGGTACGACTTCACCAAGGCTATTCATCGTCTGGCAGGCATCACCTCATGTCATGTCCGCCCTTTGCATACTGCTGAATATCCTACGCCAGCCCATCGTCCGCACTATTCTGTGCTCGACAAGACAAAGATTAAAAAGACCTATGATATAGAAGTTCCTTATTGGGAAGAAAGCCTCGAAGTTTGCGTTGGCAAATTTCTAAGTGAAAAGTGAAAAGTGAAAAGTGAAAAATGAATCAAGAGATAGAACGTAGAAGAACATTTGCTATTATATCGCACCCAGATGCTGGTAAAACCACACTGACTGAGAAATTCCTGTTGTTTGGTGGACAAATCCAGGTGGCTGGTGCAGTAAAGAACAACAAGATTAAGAAGACCGCTACTTCTGACTGGATGGACATCGAGAAGCAGCGTGGTATTTCGGTGTCGACCTCTGTGATGGAGTTCGACTACACCCCTGATGGCTCAGACATTGAATACAAGGTAAACATCCTCGATACCCCAGGTCACCAGGACTTTGCCGAGGATACCTATCGCACATTGACAGCGGTCGATTCTGCCATCATCGTGGTGGATGGTGCCAAGGGTGTTGAGACACAGACGCGTAAGCTGATGAATGTCTGTCGCATGCGCAACACCCCCGTTATCATCTTTATTAATAAGATGGACCGTGAGGGTCGCGACCCCTTCGACCTGCTGGATGAGTTGGAGCAGGAGTTGGAAATCAAGGTGCGCCCGCTGTCTTGGCCTATCAATCAGGGTGCCAAGTTCAAGGGCGTTTATAATATCTACGAGGACAAGCTCGACCTCTTTACCCCCGATAAACAACGCGTGACGGAGAAGGTAGAGGTGGACATTGACAGCGAGGAGCTGGATGCCCGTGTCGGCGAACGTGATGCCGCCAAGCTCCGTGAAGACTTGGAATTGGTTGATGGCGTCTATCCTGAGTTCGAGGTAGAGACCTATCGCTCTGCCGAGGTTGCCCCTGTGTTCTTTGGCTCAGCCTTGAACAACTTCGGTGTACAGGAGTTGCTGAACTGCTTCGTGCAGATAGCCCCCAGTCCCAAACCCACTAAGGCTGAGGAGCGTGATGTTCAACCCGATGAGCCTAAGTTTACAGGTTTTATCTTCAAGATCACAGCCAATATCGACCCCAACCACCGTTCCTGTATCGCTTTCTGTAAGGTGTGCAGCGGTAAGTTCCAGCGCAATCAGCCCTACCTGCATGTTCGCCAGGGCAAGACGCTGCGCTTCTCCAGTCCTACCCAGTTTATGGCTCAGCGCAAATCTACTATCGATGAGGCTTGGCCAGGCGATATTGTTGGTCTGCCCGATAATGGCATCTTCAAGATTGGCGACACGCTGACGGAGGGCGAACAGCTTCACTTCCGCGGACTGCCATCCTTCTCGCCCGAGCTGTTTAAGTATATCGAGAACGACGACCCCATGAAGTCGAAGCAGTTGCAGAAGGGTATCGACCAGCTGATGGACGAGGGTGTGGCCCAGTTGTTCGTCAATCAGTTCAATGGTCGCAAGATTATCGGTACTGTGGGCCAACTGCAGTTCGAAGTTATCCAGTATCGCTTGGAAAACGAGTATAATGCCAAGTGCCGTTGGGAACCCGTCCACCTCTATAAGGCTTGCTGGATAGAGAGCGACGATGCTGCAGAGCTCGAAAACTTCAAGAAGCGCAAATATCAGTATATGGCCAAGGACAAGGAAGGCCGCGACGTCTTCCTCGCTGATTCAGGCTATGTGCTCTCCATGGCGCAAGAGGACTTCAAGCACATCAAGTTCCACTTCACCTCAGAGTTTTGATAAATCCTACTCGCATCGCAGCAATGAATATACAAGAACTATTGAATCGTACGGACAGGTTTGCAGCCAATGCAGGTTGCAGGATTACGGAGGTGGACGAGCAGCATGCTGTGGCAGAGATGAAGGTGACGAAGCAGCACCTGAATGGTGGAAACGTTTGTCAGGGTGGGGCACTGTTTACCTTGGCCGACTTGGCGATAGCAGCCCTAATGAATTGTCGCGGACAGCTGACCTTCGGCATCAGCAACAGCATCATGTTTGTGTCGAGTGCCAAGGAAGGCGATATGCTTCGCGCTGAGGCTGTGAATGTGGCTGACCATCCGAAGATTCCCTCTGTGGAAGTTCGCGTGACCAATCAGGAAGGACGCTTGATTTGCCACGTCACAGGAATGGGGTATCGCAAGGCTGTGCCCGTTCCCGTAGATACCTTATAATAAAACGTTAGGGCTACGATAAAAAATAAGACCGCCAAACATCGTAGTATCATTTTTTATTTGTATCTTTGCAGGCAATATGACAAAAGAGCAAGATATCAAGAACGCAGTAGAGGTGCTGCGCAAGGGTGGGGTGATACTTTATCCCACCGATACAGTATGGGGTATTGGCTGTGATGCCACCAATGCAGAAGCTGTGAAAAGGGTGTATGAAATCAAGCAGCGTGACGATTCGAAGGCACTGATCTGTTTGGTGGACTCTGATGCCCGACTGCAGCGTTATGTTCGCCAAGTGCCCGACGTGGCTTGGCAATTGATAGACAGTCTGCAGGAAGGCGACGTAAAGCCTACCACCATCATATTGGATGGAGCCGTGAACCTGGCTCCCAATCTGATAGCAGACGATGGTTCGATAGCCCTGCGCATTACCAACGAGCCATTCTCCAAGGAACTCTGTTACCGATTCCAGAAGGCACTGGTGTCAACCTCTGCCAACATCAGCGGAGAGCCTGCTGCCCAGAATTACTGCGACATTGCCCCTGAGTTGATAGAAAAGGTGGACTATGTCTGCTGGAGTCGTCGTCAGGAGCATAAGCCCCATCAGCCCAGCAGCATCATTCGTCTGCGCCAGAATGGGGAAGTGGAAATCATCAGGAAATAATAATTGTTATGAGAAAGATATTGTTGATAGCAGTGATGGTGATGATGACCATCGCAGGACAAGCACAAAGTACTGACCGTGAGACGGGAGCATTCACCTTGCAGCCCAAGATTGGTGCCGGTTTCGGCTATGTATCGGGCGACTGGGTGAAGGAACCAGGCGAGAAAAAGCAAGCTGTGGCAGGTATCGTGCTGGGTGTAGAGGGTGAATACTACGCAGCCAAGTGGCTGGGCATTGCTGCTGGTGTGAACTATGCCATGCAGGGATGGAAGTTTAATTATACGGATCGTTCAGTGCTGACCCGTCTGAACTATCTGAACATTCCATTGACAGCAAATATATACATAGTGAAAAGACTGGCGCTGAAAACGGGTGTGCAGTTTGGTTTCCTGCTGAATGCCAAGGAGCGCATAGAAGATGTGAATGTGGACATCAAGGATGGTTGCAAGAAGTTCTGTGTTTCCATTCCCGTGGGAATTTCTTACGAATTTGATAACTTTGTGCTGGACGCCCGCTATAACTTCGCTATCAAGAAAGTCATTGATATGCCATACAATAGCAAGCGCAGTCACTTGATACAATTAACACTGGGATATAAGTTCGAACTATAAGCAATTGCACGTTCATGGAGCATAAGATACCGGAGATGACCACCCCGACATGGCTGCAGAAGCTGCACGAGTGGCGCACAGCCCATGTGAGCGACAAGATGTTCTTGCTCGTCTTGGCGTTTATGGTGGGGCTATTCTCTGCAGTAGCTGCTTTTATCCTTCATGGACTGATTAATCAGATTGTGGCTATCCTGACAGGACATTTCTCAGAAGTCAGCTACAACTGGCTGTATCTGGTTTATCCTGTGATTGGTATCTACCTGACCTCTCTGTTTGTCCGTTATGTGGTCAAGGATGACATCTCGCATGGTATTACGCGCATCCTTTATGCCATTTCCTCCAATCGTTCGCGATTGAAGGCCCATAACACATGGTCGAGTGTGATAGCATCAGCCATCACCATCGGCTTTGGTGGTTCGGTGGGTGCTGAGGCTCCTATTGTGCTGACGGGCTCTGCCATTGGCTCTAATCTTGGACAGCTGTTCAAGTTGGACAACAAGACGCTGATGACACTTGTGGGCTGTGGCGCTGCTGGTGCTATTGCCGGTATCTTCAAGGCACCGATAGCAGGACTGGTGTTCACCCTGGAGGTGCTGATGATTGACCTGACGATGGCGTCGCTGTTGCCTATTCTGGTCAGTTGTGTGACGGCGACTTGCTTTACCTATATATTCAGTGGCAATGCGGTGCTCTTCACTTTCCACCTGGATTCCGACTGGACCGTACAGCGCGTTCCTGCCACGATTCTGTTAGGCATCACTTGCGGACTGGTAAGTCTTTACTTCATCCGTGCCATGAATGCCTGTGAGGATATGTTTGCCCGTTTCAAGAATAAGCCTTATGTCAAACTGGTCATTGGCGGACTGATTCTGAGCACGCTGATTTTCCTGTTCCCTTCGCTCTATGGTGAGGGCTATCATAGCATCAACCTATTGCTGAACGGAAAGACGGAGGCCGATTGGAACCAGATCTTGTCAGGCTCATTGTTCTATGGACATAGCGAATACCTTATTATATATATAGGGCTGGTATTGTTTACCAAGGTGTTTGCTACCTCAGCCACCAACGGAGGCGGAGGCTGTGGCGGTACATTTGCGCCCTCGTTGTTCATAGGCTGTTTTACGGGGTTCCTGTTCTCGCGTCTTTGGAACATGCATCAGATAGGGGTTTATGTGCCAGAGAAGAACTTCTCGCTGTTAGGGATGGCTGGTGTGATGTCGGGTGTGATGCATGCCCCATTGACAGGCATCTTCCTCATTGCTGAGATAACGAGTGGCTTCAACCTCTTTATGCCTTTGATGATTGTGTCGGTTTCGGCTTATCTGACCATCATCATCTTTGAGCCTCATAGCATCTATGGCATGCGACTGGCTAAGCAGGGCAGACTGGTGACTCACCATACCGACCATGCTGTGCTGACGCTGATGAGCCTTAACTCGGTCATTGACCGCGACTATCAGGGTGTTAGTCCTGATATGGAACTGGGACAGATTGTGCATAAAATCAGTCGTAGCCACAGCAATGTGTTGCCCGTAACGGATGCTGCTGGTACGTTGTTGGGCGAAATCAATATCCAGAAAATCCGCCATGTCGTATTCCGCACCGAACTGTATCATCATTTTAAAGCCAGTCAGTTGATGGTAGATCCTGCTGCTGTGCTAAACGATGGAACCCCGATGACGGAGGTGATGAAAACTTTCGAGCGAACACAGGCCGACTGGTTACCGGTATTGGACGCTGACCACCATCTGAAGGGCTATATCTCGCGTCGAAGAATGTATGATATGTATCGTAAGATGGTACACGACTTAAGTCAAGACTAAGCGGGCAGCGGGCTTCGCCCTAGTGAATAGTGAAAAGTGAATAGTGAAAAGTTGAGTTTATGCATAAAACTGATTTAAGGATTGTTTTTATGGGAACACCTGAGTTTGCAGTGGAAACACTGAAAGCGCTGGTGGAGAATGATTATAATGTGGTGGCTGTAGTGACGCAGCCCGACAAACCCGTAGGTCGTCATCAGACGGAGATGCAACCGTCGCAAGTGAAGCAGTATGCTGTGGCACACGGCTTACCCGTGTTGCAACCTGAGAAGATGAAAGACCCGGAGTTTGTGGAACAGCTTCGTTCGTACAATGCAAACCTGCAGGTGGTGGTGGCTTTCCGCATGCTGCCTGAGGTGGTGTGGGCTATGCCGGAATATGGAACGTTCAATGTCCATGCGGCCCTGTTGCCCCAGTATCGTGGGGCTGCTCCTATCAACTGGGCAGTAATCAATGGCGAGACACAGACGGGTGTGACCACGTTCTTCCTGGATCATGACATTGACACAGGACGAATCATTCTGAAAAAGACTTTCGACATTCCTGATGAGGCAGATGTGGAATATGTCTATGACGGACTGATGCATCTGGGTGCTGAGATTTGTCTGGAAACCCTCGAAGCCATCATTGCTGCAAATGGTCACCCCGACAGCATCCCTCAGGATAGTGTTCTGGATGGCTCTGCCATCAAACCTGCTCCAAAGATTTTCAAGGAAACTTGCGAGATAGATTGGCAGAAGACAGCCAAACAGGTGTATGACTTTGTGCGTGGTTTGAGTCCTTATCCTGGAGCATGGACTACGCTGGTGGCTCCTGATGGCAAGGAAACAGTATTGAAAATCTATAAGACCCGCAAGACGGGAAAGCCAGGAAAGGGTATCGGCACTATTACTATAGAAGGTAAAGCCCTTTGTGTATCTGCTGCTGACGAACAACTGGAAATCGTTGAACTGCAGTTGGCTGGCAAGAAACGAATGATGGCTCGCGACTTCCTGAATGGCATGAAACAGATAGAAGATTATCGGGTGAAATAAAAAAGTTGTGTTGGAGTATAATAAAAGGCAACTTCATTACGTTAAATAAGAAAATGATAAAAAGATTGCCTATGCAAAATTTTACTCCAGAAGAATTACAACCCCGTAAGTCTACTATTTTGTTCATCAAGCAGTTTGCTCGCATGTATAATAACATGAAATCAGCTGAAGGAAACTCCTCGGCTGTATGTTTGAACTAACAAAGATTATGGCAACATTAGTATCTCCTTCGCTGCTCGCTGCCGACTTCCTCCATCTCGACAGTGAAATGGAAATGATTAATCGCAGTGAGGCCGATTGGCTTCATCTAGATGTGATGGATGGTGTGTTTGTTCCTAACATCTCGTTTGGCTTTCCTGTTCTGGAGGCTGTGGCCAAGAAGTGCAAAAAGCCCTTGGATGTTCACTACATGATTGTGCATCCTGAGCACTATATCCAGCAGACGGCTAAGTTGGGTGCCATGATGATGAATGTACACCTGGAGGCATGTACCCACCTGCATCGCACCGTTCAGGAGATTCACAATGCAGGCATGAAGGCGGGTGTGACCTTGAATCCTTCTACTCCTGTGTGCTTGTTGGAAGATATCATCAATGATGTGGATATGGTGCTGCTGATGAGTGTGAACCCTGGTTTCGGTGGACAGACCTTTATTGAGAATACCATCAAGAAGGTGCGTCAGTTACGTCAGTTGATTACTGAAAGCGGTTCAAAGGCACTGATTGAGATTGATGGTGGTGTACAGCAAGAAACAGCACCACGCCTTGTGGAGGCTGGTGCTGATGTACTGGTGGCTGGCAGCTATGTGTTCCATAGTCCCACACCTGAGCAAACCATTCACGATTTGCGCATTCTCTAGTTCTTCCTAGATTATCTAGATTGTCTAGAATGTCTAGATGGTCTAGAGTTTGTCTAGAGCTCCATATTCAATTGTATATGGTGCTCTTTAGCCATGCGTCGCATGTTGATCAGGGCATAGCGCATGCGACCCAGCGAAGTGTTGATGCTGACGCCGGTTATCTCGGCAATCTCCTTGAACGATAAGTCCTGATAGTAACGCATGTAAACCACTTCACGCTGTGCAGTAGGCAGTGAGTCCATCAGATGGTGCACGTCGTTCATCACCTGCGAATTCACATATTCGTTCTCCCTGTTGATGTCCATCAGGTCGTTCGAGCGCAACTTGTTCAAGTCGTTGTCCTCCGTAGGCTCCACAATATGCGAGTTCTTCTGATGACGATAGGTGTCCATGATGACGTTATGGGCAATGCGCGACAGCCAGAAGTTGAATTTGCCGGAATCGGTATACTTGCCGTCCTGTAACTTGGTGATGACTTTCACGAAGGTCTCCTGAAAGATATCATTAGCCACTTCGGGGTCATGAACCACGAATAGAATATACGAATAGAGCTTTTGCTGATTACGTTCTAATAACAGGTCGAAAGCCCTAAAGTCTCCTCCTACGTAAAGCAATGCCAACTGCTCGTCGGTCAAGCTTGCATAATCCTTCATTTTCTTTCTTTTTTAGTTAATGAAGTAGAGGTTTCCTTATAGGCAATAGTTTTAAAAAGTTATTAAAATACGTTATTATTTGCTTGCAAAAGTATATAAAATAATCATTTCGACCAAATAATTTAAGAAAAAAATGCGTTTTGCTTTGTATTTTACCCATTTATTCGTATCTTTGTGCATATTTTGAGTATAAAACAAAACAATATTATAATGAAGAAATTATTCGTTCCAGGTCGTCTGTGTCTGTTTGGAGAACACACCGACTGGGCAGGCCACTATCGCACGATGAATGCAGACATTTTGCCTGGTGCTTCTGTCGTTACTGGTATAGAACAAGGTATATATGCCGAGGTAGAGAAGTCTCCTATCTTTGAGATGTACAGCGATGCTCCTGAGATAGAGGAAGAGTGGAGCGACTTCTCCTGCAGAATGAATGAAACCGAACTGAAACATGTGGCTAAGTCGGGTTCTTTCTTCTGCTACTGTGCTGGTGTGGCTTCTTATATGTTGGAATGGTATAAGGTTGGAGGTGTGCGTATTCGTATCACCAGCATGACACTGCCCATGAAGAGTGGCTTGTCGTCTTCTGCTGCCATCTGCGTATTGGTGGCTCGTGCCTTTAACCAATTATATAATCTGAATCTGAACACCTTGGGTGAGATGAACATTGCCTATCTGGGCGAACTTCGTACTTCATCCCGTTGTGGACGTCTAGACCAGGCCTGTGCCTTTGGTGTGAAACCCAATCTGATGACTTTCGATGGTGATGAGATTGAGGTGAAGGCGTTGAATGTGAAGAAGCATTTGTATTGGGTGTTTGCCGATTTGTGCGCAGAGAAAGATACCATCAAGATTCTTGCCGACCTGAATAAGGCCTATCCTTTTGCTTCCAATGAAGCAGAGGAGAATCTTCATAAGGCGCTGGGCGAATGGAACCAGGATATCGTCAACCGTGCCATCCAGTATATGGCCACAGGTAATGCGGAGGCTTTGGGTAAACTGATGACTGAGGCGGAGGAGATGTTCGACAAGAATGTCGCTCCTATGTCACCAGCCCTGTGGGCTCCAAAACTCCATGAAGTCCTGCAAGATCCGAAGATACAGCCCTTGGTATATGGTGGTAAAGGTGTTGGTTCTCATGGCGATGGCTCTGTTCAGTTCTTGGCTCGTAACAAAGAAGCTCAGCAGCAGTTGATAGATTATCTGAATGCAGAGGGCATGCGGGCCTATCCTTTGACCCTGCATCCTGTACATACTGTTCGCAAGGCCATCATCCCTGTTGCAGGCTTTGGCACTCGTCTCTATCCTGCCACCCGTGCCTTGAAGAAGGATTTCTTCCCGATTCCTTGTCCAGATGGTATGGTACGTCCTGTTATCCTTATCTTATTAGAGGAATTGGTGAAGAGTGGCATTGAGGAAATCTGTTTGGTACTGGGTTCCGAGGAGGAACGTATTCAGTATACGGAATTCTTCGAGCGTCCGCTGTCTGAGGAACATCTGCGAAAGTTGAACCCTGAAGCACAGGAATATGAGAACCGCATTCTTTCCATTGGTAAGCGTTTGCGCTATGTCTATCAAAGGGAGAAAAGGGGATTCGGCCATGCTGTGTACCAGGCTGTTGAGTTTGCAAATAACGAACCCGTTCTGTTGCTTTTAGGCGATACCCTTTATCGTACTCAGTCCAACAAGCCTTGTGCCCTGCAGATGATAGAGGAGTATGAGCGTTATAACCAGCTGATGATTAGTATTCATCCTGTTCCTCTGGCAGAGGTAAGCCATTATGGAATCCTCAGTGGCGTTTGGGAAGACAAGGATCACACCGTTCTCAATGTCTCTGTGATGAATGAAAAGCCCAAAGCCAGTTATGCAGAGGAGTTCTTGGGTGTCCGCAACAGCGAAGGAAAGAAGGAATACTATAGCGTATTCGGACAGTATATCCTGACACCAGAGGTCTTTGCCCAACTCGCTGCTGATATCCAGCAGGCTGATGCAGAGGGCGACTTCACCCGTGAGATAGAACTTACTGCCGCTCTTGAGGCTGTTCGCAAGAATAGCGGTATGATGGGAATACGCTTAAAGGGTGTGATGTATGATATGGGAAATCCCAAAGCTCTATGCCGTTGCGTAGAGGAGTACGCTATTTGACGTACTCCTCTGCACGACGCAGCAGATACTGGCCATAGTCGTTTTTTGCCATCGGCTCGGCCAGTTTTTTTAGTTGTTCTTTGTCAATCCAACCGCGCTTGTAGGCAATCTCTTCCAGACAGGCAACCTTCAGACCCTGTCTTTTCTCAATGACCTCAATAAAGGTTGATGCCTCAGACAGCGAGTCGTGTGTACCGGTGTCCAGCCATGCAAAACCACGCTGCAGCGTCTGTACCAGCAGGTTCTTGTCCTCTAGATATTTCTGGTTAACTGTTGTGATTTCCAGTTCTCCACGAGCACTGGGTTTGATGTTCTTGGCAATCTCTACCACGCTGTTGGGATAGAAATAAAGACCAACCACTGCATAGTTGCTCTTAGGCTTAGCGGGCTTCTCCTCGATGCTCAGACAATTGCCGTCTGCATCAAACTCAGCAACACCATAACGTTCTGGGTCGTTGACATAATAACCGAAAACGGTGGCATGTCCATCTTCCTCAGCACTCTTCACAGCCTGTTTAAGCATGCCAGTAAATCCGCTGCCATAGAAAATGTTGTCACCTAATACCAGACAGGCACAATCGTCGCCGATAAACTTCTCGCCAATGATGAATGCCTGTGCCAGACCGTCAGGAGAGGGCTGCTCAGCATATTCAAATCTGACACCCAGTTCAGAACCATCGCCTAACAAACGCTTGAAACCAGGCAAATCGTATGGCGTAGAGATAATCAGAATCTCACGGATGCCTGCCAGCATCAACGTTGAAATGGGATAGTAAATCATGGGTTTGTCGAAGATGGGAATCAACTGCTTCGAAACACCTTTAGTGATAGGGTAGAGGCGTGTTCCACTGCCTCCAGCTAATACAATACCTTTCATTTTATCTTGTTTTTGATACATTTTCGCCTGCAAATATACGATTTTTTATTTTATTTCGTAACTTTGCACGCAATTAATTGATAATTATAGATAATAATGAGTTTTATAAGTAAATTATTCGGAAAGAAGGAGGAAAGTCAGAAGGCTGGTGGCATGGAAGATTTCATGACGCTCATCCGTGTCTATTTCCAGGCTGTAATGGCTGCCGATTTGGGTATTACCAATCTGGCAGCATTGCCCGACTTGCGTGTGTTTAAGGCAACTTTGAAAGTACCAACCCAGAACAATAAATTGGGTTTGGCTGAGAAGGCTCGCTGCAATAAGATGCTGAAGGAACTTTATGGCATGAACGAAAACTTCACCAAGGAGATTGATGCCAGTATTCGTAAGCGTTGTAAGAAAGTACAAGATGTACAGACTTATATGTATCAGTTCTCGGGCTTTACCCAGGACCTGATGATGCTTACCGGCAATCTCATGAAGTTTAAGCTTCGTCTGCCTAGCATCTTTAAGAGTGCCATCCGTACCATGACTGAGAAAACAGTCAATGATATCTTTACCAAAAACGATTTCTCTGATGCTGCTGTCATGAAGACTGTAGTAGCTATTCGCCAGTATGCTCAGAAGTTAGGCTTCTCTCAGGAGTGGACTACAGATTTCGTTTATAAGGTGGTGATGCTGGCTAAGAAAGAACCACGTCCAAAAGAGTGATTAATAGGCTTTTACCTCTTGTTCGATGAACAAATAGTGCATTGTAACGTTAACAAATCATAAAGTTCAAAGCACAAAGTTCAAAGTTCAAAGTAAAACCACTACCTTTGTGAACAAAGTGATTAAGTTATGACTGCTAACGAGAAGACAATAACGACGTTTGAGACCCGTTTGCGACAACTGATTCTCCGCTTTCAGGAATTGAAAAAGGAGAATACAGAATTGTGTGCTGTGGTGGAAAACGGCAAAAAGGACATAGCGGAGCTACGTGCCAAGTTGGAACAGCAGCAGAATGACTATGATTCACTGAAAATGGCTAGGATGATCGAAATCACCGATGGTAACCTGGATGGTGCCAAGGATCGGTTGTCCAAGCTCATACGTGACGTCAACAAGTGCATTGCAATCCTAAGCGACGAAAAATAAAAGGAGAACAAGCCATGGCAGAACAGAATAAGAATCGACTACATATCAGACTGCACGTCTACGACGAAGACATAGAGGTCGTCATCAATCGTGAAGATGAGGAGTTCTATCGTTTGGCAGCAAAACTCATCACCGAGCGTTACAATGCCTATGCTCAGGCTTATAAGGGACGCAAGAGTGATCATATCATTTCGCTGATGACGTTGATAGATATTGCGCTGATGTACCAGAAAGAGCGTTCACACAATGATACCGCTCCTTATAATGATGTTCTTGCACGGCTTACCGCAGAGATTGAAAGTGCGCTCGGCGAACGTAAGTGACGGGAACTTTCCGATTAAGCGAGAGTCATGATGCTTGCATCAATGGCCGAGCGTGAGGAAAGTCAAAACGTAGTTTGAACATTAACTCTATATATAATATTTTATGAACATTATTGTTGCTATTATTGCCATAGTTGCTGCCTTAGTACTGGGTGGCGTATGTGGCTTTTTGATTTTCCGCTTTGTTATCAAGGGAAAATATAACGAGATGGTCAGTGCCGCCAAGAAAGAGGCGGAAGTCATCAAGGAAAAGAAACTGCTTGAGGTGAAGGAGAAGTTCCTGAACAAGAAAAGCGAGCTGGAAAAGGAGGTGCAGCAGCGCAACCAGCACATTCAACAGAATGAGAACAAGTTGAAGCAGCGTGAAATCTCACTCAACCAGCGTCAGGAAGAACTGGGACGTCGTAAGAATGAACTCGACAACCAGCAAAACCGAATCGAAAACGAGAAGAAGTTGCTCGCCATCAAGCAGGACGAACTGGAGAAGATGCAGCTTCAGGAGCGCGCTAAGCTCGAAGAACTTTCTGGTCTTTCTGCCGATGAGGCAAAAGCCCGTTTGGTAGAGTCCCTCAAGGACGAGGCAAAGACCGATGCAGCAGCCTATATCAATGAAATCATGGATGAGGCTAAACTCAATGCCAATGCACAAGCTAAGAAAATCGTTATCCAGACCATTCAGCGTGTAGCTACTGAGACGGCTGTTGAGAATTCTGTATCCGTATTCCATATTGATAATGACGATGTCAAGGGACGTGTTATCGGACGTGAAGGTCGTAACATCCGTGCCTTGGAAGCCGCTTGTGGTGTTGAAATCGTGGTTGACGATACACCTGAGGCTATCGTTATTTCAGCTTTCGACCCTGTTCGTCGTGAGACTTGTCGTCTGGCTCTCCATCAGCTGGTAGCCGACGGACGTATCCATCCCGCACGTATCGAAGAGGTGGTTGCCAAGGTGAAGAAGCAGTTGGAGAATGAGATTATCGAGACCGGTAAGCGCACGGCTATCGACCTTGGTATTCATGGTTTGCACCCAGAGCTGATTCGTATCATCGGTAAGATGAAGTATCGTTCATCATATGGTCAGAACCTGTTGCAGCATGCTCGTGAGACTGCTAACCTCTGTGCTGTCATGGCTGCAGAGCTGGGCTTGAATCCTAAGAAGGCTAAGCGTGCCGGCTTGTTGCACGATATTGGTAAGGTGCCCGATGAGGATACCGACGATCCACACGCAATCTATGGTGCCAAGATAGCAGAGAAATTCAAGGAGAAACCTGATATCTGCAATGCCATTGGTGCTCACCACGATGAGATGGAGATGCAGACACTGCTGGCTCCTATCGTACAGATTTGTGATGCTATCTCAGGTGCTCGTCCTGGTGCTCGTCGTGAGATTGTTGAGGCTTACATCAAGCGTCTGAACGACCTCGAGGCTATCGCTATGTCTTATCCTGGTGTTACCAAGACCTATGCTATTCAGGCTGGTCGTGAGCTCCGCGTCATTGTTGGTGCCGATAAGATGGACGATGCCGAGACCGAGGCACTCAGCGGACAGATTGCATCAAAGATTCAGAATGAGATGACTTATCCCGGACAGGTAAAGATTACCGTTATCCGTGAAACACGTTCTGTGGCTTACGCAAAATAAAGTTGTGTAAGATAAAGACAATAAAGAAGCCTCTTTGGAAACGACCAAAGAGGCTCTTTTTATTTATCCTTCCTGTGGACGAGTCAGCGTATCTTGCTTTAAGGCTTCTACGAATTCGCTGATCTTACGCAGTTCCCTTGGAATACGAATGCTCTGTGGACAATGTGGCTCGCACTGTCCACAACTGATACAGTGGTCTGCCTGCCTGAGCTTGGGCACTTTCCTGTCCAGACCAATCAGGTAAGCCCTGCGTTGCTCCTTGTATTCCTTGTCCATGCGGTCTCTGGGCAACAGTCCTTCGTTCTTACATTTATTATAATGTACGAAGATGGCAGGTATGTCCACACCATACGGACAGGGCATGCAGTATTTACAGTCATTACAGGGAATGTTCTCCAAACCCACGATGCGCTCAGCCACATCACGATGCAAGTACTCCTGTTCCGTCTTGGTCAGAGGCGCCAATGGACAGTAAGAAAGCAGGTTGTCCTTCAGGTGTTCCATGTAGGTCATACCAGACAGTACAGTAAGCACACCCTTTGGTGTTCCAGCATAACGGAAAGCCCATGAGGCTACACTCCGTTCTGGCGCACGCTGTTTAAGTTCTGTAGCCATATATTGTGGCAGATTAGCCAGTCGTCCACCCAGCAGAGGCTCCATCACCACAACGGGAATGTTCAGTTTCTGCAGTTCGTCATAAAGATAGTGGGCATCCACATTCCTGCTGTTGATTTCATTGGCAAAGTCCCAGTCCAGATAGTTCAACTCAATCTGCACAAAGTCCCAATGGTACTTCTCGTGAGTTGCCAAGACCTCGTCAAACACTGTCTTGTAACCGTGGAACGAGAAGCCCAGATTACGTATTCTTCCAACCTCACGTTCTTTCATGAGGAAGTCCATGATACCATTGTCCACATAACGGCCATTGAACTCGTCCATGCCACCGCCAACGGCATGCAGCAGGTAATAGTCGAGATAATCCACCTGCAACTCCTTCATGGAGTTCAGGTACATCTCCTTGGATTTCTCAAAAGACCAGAAGTCGCGGTTGAAGTTCGACAATTTGGTGGCTACGAAATACTCGCTGCGCTTATGTCTGCTCAGGGCGATTCCCGTACAAGCCTCCGACTTACCCTGACAATACACAGGACTTGTGTCGAAGTAGTTCACACCATGTTCTATGGCGTAGTCCACCTGTTTGTTGATCATATCCTGGTCAAAATCGTCCTTGTTCTCCGTCTTCGACGGCAGGCGCATCATGCCATAACCCAATATCGATACTTTGTCACCCGTTCGCTCATTCGTGCGATAGGTCATCTTCCCCACGGGTGGCTCTACTTGTTTCTTGTAATCGTCTACCGCCTTGGTTTCACTCTTCGGTTTGCAACCAGTCATCACAGCAGCGGTAGCCACAGCACCACCACCCAGTATCTTGAGGAAATTGCGTCTTGATATATCTTTTTTCATTGTTTTCCTTTTTTTATGGAAAGAAATTATGGGAAATTGTGATAAATTTTATCTGTGCTTGAGATAATTTCCCTTAATTTCCCCTAATTTCTTTCTGAATTAAATTTCTTTATGCACTTCGTGTCCTTCCACATAGATTGCAGAGAACGGTCTTGCAGGACAGAGATATTCACAGGCTCCACAACCAATGCAGCGAGCCTCGTTTACAGCAGGTACTGCTGGTGATTCTTCATCGTCTGGATCACTGGGTACCATTTCGATAGCACCCACAGGACAGTGACGTGCACAGTTGCCACATTCTACACCATCTGTCAGGGGCACGCAGTTCTTCTTAATCCATACGGCATGACCCATCTGCGTTGATGATTTATCCTCTTTCTTGATAGGCAGGATGGCACCTGTGGGACACACCTCCGAACATCTGTTACACTCTGGACGACAGTATCCCAGTTCGTACGACATGGTGGGCATCATCAAGTGCAGCAAGTCGGTCGATGGTCTCAGCACCTGGTTGGGACATTCCGACACACAGAGTAAACATCCGGTACAGTGCTGGGCAAAGTTTTTCATCGAGCGCGATCCTGGAGGTGTCAACAGGGTTTGTCTCTCGGGAGCCACCTTGTCTTCAATCTCTGCCAATCCGCCATCCATCACCTTGTCTTTCTGCTGTGCCATCGCCGCTGTGGTCAGCAAAGCGGTGGTTACCAGGAAGCTGCGCTTGCTCTCGTCGATGGGAGTTTCACCGGTCGTACTAGTCTTACTAGTTCTACTAGTCTGTCTAGAGAAACCATATTTCAGCGCCCCAAACTTACAATTCTCTATACAATTTCCACAAACTACACAGCGACTATAATCCACGCTATGCGTCTTATAGTCTATGCATGCTGATTTACAGTTCTTCGAACACATCGAGCAGTTCTTGCACTTACTCTCGTTGAATTGTATCTTCAGGAACGAGAAGCGGCTTATGAAACTCAGCACCGTTCCTACAGGACAGATGGTATTACAATACGTACGACCATTGCGCCACGCCAATACAATCAGGATAATCAATATCACGATAGCGAAGGTCATCACCACACCCGTGTTGGGCAGTCCTGTTTCTACATGGTAGAAAGCATAGCTGTCTGCCCGCTCAGCAAGGGTTGCCAACACATTGTTGCCCATTTTCCATAATGGCTGCAGGAGTGTGGTGGCTATGCATCCGAAGGTAGAGTAGGGGGCCAGCAACTGGAATAGCGTGCCTACACCTGCCAATAAGGCAATGATAAACACCACGAGTACGGGATAGCGCAACCATTTCACCTCTTTCGAATAGGTGTAACGGTTCTTCTTCTTCTTCTTACCCAACCATCCGAAGATGTCCTGCATAATGCCTAAAGGACAGATGACTGAGCAATAGATACGTCCGCAGACGAGTGTCAGAATAATCAGGAAGACAATCACTCCAATGTTCACAGCCAGTATGGCTTCTAGAAACTGGAGCTTTGGCATCCATGAAAACCACTCGTAGGCAGTTCCTGTGAAGTCAAGGAATAGCCATGTGATGCAGACAAGCAACACAGTAGCCAGTGTAATTCTGATAGTTCTTAGCATAGAAAACCTATTTGTTGAGTTTAGTTATTCTTACAATTTGTATGCTCACTTCATAGAGCAGATAGATGGGTAGCGCCACGATAAACAGCGTAAACACATCCGTTGTTGGGGTGATGATGGCAGCCACCACGAGTATGGCTACCACAGCATGCCTTCTGTATTCCGCCATGAAATGGTCTGTCAACAGTCCCATGCGCCCCATCAGTGCGCAGACTACGGGCAGTTCGAACACCACGCCCATGACCAGACTCATACCCAATAGCGTGTCGATATACGACTGCAGTGTCAGCATGTTTGCTACGTCTGGACTCACCTGATAGGTTCCCAGAAAACGAACCGTCAATGGGAATACCACGAAATAGTTGATCAGCGTTCCAATGATAAACATCAGGTAGGCTGCTCCCACTATCCATACCGCATAGTGCCGTTCGTTCTGGTAGAGTCCTGGTGAGACGAATCGGAAGAGCTCATATAATATATAAGGTGAAGCCACCAGCAGTCCGGCATAGATGGCAGTCCTCATGTGTATCATGAACTGTTCCGTCAGTCCTGTGTTCATTAAGTGGATGTGGAAAGCCTCCGCGCCCAGAAGCCTGTAAGTGATAAAGTCGCTGGAGCAAGGAGCCAGCACAATGCTGAACAACGCCTCCTTCATGCAGAATGCCACGATGCCGAAGATCACCACCGCTATTGCCATCCTGATGAGCGACGCTCTCAGCACATCCAGATGGTCCCAGAAGGTCTGCGGCTCATTCATCACTTCTCACTAATCACTATTCACTAGCGAAACGTTTCACTTTTCACTAGACGACTTGTCGTCGTCTTTATCGTCAGCCTCGATTTCTTTCATGCCGTCCTTGAAGCTTTTCACTCCCTTGCCCAGGCCTTTCATCAGCTCGGGAATCTTCTTTCCTCCAAACAACAGCAGTACTATCAAGGCAATGACAATGACCTCCTGCATTCCAATACCAAATAAGAGTAAATGCATCATCTTTCAGTTTTTTTAGTTATATCTTTTGCAAAGATACGAAAAAACCATTATCTTTGCAGCCAAATAAACAACATTTAACTATGGAGTACGAATTTATCCTACGAATATTCATAGCTGCTTTACTGGGTAGCCTTATCGGACTGGAACGAGAGTACCGTTCAAAGGAAGCTGGTTTCCGCACTCATTTCCTTGTGGCAATGGGTTCTGCTTTGTTTATGATAGTGTCTGCCTATGGTTTCCAGGAAGCCATGGGCGATGATGACCTTCAGCGCTGGGATGTCTCCCGTGTAGCTGCTCAGGTGGTCAGCGGTATTGGTTTCATTGGTGCGGGTACCATCATCTTCCGTAAGGACGAGAATGTAGTCAGTGGCTTGACCACAGCTGCGGGTCTTTGGGTAACAGCTGCCATTGGCTTGGCTTGTGGTGGAGGCATGTATGTCCTTTCCATTGTCAGTACACTCTTGGTACTTGTGGGCATGGAGGCCTTCAACTATTTCCTTCATAGGTTCGACAAGCATCGTAAATCGTGAAAAACGAGAAAAAAGAGCCTCTCTCTAAAAATATTTGCAGAAAAGTTTGGCAGAACCATTTTTTCTTCGTACCTTTGCACCCGCAAACGAAAGGAATGCAGTGAACACAATGGTGCCTTAGCTCAGTTGGTAGAGCATCGGACTGAAAATCCGTGTGTCCCCGGTTCGATTCCTGGAGGTACCACTCCTCCTTTCATTGAAACCCCTGATTTAGAGATTTCTCTAGCAGGGGTTTTTTAATAAATTAGAACTATGGGAATCGTAATTGGAATAGACGTAGGTATCTCTACCACTAAGATTGTCGGACTGAGTGACCGTCAGGTCATTTCGCCCATCCGCATCACTGCAGCTGACCCTGTAACCTCGCTTTATGGTGCATTTGGAAAGTATCTCCACGACAATAACATCAGCCTGGGCGATGTCGAACAGGTGATGGTTACGGGTGTGGGTTCATCTTATATCAATGAACCCGTCTATGGACTGCCTACTGGCAAGACCGATGAGTTTATTGCCGATGGTCTTGGCGCCCGCTTCGAGAGTGGGGTGGATAAGGCTATTGTTGTTTCCATGGGTACAGGTACCAGTTTTGTACAATGCGAAGGTGACAATATCCAGCACATTGGTGGTATTGGCATCGGAGGCGGCACCTTGCAAGGTTTGAGCCGTGTCATGCTGAACACCCGCGATCCCCAGCAAATCCGTAGTCTTGCTGCTCAAGGCGATATCCATCATATCAACCTTTCCATTGGCGATATCTCCAGTCAGCCATTGCCAGGTCTGCCTATGGATGCCACCGCTTCGCTCTTTTCTAAGGCCCAATATAATGCCCCCAAGGAAGATATTGCATTGGGCATCATCACGATGGTGTTGCAGACCATTGGCTCAGCAGCCATCCTCTCAGCCCTGAACTCAGGCATCAAGGATTTCGTGCTGATTGGTAATCTGACCCTTTGGCCTCAGTGTAAAGAGGTTTATCCTAATCTGGAGAAGGTTTACGGCGTACGCTTCCACATCCCCAAATATGCAGAGTTCTGCACGGCTATTGGTGCAGCACTCTACTATTATAAGGGATTCCAGCGATAATTATTTCAAGGGATTCCAGCCTTGAGCCTTCAGCTCAAATTCCTGGTCATCACGCGTCACGAGTATTTGGCCCAAGCTCTCTTTGGTAATGTGGCCAATCATCTTGACGTCGTCTAATGCTTGTATCTTCTCGTAATCGCCTATGGGCACGGTGAACAGCAGCTCATAGTCCTCGCCACCGTTCAGGGCACAGGTCGTTACGTTCATGTTCATCTCTTCTGCCATCACTGCCGTTTGGTAGTCGATGGGTATCTGCTTTTCGAAGATGCGGCAACCCACCTTGCTCTGCTTGCAGATATGCATCAGCTCACTGGATAAGCCGTCGCTGATGTCCATCATCGCTGTGGGACGGATACCCGCCTCACGCAGTTTCTGGATGATGTCGCCTCTGGCTTCCGTCTTCAACTGCCTCTGCAACAGATATTCCTTGCCAGCAAAGTCAGGTTGGAAGTCGGGTGCAGGCTTCCCTTTCTTCTTGGCTTCATCCACCATCTGGTAGAATACGCTCTTCTCTCTCTCCAGCAACTGCAGTCCCATATACGCTGCACCCAGGTCGCCACTGACACAAATCAGGTCGGTTTCCTTGGCACCGTTGCGATATACGATATCTTCCTTCTGGGCTTCACCGATACAGGTGATGCTGATCGCCAGACCAGTATACGACGATGTCGTGTCGCCACCTACAATGTCGATACCCCATTTGTCGCAAGCCATGCGCAGTCCGCTATAGAACATCTCCATATCTTCCACGCTGAAGCGCTTGCTCAGCGCCAGCGAAACGGTCATCTGTCGGGGTGTCCCGTTCATGGCGAAGATATCGCTGATGTTAACCATTGCCGACTTATAGCCCAGGTGCTGCAAGTCAATATACGTCAGGTCAAAGTGTACGCCGTCCATCAGCATGTCTGTGGTGATGAGTACCTCTGACGCTGGATAGTGAAGTACGGCGCAGTCGTCGCCTACGCCGTACTTTGTTGATTCGTTATTGGGCTTGATGTCCTTTGTCAACTGGTCTATCAAGCCAAATTCTCCTAATGATGCTATTTCCATTTATTGTGCGGTACGTTTAATCATTTCGCGCATAATCTCAGTCATCAGTGGCTGAGCCTTGTCTGCAGCTTCCTGAACCTCCTCGTGGCTGACCTCAACAGGATTGTCGAAGCCTCCCAGGTCGGTAACAACGCTGATACCGAAAGTCTTGATGCCACAGTGGTGGGCAACGATCACTTCAGGAACAGTAGACATACCAACGGTGTCACCACCCAGCGTGCGATACATCTTATACTCTGCAGGTGTCTCGAAGGTAGGACCTGTGGTGCCAAGGTATACACCATAAACCAGACGGATGCCCTTCTCCTTGGCAATCTTCGTGGCCAGATTGATGAGCTCGTGGTCGTAGGTCTCGTGCATATCTGGGAAACGAGGACCTGTGGGGAAGTTCTTGCCACGTAGCGGATGCTCTGGGAAGAAGTTGATATGGTCGGTGATTACCATCAGGTCACCAATCTTGAAAGCGGGGTTCATGCCACCAGCAGCGTTCGATACGAAGAGAGTCTTAATACCCAGCTCGTACATGACACGAACGGGGAAGGTAACCTCCTTCATATTGTATCCCTCATAGTAGTGGAAACGTCCCTGCATAGCCAGGATGTCTACGCCACCCAGCTTACCGAAAATCAGTTTGCCGCTGTGGCCCTCTACTGTTGAAACGGGGAAGTTGGGAATCTCGCTGTAGGGAAACTCCAGCTTGTCAGTTATCTCTGAAGCTAATTGTCCGAGACCTGTTCCCAGAATAATTGCAGTCTTGGGGCTTGTTGTCATCCTTTCTTTCAACCAGGATGCTGTTTCTTGAATTTTTGCGTACATAGTCTGTAATGTAATTGTTAAAGGATTCTTGTTGTTCTTGTAAGAACTGAATAGTAATAGGTAACGAATAGATGCTGGCTTTCACTTCGTCGCTCAGTCCTTCCAGACCCTCCAGTCGGGTGGCGTCTTTCTCAGTGGTCACGATACACTTCGGACCTTCCATGGTGGCAAAGGTGTCGTTAATCTGTTGAACGTCTTTCGCGTCAAAGTGATGATGGTCGCTGAAGGACAGCGGCTGCAGATGCCCGCATTGCGGTGAGAGGTCGTGCACCATCTGTTGAGGCGAAGCAATGCCTGTCAGCAGGAGCACGTTTTCGTTCACGAGCTCTTCCATTCTTTTCGGAGCTCCATTAAATATCGGTTCCAATCCACCATAGTTGATGGTGGAGAAGTATAATTGCTGATACGGGTAGAGGTCCATCGCTTTGGTGATGACACGATAGTCGATGGGTTTTATTTCCTTCGGACATTTTGTCACTATCACGATGTCAGCCCTGTTCTTTCCCTCTTTGGGCTCCCTCAGCCTGCCGGAAGGCAGCATCTCGTCGTAGATAATCAGTCGGTGATAGTCTACCAACAAGATGTTGATTCCTGGCTTGACGTATCGGTGTTGGAAGGCGTCATCGAGTAAAATCACTTCGGGCTTTACTCCACATTCTTCCAGCATGTCTATTCCATGACAGCGGTTCTTGTCGACAGCCACTGTCACCTGCTCGAATTTGCGTTTCATCTGGTACGGCTCGTCACCGATATCCCTTGCCGTACTGTTGGCGTCTGCCAGGATAAACCCCGTGCTCTTGCGCTTATATCCTCGACTGAGCACAGCCACGTTGAAATCCTTCATCAGCAGTCTGATGAGGTATTCCACGTGTGGGGTCTTTCCTGATCCCCCTACGGTAATGTTACCTACCGAGATGATGGGAACGTCGAAGGTACGCGTTTTCAGGATGCCCGTTTCGAACATCAGATTACGCGTCCTGACAATCAGCCCATATACCCAGCTCAGGGGGCGCAGCGTCTTGTTTATTCTGATGAAATCGCCTTCCAAATTGTCAAATTACTAAATTGCCCAATCAATTGTAAATGGTAAATTGTCAAATTGTAAATCTACCTTATATTAATAATGTATGGCATGCGGGCCTGGATGACACTCTGCTTGTCCAGACTCTTCAGGAATCGCAGAGGCTCATAATACTCGCCCAGGGCAGCCTGCATCTCCTCGTCCAGGTAACTCTTCTTCGTTACATTGTCGAACAGACTGCTCAGCCAGCTCTCTTCCTCAGGATAAGCTGTGGCGTGATATTCCTTCAGCTTAGCCAACTCGGCAGCCTTCTTCACAGCATCGTTCAGCGAACCAACGGCATCCACCAGCTTGATGGGCAGAGCGTCGTTACCCAGCCATACACGACCCTGGGCAATCTCCTCTACCTGCTCCACCTTCAACTTTCTGCCATCAGCCACACGCTTGCGGAACAGCTTATAGCCACGATCGATATATTGCTCCAGCAGAGCAGTCTCGTCTGCGTTCAGGGGGCGCGACACAGCTCCGAAAGCTGAGTGCTTGTTGGTCTTTACCTCGCTGAACTTCACACCCAACTTCTGGGTCAGCAACTGACTGACGTCTGGGAACATACCGAAGATACCAATGGAACCCGTCAACGTGGTAGGCTCAGTGTAGATGTAGTTGGCATTACAGCTGATATAGTAACCACCCGAGGCAGCATAGCCACCCATCGAAACCACTACGGGCTTTTTGGCTTTCAGGTTGGTCACTGCGCGCCATATCTGCTCGGAAGCATAGGCAGAGCCACCAGGAGAGTTCACGCGCAGCACCACAGCCTTCACATCGTCATCGTTCATCAGCTTCTCCAGGTCCTTGCAAACCGTGTTGGCCACAATGTTGTGGTCTGTGTCTGTCATGCTGCCCGTCTCTGAGTCAACAATCTCGCCATAGGCATAATATACAGCTATCTGGTCGCCTTCCTTCTTGGCACCCTTCACGTTCTGCATCTCGCCAGTGGTCAACTGTTTGATTTCTTCTTTGGCATCAATCTTCAGCAACTTCTTGATTTCGCCCTTCACCTCGTCGGTATACATCAGTTTGTCCACCATCTTCTTGCTCACCAGCTCTTTCTGGTCAGCGAAGGTCAGCAGCTGGTCAGCATATGCGTTCAGCGAGTCAACGCTCACCTTACGACTCTTTGACACGTCGTCCAGCATCACCTTCCAGATACCGTTCAGATAAGCCATCGTCTGCTCGCGGTCGAAGTCGCTCATCTGGTCTGCTGTCAGCATTTCTACAGCACTCTTATATTTTCCAACCTTTACAGCCTGGAACTTCACACCAAACTTGGCCAGCAGGTCCTTGACATAGTATGACTCGCCACCCAGTCCGTGCCAGTCTAACATACCCTCTGGGTTCAGGTACACCTTGTCGGCTACACTACATATATAATAGGTGTTCTGCGTATAGGAGTCGCTATATGCCACAATCCACTTGCCGCTCTTCTTGAAGTCCAACAGGGCCTCGCGGATGGCGTGCGATGAGGCAGGTGTATCGCTGCTGAAGGCACCAGCCTCGATATAGATACCCTTTATGTTCTCGTTCTCCTTAGCCTTTTGAATGGCTTCCAGCATATTGTCCAGTCCCAGGTTTTCGCTCACCTGTCCTGTCAATTCTGCCAATGGATTGCTGGCAGCACGCTCGTTCAGCATGCCCGACAGCTTCAGCGTGTACACCGAATTCTCCTCCACCTGTGTCGTGCTGGCGCTCTTGGCCGCCATACCTACGAGGGAGATACCTCCCAGAATACCCACGATAATCAGTACCAGAATGATACCTGTCACAGTGGCTAATACATACTTCAGAAATTGTTTCATCGTTCTAATAATTTAATTTGTAATTTCTAATCTGCAAAGATAAACATTTTTTCTTTTACTTCATCGTTTATGAACATTTTTTAGCATTTCAAATCTTAAAGTTCAAACCTCAAAGTTCAAAGTTCAAAGTTCAAAGCTCAAAGTTTCTCTGCCAATCTGTCAGTCCCCTCCTTTTGGCACACTTTTCGCTACGACGCAGGCAGAAAGTTTAATTCAAACAATAAAATATTTAAGTATTATGAACATCAAACCATTAGGCGATCGCGTGCTGGTATTGCCAGCCCCCGCAGAAGAAAAGATCGGTGGTATCATCATTCCTGATACTGCTAAGGAGAAACCCCTTCACGGCACCATCAAGGCTGTAGGCCAGGGAACCAAGGACGAAGAAATGATCCTCAAAGCTGGCGATGAGGTACTGTATGGCAAGTACAGTGGCACAGAGCTGGAGTTCGAGGGTGAGAAATATCTCATGATGCGTCAATCTGACGTGCTCGCCGTCCTCGAGAAATAATTATGCATTATGAATTAATTATTAATTACAACTATGGCAAAAGATATTAAATTCAATATTGAGGCCCGCGATGCTATGAAGCAGGGCGTCGACCAGTTGGCAAACGCAGTAAAGGTTACGCTCGGTCCTAAGGGTCGTAACGTTGTTATTGAGAAGAAGTTTGGTGCTCCCCAGATTACCAAGGACGGTGTTACCGTTGCTAAGGAAATCGAGTTGGAGGACAAGTTCGAGAATACAGGTGCTCAGCTCGTGAAGAGCGTAGCTTCTAAGACGGGCGATGATGCTGGTGATGGTACCACCACTGCTACCATCCTCACCCAGGCTATCGTTACTGAGGGTCTGAAGAACGTGACCGCTGGTGCCAATCCTATGGACTTGAAGCGTGGTATCGACAAGGCAGTGAAGAACGTTGTTGACTTCATCCATAAGAATGCCGAGCGCGTCGATGACAACTACGACAAGATTGAGCAGGTGGCTACCGTTTCTGCCAACAACGACGAAGAGATTGGTAAGCTGCTGGCTGAGGCTTTCCGCAAGGTTTCTAAGGATGGCGTTATCACCATCGAGGAGAGCAAGAGCCGCGACACCCACATTGGTGTTGTCGAGGGTATGCAGTTCGATCGTGGCTACCTTTCTGGTTATTTTGTAACTGATTCTGAGAAGATGGAGTGCGTGATGGAGAATCCTTACATCCTCATCTACGATAAGAAGATTTCAAACATCAAGGACTTCCTGCCTATCCTGCAGCCTGCTGCTGAGAGCGGACGCCCCTTGCTGGTCATCGCTGAGGATGTTGACTCTGAGGCTCTGACTACGCTGGTTGTCAACCGTCTGCGTGGTGGCTTGAAGATTTGCGCTGTCAAGGCTCCTGGCTTTGGCGACCGTCGTAAGGCTATGCTCGAGGATATCGCTACCCTGACTGGTGGCGTTGTTATCAGCGAGGAGAAGGGTCTGAAGCTGGAGCAGGCTACCCTCGAAATGCTGGGCACTTGCGACAAGGTGACTGTTTCTAAGGACAACACCACCATCGTCAATGGTGCTGGCGACAAGCAGGCCATCCAGGATCGTATCGCTCAGATCAAGAAGGAAATCGAGCTCACCACCTCTTCTTACGACAAGGAGAAGCTGCAGGAGCGTCTGGCCAAGTTGGCTGGTGGCGTAGCAGTGCTCTACGTTGGTGCTAACTCAGAGGTTGAGATGAAGGAGAAGAAGGATCGCGTTGACGATGCTCTCTGCGCTACTCGTGCAGCTATCGAGGAGGGTGTTGTTGCTGGTGGTGGTACCACTTACATCCGCGCTCAGCAGGCTTTGGCCAGCTTGAAGGGCGACAATGCTGACGAGCAGACCGGTATCAACATCATCTGCCGCGCCATCGAGGAGCCTCTGCGTCAGATTGTCAGCAATGCTGGCGAGGAGGGTGCCGTTGTCGTACAGAAGGTTCGCGAGGGCAAGGGTGACTTCGGTTACAATGCTCGTCTCGACAAGTACGAAGACCTCCGCGAGGCTGGTGTCATCGATCCTGCCAAGGTGGCTCGTGTAGCTCTGGAGAATGCCGCTTCTATCGCAGGCATGTTCCTCACCACCGAGTGCCTCATCTGCGACAAGCCTGAGAAGGAACCCGCTATGCCAATGGGTGGCGCTCCAGGCATGGGAGGCATGATGTAATCACTTGATTATACAACGTTTTAGGAGGGAAAGGACCCCAAATGTGGGCCTTTCTCTCCTTTTTTAGTTAAATATTGCCCCCAAAATTTGGATTTTTGCTCGCTTAATCGTATCTTTGCACTTTAGATACACTATTAACTATAATATTACAGCTATGAAAAAGAGTATTTTGGTATGTGCCGTAGCCCTTTTAGGCTTCGCTCAGGCCTCCGCTCAGGATTATGAGCGTGGCATTTTCAACCACTTGGGTGCTAACCTCAGCGTAGGAACCGAGGGTATTAGCATTGGTGTTGCAGCCCCTTGTACCGACTATCTGGAGTTCGGACTTGGCGTGAACTTTATGCCTGGCATCAAGATTAAGGGAGATGTTAATATTAATGCGGGTACAATTCCTATTGGACCAGATACTTACACATTTGATAAGCTAAAACTTGAAGGATCGATGTCCCGCACAACCTTCGATTTTAAGGTAAGTGCTTATCCTTTTGGAGCATCAAATGCATTTTTCCTCACTGCCGGACTCTCGTTTGGAGGAAAAGAGATAGTTAAACTTTCTGGTCATAATGATGAGGTTGCCCGCTTGTATAGAGAACATCCAGAATATACAGGTGTAATTTCTGCAGTCGTTGATGAATATGACATCAAGATTGACAGACAAGGTAATGCTGAGGGAGATATTCGTGTCAATGCAGTTCGTCCATACGTAGGCCTCGGTTATGGACGCCTTGTTCCCAAGAATCGTGTTGGTTTCCGTGTTGAATTAGGATGTCAGTTCATGGGTCACATGAAGGTTTACCAGAACGGCCAGCAATTGGATGTGGATAAAGCTATAAAGAAGGGTGATGATGATATCTCTAAGTTGATCGACAAGCTCACCGTTTATCCCGTGTTGAAGTTTACGCTGACTGGACGCATCCTCTAAACACCAATTCATGAAAACTAATAACAACGAATATGAATAAAAATGAGAAATTTGTTATCACGATCAATCGTGAACTAGGCAGTGGCGGTCGCACAGTAGGTCGCAAATTGGCAGAGAAGTTAGGCGTAAAGTTCTACGACAAGGCATTGATCAAAACCCTTGTTGAGAAGTACGACCTGACTGTCGAAGAGATTGAGAAGATGAAAGGTCGCAGCCACTCTTGGTGGGCTGAAGCCATGCAGATGATGAGCGTTGCCCCAGGTGTGGCAGGCAGTTCCGAACTCTATGAGTACAGCATTTACAAGGCCTATCCGCCTACTACCGACGAGATGTTCGAGACGGAGACCAAGGTGCTGCAGGACATTGCTGCTGAAGAATCGTGCGTAGTGGCTGGTCGCAGTGGCTTCTATGTATTCCGCAACCACCCCAACCACCTGAACATCTTCATCCAGGCCACCATGCCCTTCCGTGTGGAGCGTGTGATGCGCAAGCAGAACGTATCAGAGGATGAGGCTCGCAAGATTATCAAGAAAATTGACGAAATGCGCGAGAACTATGTTACCAAGTATGCAGGCATCTCCCGCTACGACACCCGCAACTACGACCTCGTCATCACAGCTGATGGCAAGTCAGAAGACCAGATTGTAGACATTATCATGCAAGTGATTGGATAATAAAAATATGACGATAAAGTGTGAAAGTGTGAAAAAAGGTTGAAATAGTATCAATTTGCAAGCCAAGGTTATCAAATGCGGGTGTCTGATAAAAATTCAAGACACTCGCATTGATGTATGTCAAAAAGAGTATCGATTTTGCATATAAATGCTTGTAGGCTTGCAAAAAAGTATCTAATTTTGCACCCAGAAACAAAAAAGTTTCGAAAATCGTTATAGACTTCATAGGAAAATAGATATTTTTTTGATTTGTTTTAGTAGATTAGTTTTTAAGTAGTTTGTTTTTAAAATCGATTGTCGTGATGACAGTCGGTTTTTTTTGTTCACGAACACGGATGTTATTACGAACACGCGCTCGAGCTCTGCTCGCTTGCTACCGCAGGGACGCAAGAATTTCACGAATAAACACGAATATTTTTTTGCGCTTTGCTGACAAATGATTACTTTTGCAAACAATATGAGAAAACTAATCACATCACTGGCGCTCAGCGTCGTTATTTCTACCGCTTGTGCACAGACCAAGCGCATAGGCGATTACATTGAATCCACGCGTTATAGTACGGCCTCGAACACGGAGGTGCGTCATCAACAGTATAGGCCTGAGGGTAGGGCATTCGTGACGGAGAATGGCACGAACCGTTTTACTCGTGCGCTCTATGGCTCGCCTACCGATTGGCGATTGGAGACCAGCGACAGACCCGTGTTTGCAGTGGCTAAGAAGAACTATCACAGGAACATCCGCATGAGGGTAGGGGGTGTGGCGCTCGACTCCACGCAGTATTGCAAGGCGGTCTATGAGAACGGCATGCGGAGCTACCAGTTGCGCGATGGGCGTTGGGGTCCTTCCACCTTATTATATATAGAGGTGGTGGCGCTGCCTGATGAGGAGGGTGCTGTGTGGCACCTTCGTGGCGAGGGCTTCCCACACGCACTGGATGCTGAGGTGAAGGTGTGCGAGATAGCGCAGCCTAAGTTGCAGCGTAATGGCGACATCGGAGCGGACAAGCCTGGTGTGTTTGAACCTGATGCTGAGGAGAAAGGATTGCAGATTTCGCCTGCCACCTATACGGACGACAAGCAGACGGAGGGTTATGTGGTCATTAAGTTGAACGAAGTGGCGAAGGTGAGTGCCCAGGAGGCTGCGCAGTTGTTTAACAAGGCGAAGAACCACTTTGCGCAGTTGAGCAGTCGCATCCAGTTCAATACCCCCGATCCGTATATCAACACGCTGGGTAGTGCCCTCGTGCTGGCTGCTGATGGCGACTGGGACGGACTTACCTGGTTGCATGGCTGTATCGGATGGCGCATGCCCCTGGCGGGTTGGCGCGCAGGTTATCTGGGCGACGTGCTGGGATGGCAGGACAGAGCCGTCAGTCACTTCGACGCCTATGCCAATAGTCAGGTGACAGACGTCGAGCCCACGTTGCCTCATCCCACGCAAGACCCTGCCCAGCAGATGGCGCGCGCTGAGAAGAAATGGCACACGCAGATGTATTCCAATGGCTATATCTGCCGTAATCCCAATCGTAACGACCAGATGCACCACTACGACATGAACCTGAACTATGTCGACGAGTTGCTGTGGCACTTCCAATATGATGCTGACAAGGACTATATGCGCAAGATGTGGTCCCTGTTGCAGCGCCACTTGGCGTGGGAGAAACGTAACTACGACCCCGATGGCGACCACCTCTACGATGCCTATTGCTGCATCTGGGCGAGCGATGCCTTGTATTACAGCGGAGGAGCCGTGACCCACTCGTCAGCCTATAACTATCGTGGCAATAAGTTGGCTGCCCGCATGGCCCAAATCCTGGGCGAAGATGCCACGCCCTACGAGCAGGAGGCGGAGGCTATCCTGAAGGCCATGAACCAGCGACTGTGGCTCGATAAGAAAGGCCATTGGGCTGAATATCAGGACCTGATGGGCGAACAGCGCGTCCACGAGAGTGCCGCTGTCTGGAGCATCTATACGCCCATTGATTGTGGTGCCTGCACGCCTGAACAGGCGTATCGGGCTACGGAGTATGTAGATAACGAAATACCGCATATACCTTTGAACTTTGAACTTTCAACTTTGAACTTTGAACTTTCAACTTTGCGCTCGAGCTTTGCTCGCTCTCACAGAGAGAACTTTGAACTTTCAACAATTGCCACCAGCAATTGGTTGCCTTACTCTTGGAGCATCAACAATGTGGCTGCAGCTGAGGTGATGCACACCGCTTTGGCCTACTTCGAGGCTGGGCGCAACGAGGAAGGCTACCGACTGATGAAGGCCAACATCTTAGACCAGATGTACTACGGACAATCGCCTGCCAACTTCGGACAGGTGAGCCACTACGATGCTGCGCGTGGCGAGTGCTACCGCGACTTTGGCGACTGCATAGGCATCTCGTCCAGAACGCTGTTACAAGGCCTCTTTGGCATCATTCCGCAGGCGCTCTACGGACAATGCATCCTGCGCCCGGGATTCCCACAGGACTGGGACAGTTGCAGCATCCACACGCCCTATATCGACTATCAGTTCACGCGCAAGAACGGTACGCTGCGCTTCGTCATCGACCAGCGATTCAGCGAGCCCCTGCAGATGGTGCTGAGGCTGAACATGGGCGAGGGGAAGTATCGCGATATCCAAGGCAGCAAGGCATTGCACCAGGTCATCGAGGTGAAGGACGTGTACAAGCCTCAGCGCATCGACAAGTTCTTCAATGCCAACGTGCCCGACATCTTCAACCAGGAGTATCGTTCGCCCCGTCCGCCCTATACCACGTTGCAGATTCCGCTGCAGGGCATTGGCGAGTGGTGCCATCCGCACTACAAGCCCGACATCAACGACAGCGTGTTCCGTTCGATGGTCAAGGATGGACAGTTCACCGTGGCTGGCATCCCCTTCCGTACCCCTCGCGAGGGCAGGAACATCATCTACACCTCGCTGTTCGACAACTATCCTAACAGCGTCACCATTCCCCTCAGCGGACAGGCCTCGAAGGCATGGTTGCTGATGGCTGGCTCTACCAACCACATGCAGTGCCATATCGACAACGGACTCGTCATTGCCCAATATCGCGATGGAACGTTGGACACCCTGCGTCTGGTGAACCCCGACAACTGGTGCCCCATCGAACAAGATTTCTACATTGATGGCAAGGCGTTCCAGGCTCCGCAGCCCCGTCCTTACCGCGTGTCGTTGGGTACGGGTGTGGTGAGTCGCGACTTAGGCACAGCCTTGGGCATCGAGGGTGTCTATGGGCGAGAGATTCCTGGTGGTGCTGCCCAACTGCTCTGTCTGCCCCTCGACAGCAAGAAGAAGTTGAAGGCACTGACGCTCCGCACGCTGTCGAATGACATTGTCATCGGACTCATGGGAGTCACGCTGGAGTGATGGAAGATGGATGATGGAAGAGGGAAGATGTAGGAAGTATAAAAATAATGAGTTACGCATTTGGCGTAATTCATTATTTTTTCGTACCTTTGCATACGATTATGCAGAAGCTAGTTGAACTATACAAGCAATGGAAGGGCGAAGAGCCCCAAGATGTGGTGCGCCTCACTGCTGGAGGCAGCAATCGTGAGTATTACCGACTGACGGACAGTCAGGGTGTTAGTGTGGTAGGCTGCGTGGGTACCAGTCGTGATGAAAATCACGCCTTCGTCTATCTTGCTAAGCACTTTACCAAGAAGCAGTTGCCAGTGCCTGAGATACTGGCTGTCAGCGACGACGAGTTGCGCTATATCCAGACCGACCTGGGCAACACCTCGCTGTTCGATGCCATTCGTGGTGGTCGTGAGGCTGGTGGTCGTTACAATGTGAAGGAGGTTGACCTGTTGCGTCGTACCATCCGCGAACTGCCTAACATCCAGTTGAATGGTGCTGACGAACTGGACTTCGCCAATTGCTATCCACAGCCTGAATTCGACACCAACTCCGTCTTGTTCGACCTCAACTACTTCAAATACTGTTTCCTGAAGGCTACCGAGCTCGACTTCCACGAAATGAAGCTGGAGGCTGACTTCCGCTTGTTGGCCAAGGACCTGACTTCCGATCAGGACACGCAGGGTTTCCTCTATCGTGACTTTCAGTCGCGCAATGTCATGTTGGACAGCAATGGCAAGCCTTACTTCATCGACTTCCAGGGTGGTCGTCGTGGTCCGTACTATTACGACCTGGCCTCGTTCCTGTGGCAGGCCTCTGCCAAATATCCGTATAAGGTGCGCAGAGAGCTGGTGTATGAATACTACCATGCGCTGAAACAATATACTGAGGTGCCACAGCCTCACCATTTCGTCGACCGCCTGAGCCTGTTTGTGCTGTTCCGCCTGTTGCAGGTGCTGGGCGCCTATGGTTTCCGTGGCTATTTCGAGCGCAAGCAGCACTTCATCGAGTCCATCCCGCCCGCTATCAAGAATCTGCGTGAGCTGTTGGACGAGCGCAACTTCCCCTATTCTTATCTGGTCGATGTGCTCGACAGGCTGACCAAGATGCCTAAGTTCCAGCAGATGGAGGCCACTGCCGTACGTGCTGACGGACTGAAGACTACGGAGAAGAATCCCTATAAGCCCCACCCGCAGGATGGACCTGCCACGTTCTCCAAGTACGATGCACAGGGTCCGCTGGTGGTGCGCGTCTATAGCTTCTCCTACACCAAGGGCATCCCCGACGATGAGAGTGGCAATGGTGGTGGCTATGTGTTCGACTGCCGTTCTACGCACAACCCGGGACGTTACGAGCCGTATAAGAAGTTGACGGGACTCGACGAGCCCGTTATCCGATTCCTTGAGGACGATGGTGAGATTCTGACCTTCCTCGATTCCGTCTATAAACTGGCTGACAACCATGTGCGTCGTTACATCCAGCGTGGCTTCACCTCGCTCATGTTCAGCTTTGGCTGTACGGGTGGTCAGCATCGCAGCGTCTATTCCGCCCAGCACTTGGCTGAGCATATCCACGAACGCTTTGGCATCGAGGTGCGCATCTGCCATCGCGAACAAAACATCACGCAAATATTGGAAGCGAAATGAAACAAGCAATGATTCTGGCTGCAGGCCTTGGCACACGACTGAAACCGCTGACGGACACCATGCCCAAAGCGCTCGTTCCAGTGGGTGGCAAGCCCCTGTTGGAATGGAACATCCGTAAGTTGCAAGCCCAGGGCTACGACCGTTTCGTCATCAACATCCACCACTTCGCCCAGCAAATCCGCGACTATGTGGCGCAGCAGGACTATGCTCCGCTGGTGCATTTCAGCGACGAGACGAGCCAGTTGCTCGAGACGGGTGGGGGACTGAAACATGCCCAGGACCTCTTCAGCGACGAGGAGCCCATCCTCATCCATAATGTCGATATCCTCGACAATGTCGATTACGCCTGGTTCGCCCGTCAGCATCAGTCTGACGAGGATGCCGTACTGCTGGTCAGCCAGCGCAAGACCAAGCGCTACCTGCTCTTCGACAATGCCATGCACCTCATGGGCTGGAAGAACATCGAGACGGGCGAAATCAAGTCGCCCTATGAGTATGTGCGTCGCACAGGACTCTCGCAGCATGGCGAGCCCCTCAACATGTTCGCCTTCTCTGGCATCCATAGCTTCTCGCCCCGTCTGTTCCCCCTCATGGATCGCTTCCCCGACCGCTTCAGCATCATCGACTTCTACCTCTCCGTGTGCCATCGTTCGCATATTGTCGGGCTCGTTAAAAATGACCTTCGACTGATGGACGTAGGTAAGCTCGAAACCCTCGACCAAGCAGAAGATTTTCTGGCGTCCCTCTAGTAATCATAAAGCTCAAAGTTCAAAGCTCAAAGATCAAAGTTCAAATTTCAAAGATAAATTCGATGCAAAAGATTATTATTCTCGATTTCGGTTCGCAGACCACCCAGCTTATAGGCCGTCGTGTCCGCGAGCTCGACACCTTTTGCGAGATTATGCCTTACAACAAGTTCCCCAAGGACGACCCCGATGTCATTGGTGTCATCCTGAGCGGTTCGCCCTACTCGGTTCACGACCCTGAGGCTTTCAAGGTCGATTTGAGCCAGTTCGTAGGTCGCCTGCCCGTGCTGGGCATTTGCTATGGCGCCCAGTTCATCTCGCACACCCTGGGTGGCAAGGTGGAAAAGGCTGATTCTCGCGAGTACGGACGTGCCAACCTCCAGACGGTTGACGTCACCAACCCCCTGTTCCGTGGTTTCGAACAGAACTCGCAGGTATGGATGTCGCATGGCGATACCATCACCGCCATCCCCGAAGGCTTCGAGGTTATCGGCTCGACGAAGGATGTCCAAAATGCAGCCTTCTGGTGTTCGCCAGACAAAGTTCAAAGTTCAAACCTCAAAGTTCCGCTCGAGCTCCGCTCGCTCTCAAAGAGAGAAAGTTCAAAGGGCATTTGGGCCGTTCAGTTCCACCCTGAGGTTTACCACACCTTACAGGGTAAGCAACTGTTGAAGAATTTCGTCGTTGACATCTGTGGTTCCAAGCAAGACTGGAGCGCTGCTTCGTTTGTCGATACCACAGTGGCTGAACTGAAGGCGCAGTTAGGCAACGATCGTGTCATCCTGGGTCTCTCAGGTGGTGTCGATTCCAGCGTGGCTGCTGTCCTGTTGAACAAGGCCATTGGTCAGCGACTCACCTGTATCTTTGTCGACCACGGCATGCTGCGCAAGAACGAGTTCCAGCAGGTCATGGACGACTACAAAGTGCTTGGTCTGAACGTGATTGGTGTCGATGCCTCTGAGAAGTTCTTTGGCGACTTGGCAGGCGTTACCGACCCTGAGCAGAAGCGTAAGATTATTGGTCGCGACTTCGTCGAGGTGTTCAATGCTGAGGCTCGTAAGATTACCGATGCTAAATGGTTGGCCCAAGGCACCATCTATCCCGACCGCATCGAGTCGCTCAACATCACGGGTAAGGTCATCAAGAGCCACCACAACGTGGGTGGACTGCCTGAGGAGATGCACCTGCAGTTGTGCGAGCCCCTGAAGTGGCTCTTCAAGGACGAGGTGCGTCGCGTAGGTCGTCAGATGGGCATGCCCGAACATCTCATCACCCGTCATCCCTTCCCGGGTCCTGGCTTGGCAGTCCGCATCCTGGGCGACATCACTCCCGAGAAGGTGCGCATCCTGCAGGACGCCGACGATATCTTCATCCGTGGACTCCGCGAATATGTCGATACCGATGGCGAGACCCTGTATAATAAGGTATGGCAGGCAGGTGCTATCCTGCTCTCCACCGTTCGCTCCGTGGGTGTCATGGGCGACGAGCGTACCTACGAACATCCCGTAGCCCTGCGTGCTGTCACCTCTACCGATGCCATGACTGCCGACTGGGCCCATCTGCCTTACGACTTCATGGCCAAGGTCAGCAACGAGATTATCAACAAGGTGCGTGGCGTCAACCGCGTCTGCTACGACATCTCATCAAAACCACCTGCAACTATCGAATGGGAATGAAACGTATCAAGAACTGGGTGATGACCGCCACCCTCATCTGCGGTCTGAGTGTATTATCATCGTGTAAGACTGCACCTGCAGCAGCAGGGGTGTCTAGTACCGAACTCATCCGCACCTCGCAGAGCTGGGACGGTGTAGAGCTGCCCGACTACTTCAAGGGCCGTCCGGAACTGGTGGCTGTGAAGTATGTGTTTCCTGCTGGCAAGAAGCTGGGCTGGCACCACCACGTAGCCATGAACTATGGCGTACTGGTGCAGGGCGAGTTGACCATCATCGGACAGGATGGCAAGACGAAGGTGGTGCATGAGGGCGAGGCTGTCGTAGAGATGGTAGGCACCATCCACCATGGCGAGAACCGTGGCAAGAAGGACTGTATCCTCTACATGTTCTACCTCTCGCAGAAAGATCTGCCTCTGGCCGTACAGCATCCTGAAATCACGGAGCAGTGAGTGCAAAGCCATGCTTGCATGAGCTTTGCCGAGTCGCGACGTGGTTCAACGCAGTTAAATTCCTTTGGAATAATCATTGGGTCCCCCATAACAACAATAAAGGGAGCGCACCATCTTGATGGATGCGCCCCCTTTCTTACACTTTTCACTGTTCACTCTTCACTAGCGAAGCGTTTCACTCTTCACTATTCACTCTTCACTAGCGTAGCGTTTCACTAGGGCGAAGCCCGCTAGAACGGTCCGTGTCCCATACAACTCGTGGTTGTGATGGCCGTCAGGAAGGCTGTGAGAGCGGCTACTATCACCTTCACCGCTACCTCAACAATTCGATTCGTCTTCATAGTTCAGTTCTGTCCCAAGTCGCCACCACCGGTGTTGCTGTTACCGCCCTGGTTCTGGCTACCGCCATTCTCCGTAGATCCGTTCTCTCCGTCACCCGTAGATCCGTTCTCAGGATCCTCAATCTCTGCGTCGTCGTCGCTGGTCACGCGCTTCACCTCGTTACCGTTGCGGTCGTAGCAGGTGATGACGATGGCGGTGTTCTTCAGCTCGTCCTTCAGG
>CACZMV010000011.1:65599-120145 GCA_902782305.1 uncultured Prevotellaceae bacterium
GGTAATCTGCACAGCGGTGTTCTTCAGCTCGTCCTTCAGCTCGCTGTTGGGGGTGAAGATGATACGACGACTCGTGATGAGTGAGGTCTTCACCTCGTTAACATTCTCGCAGCTCTTGGCACGCAGACCGAAGCGCATGGTTCCCAAACCGGGGAGCGCAACAGAGTGACCCTCGGTGGCCCAAGCCTTGATCACCTCGCCAGCGGCATCCCAGCAGGCCTGCATCACGCCCTGGTTGACACCACTGCGCAGAGCGGCTTCCTTGATGACCTTGTCCTGAGTGAGCGTCGAGTAGAGCTCAGGCATCATGACGTAGCGGTAGGAGTCGGCATACTTACCGATCTTCTGGAGTTTTTCTTAAAGCCATAGTTTTACAAATTGATAATTGATAATTGAAAATTGATAATTAACTCGCTTGCTTCTGAGGGCCTGATTGTGGCTACACGTAGGAAATTTTGCTAGTGCACGTAGGAAAAATTGTTAGTACACGTACCCGCAATTTCGGTCTCTCGAAGACAATACAAAGGTACAACATTTCAAAGAACACTCGTCGAACAACAATCAATAACGTTGTGATTTAGTCAACATCGATGCAAAAATATTCGCATATCAGCTTGACGGCCTTTGGAGGCAGCAGTTTGGTCTTGCGTTGTACACCCATCTCTGTCAACTGACTATTGAGTGGCTTACACCACCGGCGTAGTGTCTGCAAGCTGATACCCGCCTTGTCGGCCAATTCTTGTTTTGTCATTGCTTTCATTTAGTATGATTTAATTTGGTTTTAATTGCAAATATATTTATATATTTGTGATTCGAGTGAAGGTAGAATATGTAAAATCGCCTATAGGAAAACATTTGGTTAGGAATTATCAGTGCTCTGTGTCTCAATTTTCATACAGAGTGATTGTTGACTTTGTTCTTGGGTCATTTCAAATACTCGATAGGCATTACCGCTTTTCGTGTGCTCCCATTTGAATCCAAGCCTACGCATCACCAGCCCAACTTTACGAGTAGACAACGGTGGACGTCCATAGCTGAGCATTTGGGCAATGTTGGATGCCTTGAGGTGTTTGATGTTGATGTCGCCAGGTTCCGGTTTACGGAATCGCATGGTAATCAGTTCCTCCTCGTCAGAGATGATGCGGAAATAGTCGTTCTGACGCTCCACACGCCTCTGATCTTCCTGAGTGAACCAGTGTTGAAAACCGTTACGGTATTCGTCGCGCAACTGAGCATAGAGCTGGTCGTAGTCCATATTCCATTCGCGAGGGTCGTCGATATGTGAAATCAGGAAACAGAGCCACCGACGGTTGCCCGTTTCATCATTAAGGAATTTCTCCTGATTGCCCGTTCCGCAGAAACTGGCCAGGCGATGCTTTTCCAAGGCGAATCTGCCGTAAGGTCGTCTTATCTTAACCTTGATAGCTGTTGAAAGTGCCTTGAGCTCGGCATTATCTTTATCTTTGAACATGTCAATTTCCTCGATTTCCACCAGGCAGTTCTCTGTCAGTGCGATATGGTCGTCCTTTGCTGAAAACGAGTTGTGTGCATTCTCCCAGAAATAGGAACGCAGGTTGGGAGGTAGCAAATAACGGAAGAAGGTTGTCTTGTAAATACCTTGAGGTCCTATGAGTACAAAGATGGAGTGGTTTGATGCGTCGTCGTTAAGCCATGTTGCCATTGAGGCCACATGCCATTTATGGAATGCCCATAGTAGCTCCTCCTGAGCCTCTGCTTCATTCTGCCCCTCTTGCACGGGAATAGCCGTCAGATGGCTAACCAGTTCTTTCACACGGTCTTTGCCGTCCCAATCGGGTAGAGAGTTCAGGTAATCACGTACAGGGTGGATTAAGTGGGCGTAATTGCTGCGAATGACATCCATCACGTCATTCTTCAACACACGTTTTCCCGTTTCTGCTGCCATTTCCTTACGAATGGTACAGATGGCCATTTCGTCCATCTCCTTCCATTCGGATGTCTGGGAACTGAGGTATAATGTCTGATCAGTAATCTGGTTGTAAATGACCTCCACCTTATGGGAAGCAAGCCACTCGCAAATTTCAGGCAATGTAATCATTGATACTTCGCCCTTGCGCCCTCGTTTGTTCAGCCGCCAGGTGCCATGTTCCCTCTGTCGATGCTGGTAAACCCAATGGATAACGCTCTCACGTGCCTTCCGGTCGTAGTCGTTCCAGTTTTGGTTTGCCCATTCAATAAGATCCTCGACAGAAACTCCAAAGCGATTGAAGAGATGAGTGGCATGCATTACATATTGATGATGGGTGCCTTGTCCGTAGGTGATGTTTCGCTTGGTGAGCATGGGCTCGATAATCACCCAAGCAGCTTCTACCTCTGCATGATGGCTGCCCTCAGCATCCTCCCTGCGTCGTTTGCCGGGCTCCGTGTCTGCCGCCAAATTGGCTGCTGCTGCCTCGTCGTCTGAAATCTTGAAAGGCTCCGCATTGTCGTTGAGAAAGGCATTCGCATCGTGTGCCATTCCGCTCAGTCGGGTAATGTTGCCACACTGTCCGTCATAGTCTACACCGCACAGTTTGGCGAAATACTCATTACCTTTCTTGTAGGCTGCCCGATAGTAGATGCCCATCTCGGGAGGGTTGGCCGTTTCGCCCTCATACCAGTAGATGACACGGAATCCAGTACCGCTGATGGTCGTGTAGAACAGCAACACATGGGAATCCTCCATGAGCTGCTTTCTTACCTCGTCCATCTTATCGCTCTCCACATGGTCAATGTCACAGATAGCCAGTCCTGTTATTTGGGTAACATGAGTGGTCTGCTTGCCACTGCCATTGAAGAGCACCGCCACCGAAAAGGCTGGCATCATGGCGTCCTTCACCTTCTTGTTGGCTTCATCACGTGTAATGGTCTTGGCCAGATTCCGATACAGTGCCGTTTTGTTCTCGACATCACGGTCGTTCTGCAGATACCACAGAACTTCCTGGAGTCCTACGGGACGACTCTCGTAGGACTTCAGGTCTTTGAAGATACTAACTTTAATGTTGGTTAAGTTCATGAAGCAAATATTGTTTAAAGTTTTCTAGCTCTTGGTCTGTCGTGTATTGCCCATCGAGATTGCAACTCTCCTTCAAATAATCCACCATCTCTGGATGTAAAATAAGATTGATTTTTAGCCATAGAGCAAAAACGACAAGATCAAAAATGAGTTGCTTCATTGACTGTCGGAAAACTTTCAGGATGACTATTTTGAAGAACTGATTAGCCTGGAGGTTGTAGGCTTTTTCCGGATTAGTCCACTTGGCATTCATCCCTCCCTTTTTCTTCAAAAGATTGGTTAATCCTTTAGTGTTTTTAACCTGATGAAGAATAAACATCATCACATCTCGTTGGAGACCATTCTCCAATTCTTTAATCTTTCTCTTGGTGTACATGACCTTGTTTTACTTGTTAATTAATATTGATTATATTTTGATTTTTGTTTTCGCACACAAAGGTACTAAAAATAATCGAACTGACAAATGCCCAAAAAGGCTGTGGTGACTCATATACGAATCACCACTTGGACTAAAGTTTATGCTTTATTAACAGTTGCCACTGCGCAAATCGAATATTTTCTGCAAGAAATGCCGAAAATCCATTAAATTTTCGTACCTTTGCCCCGTTATAGTGGGCAATTCCGCTGATTCTACGGGTTTTGTGCCCTCGCGTAGAGATGGTAATTAGCTGAACTATACCCTTTTAGACATTTTTCGCCCCTGTCCGTTTACATAGTAAACAGGACAAGGGAAAAGTGTGTATATAGGTTAAGTTCGTTAGAATCATCTCTATTTTCATTCAAAATCAACAGGAAAGTGATAAAATTCTTGGATCTTCAAGCCATCACCATGATGCATGGTGATGAAATCAAGGCTGCATTGAATCGGGTTGTAGAGTCCGGTTGGTTCCTTCAGGGCAAGGAAAATCAGTATTTTGAGTCCGATTATGCAAGATATATCGGTACAACACATTGTGTTGCTGTGGCCAATGGCTTAGATGCTTTGAAACTCATACTCCGAGGGTATAAGGAGATGGGTGTGATGCAGGATGGCGATGAAATCATTGTCCCTGCGAATACGTATATCGCCACCATTCTTGCCATCACGGAAAACAATCTTGTCCCAGTCTTGGTGGAACCTACCTTTGAGCATCTGGAGATAGATATTGACCAGATAGAGCAACACATTACCCCGAAAACGAAGGGTGTGATGACCGTTCATCTCTATGGACGTATAGCCTATAACGAAAAGTTAAGGGATATATGTAAGCGATATGGTCTGAAGCTCATGGAGGACTGTGCTCAGAGTCATGGGTGTGGATTTAGGTCTCAAGTTTCAGGCTTCACGAAGACTGGAGCACTGGGTGATGCAGCAGCCCACTCGTTTTATCCAGGAAAGAATTTAGGCGCATTGGGAGATGCAGGCGCAGTGACCACCAACGATGCTGAACTGGCCTCTGTCGTTCGTGCGTTGGCCAATTATGGCAGTCAGAAGAAGTACGTCTTCAAATATGTGGGCATGAACAGTCGTATGGCAGAGACAGATGCAGCCGTACTGGATGTCAAACTTAGGTATCTGGACGAAGACAACAGGAAACGCCATCAGTTGGCTGCCTTCTATTATGCCAACATCAATAATCCATTGATTACACTGCCCAAGCGTATCAAAGATGAGAACAATGTGTATCACCAGTTCCCCATTTTCTGCGAAAGGCGTGACGAACTGCAGCAATATCTCACAGATAATGGTATCCAAACATTAATCCACTATCCCATACCACCCCACAAGCAGGAATGTTATAAGGCTTGGAACCACCGTAGCTATCCCATTACACAGAGGATACATGCTCAGGAGTTGTCAATCCCGATGAGTCAGGTCGTTACCCGTCAGGAGGCAGAAATGATAGTTGGGGTACTTAATAAGTTTAAATGAATATGAAACTATAGAAATGTTTAATAGGATGGGTATTAAAAGATGGTTTCATAGGATTTGCCAGTCTGTTTGGACAATTGGCTTTATTGAAACCAGTATTGATGAAATATTGGCGGGGAAACCTTATCAAATCAAGTGGGTTGATGTTCCTGCTGATTGTTGGTATGCTGATCCTTTTATTCTTCAGGTGACAGACGAAATAATAGCACTCTTAGTCGAAAAATGGAGTTATGAAAGAGAAAAAGGATGTATTGCAAAAATAATAATAGACAGGAAAACTAATAAGATAATTAATAGTAAAGTTATCCTGCAGTTGGATACACATTTAAGTTTCCCAGCAATATATAAAAAAGAAGGAGAGATATTTGTGTGTCCTGAGAATAGTGAGTCAGGATGTCATCATGTTTATAAATACGAAGACAGAAGTGAGAATTTAACATTCATCAAATGTATATGTCCTTTGCCATTGACAGATGCTGTTATGACAGAATTGTTAGGTGATAGACTTCTTTTTTCAACTCAATCTTATGATGCAAATGGGAATAAGTTGGATGTATTCAAATGGAATGCTGAAAATGGTATTTTTGAGTTGTCTTCATCATTATCTTTCGAAGAGAAAATTGCTAGAATGGCAGGACATTTTTTTGAGCATGATGGGGTGGTGTATAGACCAGCGCAAGTATGTAACACAGCATACGGTCAGGCAGTCTCGTTGCAAAGAGTGGAGAAAAAGGATAAAACCTTCAATATAGTAGAAATTAGAAGACTGTTCTCTACGAACAAAAAATTACATAATGGTATGCATACTTTTAATTATTCACAAGGCGTCATCGTGGTTGACGCATGGGGATGGATACATCCTTTTTTGAGAAAACTGTTTGTTGATGACTGGGGGAATATGAAGAGTTGGGTGCTGTGTTGTTCTGGCTTGAAAAATGGTTAGTATAATAATGAGACTTTCTATTATAACCATCAACTAAACAATAAATAGGGACAACAAAAGACAATAAACACAGTGTCTAATACTTGGCATGACTTCGAGGAAATAATTGTTGATGGAAGTTGTATTGTTGGGTACATTTTCAATGAGAAGAGGAATAATAATTAATATAATTTTATGAACGCAATAGAATTTGTTCACGTAGGTAAACAGTATCGGCTAGGTCTGGTCTCTACTGGTACGTTCAGTCACGATTTGAATCGTTGGTGGACAATGAATGTTCTGCACAAGGAAGATCCAAATCTTAAAATAGGTGAGACTAATGATAGATCTCAAAAAGGCAATAGTAATTACGTTTGGGCTTTGAAAGACATCAATTTCAATGTCGAACAGGGGGATGTGGTAGGTATTATTGGTAAGAATGGTGCTGGTAAAAGTACGCTGCTGAAGCTACTATCTCGTGTAACAACCCCGACAGTTGGCGAAATCCGTGCTCGTGGTCGCATCGCTTCTTTATTAGAGGTGGGTACTGGATTCCACCCTGAGATGACAGGCCGTGAGAATATCTATTTGAACGGCGCTATTATGGGTATGACCAAGGCTGAAATCACTCGTAAACTGGATGAAATAGTTGATTTCTCAGGTTGTGAGCGTTATATTGATACTCCAGTAAAGCGTTATTCTTCTGGTATGACCGTTCGTTTAGGCTTTGCTATTGCAGCTCATCTGGAGCCTGAGATTCTCGTTGTTGATGAAGTTTTGGCTGTCGGTGATGCTGAATTCCAAAAGAAAGCTATTGGCAAAATGCAGGATGTATCTAAAGGTGAAGGGCGTACAGTACTTTTCGTCTCTCATAACATGAATGCGGTAAAGATGTTATGTAAAAATGCAATTGTCCTTAAGGATGGAAAATTTGATTTCTCAGGTAGTGCCCATGACTGTGTAGATTATTATATTGATTCTAATTCAAAGGATTTGTGCGGTTATTCAGTTGTTGAAGCATCTATGAGACAAATGGGCTTTTCTGGTGAAATTACAATTGAAGAAGCAAAATTTTTATGTGATTACCAGAATTTGGGGACAGATGAACCTATTGTGCTGGAGTTAACTTTGAAAAAGCATTTTGGAAATATCAAAGAATGTAGATATTCAATTAATATTTTTGATTTTTCGGATGTACGCATTTTAGGTTATGTTACGGAGAGTCTTCCTGTTCCCCAAGACAGAGAAGTTTATAAGGTGAAAATTACATTAACCAATCATTCTTTAACCGCAAGAAAATATAAACTAAGTTTAAATGTTGGTTACAAGGAGATGGATGGTTGTATTCGTAATTTTGATGTTGTTAACGATGGGGTGTTGTCTTTTGAGGTGAAGTACATTACGAAAAGAGATAATAGGGAATATTTGAGTTGGAATCCGGAATGGGGTGCTATTATTCATTTTGAACAGTCTACATCCATTGAATTATTATAAATTCTATCTTCTCTTGATATTTCCGATATATAGATTTAAGTTATTAGTCAATTAAATATCATAATAGATGCAAGCACTGATATTAGCAGCAGGTATGGGAAAGCGTCTTGGTGAATATACCAAGAATAACACAAAGTGTATGGTACCTGTAAATGGTGTTCCGTTGATTGATCGTGTTTTACTACAACTTTCAAAACTGTCTCTAAAGCGTGTAGTGATTGTGGTTGGTTATGAAGGGCAAAAGCTCATGAGTTATCTGGGGCAAGAACAGCATGGATTAAAGATTGAATATGTGAATAATCCAGTCTATAATAAAACGAATAATATATATTCTTTGGCGTTAGCAAAGGAAAAACTCCAAGAAGATGATACTCTTTTAATTGAGAGTGATTTAATCTTTGATGATGGCATGTTTAACCTCTTGGTTGATAATCCATACCCTAATCTTGCTCTTGTGGCAAAATATGAAAATTGGATGGATGGAACAATGGTTCGTATTGATAATGATAATAATATTGTTAATTTTGTTCCGAAAACAGCATTTAGATTTGCCGATACAGCTTATTATTATAAGACAGTTAATATTTATAAGTTCTCCAAAAAGTTTTCTCAAACGAAATATGTACCATTCTTAGAGGCATATACGAAGGCAGTAGGCAATAATGAATATTACGAGAATGTTTTGCGTATTATTTCATTCCTGAATAGCCATGAACTAAAGGCACTTCCAATAATCAATGAAAAATGGTATGAGATAGATGATAAACAGGACCTTGACATTGCTGAGGCTTTATTTGCTGATGAGAAGGATATTCTTCGCAAGTATTATGGACGATATGGGGGGTTTTGGCGTTTCCCTAAGATGCTGGATTATTGTTATTTGGTGAATCCTTATTTTAATGAGTCACGTATTATTGACGAAATGGAAGCTTATTTTAGGACTCTTATTTCTGAGTATCCTTCAGGAATGAAAGTAAATACTCTGATAGCAAGTAAGTGTTGGGGTGTCAAGGAAGAATACATAATTCCGGGTAATGGAGCTGCGGAGCTGATTAAGGCTTTGATGGAAATTCTACCAGGTACATTAGGTATTACACGACCTACTTTTGAGGAATATCCCAATAGACGAGACAAAGACTCCCATGTAACGTTCATTCCGGAAAATCTTAACTATCGTTATTCAGCTAAAGATTTGATGGATTATTTTGAAGTTCATCATGCAGATAATATTTTACTGATTAATCCCGATAATCCATCTGGTAATTTTATACCAATTGATGATGTCTTAACTTTGGCTGCTTGGTGTCAGCGTAGAAACATACGTCTCATTGTAGATGAAAGTTTCGTGGATTTTAGCAATGGTTTTATTAATAACACATTATTACATGATAACATACTCGAATCTTATACTGGATTGATAGTAATCAAGAGTATTAGTAAAAGCTATGGTGTACCTGGAATTCGTTTGGGAATACTTTGTTCAGCGGATATAGAACTTATTGCCAAGCTAAAGAAGATGGTGAGTATCTGGAATATTAATTCCTTTGCTGAGTTTTTTATGCAGATATTCAACAAGTATGAGAAGGATTATAAGAGAGCTTGCGAGAAGTTTATAACAGAACGTTATGATTTTGAGAGAAAGTTAAAAGAGATTAGTTTTTTGCGGGTTATGCCTTCTCAGGCAAACTATTTCCTATGTGAAATACTCCCTCCGAAAAATGCTAATCAGTTGGTGATGACGATGCTTAAGAATTACAATATCCTTGTTCGAGATTGCTCAGATAAGAAAGGTTTTGATGGTAAGCAATATATGCGAATAGCAATACGGTCACATGAGGATAATGCGAGATTCATTAAGGCATTTAAGGAATTGGATAATCAGCAAACTCTATGAATATAACAATTTGTGGAGGAGGAAATCTGGGACATGTGACGGCAGGTTTTTTTGCCTCGCAAGGAGAGCATAATGTATCTTTATTAACAACTCGTCCTGAGAAATGGTCTCACCATATTGAAATAGTTGATAATAATGGTAATTCTTTTAAAGGTAAACTAACAAAAATTTCGTCACAGCCAAAAGATGTAATTCCTAATTCTGATATTGTATTGATATGTCTTCCTGGTTATGCTATTCATGATTTGTTGATTTGTATTGATCCATATCTGGATTCCAAGACATGGTTAGGATCTATTGTTTCAAGTACCGGCTTTTTCTTTGAAGCATTTAAAATATTATCTAATATACAACCATTGTTCGGATTTCAGCGTGTGCCGTTTATCTCTAGAATTATAAATTATGGTCATGTGGCAGAGTTGAAAGGATATAAAGAATCGCTTTGTGTTGCTGTCGAGCAGACTGATGATAAAGAGTCTATTAGGAAAGTGCTAGAGAAATTGTTTAAGACGCCAACACATCTTGCAGAGAGCTACTATGAGGTTAGTCTTTCTAATAGTAATCCTCTTCTTCATACTTCACGATTATATACCATGTGGAAAAATTGGAAACCTGGTATTGCATATGATAGTAATCCGGATTTCTATACAGAATGGACAAAAGAGGCTTCACAGTTATTAATTTCAATGGATGAGGAATTCCAGAAACTATTGATGATAATTGGACTGCGTGAAGGAGCTATACCTTCTGTTTTAAGTTATTATGAGAGTTATAATGCAGATTCGTTAACTAAGAAAATTCAGTCAATTCCTGCGTTTAAAGGCATATCGTCGCCGATGAATTTAAATAAATATGGCAAATATGAACCGGATTTTAGTAGTAGATATTTTACAGAAGATTTCCCCTATGGAATGAGATTTATTGTAGAAACCGCACAAGAGTATGATGTCGTAACTCCGATTATTGATGAGGTTTATCAATGGGGTATAGATAAGTGTGATTTTTAAGATATGCAGAATGGATATGGAAAATAGAATCGTTGATTACATAAAGAAACGTGTTTTGTCTAAATTTGGGCTTTATAATGCACAATTGAGTCAGAACGCTTTGATGAAGCAGTATGGGTTAGAAATACTAGATATATTTCATAATGTAAGTGCGGAATTGAATAAAACTATATGGCTTGAATTTGGAACATTGCTTGGGGCATACCGAAACCATTCTTTTATTAGTTATGATTATGACATGGATTTAGGTATGTATTCAGATCAATATGATATTGACTTTGAGAATTCTCTAATTGAAAAAGGATTTAGGAAGAAGCATTTCTTTTATCAGTATAGAAATAATAGTCGTTTTCTAACTGAAGTGACTTGGGAATATAAGGGATTTCAGGTTGACATATTTTTGTGTTTCAAGGAGAATGACACACGGCATATCTTCTGTTATGATAAACAAGACGAGGTCACTTTTTCTCAAAATAAGTGGATGTTTCGTGAATATTGCATACCTGATGCGTACCCAATAGAAAAGGTGGAGTTGTCAAAATTTGAGTATAATTCTCCTGCGGATCCAAGAAAATGTTTGGAGACCTATTATGGCTCCTCATTCATGACTCCCATTGCAGATTGGATTCCTGAGGAATCATCAAAACGCTTCAAGACTTGGAGTGTTGATAATGCTTATGGTAGTATAACAATAGTTCGATAGAAAAAGGCTTATTATTCATTAAGAAAACGATAAAGATGAGTATATGAAAAATCATTTCAAATTGCTTTTATGGGGTGAGATTAAGAAGATGATATTTCTTAACAGGAAGCCGTCATACAACAAGAAATATTCAATCTCAATTTGTGCCATTTTTAAAGATGAAGCCCCATTTCTTAGAGAATGGATTGAGTTGAATAGTCTCGTTGGAGTTGAGCATTTTTATATGTATAATAACAATTCTACAGATAACTATCACGAGGTCTTACAACCATATATTGAGAAAGGATTTGTTACTCTTGTAGATTTCCCTTATGATCATGCACAGTTTAAAGCATATCAAGATTTTTATGAAACATATAGGCATGAAACACAATGGGTTTCATTCCTAGATATAGATGAATTTTTCTGTCCGAATTCGCATTTGACATTGCAAGAATGGATAAAACCTTATGAAAAATATCCTGTTATACAAATATATTGGAAGATGTTTGGGACTTCAGGAAAGATGCATCATGACTATAATCAGTTAGTTATAGAACAATATCATGTTAGTTGGAGTCATATAGATCATTGCGGGAAGTGTCTCATTAATACGGATTATGACATCAGTGTTTTTGATTCATCGTGTCATCATGCAACAACGGTTTTGGTGAAAATTTTAGGAAAAAATAGGTTGATACGTCCCGTCAATATATTCCATCGGACAACAATAGGAGAAGGAACTTTCCTACCTGTGGATGAAACAGACCCCTCAATCCAAATTAATCACTATTGGAGTAAAGCATGGGATATTTATGATTCAAAACGAAAGAAAACAGATGTCTTTTTTAAAGAAAATCCAAAGAAGGACCTAAGTTATTTCTTATACCATGAGAATAAGAATTGTTCATCGGATTATAACATATACAAATATCTGATGCAATTAAAATTGAGAATGAATAATATAGAATAATGGATATTTTTGTCAAAAACAGGTTAATACAGATGTAATATTTATTAAGAATGTCGTTTCTAATATTGTCTTAAACGTATGATAATACAAACTCCCCAAATACTCGATTTACCTAAAATAGTAGATCCTCGAGGTAATTTGTCCATTATAGAACAAATTAAACAGATTCCCTTCGAAATAAAACGGGTGCATTGGATATATGATGTGCCTGGTGGATTAGATAGGGGAGGTCATGCTTATAAACAGACGGAGGAGTTTATCGTAGCTCTCTCTGGTAGTTTTGACGTGGAGATAGATGATGGAGAAAAAAAACAAGTTTTTCCGCTCAATCGTTCTTATTACGGTCTATATGTTCCCAATGGCATGTGGCGCACAATGACCAATTTCTCCACCAATTCATTGGCATTGGTTCTCTCTTCAACGGATTATGATGAGCAGGATTATGTGTCAGATTATGAGGAATATAAATTATGGAGAAAGGACTACACAAGAATTCCCACTGTTTACGACACTAAGACATCCATAAAAGTTAATGCCCCAAGTAATAACCTTGTTGATTCTGGAGGAAGAAGTGTATTTGACTGCTCCCTCTGCGAATTGAATAAAATGCATGATAAAGAGGGAAACTTAACATATATGTATGAAAATGTACATGTACCTTTTCCTATAAATCGAGTGTTTTATTCGTACGATATTCCAGGTGGTGAAGATCGTGGAGCCCATGCCCATAAGAAATGCCATCAGTTTTTGATTGCAGCCAGTGGCAGTTTCGAAGTTGTCCTTGATGATGGTATAAACAAACGGACAGTATTACTTAACAGGCCTTTTTGGGGGTTACATGTTCCACCTGGTATATGGGCATCGGAACAAGGTTTTTCATCAGGAAGTATTTGTCTGGTATTAGCTTCAGAAGGATATTCAGAAGAGGACTATATACGAAACTATGATGATTATTTAGATTTTATAAATCAAGATAACCGATAAGAATTGGAACAAGCTCTCCTTTCATGTTACTGAATGCATTCATGCTCAGGAGTTATCCATACCCCAAAAACAAGTCTTAAAGAAAAGTGAGGCAAAATAGTGGTTGAAGTTTTAAATTTATTCAGATAGGCATGGAATATAGTAAACCTATTATCTCAATATGCATACCAACAAATGGTGCAACTAAGTGGGTTATACCAACGCTTAAGGGGGTATACTCACAAGGAGTAGATTTGTCTTTATTTGATGTGGTTATCACCGACAATGGTGAGAATAGTGACTTAAAGGACGAATTGAAGCAATTTGACTACTCTAATTTGTCCTATTACAAGACTGAAAGCAAGGGATTCCTAAATCTAATAACATCTCTAAAACTTGGAAATGGTATATATCATAAGATGCTTAATCACAGGAGTATTCTAGAACCCAATGCATTAAGAGACTGGATTTCTCTTGTTGAAAAATACAGATTAACCAAGCCTGTAATATATTGTAGTAATGGATCCATTACAAATGGTGAAATAACAGAATGTGAGAATTTAGACGAGTTTGTGTTTAATCTTCATTATATGTGTACATGGAGTGGCGGTATTGGCATTTGGGATAATGATATAGAGAGTTTGAATGAGATAAAATATAATGAAATGTTTCCTAATACTTCCCTTCTTTTTGAACATCGCCAACATAGTAATTATATTATCTACAATAAGAAATTTGAGGTTCAACAATGTGGGCAAGGGAAAGGGCATTATAACTTATTCAACACATTTGCTGTGGTTTTTCCTGATATGCTGAATGATTTGCTTCTTAAGGGTCGAATAACTTCGAGAACATATAATAAAGTTTTGGAAGATTTATACAGGTGTTTACAGGACTTTTATATGCAATTTGTTTTGAAATCTCTAGATAAATCATTTGATTTGTCAGGTATTCATAAGAGTCTTACTACCTATTATTCAGAAAGAGACTATTGGCGTATGATGTATTATTGCCATAAAATATACTATTACGAGAAGATAATGAGTATCTTGACTTGTACGAAGAGAAAGATATTAGGATGGAAACAGAATAATTAGGCGTAATATATGAATTTACTAGCAATTAAACAAAGAATAGCGCTAGCCATTTATCGGAAACTAAAAACAGTAAAAGCTGTTGGAAATCAATATGAAGTAGATAGAATTATTAATCAGTTTGCTTCTGTAGGGAGTAATTGTCATCTTTTATGTGATAATAATTATTTAATAGTAGGTGGCAAGTATATTAAGATAGGAGATAACTTTTCTGTGGGAAGATGTTTAAGAATTGAAGCAATAGATAATTATGCATTAAATAATTATCTTCCTCAAATTATAATAGGAAATAATGTAAGGCTAGAAGATTTTTGTCATATTGGTTGTATTGAAAAAGTCACAATAGGGAATAACGTTCTTATTGCCAGCAAGGTCTTTATTGCAGACCATTTTCATGGGAGTATTACAAAGAATGACATAGATGTACCACCAGCTAAACGCTCACTTTCCAGCAGACCTGTGCACATTGGTGATAATGTGTGGATTGGAGACAATGTTACCATTCTTCCTGGGGTAATCCTCGGTAATAATGTTATTGTTGGTGCAAATGCTGTTGTAACTCATAGCTTCCCTTCAAACTCTGTCCTTGCAGGGTGTCCTGCAAGGATTATTAAAACATTAGGTTAGTATATAGGTAATGTTGATATCGGAAAAGGCAAAATCGTTAGTATCCATTATCATTCCCAACTATAATCACGCAAAATTCTTGGATGAGCGTATTCAGAGTGTTCTGAATCAAACATACCAAAATTTCGAATTGATTATTTTGGATGATAAGTCGTCGGACAATAGCGTGGAAGTAATCAACCAATATAAAGATGATCCACGTGTTTCTAGTATTATTATTAATAAAGATAATAGTGGTTCCACGTTTAAGCAATGGTATAAAGGGATAGAAATTGCAAAAGGAGAAATTATTTGGATTGCAGAAAGTGATGATTCGTGTGCGCCAAATATGTTAGAAACATTGGTACATGGATATGTGGAAAACAATGCAGTATTGGCATTCTCCAGATCATGTAGGTATGATGTTGAGGGCAATAAAAGTATATATAACCTTCAAACACTTCTTCCTGGTAATGTTGTGATGAATGGAAAGGATTTCATTTCTGCGTATATGATTCAATGTAATGCTGTAGCTAATGCCAGTTCTGTGGTCTTTAATCGGAATATTGCTTTGGGAATAGACAAGCAATATATGAAAATGCAGGGTGATGGCGATTGGCTGTTTTGGATAGAGATGATGGAACATGGAAATGTCTTTTTTAGTACGAAAGAGCAGAATTATTTTAGATACCACAAGTCAAATACTACCAAAATGTTAGGCCAGCAAGGTGTTTCTGCAATAGAACATAAGATCATATTTGACTATCTGGTTAATCATGGCTATATTACTAATGTAAAAAATGAAAGGAGAAAATGTCTCAATTATTATCTCAATGCAGAATACGAGTCGCATAAAGTTAGGAGAAAAGTTCTGAAGTTATGGGATAAAAATGGGATTGGTCGACTGCTTATTTTTCTTGGGAATATAAAAAGAGACCTATTGCTTTTTATAAAAAATATTTAGTGCTTTTTAAATAATGACATTATTTTCCAAAGAGACTGAGATGAAAATCGTTTCCATTGTCATTCCTATCTATAAAGAGAGTCTTGATAAGTATGAGGAATTGTCATTTAGGCAGTGCTTGAAGATTTTAAATAAGTACAGAATCATATTGGTAACTCCTCAAAGTTTGAATTTGTCTGCATATCATCGGTTGGCAGATGAATATGGAGTCCATTTAGATTCTGTGTTTTTCTCTAAATCATTCTTTGAGGGAATTGATGGATATAACAGATTGTTAAAAAGTAAGGAGTTCTATTTATCGTTTATATCTTATCAATATATTCTGATTTATCAATTGGATGCATTTGTGTTTAGAGATGAATTAGAATATTGGTGTAATGAGGGATATGATTATGTAGGGGCACCATGGATTACAAATGATGAAGAAAAACCAATAGATATTGGGCTGTGGAAAGTGGGAAACGGTGGCCTTTCGTTGCGAAAGATATCATATTGTATGAAAGTGCTGAACTGGAAAGGTCCTGTGTTGACCTATAGATATTATAACAAAATAAAATATTTGCCTTATATTTTAGGATGGAAAAATAATATAAGTTACTTTAGAAAAAGTAACATGAATGAAGATGCACTCTTCTCTGGTTTTCTTTCTCCCACATACCTTAATCCTCATCTGCCAACACCAGAAAAAGCAGCTTGTTTCGCTTTTGAGAAATTCCCTTCCTATTTGTTCCGGATGTGCAACAATCAGCTACCATTTGGCTGTCATGCATTTCACAAATATGAGTATGAGGAATTCTGGAAAAAATATATTGAAGAAGTAGTATAATTCATCTGCAACATGAAGACAATTGCATATACGGGTTTATGGGATGAATTCTTTTCCGAGCAGTCCCTCATTAAAAAGATGATACATGAAGTGTGTCAGATAGAAGATACTCGGGATTATATGAATGCTGACTATTTATTATATTCCTTATTTTCTGAGGAACATTGGCAGGTTCCTGATAGCACAATTAAAATCTTTTATACCGGTGAGAATATAACACCAGATTTTAATGCTTGTGACTATGCTATGGGATTTGATTGGCTTGACTTTGGTGACCGATACCTTCGTTTCCCTTTATATTATCTTTATGAAGATGTCTGTGATTTGATGGAGACAAAGCATTTGAGACCCATAGAAAAGAAAGTGGACTTTTGTAGCATGACAATCAGTAACGCCAATAGGAATCCGATCTTTAGAGACTTATTTTCTGAGTTGTCTGCCTATAAAAAAGTGGATTCAGGAGGAGGATGGAATAATAATATCGGTGGACCAGTAGATGATAAATTATCTTTTGATAAGACTCATAAGTTTTCTATTGTTTGTGAGAATAGCTCCTATCCTGGTTATACAACAGAGAAATTGATTCAAGCTTTTGCTGCAAATTGTATTCCTATCTACTGGGGAGACCCTGCTGTTGGTAAAGTCTTTAATAAGAAGTCGTTTGTAAATGTTCTGGATTATCATTCAATAGCGGATGTGGTAGAGAAAGTGAAAGAAATAGACCAAAATGAGACGTTATATTTTGATATGCTTCATAAGCCGGCATTGGGTGATTTACAATATTCAAAAGCCCAACAGAAAGAGATTCTTAGGAAATTCCTTTCTAATATCTTCACTCACTCATTAAAGGCTGCTATGCGTAGAAATAGAGATTGTCGTGGGAAAATGTATATAGATAAGCAACGAGGAAATATCCATGAAAATCATACTGACGGCGCGTTGTCCAGAATGAAAAATTTTATTTCTGCACATATTAAATCATAACATGTTAGTATCTATCATCATTCCTGTCTATAAGGTTGAACAATATATTGGGCGGTGTGTGGAGTCTGTATTGAATCAAACATATCGTCAGTTAGAGGTAATACTGGTTGATGATTGTACTCCAGATCAGAGTATCCAGATAGCAAAAGACCTTATTGAAGATTCTGAAAAGAGTGGTGATTTGGTATTCAAATACTTAACACATGAGCATAATCGAGGATTGTCGGCTGCACGAAATACAGGCTTGGATGCAGCATCTGGTAGTTATGTCTATTTCTTAGATAGTGACGATGAAATAACGCCAGAATGTATAGAAACCTTGGTGGATGCAACCAGCGAAGACTCTGTGGATGTCGTCTGCGGTGCGTTGGAATTATTTGGCGCAGTAGAGAGTTTTTCTATTGAACTTTCGTTCTATGATGCTTTATATATGGGAAATGCTCATGTAATAAACGCATTTGTAAAGGATCGCATCCCAATTGCGGCATGGAATAAATTGATACGAAGAGACGTTCTTATTTCAGAAAAATTATATTTTAAAGAAGGATTGATATATGAAGACAATCTATGGACCTTTGAGTTAGCTCATAGCGTTGATTCAATTAAAACAATAACAAAGAAAACCTATCATTATAGGATTCGTTCTAGCTCTATTATGACATCGACCCATTATATTCAGAAGTATGACTATATGCTGATTGTTTTTGCTGAGCGAGAGAAATTCATAAAAGAAAGGGCAAAAAATAATCCTGTAACGAGAAATTATTTAATAAAGAATAAGGCCATTTGGATTCAGTGTAGGATGTGTGATGAGCATATTCCTTTTAGTGATCGTTGGCGATTGGCTTCTACTGCCTTGAATCTTTGTGATAAATATGCAGTATTGGGGTATAGTATTCTTTATTATATGAGATGGGTATTACATCAAATCAAATGTATCGTATGTCACTAAAAGAAAAAATCCGTTTCTGCCTTTGGCGAATGTTGGGGATTGATTACACTCATATTATGAGAGTGGTAGATGATGTTTATCTGAAAGAAGATGTATATACTACGATAGGTTCTCATTCTTACAACAATCATGCTAAGATATATCGTTGGAGTGATGCACCGCTTATTATCGGAAAGTATTGCGCAATCTCGTATGGAGTAAAATTTGTGATGGATGATGGTAAGCATAAAGTGGATACTGTTACTTCCTATCCATTTAAACATCATAAAATAGGAGGGGATAAAGGAATAAGAATAGGTGATGATGTATGGATTGGCATGAATGCCACCATATTGTATGGGGTTACTATTGGTAATGGTGTTACTATTGCAGCAGGTGCAGTCGTGACGCATGATGTCCCGGATTATTGTTTGGTTGGTGGAGTGCCAGCTAAGATTATAAAAAGGAAATGTACAGAAGAGGAAGCGGCCCAGATGAATAAAATTGCATGGTGGGACTGGGATGATGAAAAAGTTGATGACTGCTATGAAGATTTTAAATTGCCTATTCCTGAGTTCATTAAAAAACATCAGATTAGATGAAGAAGAAATTATTGTTTGTTATTGATTCTTTAATCTGTGGTGGTGCCGAAAAAAGTTTGGTATCGTTGTTGCCGTTGTTGAATCAGGAAAAATATGAGATACATCTATGGATGCTGCATAGGGGGATGGTCTTTGAGTCATTGCTTTCAAAGAATGTCTTAGTCGAAGCCGAACCGTCGTATAATATCTGGGAATATTTTTTTTTCCGACTATCTCATATAGTGTATTCCTTACTTTTCCGCATTAATCAACTATTGGGTATTAAGGAACATACTGCAGAGACATTATGGAAATGTGTAGGGAAGGCTTATAAAGTTCCAAAGGAAACATTTGATGTGGCAATCGCCTATCAACAAGGTGTGCCTACCTATATTGTTTCCACAAAGATAAATGCCCGAAAGAAAATAGCATGGATAAATGCAGATATCTTTGCTGCAGGATATGATATTAGTTATAATGCGGCATTTTACGACCAATATGATGCACTTGTTCCTGTGAGTCAGAATTTGGAATCTGTTTTAAGAGAAAAGTATCCTCAATATAGTGAAAAATATCATTGTGTATATGATATTTTGAATCCGGATTTGATAAGACGTCAGTCACAGATGCCGGTTGATAATCTTATTTTCAATCATCAGCATCCCCTAATAGTTACGACGGGACGTTTGGCAATTGCTAAGAATCATAGATTAGCTGTTGAAGCAGCTAAAATACTGCAAGATAGGGGAGTGGAGTTTGTTTGGCTTTTTGTCGGTGATGGAGAAGAACGTCCCAATATTGAAAGCTTGATAAAGATATTTAACCTTCAGAAGTATGTTATCCTATTAGGGGAACGGACTAATCCGTATCCATATATGGCTCAATGTGACGTGTATGTTCAGCCTTCCTCGTTCGAAGGTTATGGACTTACTATCGCCGAAGCTAAAATCTTAGGAAAACCTGTTGTTAGTACAAACTTTGATGTAGTTCATGATCAGATAAAGCATGAACATAATGGCTTGATAGCGGAGATGACGCCTGAATCGGTTGCAGACAATATTCTCCGATTGATTAATGATACGGATTTGAAAAACCGAATCATTGCGAATGTAAATAAGGAGAAAAATACTACCTACATGACAGAGGTAGAAAAGGTAGAAAAGCTTTTTGATGCAAATTAAGACTATTACATGTCATGATGTGTATAATCATGGCGCATCTCTTCAAGCATATGCTTTACAAACGTATTTAGCTTCTGTGGGGCATCATGTAGAGATTATTAATTATAAGCCAGAATATCTTTGTGGAGATTATCAATTATGGTCTGTTGATAATCCGATATATGATAAACCCATCGTCAAACAGTTGTATCTTTTTGCTATGTTGCCAAAAAGATTATGGAGTTTGAAACGAAAACGTGCCTTTGATGACTTCACAATAAATTATCTCAAACTGACTCCTAAGATATATCATAGTTGTGATGAACTGAACGATAATCCACCACAGGCAGATGTTTACATTGCCGGTAGTGATCAGATATGGAATACCTTGTTTCAAAATGGTCGTGATGCTGCATTCTATTTGGATTTTGCACCCAAGACTGCCAAGCGGATTTCGTATGCCGCCAGTTTCGCAACAGAAGATGTTGCTGAAGATTGTAAGCAGTTTGTTTGCAAGATGCTTCAGAACTTCGATGTAATTTCTATTCGTGAGCGTTGCTCCTTGCCTTTGTTGGCTTCTCTAGGACGAGAAGACGGAGTTGCTGTCTGTGATCCTGTGTTCTTATTATCAAAAGAACAATGGAATGAGGTTGCATCTCATACCCATGAGAAAGAGCGTTATTTGCTGGTATATGATACAGAGCATTCTGCCAAGATACAAGAGATTGCACAACAAATAGCTAAAGAGAAAAACTTGAAGATATATAATATCAGTGGTTTTCGCCTTGGTTATGTTGATAAAGATATGTGGGCTTCATCACCTTTAGATTTCGTACAATTGATTCGAGATGCTGACTATGTAGTTTCTAACTCTTTTCATGCGACTGCTTTTTCTTTGATTTATGAGCGGGATTTCTGCGTGGTAAACCGTTCAGAGGGAATCAATGAACGTATGAAGAGTTTGCTGATGAGTTATAATATAGTCGGCAGACTTGTGACTAGTTATTCTGCGTCACTATTGAATCCTATAGATTATAGGGTTGTTAATCCATTATTGCAAAAGGATATTAATGATTCAAAGGAATTCTTGAAGAAAGTATTGATGTCATGACAAAGAAACGTATCTTCATATCCATGCATTATTTGGAGTTGGGTGGGGCAGAGATAAGTCTTATCGGTCTGTTACAAGCCTTGGACTATTCCAGATATAATGTGGACTTGTTTCTCCATCGCCATCAGGGTGAACTGATGCAATTTATTCCTAAAGGAGTTAACTTGTTGCCAGAAATTACTGCCTATGCTTGTATAGAGGGCCCATTGACCGAAGCAATACGTAGAGGACAGCTTGGTGTGGTATGGGGACGACTGAAGGCTAAATGGAGAGCAAAGAGATATCAACCTAAAGATACTTCGTTACCTCAAAATGCAGTTTTCCAGTATATTGCTCAAGAGGTTGAACCTTATCTTCCTTCGTTGGAATACTATGGAGAATATGACTTGGCGATTAGTTTCCTGCAGCCTCACAACTATGTATTGAGTAAAGTTAGGGCAAAAAAGAAAGTTTGCTGGATTCATACAGATTATACCAAAGTAGAGTTTGATGTGGATGCGGAATTACCTATATGGAAAGCTTTTGACCATATTGTCAGTATCTCTCCAGATGTAACAAGGACGTTTTTGCAAGTATTTCCTTCTTTAGAGAGCAAGATAGTTGAGATAGAGAATATCTTGTCATCAGAATTTGTCCGCAAAAGGGCAGATGAGAAAGACATAACCAATGAAATGCCTAAGAAAGAGGGTAGAGTAAATGTTCTTTCAGTAGGAAGATTTACCGATGCAAAGAACTATGATAATGTACCTGATATATGTCGAAGAGTGCGAGAACAGGGAATAGATATATATTGGTATATCATTGGTTATGGAGATGAAACATTAATTCGTCAGAAAATGAAAGAAATAGGGATGGAAGGCTATGTGGTTATTTTAGGGAAACGTACGAATCCTTATCCCTATATGAAGGCTTGTGATATCTATGCCCAGCCTTCACGCTACGAAGGTAAGTCTGTCACAGTCCGTGAGGCTCAGATGCTGTGTAAACCTGTGGTTATAACGAATTATGCTACAGCAAAGAGTCAGATACAAGATGGTGTTGATGGCGTGATTGTACCAAAGGATAATGAGGGCTGTGCAAAAGGTATTGCAGACTTTATTAGGAATATACAGTTACAAAATGATATTATAAACTATCTTCATAACCATGATTATGGAAATATGGATGAGGTTGAAAAAGTATATCGAATGATATGATTCCAAAGATAATACACTATTGTTGGTTTGGTCGTAATCCGCTTCCTGCTTCAGCTATGAAGTGTATAGCCAGTTGGCGGAAATATTTGCCAGACTACGAGATAAAAGAATGGAATGAGGATAACTTTGATGTGAATAGTATTCCATATACAAAACAGGCATATGAAGCCAAGAAATATGCATTTGTCAGTGATTATGCCCGCTTTTGGATTCTATATCATAAAGGTGGCCTCTATTTCGACACGGATGTGGAAATTATTGCCAATATGGATGAGATTATTGCACGTGGTCCATTTATGGGTATTGAACAAGGGGCTTCACTTGATGGAAAGCCGATGGTTGCTCCTGGATTAGGACTGGGGGTGGAGTCAGGGCATCCCTTTTATCAGAGGATGCTTAAGACTTATGATAGTCAGCGCTTTATAAATACAGATGGTTCTCATAATAATATGACCATAGTATCTTATACAACCAAGGAATTGTATGCTTATGGTATGAAACCATCAGAGGATATGCAAGAGGTGGAAGGTATATGGATTTATCCTGCTGATTATTTCTGTCCGATGGATTCTACAACGGGAATCATTACAAAAACAAGAAGGACAGTGGCGATTCATCATTATGACTGTTCATGGATGGATCACAATACAATAAGTTTCAGAGTGCATAAGTTAAAGAATTTTTTGTTTAGAATAATTGGACAGAAAGCGGCTCAAAAAATAAATCTAATTCTACATTGATTGCCATGAAGGAATTTGCACCATACTATTTTTCCATTTATATGTATGTTGTCATGTTACTGACTGTGATGAAGTTCTGCGAAATGCAGACGACACGTGGATATGGCATATTATATCATCGTGATGACTATAAGCCGATGATATTCTTCTCTCTATTCTTCATCCTCCTGTTTGGTTTCCGACCTATTTCTGATATTTTTGGAGATACGGTGATGTATAATGCTTCGTATAAGGTTTTTCAGACCTATGGAGTGACAGAAGGCGACTTGCCTGCCGAAATGAACAGTGACTGGCTGTTCTATTGGGGAATGTTCTATTGTGCGCAAGTAATAGACATTAATTATTTCTTGGCTATTGTCATGTATTTCTATATCGTGATGATGTTTACTGGATGTCGGAAACTGGATTCTCGGCATGGAGCGACCCTGATGTTGTTTTGTATAGGAGCTTTCTCTTTTTACACATATTCGGTTAATGGCATACGTAATGGAGTGGCTTGTAGCTTTGTTATACTAGCCTTAGGAAGTATGTGTAGAGGCAAGCGTGTATGGCCCATTATCTTTTCACTAATTGCTATCAGTTGCCACAAGTCGACTGCCTTGCCTCTGGTATGTATGTTCTTTACCTATTTTGTTAGAAATCCCAAACTCATGTATTTAACATGGTTTGGAGCAATTGCACTCAGTTTGGCATTTGGTGAGACATTAGGTAATCTGTTTTCATTGTTAAACTATGATGATCGCCTTGCAGCCAATATGCAAAGAGGTGAAGATGTTGCAGCAGAATGGGGTATTGAGTTGGAAAACCGTTTCCGATGGGATTTCCTTTTGTATAGTTCTATGCCTATTGTATTGGGAGCATATACTCTTTTTATACGCAAAGTCTATAATAATACATATCTATTGCTCTTAGGAACATATATTTATGCCAATTCTTTTTGGGTATTGGTAATTAGAGGATTATTCTCTAATCGTTTTGCTTATCTTTCGTGGTTTATTTATCCCATTGTTTTGGCATATCCACTATTTAATTTGCCAGTATTTAAGAAAGACCATAGTAAGAAAACTGCATATATTTTATTGGCTCATTTGGGCTTTACAATATCAATGTGGATATTGGGTAGAATATAAATGAGGAGGAAAAGGAATGGTGATTAGCGTAATCATACCAGTCTATAATATAGAGAAAAAGAAAAAAGTTTTTGAGGCAACTATTGAGTCTGTCTTAAAACAGTCATATCGTGATTTTGAATTGATAATAGTTAACGATGGATCTATAGATAAGACAAAGATAATATTGAGTGGACTGGAGAAAGTAGATAAAAGAATTAGGATTATTACGAAGGAAAATGGAGGTGTTGAATCATCAAGAAGGACTGGAATAAGTAATGCCCAAGGAGATTTCATTCTTCATATGGATCAAGATGACAGATATCGTAAAGATGCATTCGAGCTTTTTATTCGCAAAATTGAGGAGACCAATGCAGATGTTGTTGTAGCAAATCATATCCGTTTTTTATTCAGTCCATTTTTCTCTTTTGGAAAGTGTAACGCTGAATCAATGCAAAGGGAAAGAATAATAGACCATGAAAGTTTTATGGAGAAGTACTATGTATCCTTTTTTGGCATGAATGATTTACCAGTTAACATATGGAACAAGATGTACCGAAAATCTTTTCTGGAAAGTATTCCAACTCCTCCTAAAACGGGGCATATTATAGAGGATTTATCCTATAATATGCATGTCCTTCCATATGCAAGGAGAATCGCTGTTGTTCCTGAGGTGTTGTATTATTATCGGTGGGGCGGATTTACTAATAGATATGATAAATCGGTGTTGGAAACAGCATTAATAGGTTACAAGTTGAAAATGGGGCAAATAGAAAAATATGGGTTGCTCAGTTTTAAGGCCTACACTGCGGTCGAGTTATTAAACTATTTGAATACATATTTCTACCAAATTGTTGAATATGATGTTTTTGACAAGGTAGGCTTTATTACAGAATTCAAAAAAGTGATGTCATTACCAGAAGTGAAAGAAGGAATGAGCATAGTAAGAGATTACGATAAATATCATTATGAATTTGCTGATGCTTTTCTAAATAGGGATTACGAGAGACTTTATGCATATGAATTGATGACAAAGAAAAACAATAAAGGAAAGTTATTTGCAAAGAAGTTATTATTGAATATTTAAATATATGCCAAAGACACTGACAATATTCACTCCAGCATATAATAGGGCACATACCATCATGAGAACTTATGAAAGTCTTTGCCGTCAAACATGCAAGGATTTTGAGTGGCTTGTTATAGATGATGGTTCTACGGACAACACGCGCCAATTAGTTGAGAGATGGATGAAAGAGGGTATAATCCCTATTCATTATATTTATCAGGAAAATCAGGGAATGCATGGGGCTCATAATACGGCATACAAAAATATCAATACAGAGCTAAATACATGTATTGATTCTGATGACTGGATGCCTGATGATGCGGTAGAGAAAATTGTTACTTTTTGGAAAAAGTATGGTTCGGATAAGGTCGCAGGTATTATTGGACTTGATGCCACAAAGGATGGTCAGATTCTCGGTGACAGGTTTCCTGATAGTTTAAAGGAAATAACCCTTAGAGGCTTTCATGAAGAATTAAAAGGAAGTGGAGATAAAAAGCTTGTATATCGAACAGATGTTATTTGTAATACTCCAGAATATCCGTTGTTTGAAGGAGAACGATATGTAGGCTTGATATATAAATATCATATGGTGGATGAGAAATATCCATTGTTGGCTTCAAACGAAGTTCTTGTCATTGTTGATTATCAAGATGACGGGTCGAGCAGAGGCATGTGGCGTCAGTATTGGAAAAATCCCAAAGGCTTTGCTTTTTTGCGAAAATATGACATGATACAAACTCATTTGTGGAAGCGTAAACTTGAGGATAATATTCATTATGTGTCACATTCTATCCGTAGTCGTAATTTCAATTTTGTTCAGGAATCTCCGATGCGTTTTTTAACATGCTTATCCATTATACCAGGGTTAATGCTGTTCTTGATTAATTATTATTTTGTAAAATCAGGAAAATTGTACAAATAGATTTGTTATGAATAACATTTTGCTAAAAGATCTTTTTCGTTATGAAGGTGAGAACTGCCATAATATAAAAGAAAAGTTGAAATACATCTTTTTTGTTCCTGGATATACATATACATTCTTCTATAGAAAGAGTAAGGCTGGGCATTTAAGACATTTATATAGAATGCTATTGCGCTTAACCTCATATATTACTCATATTCAGATTCCATATCAAACTCAAATTGGAGAAGGACTCTATATTGGGCATTTTGGCTCAATTATTGTGAACCCAGATGCTGTTATTGGAAAAAACTTCTGTATAAGTGTCGGAACTTTAGTTGGAAATGCACTAGGGAAAAAGAAAGGGGTGCCAACAATTGGCGATAATGTCTTTATGGGACGTAATTCAATAGTTATTGGGAATGTCACTATTGGTAATAATGTACTAATTGCACCTGGTGCTTTCGTTAACTTTGATGTTCCAGATAATAGTATAGTAATAGGAAATCCTGGGCAGATAATTCCTAAAGATAGTTCTCCTACAGAAAAATACATAGTATATCCCGTAGAGAGGTTCGCTTGAATTTTCTATAGATATGAGGATCCTTCACGTAATCACATCTTTGAAAACTGGTGGTGCAGAGGCATTGGTGGTAAATTTAATGCCTCAGTTTTGTTCACTGGGGCATGAGGTCGGAGTGGCGGTGTTCAATGCGGAGCACACGGATTTGATGAAACGACTAGAGAAAGAATGCCCAGAATGCAAGATTTATCGTTTGGGTAACTCTTTTTATAACCCTCGATTCATTTTTCAACTGATACCCATCATCCGTAAATATGATATAATACACACCCATAACTCTTCTGCACAGTTATATGCAGTACTGGCAAATATCTTCTGCCATAAGATAATGGTGACAACAGAACATAACACGCATAACAGAAAACGGGGTAATCGGATTCTTTCCCTTATCGACAAGTGGATGTATGCACGATATGACCATGTAATCTGTATTTCCCAGCAGGCAGAAGAAAACCTGCGAAGTTATCTTCAGAACGAGAGTGGCTGCTTGAAAAAGATTGTTACCATATATAATGGAGTAAATATTGAGACGATTCATTCTGCTCAACCTATTATAAGTGAGAAGCCTGATAAGTTCTTGGTGGTGATGGTAGCAGCATTCAGACCTCAGAAGGACCATGCAACGCTGATTAAAGCAATGACGAAACTTCCTAAGGAAAAATTCGAAGCATGGTTAGTGGGAGATGGGGAATCTCGTGCAGAAGTAGAAAGGCTGATTAGTGACCTTGGCATGGAAGATCGAGTGAAGATGGTGGGATTAAGGACAGATGTACCTCAGATTCTCAAAACTGCGGATGTGATAGTGATGTCCACTCATTACGAAGGATTGTCACTTTCAAATATTGAAGGAATGGCAGCTGGGAAACCCTTTGTTGCGTCAGATGTTGAAGGAATCCGTGAGATTACAAAAGGTTTTGGAATACTTGTACCACACGAAGATGCTGATGCCTTGGCTGAAGCAATTAAGCAACTTCATGATGATAAGATGTACTATAAGCAAATAGCCGATAAATGCTATAAACGTGCAACACAGTTTGATATCAGTAAAATGGTAAGTCGGTATAATGATGTTTATATGAGTTTTTCGAGACTATGAAACCAAAGATAATACGTGCATGTACTATATCTTTATCCTTCATTTTCATGGAGAGTTTGCTTGCAAAACTCCAAAAGAAGTATGAAGTGATTCTGCTGTCGTCTCCAGGACCGGAATTGGATGAGATGGAAAGAAAATATGGCGTCCAAGGGAAACGTGTTCCTATGGAACGGCATATATCACCCATTCATGATGCGGTGTCGTTATGGCATCTGATTAGGACTTTTATAAAGGAAAGACCAACGATGGTGCATTCTATGACTCCCAAAGCAGGACTGTTGTGTATGATAGCAGCTCGGTTGACAAGAGTGCCAGTGAGAGTGCATACGTTTACAGGACTGGTGTTCCCAACGGCAACAGGATTGAAACGAAAGATATTGATGTTGACAGATGCCATCACATGTGCTTGTGCTACTCACGTAATTCCAGAAGGAAAGGGGGTAATGATGGATCTACAGAACAATGGAATTACGAAAAAGCCAATGAAGGTCTTAGGATATGGCAATGTGAAGGGTATTGATTTGACTCATTATTCTCGTAGACCAGAAGTGATGGAGTTGGCTCAGAAGTTGAAGAAGGAGGGAGTATTTACCTTTGTGTTTGTTGGACGCATTGCCAAAGATAAAGGAATCAATGAGCTTTGTAAGGCAATGAGTAAATTGTCTGGGTTTGCTCCGGCAAGGCTATTATTGGTGGGCTGGAATGAAGATAGTCAAGACCCAATATCACAGGAGGCAAAGGACTTGATAGCGAATAATGCTGCCATAGAGTATGTTGGACCGAAGTATGGAGATGAGCTGTTGACCTATTATGCCGCAGCTGATAGTTACGTGTTTCCTAGCTATCGAGAGGGATTTCCCAATACTGTACTGGAAGCAGGGGCTATGGGATTGCCATGTATAGTAACAGACATAAATGGTTCTCGTGAGATTATTGTTGAGGGAGAGAATGGTGTCATCATCCCACCGCGAGATGAAGAGGCTCTTTTTCAGGCAATGTTAGAAATGATAAGGAATAAGCAAAACCGTGAATATATGGCAGGTAAGGCTAGGGATATGATAGCTTCTCGTTTTGAAGAGAGCTTCGTCCAAAATTGTTTGATGGAGTTCTACGAGGATATTTTGAAACTTAATAAATAATAAATGTTATATACAATAGCGCACTTTTTTAGAGATAAAATGGGATGGTTGTGGAATATGGTAGAAACAATCAACTCACAACTGTTTTCTATAAGGTATGGGAAGAAACTTGATGAACTTTCTCTGGTAGAAAAGCCAGAAGGTTTTGAAGTGATTCCGATAAAGGATATTCCCACGGAAAAACTGGTTATGTTCTTTCGCAATCAACCTAAGGAGACTTTTATGTATTTTAATCCACATGCTTTTGATGCAAAGACTATCATGAGTTTGCAACGAAACAGGTCCTTCCTAGCATATGTTTTGTTGGATAAGGAGAAAGATCAGATAGCAGGATATTGCTTTAATAGGTGTTTCTTTCATGGACAGGGATTCCGTGGAAGGATGGTGGATATCAACTATCGTGGAAAAGGATTGGGTACAGCCATGAATAAGTTGTTAAATGAAGTTGGATTTGGAGTAGGATTGCGTCTGTTTGAGACCGTATCGAAAAATAACATTGCATCTTACCGATCAGCATTATCAGCAAGCAAAGTAAGAGTGGTCGAGGAGATGGATGACAATGTATTGTATTTAGAAATAATACCATCATAACTTGATATGATTATAAAATATATATTTGATAGACTAGTGGCACTGATAGGACTCCTGTTTTTGTGGCCATTACTGATAATACTGGCGATACTTATCAAAGTAAAAATGCCAGGAGGTCCTGCGTTTTTTACGCAAAAGAGAGTAGGGCAGCATGGACGCTTGTTCACGATGCATAAATTTCGTTCAATGGCAGTGTCACATGATGACTCATCGGTTAGTGTAGCGGGAGAAGCTCGCATTACTTCATTTGGCGCAACGCTTCGCAAATATAAATTGGATGAGTTACCTGAATTATGGGATGTGTTGATTGGGAATATGAGCTTTGTGGGACCTAGACCGGATGTGCCAGGTTATGCAGACATGTTGACAGGTGATGACCGTAGGATGTTAGAACTGCGCCCAGGGATTACTGGACCTGCTTCGTTGAAATACCGAGATGAGGAGGAACTATTGGCGAAGGTTGACAATCCCATTGAATATAACGATAAAGTTATCTTCCCAGATAAGGTGCGTATTAACCTGTATTATCTAGACCATTATTCCTTCTGGAAGGATATCCAAATGATAATCTATACAGTACTTGGGATGAAAATGGAGTATGGAGGAGAAATCATATAATTATTTGTATCAATGAAGCGACTGACCATTTTCACCCCAACTTATAACCGAGCATACATTTTGCCAAAGTTGTATAAGAGCCTATGTGTGCAAACATGTCAAGACTTTGAGTGGTTGGTAGTGGACGATGGCTCTACGGACAATACTAGAGAGTTGGTAAAGGAATGGGAGCAGGAGCATAAAATTACTATTCGGTATTTCTATCAGGAGAATGCTGGTAAGATGATAGCACATAATAAGGCTGTGAAGGAATCACAAGCTGAATTATTTATGTGTGTAGATTCTGATGATCGATTATGTGCGGAGAATGTAATCGCAGATGTATTGTCGTTTTGGAATCAGGAAAAGGTGACAGATAATCCTGCAATTTGTGGGATAATTGGATATAAGCAAATAGAGCATAAAACTGAGTGTTTCCCTGAGAGTATGAGAATAGTTCATCTATCGGATTTATTTGAGAAAGGTTTTAGTGGGGAAACCGCTTTGATAATTAAACGAGAAGTGTTGGCTAAATATCCATTCCCATATTTTGAAGGTGAGAAGTTCGTTACGGATGTGTATGTATATGATCAGATAGACCGTGACTATCAATTCCTGCTGTTTCCCTATACAGTACAGGATTGCAGATATCATGACGATGGATATTCCAATCATTATATGAAACTGTTGTTTGAAAATCCATTGGGATATAGGGCTTATCATAACCAATGTGTGTTATTCAAGAAGAAAGGTTATCTGAAAAGTGTAGTTTGTTATATCGCTCTTTCACTGAGAATTCGAGATGAAAGACTATTTTCAAATGCAGCGAATCTCCCTTTAACTATTTTGTTGCTCCCATTGGGTGTGATGAAGTATTTCTATGATAATTTTAGACTTTCAAGATTATAAAGGATGACGGGTGACGCACATAGAAGTTTGCTATGGAGTGGTATCCAACAATTTGTGGTGTTTGGCATCCAGTTTGTTGTAGGTGTTGTACTGGCCAGGCTACTGACACCCTATGATTTTGGCGTGATAGCCATGCAAGGGGTGTTCTTCGCAATATCAAATGCATTTATTGACTGTGGATTAGAAGGTGCACTGATACAGAAGAAAGAGTGTACAAAGGCAGATGAGAACTCAGCGTTTATATTCTCTTCATCCATCAGTGTGACACTCTATCTGTTACTGTTTTTTGCAGCTCCTGTAATAGAGGGTTTCTATCATACACCCAATTTGCAGAAAGTGCTGAGGGTGTCTGCCTTAGTGCTGATGATAAATGCAGTAGGAATAGTGCCTCGCTCGTTGCTACAAAGACGATTGAAATTTAAAGAACTGGCAGTGGCATCGACATCTATATCCTTTTTTTCTGGTGGGGTGGCTATGTTGATGGCATTTAACGGATATGCGTATTGGGCATTGGTTGGACAGACTCTGTTGGCTGCCCTTTTGATGAACATAGCTTATTATTTATATGCACGCTGGTGGCCATCGTTTAAATTCTCGGTGGAGTCGTTTCGACAATTGATAACTTTTGGATTGCCTATGATGTTTACAGCTTTGGTACATGCAGTGTATAGCAATATCTATTCCTTAATCATAGGAAAGCAGTATAATGCGCATCAGCTGGGGCTGTATAACAGGGCAGAAAACTACTCTGGATATGTATCTTATAACCTCAGCGATATGAGCATGCGAGCATTGTATCCAATTATCTCGAGAGTTCAGGACGATTTGGTACAACTGAAAATAGCAGCTCTACGTATTTTGCATTCCTCTGCATTTATTGTCATTCCCATCAATGTTTTCTTGTTGGTAAAGGCTGAGGATATTATCTGTATGTTGTTGACAGAGAAATGGTTGGAGATGGTTCCGCTGATGCAGGTAATGTGCCTTTCAAATATGGCATATGTGATAACAAATCTATATTTTAATTTATTTAAAGCAATAGGACGTACGCAAATCTTGTTTATCTGCGAATTAATTAATAAGATACTAGGTGTACTGATTTTGTTAATTACCTTTCGTTACGGCTTGATGGTGATGGTATATGGCTTACTGGTTTATGGAGTTTTGAGCATCTTAATTGGTTCTTATTTTGTAGATCGTTTTGTCGCAATTTCCCTGCACGAACAAGGTCGTCAGGTGTATTGGGTGGTTGTCAATGCTGTGATATCCATTCTTGCATGTGTTTTGCTTGGAGTTCTTTTAGATAACCTTTATGTGCGATTTGCCTTGTCGTTTATTGCCTATTTTTGCATATATTCGCTTCTAGCATGGATAGAAAAAGACGAGGCTATCGACTTCTTGATGGGGTATTTTAAGCATGACAAATAAAAATAAAGTCGTAATATTCACAAAAATAGGTTAAAATTTGGTGGATAGCGAATAAAGTCGTACCTTTGCACAAATTTAGCAATATATGGCAAAAAAGATACACTTGTGCCTGGCTCGGATGAGTGAGGCCGGTTTAGAAAAAAAATATATTCAGGAGGCTATGGAGACCAAATGGGTGGCACCGCTTGGTCCTAATGTAGATGCATTTGAGGCTGATCTTCGAAACTTTATAGGACAGGGTAAGGAAGTGGTGGTACTGTCGAGTGGTACCGCTGCTGTTCATCTGTCGCTGATAGCTTGTGGAGTGGGATATGGCGATGAGGTCATCGTACAGTCGTTTACCTTCTGTGCATCAAGTCATCCTGTGATGTATCTTGGTGCTACTCCCGTGTTCGTGGACTCTGAAAAGGGTTCATGGAACATGGATCCAGACTTGCTGGAAGAGGCCATCAAAGACCGTATAGCCAAGACTGGCAAGAAGCCGAAGGCTATTATGCCTGTAGCTCTTTATGGGATGCCCTACGAGATAGAACGTATCATGGAGATAGGCAAGCGCTATGGGATTCCTGTCATAGAGGATGCTGCCGAGGGCTTTGGCTCACGCTATAAGGGTCAGGTGTTGGGCACTTTCGGTGATTATGGCATCTTGTCGTTTAATGGTAACAAGATGATTACAACCAGTGGTGGTGGCGCGCTGATTTGTCCGGACAGAGAGTCGTGGACCAAGATGATGTGGTACGCCACACAGGCCCGCGAGAGTTATCCCTATTATCAGCATGAGGAGATAGGCTATAACTACCGTATGTCGAACATTTGTGCTGGTATTGGTCGTGGACAGATGACGGTAGTAAACGATCATATAGCTCATCACCACCATGTTCAGAAGCTTTATGAGGAGCTGTTCAAGGATGTGAAGGGCATCACAGTGCACGTACAGCCTAATGACGCTTATGACAGTAACTATTGGCTGACAACCATCACCTTGGATTCTGACTTGAAGGTGAAGGGACAAGAGAATGCCTACAAGACTATTGTGACAGGTCCCATTGGTGGAGCCCTTGGTGTGATTCACCCTGCTACCACTGCAGTGACCGATTGTCAGCCTAACGATAACGTGGAAGCTATGCGCGTGGCATTGTCTGATGCTGACATAGAGGCACGTCCCGTATGGAAACCTATGCACAAGCAACCTGTGTATAAGAATGCTCCTGCTTATGTTAATGGCGTATCAGAAGAGATCTTCAAGAAGGGATTATGCTTGCCTGCAGGTCCTTGGGTGGAAGACGAGGACGTGAAACGCATCGTGGATACGATAAAAGCAAGCATCGTATAGAAAACGACTTTTAAGGAGGATGGAAAAACTGTTTTTTGAATTGATGCAGGTTGCGGTAGGACAACTGGATTGTCTGAGCCGTGGACCTTCCCCTGAGGAATGGGCTGAACTGTATCAGATGGCAAAACGACAGGCTGTAACGGGAATCTGTTATAGTGGAGTGGAGAAATTGTTTGAATTTGGATTGCGTGCTCCACAGGATGTCAGCATTGACTGGATGTCTGAGGCTGAGGAGATACGCATGAATAATGCGACCGTCAGCAAGCGTTGTGCTATCATCCAGAAAAAGCTCTTAGAACGCAAGATATATACCAGTGTGCTGTTGGGGCAGGGTGTAGCTCCCTATTATGGTGAAGAACTACAGGAACTGAGACAATCCAAAGGTATTGATGTCTATGTGGACTGTGGCAGAGAGAAAGCCATTAAGTTTGTGAAACAGACTGGACAGGAGCATGTTAGACATACCCACCAAATAGTATGGTTGGATGCATGGGAGGATACACCCGTGAGAATTCATCCGCGTATGGCTCATACCAAGAACAGACTGAAAAATGCCGTGATAGAACGCTGGTTCCGTCAGAATAGGGAACAACTGTTCCTGGAAAAAGGAGAGCTGGTAGTGCCTACAGCCAATGCTAATCTGGTATATGCATTGCAACATCTTTATGGAGAGATGCTGAGTGAGGGCATAGACATGCGCCAACTGATGGATTGCTTCTTTATCCTGAAAACCTTAAATGGTCAGTTTGGTACCTTTAAGGGGGGCATGACCGTGAAGAAAACGATGAAGAGTTTCCTGATGAAGCGCTTTACACAAGGTGTGATGTGGGTGATGCAGGAGGTGTTCCGTATGGATCGTAGTCTGTTGCCTATGGAACCCTCGGAGAAGGAAGGTCGCATCATCCTGCAGCAGGTGATGGAAGGTCGTCGCTTGTGGCCTCTGATGAAGCACTATCCTATACAGATGATGTGGAATATCATTTAATCGAACATATGAAGAACATAAGATTTATTTTATTGGTGGTACTGGCTGCCATATTGGTTGGCTGTGGAACCACAAAGACTGTACCCATTACGGGTAGACAGCAGAGTCTGATGGTAAGTGATGGCGAGGTGCTGAGCCTTTCCACCCAGCAGTATCAGGAGTTTATGAAGAGTGCCAAACTCTCTACCAATGCTACAAATACAGCTATGGTGAAGCGAGTGGGGGAGAAGTTGGCTAATGCCGTGACCAACTATCTGAGGTCTAACGGAATGGCTGATGATTTGCAGTACTACAAGTGGCAATTTAACCTGGTTCAGAACAATCAGGTAAACGCTTGGTGTATGCCTGGTGGCCTGATTTGTGTGTACGAGGGATTGCTCCCCGTTACCCAGAATGAGGCTTCGCTGGCTATTGTGCTGGGCCATGAGATTGCTCATGCTGTGGCTCGTCATTCTGCAGAGCAGATGAGTACGCAGATGAAGCAACAATATGGACTGCAGATTGGCTCGGCTGTAGCGAGTGCTATGGGCGTTGGCGCTACAGCACAGTCTATCGGTCAATGGGCTTTGTCGCAGCAGTTTAATTTCAAGAATCTGAAGTATTCGCGCAATCACGAGAGTGAGGCCGACCATCTTGGCTTGATTTTCGCAGCGATGGCAGGCTATGACCCGCAGGTGGCTGTGTCTTTCTGGCAACGTATGGCTGCCCATACAGGTAGTAGTCAGCAGTCTGACATCTATAGTGACCACCCCAGCGATGCTACACGTATCAAACAAATTCAGGGATGGATGCCTGAGGCTTTGACCTATTATAAGGGTAATAGTTCTTCTAGTAAATCTAGTACTCCTAGTAAATCAAGTAAGACTAGCAAAACTACCAAAAAGAGTACAACTCCCCAAACAACCAAGACAATACACATTAAATCCAAATAACGATGAAAAAGATATTATTATGTGCAGGACTGTTAGCCAGTCTGACAGTAAGTGCACAGACCAAGGATGGTGGCATTACGAAACAAATGCTGCAACAGATAGAGAAGCAGAATGCGCCAACAGCATCCGATCGTGCTTTGCGTAATGCACTGGCTGCCAACTCCATTGACGCGTTGGCCAAGAACCAGAAGAATGCAGGTGCTTTGGACACCTATTTTAATATAGAGACCAAGAAGCAGTCGATTACGAATCAGAAGTCGAGTGGACGTTGTTGGATGTTCAGTGGCATGAATGTGCTGCGTGCCAACTTTGCCAAGCGTACTGATTCGCTGAAGGTAACCTTCTCGCAAGATTATCTGTTCTTCTATGACCAGCTGGAAAAGGCTAACCTGATGTTGCAGGGTGTTATCGACACTGGTAAGAAACCCATTGACGATCAGCGTGTTCAGTTCTTCTTCCATCATCCATTAAACGATGGTGGTACGTTCTGTGGTGTGGCCGACTTGACCGAGAAGTATGGTTTGGTTCCCACTGAAGTGCAACCCGAAACCTATTCTGCAGAAAGCACCTCACGTATGTCGAGAATCATCTCGTCAAAGCTCCGCGAGCAGGGCTTGGAACTCCGTAAGATGGTAAACGAGGGTAAAAAAGCCAAGGATATTCTGCAGCGCAAGACAGAGATGCTGAGCGAGATTTACCACATGCTGGTCATCACTCTGGGCGAACCTGTGAAGGAGTTCACTTATGCTTTCCGCGATAAGAATGGTAAGGCACTGACCCCTGTGAAGACCTATACCCCTCAGTCGTTCTATCAGGAAGTGGTTGGCGAAAAGTTGAACGGAACATTTATCATGGTGATGAACGACCCACGTCGTGAGTATTACAAGACTTACGAGGTAGAGTATGATCGCCACACCTACGATGGTCATAACTGGAAATACCTGAATCTGCCAATGGGGGATATCGAGCAGTTGGCTATTGCCTCGCTGAAGGATGGTCGTAAGCTGTATTCCAGCTACGATGTTGGCAAGCAATTGGACCGCAAGCGTGGCTATGCTGATACCGAGAACTATGACTACGAGTCGTTGTTTGGCACCACCTTTGGCATGAATAAGGCTGAGCGCATTTCAACCTTCGATAGCGGCTCTACCCACGCAATGACGCTGACAGCTGTCGATTTGGATGCCGATGGAAAACCCTTGAAGTGGAAGGTTGAGAACTCCTGGGGCTCAGATTCTGGCCATCAGGGATGCATCATCATGACAGCCCGCTGGTTCCGTGAGTATATGTTCCGTTTGGTAGTGGACAAGAAGTACGTCTCTGAGAAACTGCTCAAAGACTACGATCAAAAGCCTATCATGGTAATGCCTGAGGATCCTTTGTTCCAGATGGACGAGTAAAAGTAACAAAAATATGCCACAAACGCAAAATTTCTTTCAAATTGTTTGGTGAATTCGCAGAAAAGTAATACTTTTGCAGGCGATAAACAAAAATATCAAGACAATGAACATGTTGAATGCTTACTTTTACGGCTTTTATTTTTACTTTGCAGCAACCTGTGAAGCGGAAGGCCGTATGTAAGAATAAACAATGAAAGAATAAAAAGAAATACAGTCCCGCTTCACAGCAAAGTGAAAGCGGGATTTTTATTAGGAATATGAAGAGAATAGCTATACAAGGACTGATAGGATCGTTCCACGACATTGCAGCACATCTGTATTTCGAAGGCGAGCAAATACAGCTTATCTGCTGTGCCACGTTTGAAGAGGTGTTCGCGCAGATTAAGCAGGACCCCACCGTGATTGGCATGACAGCCATTGAGAACACCATTGCAGGTTCATTGTTACATAACTACGAATTGCTGCGCGAGTCGGGAACTACCATCGTTGGCGAGCATAAACTGCACATCTCGCACTGCATCTGCTGTCTGCCCGATGACGATTGGAATACCATCACTGAGGTACATTCCCATCCGGTTGCCCTGATGCAGTGTCGTCAGTTTCTGGCTCAACATCCACAACTGAAGAATGTGGAAGCAGAAGACACTGCAGGAGCAGCCAAGATGATTAGCGAGGAACGTCGTGAGCATTGGGCAGCCATCTGCAGTTCTGATGCTGCTAAGCTCTATGGCATGAAGATTCTGGAAGACCATATCGAGGACAATAAACATAACTTTACCCGTTTCCTCGTGGTTTCCAATCCCAACAAGGCTGATATGCTACGTCCGCTGACAGAGGCTAACAAGGCCAGCATCGTGTTCTCGTTGCCTCACGAAGAAGGCTCACTCAGTCATGTACTGGCTATCCTCTCGTTCTACAAGATTAACCTGACGAAGATTCAGTCGTTGCCCATCATCGGACGCGAATGGGAATATCTGTTCTATGTCGATTTGATGTATGACGACCTGACGCGCTATCGTCAGTCTATTGATGCAATTATCCCATTGACCAAGGATTTTAAGATATTGGGAGAATATAAGGACGGTCGACAGACAAATTAAGGTAATCATAAAGACCAAAATTCAAAGTTCAAAGTTAAAAAATATGATACAACCAGCAGAGAGATTAAGTTTAGTACAGGAGTACTATTTCAGTCGCAAGTTGAAAGAAGTGGCACAGCTTAATGCCGAGGGCAAGGATATTATCTCATTGGCCATCGGAAGTCCCGATATGCCCCCTTCGCCACAAACCATTGATAAGTTGTGCGAGGTGGCCCGTCAGCCTAATGCTCATGGTTATCAGCCTACTCAGGGCACTCCTGAGTTGCGCGAGGCTATGGCAGGCTTTTACAAGCGCTGGTATGATGTCGATTTGGATGCCAAGAGCGAGGTGTTGCCTCTGATTGGTTCCAAGGAAGGCATCCTGCATGTAACACTGGCTTTCGTCAATCCTGGCGACAGCGTATTAGTGCCCAATCCTGGCTATCCTACCTACACCTCTTTGTCAAAAATTTTAGGTGCTAATATTGTGAACTACGACCTGCGCGAGGACAATGGTTGGCAACCCGATTTTGACCAGCTGGAGAAGATGGATTTGTCGCGAGTGAAGTTGATGTGGACGAATTATCCTAATATGCCTACAGGAGGAAGAGCCCAAAGAGCTACCTACGAGCGTTTGGTGCAGTTTGCCAAGGAACATAATATTGTCGTAGTCAACGACAACCCTTACAGCTTTATTCTCAGCAATGAACATCTGAGCATTCTCCAGATTCCAGGTGCCAAGGACAGCTGCATTGAGTTCAATTCAATGTCCAAGTCGCACAACATGCCTGGTTGGCGTGTAGGTCTTTGTGCCTCGAATCCTCAGTTCATTCAGTGGATTCTGAAGGTACAGTCTAACATTGAGAGTGGTACCTTCCGTGGCATCCAACTGGCTGCTGCTGAGGCCTATAAGAACGATGAGGCATGGCATCGTGAGTTCAATATCAATACCTATGCCCGTCGTCGTCAGTGGGCTGAGAAGATTATGGATGTCTTAGGGTGCACCTATGATAAGAATCAAGAGGGCATGTTCCTTTGGGGCAAGATTCCTGATAGCATCCAGAATGTGGAAGATCTGACGGAACGGGTGTTGCACGAAGCCCGTGTCTTCATCACCCCCGGCTTCATCTTTGGCTCGAATGGCGAGCGCTATATCCGCATCTCCCTTTGTGCTAAGGAGGATAAAATACAGGAGGCGCTAAGGCGGATTAAGAATTTAAAATAAATGAAAGAAATTATGGGAAATTATGGTTAATTATGCTGCGCTCATATTGGAGTATAAAAATTTCCCCCAATTTCCCATCATTTCTTTCTAAACATAAAAAATTGATAATAACTAACAATATGGAACTGGAACTTCAACCGTTGAATTTACCGAGTGACAACGAACGCCCCTTCGTCATTGCAGGTCCCTGCAGTGCTGAGACTGAGGAGCAAGTGATGAATACAGCGCGCCAGCTGGCTATGAAAGGCTGTCATAACTTCCGTGCTGGTGTGTGGAAGCCTCGTACCAAGCCAGGAGGCTTCGAGGGTAATGGCGAGAAAGCCCTTCCCTGGATGAAGCAGGTAAAGGACGAAACCCACATGCTGATTTCCACTGAGGTGGCTACACCTGAACATGTAGAGTTGGCCTTGAAGTACGATATGGACATCCTGTGGATTGGTGCTCGCACTACTGCCAACCCCTTTGCCATGCAGGCTTTGGCTGATGCTTTGAAGGGGGTTGATGTGCCTGTATTCGTCAAGAATCCTGTCAACCCAGATCTCGAGCTCTGGATTGGTGCTATGGAGCGCCTGAACCAAGCAGGTGTGAAGCGTTTGGGAGCTATCCATCGTGGCTTCTCCAGCTTCGAGCAGAAGATATACCGCAATGCTCCTATGTGGCAGATTCCCATCGAGTTGCATCGCCGCATTCCTGAACTGCCCATCATCTGCGACCCCTCCCACATTGGTGGACGTCGTGAACTGATTGCTCCTTTGTGTCAGCAGGCTATGGACCTTGGTTTCGATGGCTTGATTGTTGAGAGTCACTGCGATCCTGACAAGGCGTGGAGCGATGCCAAGCAGCAGGTTACCCCCGATGTTCTCGACTACATCCTCTCGCTGTTGGTTATCCGCGACGAGCATGTCACTACCGAAGGCATCCAGCAGTTGCGCAAACAGATTGATGAGTTAGACAACCAGCTGATGGAGTTGCTGGCTAAGCGCATGGAGGTTTGTCGCGAGATTGGTCATTACAAGAAGGAACACAACATGACCGTTCTTCAGGCCTCGCGCTACAACGAGATTCTGGAGAAACGTGGTGTGCAGGGGTCCCTCACGGGCATGGCTCCTGAGTTTGTCGCCAAGGTTTTCGAGAGCATTCACGAAGAGTCTGTTCGCCAGCAAATTGAAATCGTCAATAAGTAATTTACAATTTTACAATTTACTATTTACAATTGATTGATGAATTTGGATATTTGGTCATTTGGCTACAGACCGACAATAAAATTGAAAAATCAGAAAATTGAGAAATAAATGGTAAATTGTAAATTGTCCAATTGTAAATAGAAAATATGAAAATACTAGTATTAGGTGCAGGCAAGATGGGCTCGTTCTTCATCGACCTGCTGAGCTTTGACCACGAAGTGGCTGTCTATGAGCGCGACGCCAAGCGCATGCGCTTCACCTATAATTGTCAGCGCTTCACCACCTTCGACGAAATCAAGGAGTTCAAACCCGAGTTGCTCATCAATGCTGTCACGCTGAAATACACCATCCCTGTGTTCGAACAGGTCATGCCTTACCTGCCCAAGGACTGCATCATCAGCGATATTGCCAGCGTGAAGACCGACCTCAAGGAGTTCTACGAAAAGTCGGGTCGCCGCTATGTTTCTACGCACCCCATGTTCGGTCCTACCTTTGCCAATCTGCAACAGCTCTCTGAAGAAAACGCCATCATCATCAGCGAGGGCGATTATATGGGTCGTATTTTCTTCAAGGACCTCTACCAGAAGCTGGGCTTGAACATCTACGAATACACCTTCGAGGAGCACGATAAGACGGTGGCTTACTCATTGAGTATTCCCTTCGTCTCCACCTTCGTCTTTGCTGCTGTCATGAAGCATCAGGACGCCCCTGGTACCACCTTCAAGCGCCACATGCGCATTGCCAAGGGTGTGTTGAATGAAGACGACTATCTGTTGCAGGAAATTCTTTTCAACCCCTACACCCACGACCAAGTGGCTCAGATTCGTACGGAGTTGAAAGAACTATTGGAAATCATCGACAACAAAGATGCCGACGGCATGAAAGGCTATCTCACGAAGATACGCAATAATGTCAAGCGCGACATCGAAATCAAGAAGTGATTTCAATGTCACGTTCATCGTGGTCAACAATCGCTGCAACGCAGGAGTCTGACCATACATTTTCAGCGGTCTCAATCATATCGATAATGGTGTAGATAGGTAGTATTACACCTAAGATTGCTATGGGAGCGCCAATGCCAGACATCAATGAGAGTGTGAGGAAATAGCAACCCATTGGGACACCTGCATTTCCTACAGCTGAAATAACGGAAATAAATGTCCATGAGAGAATGGTAATCCATGTAATGGGTATTCCTCCGTTCTGCATCACAAAGAGTGAGGTAACGAGGATAAAAGCTGCACAGCCATTCATGTTGATGGTGGTACAGATAGGTAGCACAAAGCGTGCTACCTTTTTTTGTATTCCCAAACGTCTTTCTGCAGACTGCATCGTGACGGGTAGGGTAGCAGCACTGCTCTTGGTAAATAATGCCATTAGCACGGCAGGCATCATCTTGTTTAGCACATGAATAGGGTTAAGTCCTCTTGCCAATAGGAATAATGGTAGTACGACGAAAAATTGAATAGCATTACCACCTAACACCACTAGAACATATTTCCCAATGGAATCAGCAATAACACCAGCAGACAATTGGGCTGAAAGTTGAGCAGAGAAAGCTATAATACCCAAGGGTAATGCCCAAATGAGTCCGTGGATAAGCAGAAAGAGGAGGTCTTGAAGTCCTAGAAGACCTTTCACAACAACAGCCTTGTTTTCTGATTCAGGTAGTTTAGATAGCCCGAATCCAATGGCAAAAGCCAATAGTAGCAGGGAGAGAATATTTCCCTCAAGGAATGGCTTGACAATGTTGTTAGGGATAATACTTACAATATGGTCGAAGTAGGAGGTCTCAGGGGTAACAGTTGAAACCTCTGATGTAAGGGTTGGCAGATTTCCTGGTGCTATCAGCGTGTAGAGGATCGCTCCCACTATTGCAGCAGAAAAAGTAGTTAGCAAGGTGTAGGTAAGTGTTCGGGCAAATATCTTTCCAGAACCTTTCGTTCCGAAGGTCGAAAAGGTTGTAATGACTGCTAGTACGATGGTGGGAATAGCTAACAACTGAAACAGTCTGGTATAGACGATAGCCAAAAATTCCATCAATGCATTGAGCCAATCAAGTCCAAGCACTCCCAATACAGCACCCACTACGAGTGCGCCAATCCATATCAATGTTCTTTTCATTGCTGCAAAATTACGAATAAGTGAGTGAAAAACCAAATTATTTTAAAAATTCGGGCGCAAAGCCATTAAAACTTTGCAACCCGAACAAGGAAAAAATTGAGCAAATATTATTTCCTATGTGTCTGTCTCCATGTGTGGATATAGTCTACTAACTTTCGAAGTGTCTCCTGATCAACATCATTGAATACTGAATCATCTGCACCAAAGATGAAGTTGGCAGGAGCATTCTTCAATATCTCGTCTACCTCGGCTTTCAGTTCTGCGAGATTACCCTCTTTGAGCGCCTGACTGCGATTATTCAGTCCACCCAATACAGGACGATGGAAGAGTTTGCTGATGTCAGCCAGACTGATGCTCTTGTCCTTCCAGTTGTGGAGTGGTGGGTTGATGACGCTGCCAGGATAGTCAAGATAATCGTTGAAAGTCTCTGGTGTAAAGTGACCGCCACTTTCGCAAATGTGTAGAATGTTGAAAGGAGCAATCTCTGCAGCAACATCACTTAATTGGCGATCATAGGGCTTGATGATTTTGTTGAAAACATCGCCGCCAAACTCCTCCAAGTCATCACCCTGGCTGGAGATATAGAATCCGTCGGCACCAGCCTTGCGAGCCTCACGGATATAGTATATCAGACTCTTGGTGACAGCCTCGAGCGCTGGCTTGATGGCTTTGGGATCTTGTTTAATCAGTTCTACGAAGTGACGACGTCCTTCCCTGTCGCTGGAGAGTTGGGAGCCCGCAGTTTGGATAAGTACACGCAAAGGCGAGAATACTGTTGGAATAATCAGGGCTTCACTGCCTAATTCGTGTTTCAGCTGACGAATCACATTGAGTTGTTCCTCCCATGTCTCAGGAGCAAACGACTTGATTTTCTTCCAATCCTTTGTGCTGTTGACAGCCTGTATTTCCGGGAAGTATTCGTATTTCACGTTGACAAAGTCAACATGAGTTGTCTTGTACCAGTCAATATGTGACTGAACAGCTTTCTGTCCCGTTTTATCAGGGAAATGGATGTTGAAGAACACGGGCACGTAGTCGTTGGCACGACTCTGGTCCAATACTTGCCACAGCAGTTCACGCTTGTTATAATCGTTTGCGGTCTGTGCAACACTCTGAGTGGCTGATATAGATGCAACGGCTGCGATGAGCAGGGTGTTGCGGAAGATATTTTTCACTTGCTTTTTCATAATCGTTATTTTTTTTGTTTTTACCTTTTTGCTTTTTACCGTTTTTGTTTTTATTTTTATTGCCAACCTAATGCGCTATAGGGATCGCCCGAAGTCTCACCAGCATAGCCCCAGTTCTGCACTAGATTAGGATTGAGCTCAATCTGGGTTTGTGGCAATGGGAGATAATAGTTGCGCGTGGAAATATTCTTGTATTTCAAGTCGTCGGCAGGCACCTTCTCCTTGATGGTTTTGACCAGAATATGCCAACGCTTCAGGTCGAACCATCGATTACCTTCAGTAACGAATTCCAAATAGCGTTCCTGCTGTACAGCCTGACGGAACTGTTCCTTGCTCAGGCCGGAAAGCTCAAGTGGAGTACCATTGGCTGGCTGACTCTGATTATTATTATACGGATTCCAGTAGGCACGACGACGGATGGCGTTCAGCGCTTCGTAGGCTGTAGCGGTGGGGCCATTCAGCTCGTTTTCAGCCTCGGCCTTGACCAATAGTACCTCAGCGTATCGCAATACTGATGAGCTGGTGTTCTGACCAGAGATGTAAGGCGCACTCTCGTTAGCCATGTAGAGCGTATCAATATACTTGCGGAAACGTAGGCGTTCGAAATTGAAATACTCACCTTTTGAAGGGTCGAACAGACGCAGAGTAACTGAGGCATCACGGCGCTGGTCATTGCTGTCATATTCATAGTACAGGTTGTTGTTGATGGCAGCGATAACGGGCAGCTTGTTGTTGACGAAACCTGTCGAAAATACACAGTGTCCTGTTACATTACGGTTGATGCCAAACTTATGCTCAACGGTGAAAATCAGTTCAGGACCCTCCTTCTTGTCAAGTGACCAGTTGTCAATGAACTTGTTGATTATCTGATATTTCCCAGAAGAAATCACTTTGTTTGCTGCATCGATGGCTTTCTGATACAGTTCATTCTGATGAGCTTTTGAATACTCCGTATCTGTCTGTGCCCAAGTGATATAAACTTTTGAAAGCAAACCAGAAGCAGCTGGTGATGAAGCTTCACTGCTCAGCTTGGGGAAATCGGCCGTAATGCCTTCCGCTTCAGTAAGGTCACTAACAATCTGCTGATACACCTCATCTTTGCTGCTACGAGGCGCTCCTTCGCCCTCTCCATCGTGCAAAACCAAAGGCACATCGCCAAACAGACGCACGAGGTCGAAATAGTAGAGTGCACGCAGAAACTTAGCTGAGCGTACATAGTTGATGCGAATCTGTTCTGCCAATGCAGATTCGTTGACCTTGTCAATCAGGATATTGGCGCGGTTGATGGCCTTATAGCGATACAGCCATGCAGTCTCAACGAAAGCATTGGTGGGAGTGATGGCAAAGTCGCCAATCTCCGTAATGGCAGCACTATTAGCCGTTCCTCTGCGAGCATACTCGCTCTGCAAATCGTTCAGGAAAATCAGCTCATCGTTCCATGGGCCATTCATGCTTCCGTCTGTCAATACCTGATACACACCGTTGAGGGCTACTTTGACATCTGCTTCACTCTGATAGAAATTGTCCTTGTCGATAGAACTGATGGATGTCTGGTCCAGATCAGCGCAACCTGTCAGCACCAATGCTGCTGTTGCAATATATGTATAGATAGTCTTTTTCATAACGCATTTACCTTTTTACTTATTTACCTTTTACAAAGTTACATTAATACCTAATTGAACGGTTTTGGCAGTAGGATAGGTCGCCATGTCGATACCCTGATAGATTCCGCTTTGCTCGCTGGCTCCGTTTCGACCACCTTCAGGATCGTAGCCTGAGTAGTTGGTGATGGTGAAGAAGTTCTGCAATGAGAGGTACAAGCGCAGACGGGCATCACGTGTAATCTGAGGAACAGGGAATGTATAGCCCAACTGGATGTTCTTTACACGCAGATAGCTGGCGTTTTCTACATAACGGCTATCCGATACTACTGTCAGATCATTGCTGGCCTTTTGGATTTCGTTAGAAGGATGAGTGGGAGTCCATCTGTCTGCCACTACGGCTAAGCTATTATAATAGGTAGAGCCTTTGGTCAGACGGGTAGCAAGACCGTTATAGAGCTTGTTGCCGTAAGAACCGGCAATGGCAATGAGCAAGTCGAATTGCTTATACTTCAGTGTGGTATTCAGTCCGTAGGTGAACTTAGGCTGAGCATTACCCAGTATGGTCTGGTCTTCTGTGTTCACCACGCCGTCGCCATTTACGTCCTCGTAGTAAGGGTTGCCTGGTTCCAGTTTGTTGATGGTTTGTGGAGTCAGTGTGGCTGCTTGCTCCTCCGACTGTACGATGCCTGCAAACTTATAACCGTAGAAAGTTCCGAGAGGTTCGCCAACTGCAACAATCAGTGGTGAAATATAGCCCAGTGTTGCTCCACCGATGCTAGGGATGATAGACGTGGCTTGTCCCAGCGAGGTTACTTCGTTCTTGTTGTGAGCGATATTACCATTCACGTTCCATTTCAAATCCTTGCGGTCAATAAGCACAGCGCCTATCTCCAATTCTATACCCTTGTTGGTAACAGAGCCTGCGTTACGCAGTGCAGTGGCATAACCCGTCACGCCCTCTACAGGCACTTGCAACAGCAGGTCGCTTGTTTTCTTGTAATATGCATCCAGCGTGACGTTCAGACGATTCTGGAAGAAACCAGAGCTGATACCAATGTTATAAGATGCTGTCTTTTCCCACTTCAGGTCTGGGTTGGCCTTGTTCACGATGTAGTAAGCCACAGTCTCTTGACCGTTATAGATGAATGGCGTTTCTGTTGGTGATACAGTGGCGGCAAATTGGTAGTCACCAATCTCCTGATTACCTACGATACCTGCAGAGAGTCGAAGCTGTAGGAAATCAACCTGCTTGCCCAGATGGATGAATTTTTCCTTGTCAATATTCCAAGAGAAACCAGCGGAAGGGAACCAACCCCATTTGTGATCCTTGGCAAAGCGACTGCTACCATCTGCACGAAGCGTCAACGAGGCGTTATAACGTGAATCGAAAGAGTAGTTCACACGTCCTAAAACAGACTGCAGTGTACTGATTATTCTGTCGCTCGTCGAACGATACAAGTCACTGCCAGCTGAGAGATTGTCGTAGCCTGTGTCATCATTGGCAAAGTTGCGAACTGTGGTGGCAAAACCGCTACGGTCTGTGCGTTGTGTTGTATAACCACCCAACACGTTGATATGGTGCAGACGCTTGAAAGTATTGTCGTAACTAGCCGTAAACTCAGCCTGCCAAACGTTGGTACGGTTGTCGCCTACAGAAGCCACACCATTGTGCTCCAGACCTGTCGTTGTATACGAGGGCGAATAGTTGTTCTGCTTCGTATTCGAGAGATCAGCGCCAATATTGGCCTTCAACTTCAGATTCTTTATCACTTCCCACTCGGCAAAAGCATTGGCTATCACACGGGTGTTGCTGGTAGAGGTCTTGATGTTATAGAGGTCCGAGATGGGGTTACCCACTACTGCCTGTCCGTCTCTTATAAACAAGTCCTGACTGATGGGAGTTGGCGAGTAGTTGAAAGAACCGTCTGCATTATAGATTGCCTGTGTTTGTGGGGTAATCAGTGCTGACATCCAACTATTTGCAGCCCACTTAGCCGTCTGTCCAGAGTTGTCATGGTCCACATTTCGCAGTCCTTCCAAATTGCTATAGGCACCCGTGGCATTCACGCCTATCAATAAGTTTTTCAGTATGTTTCGCTCATAATTGATACGACCCGTATAGCGCTTCAGGTCGGTACCGATAATGATACCCTTTTGGTCCTTATAGCCTCCGCTGATGGTGTAGCGAGAAACCTCGTCACCACCTGTAAAGCTAATCTGATGTTCCTGAGAGAAAGCGGTACGCAGGGCAGCATCCTGCCAATCATGGTTGGCCGTGGGAGCAGCCAGTGGCGCATTGGGTGTCAGTTCATTATAAAGTTCAGTAAATTGCTGTGCATTCAGGAAGTCAAGTGTTTTAGCAGCCTTGCTCCATCCGAATGTACCGCTATAGCTGATGTTGTTCTTGCCGTGCGAACCTTTCTTTGTCGTGATGATGATGACACCATTGGCACCGCGTGTACCATAAATGGCAGTAGCCGATACGTCCTTCAATACCTCAATTCTCTCAATATCGTTTGGGTTGAGGAATGACAGAGGGTCGAGTGCTGCATCACTTCCGGAAGCCCCCGTTGAAGTAGAGGCTATATCGTTATATACGATGAGACCGTCAATGACATATAGTGGCTCATTACCTCCTGTGATGGAGTTACCACCACGAATACGAATGTTGCTGACAGCACCTGGCTGGCCAGAGGTCGTAGCGACATTCAGTCCTGCTACAGCACCTTGCAGGGCGTTTTCAACAGAACCGACGGACTGATTTAGCAAATCCTGTCCTACGGTCGAAATACTGCTAGTCAGTTCAAGGCGCTTCTGTGCTCCATAACCAATGATTACCACTTCGTTTATTCGGTCAGAAGCGTCAATCAATTGTATGTCAATAGGTTCTGAGGCATCATATACATCAACTTCTTGTGAACGATAACCAATAAACTGAACGCTAAGGGTTAGTGGGAGTTCAACGTTGGTGACGAGTTTGAAATTTCCGTCTATATCAGTTACAGCACCTAATTCCTTACTTGACTTTGGAACCAGCGAGGCTCCTATCAGGGGTTCTCCAGTACGGGCATCCGTGATGCGACCCGTTAATGTGGTTTGTGCAAAGGCCGAAATGCTTGCAGCCAGTACAACAATAGAGATAAACAATCTTTTTTTCATAAATACAAGTCTCCTCTAAAGGAACGGGCCCATAATGCCCGTCCCTTCTTCTAAATGAAACAAATTACTAATATATAAAATGGGTGGCTAAAGTTTATTTTTGTGCCAGGAACTTCTGATCCACGCGATGCTGCTGTGCCACCAGTTCTTTTTGTGGCAATGAAAGCAGCCCATATTGATGAAGGTCGCGTACACCAACGGTCAGAATCCAACGTACGAAGTCGTTGATAGCCACATTGGCATGGTTGTATTCGAAACCAATGTTGCCAATGGGAATTTCTGCGTACTCCTCTTGCTCTAACAATTCGATGATGTTGTCCAGCCGTCCGTTTTCCAGAGCCTGTCTTCCTTGCTTGTCAATATCTAGGGGCAATAGAGCAAGGCTGGGGCGCAACTCGCGACTCTTCAGGTCGAAGATGTTGGACAGATAGTTAACCGTTATTCCAAGGGGGTCTCGGTTAATGGCTGTGATAAGGAAAGAATCGTCTCCTGCAATTTTCTTACCTTTGTAGTTGGCATTTTCCTGCTTCAAATGTGAAGCATAAAGGCGTGATGCCGACAACTGACTGTTACCTGTATATACATGTACTTGTTTGTCTGCCTTTGTCTCTTTGACATCCTCATCCCATTCGTCTTTTACGAAGAACAGTGAGCGCAGCTTTTTGTTGTTCAATCGGTGTGAAGCTGTTAGATGTGCAGCCTCTGAGTCTTTTGTGGTAACAGGAAGCACTGCATAGCGTGCAAAACTTACTCCGTCTGCATCGGTTGTCAGTGTAAGGGTGTTGTTATCCTGCGATTTCCCTGTCGTAAAATGGAAATCAACGTTATGGTTACTGTTTTTATAGTCGTTGGCCCATTTCTCCACGAGTGGACGTGCGAAGTTGGGAATGCGCAACGATATTTTCTCTGTTTGTGCACTGACTGTCAGGCTAAGCTGCAGCCCTAAGATCAATGCTATGCGGAATACTGATTTTTTCATGTTGTTGTTTCTTATATATATTATTATTGTGTTGATACTGTTTCTTCTTTTCATTACGTGTCATGTGCATGCTATAACAGCAACACATTCGAAAATCCATCATTGTTTTCATAATTCTTTCCTTTTTTAATTTATTATTAATTCCTGTAATTGTTTTGTGATTGAATCACGATGCAAAGGTACGGCGTTTTTCTCTACCGTGAAATAGCCCATTTATGGCATTCTATATACCACGAGTGTGGTATTTCGCTATTTTAGTGCCTCTTTTAGTTGCTGTAGTGCCTGTTTTAGCACTGCCCTCGGAGCACCTACGTTCATTCGCATAAACCCTTGACCTCCATTGCCGAACATCTCTCCATCGTTGAGTGCCAAGTGAGCCTTGTTCACGAAAAGGTCGATGAGCTGGTCATGATTGAATCCCAGTTCCCTACAATCCAGCCATACCAGAAAAGAGGCCTGAGGACGCAGCGGTTTTATCTTGGGTAGTTGCTCTCTACAGTAATTCTCTACGAATCGAATGTTGTCTTCCACATAGTGAAGCATCTGCTTTCGCCATTCTTCTCCCTCGTTATAGGCCGCTATGGTAGCTATTGGAGCAAAAATCGGTGGGTCGTTCAGTTCGTTGGCTTCCAGCCACGAGTAGAATCGACGTCGCAGGGTGGGGTTGGGCACGATAGCATACGAACTGACTATTCCTGCAATGTTGAAGGTCTTGGAGGGAGCTCCAAAGGTGATGCTTATTTGGGCAGCTTCCTCGCTCACGGTGGCAAAGGGCACATGCTGATTCCCGAAAAGTGCCATGTCACTGTGTATCTCGTCGCTTATCACAATGATGTTTCGCTCATAGCAGAAGTGGGCTAGGCGTCTTAATGTTTCAGCACTCCAGCAAATGCCTGCGGGATTGTGCGGATTGCTCAGTATCAGCAGTCTGCATTGCTTGTCAGTCACCTCTGCCAATTGCTCGAAATCCATCTCATAACTTCCGTCAGATAGTTCTTTCAGGGGGTTCAACACAACCTGTCGCCCATTCCCTTGGGGCGTTAGTCGGAAGGGATGATAGACGGGAGGCTGGATAATCACTTTCTCGTTCTCCTTGACGAACACATTGATGGCCATGCCGATACCTTTTACGATACCAGGAATGTAGGTCAGCCATTCTCTACGCACTCTCCAGTCGTGATGCTCCTGAATCCATTGAATGATACTAATCCATAGCTCGTCAGGTACTACGGTATATCCGAAAAGCGAATGCTCCAGGCGTTGCTGAAGTGCTTTTGTGATAAAATCGGGTGTCTCAAAATCCATGTCTGCCACCCAGAGGGGCAACAAGTCGTCACGCCCGTATCTTTCCTTCAGTACGCTGTGCTTCAGGTCGCCACTCCCTGTTCGGTCTATTATATTGTCGAAGTTATAAGTCATCTTGTTGTAATGCTTGTTGGATATCAAGGATTAAGTCTTCTGGTGCCTCCAGTCCTATGGACAATCGTATGGTGGTGTCTCTCACGTCCATCTGTTCCAGTTGTTGCTGGGTAAAGTTTCCGAAGATGGTCGATGCAGGGTGGATGGCCAAGCTGCGATTGTCGAAGAGGTTGGTGGCTCGATGTATCAGTTTTAGTCTGTTCAGGAAGTGGAAACATCGCTCTTTCGATTCCAGGTCAATGGTGAGCATTGCTCCCGCAGTCTTTCCAAACTGTTGCTGTGCCAATGCGTGATAGGGATTGTCCGACAATCCCACATAGTTGACACGCTTGATGGCTACTATCTCTTTCAGGTCTTTTGCCAATTGCAGTGCTGAGGCTGCTTGTCGATGATAGCGCACATCCAGTGTTTCCAGTCCTAATGTCTGCATGTAGGCCGCTTGTGGTGACATGTAGGCACCTAGGTTGAATAGCAGTTCATATTTTACACGCTGGTTGATTTCTGGGAAGGTGCCATAGTCTATAATCAGACCTCCCAGCGATGTGCCTCCTCCTGATATATATTTGGTGCTTGCCACCACTTCCACATCTACGCCCAACGCTTTCAGGTTGGTTTCTGTGAAAGGTATCAGGGTCGAATCGGCTATCACAGGAACCCCTTTCCGATGGGCTATCTCAGTGATAGCCTGCAAGTTGGCAACCTCCAATTGCGGATTGGTCAGCACTTCCAGAAATACGCAACAAGTGTTGTTGTCAATGGCCTTTTCCACCTCCTCTATATTCGTCAGATCTCTCAGTCTGGGCTCTACTCCGAAGCGTGGCAGTGTGCTGCTTATCAGGGCCAGCGTGTTGCCAAACAGATGGTGCGACGATACGATGTTCTTCTGGTGCTCAGTTACAGACAACAGCGCATTGCTGATAGCAGCCATACCAGAATTGAATGCTGTTACGTGCTGGGCACCCGTCAGTGCCTTTACGCGTTGTTCAAACTGAGTCACCGTTGGGTTTTCTACACGGGCATAGTCAGGAGCCTTGATGCGATTGCAGAAGGCATCAGCCATTTCTTGGGCATCCTGAAATTCGAATGCCACATTATTATATATAGGAACGGCCAGTGAACCGTAGACATCTGGCCGTACAAATGGGGTGTTGATAGCAATTGTTTGTTTCTTCATTCTTTATCCTTTAGCCTAATAATTTTAGGTGCAAAGGTACGGCGTTTTTCTCTACCGTGAAATAGCCCATTTATGGCATTCTGTATACCACGAGTGTGGTATTTCGCTAAAAACAGAACTGCTCAAGCCAATCGCTTGAGCAGTTCGTTTAATACCTTCCATATATCCTCTATCGTCGATAGCTCTATGCGCTCACTGGTAGAGTGGGGCTCTACGATGCGAGGCCCTATGCTCGCCATCTGTATGCCCGGATAGTGCTGTACAAAGAATCCTGCTTCCAGCACAAAGTGCATGGCCACCATCCTTGGGCGCCACCCCAGCACGTCTTGGAATGTGTCTGACGTCAAGCGCAGAAATTCCGACTGCTGGTCTTCCTGCCATGCAGGTGCCGACATCACCATTTCGCTCTTTGCTCCGCAGGCAGCAAACACGTTGGCTATGTCGCGACTCAGTTCTTCCATGTCACTGTCTATGAAGCTGCGCGTGTGGGTCGATACGAAGATGCAATCATCCATTGTCTCGATGCGCCCTACGTTGTTCGATGTCTCCACCGTTCCCTTCATCGCTTCGCTCATCTTCACCACACCCTGTGGCGTCTGTTCCAGACAAGTCAGCAGGGCTTCCAGCGCCTCTGCGTTTATCACCGTTTCCTCGCGCTCGCATTTCTCTATCGTGCAGTGCATCTTCGGGTCCGTCTTGCCATATTCCTCCTGCAACCATTCGTTCATCATCTCCTCCTGCTGCTTCACGAATTCCGAGCCCTCGCCCGAAGGAATGGTCAACACGATTTCTGCCGATGAAGCTATCGAGGCGTTGGCTTCACCGATGTTGATAGAAGCCACGTCAAACTCGTATTCATTGTAGATGGCAGCTAAGATGGCCCATGCAGGCACCACCGCACTGCATCTGCCCTTGTTGATGTCCACGCCAGAGTGGCCACCCAGTCCCCCCTCAAATCTTATTCTGTACCACCTGCGCTTGCCCCCAGGCGCCTGCTTGCGCACTACGGGTATGCGATGGAACTGCAGACAAGCACCTGCCGCTCCCGTGGTAATGGTGTCGTAATCCTCTGAGTCCAGGTTTATCACCTTCCTGCCTTTCAGGAAGTCCTTGCTCAACTGCGAGGCGCCCGACATACCGTCCTCCTCGTTGGTGGTGGTCATTACCTCCAGTGCTGGATGCACTATGCTGTCGTCTTCCAGCACAGCCAGTGCCATCGACAGACCGATGCCGTTGTCAGCACCCAGCGAGGTGCCTCGCGCCTTCATCCATCCGTTCTCCACATATGCCTCGATGGGGTCGGCCAGGGGGTCTTTCATTCCCACACAAACCATATCCATGTGGTTCAGCAGCACTATCGGCTCTGCCCCCTCATGTCCTGGTGTTGCAGGCTTACTGATCACTACGCAGTTCTCCTTGTCGCGTTTATAGGGTAAGTGCAGTCGTTCTGCAAACTGGCATAGATAGTCAGCCACCCGTTCCTCATGATGTGAAGGACGGGGTATCTGGTTTAATTCCTTAAATAGCTGGAATACACGTTCTGTTGTAGGCATAGTCTTCATGATTTATTTGTTGTTATGTTTGTCTTTTTGCATTCAGCCCGAAGGGCTTCGAGTGCTTTATAATCAGCAGGATAATATTTCACGATAGGGGCGATGGTCATTCTTGCCAGCTTCCCTAATTTCTTCTCAAGAATTTTGTATTCTTCATATTGAGAGAGGATTAATTCCTTATTTCCCTCCGTCAAAGGAAGATCTTTCACCAGCCCTGATTCCCGAACCATAACCCTGCTCTTAGCAGCTACCGACAACTCCACATGCAATTGCACATAACAGATAATGTCGAAAAAGTCCTCAGGGGGACCGCTCTTGATGGAGTCAAGCAAAGCGAACTGTTTGTCGAGACCTTTGTCAAGCCAACGGTGTATCATATCTACATCGTAGTAATAAGTCCACATCAGAAGACCGCCCAAGGTGCCGAATACGAAAATGAACTGCACCAGTGGCATGAAATGGAAGGCATTGTGGAACACGTGCAGCACAGGTGCTTCCATTAACAGAAATACAGACATTCCAATATCACTCTTTTTAATGCCTAATCGAGAACGAGAACGTTCAATGATACGAACTGCCAGCATGAGTCCTGCAGCGACGATAGCACTGCATCCCATGTGGACAAGGGCCACCTCCAAACCTCGGAACAGTACGGTTCCAAGGCCCATTTCATGGCCAAACAGCAGGTAGAAGATGTTCTCAAGGATGGAGAA
>CACZMV010000012.1 GCA_902782305.1 uncultured Prevotellaceae bacterium
TGCAAAACGGTTGTCAACCCTGTCGATGATGAACGGGAAGTATTCGCCACAATGGCCGAGAATCATTCTCAGCTTGGGGAACTTGTCGAAGGTGCCGTTCAGAATCAGTCGCAACGACGTCTTCATGGCATCCAGTCCGAAGCCGAGACCGGGCGAAGAATATACGTAGCCCATCTCCTTCATATCCTTGTCGTCGGAAGCCTGCGGATGAACATAGACGGCGCAGCCCAGCTCTTCAGCCTTAGCCAGCAGAGGAAGGTATTTCTCTTCATACAGGTGCTCGTGCATGTAATTGGAATGTGTGTGCCAGTATTTGAAGCCTAATTCTTTGACGCAACGCTCCAGCTCCTTGATGGCCTCATCGACGTATGGCGTCGGCAACACGGCAGCACCATAGAAACGACCGGGGAATTTCTTGATGAGTTCTGCAACAGCGTCGTTGGATTTCTTAGCGAAATACACGCACTCCTTTTCGGGCAGTTCCTCCAATGCAGGCGAACTGGACATCACAGCGGCGTCAACGCCGCAACGGTCCATTTCCGCCACGCGCTCTGCTCCGAAGTTCATCAACTCGTCAATAACTGGGTAGGTGTTCGTTACGCCACTGAAATGGGCATAGATCTTATCCCTCACTTCTAGAACTTTTGTTTCTGGATAATACCTCATGGCCTTATCTCTCGTAGCGAGATAGTCCATCAACTCTGGTAAATAATAATGAAATTCGCAATCAATAATTTTCATTTCGTCATGTACTTTTTTAGTTGTTAATAATTATGTTTACGCATTTTCCTGCTCCCCTATGGCCGATTATGGATAAATATAAAGTAGTTAAGACATATCTTGTTACTCATTCTTTTGCCTTAACATCAACTGTATATACGCTGTGCTTGTCATCGGTGGTAAACCACTTGATGGTATATTGAGAGATGCCGAGGTCGAGAGCATACTCGCGCAGCGTCTGACCGCCATCAGTGTTGTGGAGCAAATAATCTGCCTGGTTCACCAATATCTTGATGGTGTTCTCGCTCTCAGCCGTCTTGTCGGCAAGCAACTGTTTTGTCTGATAGAGGTCTGGGAACTGTTCTTTCAAGTATTGGGTGAGCAGACCCTTCTGTCCCTCATGACCCTCCTGACCAATCTCAGGGAAGGTGACGTCCATGTGCCATGTCTGCTCAGCACGGTTAGGCACGATGAGCTTATATTTGTTATTCTCTTTAGATGGCGAGAGGCCTTTCCAAGTCTTCCAATCGCCATTGTCGTATATACTCCTCAAATATGAGTTGCTCGTCACCTCCAGGGTGTATTCCCCTTCTGGATTCTCTACTGACCAGCATGCCTGGTTGTCCATGTTTACGTCGGTGGTGATTGAGGTAGGAACCAGCGGGTGCTTGTCCTTTTTAGTATCCTCGTAGGTCTTCTGACCGTTCTCGTATTTCCATATCACCTTATTTGCCTCAGTGTTCTTCTGCACCGCTATCTCCTTGGTATTGGTGGTAGTGGTCATGGTGTAACTGGTGCCATTCGTCCATCCGTGTGAGTAATTGAGGCCGACTGAAGGGTTAAAACCTACCATGCCCATGGAGACTCCAACGGTGCTTGTCTCTGAGTGAGTCTCGCCTACAGCTATAGATGTGCTCATGGTGTTGTTGTCGGTAGTAGGAAGGGCATCCTCCAGTTTTATGGTGCCTGAACCAACAAGGTTCAGCGAGTATTCGCCCGACTGCCAAAATGCACCATAGTATCTTGTGTAATGTGTGTTTTCAGTGTCGTAATTTGCGTCTATCCATTCATCTTCTTTGTAAGGACCTGCATAAAGGGTCTTGTTGGGATCAAAGCGAGCATCGCCCTCTTGCTGACCTCCTACGGCTGACTGCGCTTTTTGCTCCACGAAGTAATAGTCCTTATTGGTCTTCATATTGTGGCTGCCCCACACGCGGATGGTTTCAGTAAAGCCGTTAGGCTTCTTGCGGTCTTGTGCGTTCCAATCAAAAGCCATCAGACTCCTCTGATAGTAATGCTCTTCGCTGGCGCCCATCAGTTCGTTGATAGCCCCCTGACCGTCAGCGCGGTTGGTGACTTTGTTAGTAGGTGTCTGAGCATTCTTGGTGTTAAGCCACATGGCAGCACCGTCGGCAAGGCAACCGCTGCTGCGCTTGGTGTAGTCGGGATTGTGTATCTCTTCTTTTACAACCTCGTTGCCATCTTCATCTGTGTATGAGGAGCTGACCAAGACACCCTGGTGAGGGTCGCACTGGTAGTAACCCATGGGTGATAAGATGACCATCTCGGCAACAGCATCTGTTCCGCTGGCATCACCTCGTCTGCCTGCTATTGCAGCGATATTGGCAACGCGGGCGTTAATCCTCGCTGCATCAGAATTGATGGCATTGCCAGACTGCTGCTTGGGAGGAGTGATTGTTACATGTCCACTCTGTGTCATCAACTCGACGGTGGCCTGCTCTAATTTAGTAGATAACTGCTCTGCCACCTCTACCAAATGTGCATTATGAGGCTTCTCTATTGCGATATATCCTCCCTGGAGGTATATCTTTGCTGCCTGGAACCACTCAGTAACTGGGCGATTTTGGATGTCCTCACCCTTGATGAGTATCATCTTGGTATTGTCATTGACACTGGTGGTGGTATTAGACAAACGACGCACAAGGGCAGCACCCATAGAGTTCTCGTCAAACGAGCTCAGCACGGCTGTCGGCATGTCGGCAGTCACCTTCACACTCATCTCGTCAACATTCATATCGGTAGGATTAGTACCGCCGCCGTTATCATTGCTGGCTATGTCTTCTTTAGCACAGCCTGTCATCAGCATCGCAATTCCTATCAGGATTGCGGAAAACAGGTAATTACGTTTTTTAGTCTTCATATTCATTTCAATTTTAGATTTTTATCAATAGATGTTGCAAATTTACAATTTTTTTTTTGATATGACAACCAAATCATGACGAATTATTGGTTCCAGGACAAGATTTATAGGTTTTCAGACAAGAATTATAACAAATCTCAAAAATCTTTGGCTTTCCTCCACGCTTAACAGAAAATTTGCATTACCTTTGTAACCCCAAACGTATAGAAGTGATATGAAAAAGGATTCAGTACTGATATTAAGTGGTGGCGTTGACTCTGTCACCTTATTATATGATGAGCAGGAGCGCATAGCGCTGGCCATCTCGTTTGACTATGGTTCGAAGCACAATGCCCGGGAGATTCCTTTTGCCCGTATGCATTGTGAACGGTTGGGCATCAGGCACATCACGATACCCTTGGACTTTATGACGAAGTATTTCGTGAGTTCGCTGTTGGAAGGTGGCGAGGATATTCCTGAGGGTCATTATGCCGACGAGAACATGAAATCGACCGTAGTGCCTTTCCGCAATGGCATTATGCTTTCCATTGCTGTGGGCATAGCTGAGTCGAACGGATTGAAATATGTGATGATGGCTAATCACGGGGGCGACCATACCATTTATCCTGATTGTACGCCTGAGTTTGTGAAGGCGTTCGATGAGGCTGCTTCGGCAGGAACTTATGTGAAGGTACAACTGCGCTCGCCCTATACCAACATCACCAAGGCTGATATTGCTGCCAAGGGCAAGGCACTCGGCATCAACTACAGCGAGACGTGGTCGTGCTATAAAGGTGGCGAAAAGCATTGCGGTAAGTGTGGTACCTGCGTAGAACGTCGCGAGGCCTTTGCACTTGCCGGTGTGGAGGATACAACGGAATACGAGGATTAACGGCCCATCAGAACACGAAGCCCAGATTGATGTAATAATAGAACTTCTTCGTCACATTGCTGTAGCCGATGGAACCTCCCAACGGACCTAACATCGTGGTGTAGTAGTAGCTGAGGGTGCCGCCCAGCATCGTTCTGTGACTGAACATGTCCTTGAGTTTCTCTGCGTCTTGTCCAGCAGCTACCCTTAGCAGAATGTTATTGTTGGTGGTGGGATTGAACTGCACTTGCAATTGTGCCGCAGCCAAGTTCTGCCAAGCCATCTCCAGATTGCCTGCACCCGCAAAGGGCACTTGTCCATCCGTATACTGATTGAACCATTCGCTACCCATGAAGTTGCTCATCACCAAAGGAATGTCGGTTCCCTCAACAAAACGTCCGTAAATCATGGGTTGGAAGGACAACTTGCTGCTCAGTGAGAAGTTGGAACGGAACATGGCAGCATATTCGGTGATACCCACCTTGTCGTTCAGCTTAATGAAATTGTCGGTAATGTAAGAAAACCTAGCCTGGAACCTCACACCGCTGGTGGGGAAGTACCACTTGTTCTCGCTGTTATACCACACCCTGCCTTGATAGCTGATGTAGCCCTTGTTCTTGACATTTTCATCGTTCAAGTGCTGTTGAACCTCCTTGTTTCCCAACAGCGAACGGTATTTGTAATAGTCCCAATTGGCTCCGATGCTGACATTGAAGTTGCGCACGTTGAAGTTGAAGAGCGACATCTTCACCGTATGCTGATCGTAGGTTAGGGTATAGACCTTATCGCCATATTCGTAGAAATCCATATCGTTGTTGCGATAGATATACGAAATGGTGGGTTGGATGAAGTGGGTGGGGTGCAGCGTCCAGTCAACCTGTGCCTTGATTCGCTTACCTAGACGCAGGGTCAGTTCCAGGTCCATAGGCATCTTGGTTTGAATGGGCATCTGCGCATTAGCCTGCAATGCCACAGCTTCCTCGTTGTCGAAGCGCACACCCAGATTGAATTGCGGGTCCTTCCTCATTTTGGGCTTGGCATTCTGTTCCTCGTCCGAAAGTGTTGTCAACGGTATGGAGTGTGTGATTCGCTTCTGACTGACATATCTCAGTTTTTGGCGCAAAGCCACCAACTCGTCCCAATGGGCCATTGCAGCCTCCTCGCCTCGACGTATCAGGGTGTCGATGGCTGCTTCAGTAAAGCTGGCTGCGCTGTATCCATCGGTATTCACACGAATCACGATGTCAGTCTTTTTCTTGTTCTCCTCGTATTTATTCATGCAGAGCCAATTGGTTATCTGTCCTAAGATCTGCGTACCTGTTTGCAATTGGTCAGCACCCTTAGGAAGATCCTGCACATCCACGCCAATCACGTAGTCGGCACCCATCTCACGAGCAATGTCAGCAGGGAAGTTGTTGCGCATTCCTCCATCAATCAGCACCATGCCGTCCATTCTTACAGGGGCAAAAACGCCAGGAATAGCCATACTGGCACGCATGGCACGACTCAATATGCCGCTATGAAATACGTATTCCGTGTTGTCAACAATATTGGTTGCTACACAAGCAAAGCGGATGGGAAGTGTGTTGAAGTCGATGGAGTCGTTGTAAGGAGCCGTAATCCTATTGAAAAGGGGCGTGATGTTCTTGCCTCTGAGGAATCCGCCACCTTCTGCGTTGCCCACTTTTTTCTTCTTGCCCAGCGTGAGTGCTTTGGTCAGGATATAGGTGTTTTGCTTTTCGCGTAACTGCAAGTCCTGATCGCTTGAACTTTCGCGGTCGGAAAGTAGCATGTTCCAGTCTTGCGAACGGACTACTGAGTCGAGTACTTCCGAGGAATGGCCGCAGGCATAGGCTCCGCCCACGATACTACCCATACTCGTGCTGGTAATGATGTCGATGGGGAATCCTGCACGCTCCAGCACTTTCAGCACACCAATGTGGGCTACGCCCTTGGCGCCTCCACCACCCAGCACCAGTCCTATTTTGGGCGTCTTGCGCTGTTGCTGTGCCTTCTCGCTATTCTCTCCACTGACCGTTTGCAGACATACGAACAGCAGTAATATCGGTAGGTATCGTCTCATGTCTTTTTGCTTTTTCATTTATCCAAAGAGTGCTCTCAGTGCTTCTTCCACCTTGCGCACAGGTACCAACTCAATATTGAATTTCTTGCGATTCAGTCCACCTATATTATATTTAGGTATAATCATGTGCTGGAATCCCAGCTTTTCAGCCTCCGCAATGCGCTGTTCGATACGGGCTATGGGGCGTACCTCGCCACTCAGTCCCACCTCGCCAGCCATACACCATCCGCTCTCAATCGGCGTGTCAACATTGGAGGAGAGTACAGCAGCGATTACACTCAGGTCCATCGCCATATCTGTGACCCTCAGTCCACCTGCAATGTTCAGGAAAACATCTTTCTGCATCAACTTGAAACCCACACGCTTTTCCAGCACAGCCAACAGCATGTTCAGCCTGCGCTGGTCGAAACCGGTGGCTGAGCGCTGAGGTGTTCCGTAGGCTGCTGATGACACCAGCGCCTGCGTTTCAACCAAGAACGGGCGAACACCCTCAATAGCCGAGCTGATGGCAACGCCTGATAGACCGTCGTGATCTTCCGTCAACAATAACTCCGAGGGGTTCGACACTTGTCTGAGCCCTGTCTGCTGCATCTCGTAGATACCCAACTCTGAGGTGCTTCCGAATCGGTTTTTGATGCTTCGAAGAATGCGATACATGTAATGCTGGTCGCCCTCAAACTGAATGACCGTATCCACGATGTGTTCCAGAATCTTCGGACCCGCCAGTGTGCCTTCTTTCGTGATATGACCTATCAGGACGACGGGCACTCCAGAGGTCTTGGCAAAGCGGAGTAGGGCGGAGGCACACTCGCGAACCTGGGCTATTGAACCAGCACTCGACTCAACATCCTCCGTCGATATGGTTTGTATCGAGTCGATAATCACCAACTCGGGTTCCACCTCTTTAATATGGTCGAAGATGGCCTCCAGCGAATTTTCGCAAAGAATCATGAAGTTATCGTCAGCGACAGAACCGCTGGCAGCAGTAATGCGCTCAGCTCTCATCTTCAGCTGATGGGCGCTCTCCTCACCACTCACGTAGAGGATTCGCTTTTCAGGCATGTTCAGCATGGTCTGAAGCGACAGCGTTGATTTACCGATGCCTGGTTCACCACCCAACAGCACAATGCTTCCTGGTACCAAACCGCCACCCAGCACACGGTTCAACTCCGCATCGTGCATATCGATACGAGGGTCGTCCTGTGCAGAGATGTCCTTCAACCTAAGCACCTTGCCTGTCGCTAATGCTGAGGACTGTGCAGAGGTGCCTTTGTTCAGACCCTTCCTAGCCTCCCCTAACTTAGGGGAGGAACTGGCTACCTTGATCTCCTTAAACGTGTTCCACTGGCCACATGAAGGGCATTTGCCTATCCATTTGGCCGATTCCTGTCCACAATTGTCGCAGACGTACATGATTTTATCCTTTGCCATAATCGAGGGCAAAAGTACAAAAATAATTTGAAACCTAGACACTTGTGCAAACGATTTTGCATCAATAGAAAAGAAAAATGTATGTTGCGCATCATCGTATAAAGAAAAATGTGTATCTTTGCCCTTAGAATTTTAAAACCCAAAACAATGCTTAAACGATTCCTATTATTATTTGCCCTTACGGCACAGATGACGACTATGAGTGCAGCAAAGACAGTGATTGACCGTATTGACCCAACCAACTGGTTTGTGGGGATGAAGAACCCGCAGGTGCAGTTGATGGTGTATGGCAAGGACATTGCCACAGTGAAGGACGTTACAACCGACTATCCTGGTGTCAGGATTGACAGTGTGGTGCGCCTCGATTCGCCCAACTATCTGTTGGTTTACATGAACCTCAGCGATGCGAAGGCAGGCACCATGACTTTGAAGTTCGACAAAAAAAAGGTTGAGTACACGTTGAAAGACCGCGAGATGAGTGGCAGCAAGCGCATGGGATTCACCAATGCCGATGTGCTTTATATGTTGATGCCTGACCGCTTTGCACAGGGTGCCAATCACAATCCTCAGGTAAAGGGTATGCGTCCTTATGTGGAAGACCGTACGAAACCCTCATTGCGTCATGGTGGCGACCTGAATGGTATTCGCGAACATCTGGATTATTTCAAGGACCTGGGCGTGACAGCCCTTTGGCTCACCCCAGTACTGGAGAACGATTCGCCTGATTCGCCCAACGGCTTCTCTACTTATCATGGTTATGCTACAACAGACTATTATCGTGTAGATCCTCGCTTTGGTACCAATGAAGACTATCGTCGCCTTTGCGATGAGGCTCATCAGAAGGGACTGAAGGTGGTGATGGATATGATTTTCAACCATTCTGGTTTTGAGCATCCCTGGACGAAGGATATGCCTACCAAGGATTGGCTTAACTTGCCCCAGTGGCTTGTTGAATCGAATGGTACTTCTGAAGCTCGAGGCACCTCGTTCCTGCAGACCAGCTACAAACTCACACCCGTGAAAGACCCTTATGCTTCTAAGGTAGATTTACAGGAAACAGTAGACGGATGGTTTGTTCCCACTATGCCCGACCTGAACCAGCGCAATCAGCACCTCATGACTTATCTAATCCAGAATTCTAAGTGGTGGATTGAGACCGTAGGTATTGATGGCATTCGCATGGACACTTATCCTTACGCTGACGCGAAGGGAATGGCTCGTTGGATGAAGGAACTGGACGATGAATATCCTAACTTCAACACTGTGGGTGAGACGTGGGTTACTGAGCCTGCCTATACGGCTGCTTGGCAGAAAAACTCCAAACTCTCTGATACAAATTCGTATCTGAAGACGGTGATGGACTTCTCGTTCTTCGAAAAGCTCTCGATGGCCAAAAACGAAGAAACGGATGCTTGGTGGCAAGGCATGAACCGACTGTATAACTCGTTTGTTTATGATTATCTCTATGAAGACCCAGACCATGTGATGGCTTTCGTCGATAACCATGATACTGACCGATTCCTGGGTAATGGTCGCGACTCACTGATGCTCAAGCAGGCACTGGCTTTGCTTATGACCGTGCGTCGTATACCACAACTTTATTATGGTACGGAGATTCTGATGAATGGCACCAAAGAGATAACGGATGGCTATGTGCGCAAGGACTTCCCTGGTGGATTCCCTGGCGATGACCATAACGCCTTTACAGCTGAGGGACGCACCAAGGCCGAGAATGATATGTTCCGTTGGACCAGTAGACTGCTTCACTGGCGCCAGGGCAACGAGTGCATTACCAAGGGTAAGCAGACTCAGTTCATTCCCTTCAATGGCATTTACGTGATTGCCCGTCAGTATAAGGGACGTACCGTGATGACCATTCTTAACGGTACTACCAAGCCCGCCACACTCAAAGTGTCGCGCTATGCTGAAATCATTGGTAACACCAAGCGTGCCAAGGATATTCTTACCAATCGTTATTATGACCTTTCAAAGGATTTTGAAATGAAAGGTCGTCAGTCGTTGATACTTGACTTCTAAACCTATCCGGTAGTGTATCGACTTCTAAAACCGATAGCGTAGTCCTCAGGACTGCTGAATGCTTTCAATGCGTAGCTTCAGCAGTCCTGCAGGAACGCGAACTTCCACTTCGTCGCCTACCTTCTTGTTGAGCAGTGCTTCTGCGATGGGCGACTTGATAGAAATCTTTCCTTCTCTTAGATTAGCTTCGTGTGGACTTGCTATCGTGTAAGTCATGCGGGCGTTGTTTGCCAGATTGGTCATCTCCACCTTGCTCAGCAAACCGATAGTGTCACCTTTCAGACGCTCGGCAGGAATCACTCTGGCATTCTCCAGTATGCGCTGCTTGAAGCGTATTCTTCCCAGCAGTCGTGATTGTTCACGCTTGGCAGCATGATACTCAAAGTTCTCACTCAGGTCACCCTTGTCACGAGCCTCGGCAATGGCATCCCTTACCTGAGGCAGTTCCACACTTTCCATGTGACGAAGTTCAGCTACGAGCTTGTCGTAGCCTTCTTGCGACATATATTCTATACTCATAATTAATATCTTCTAAGGAAAAGGCTGCCCTTGTGAAAAAGGACAGCCTTGTTATTGTGAAGTGTGGAGTAGGGGATTACTCGCCCTTCTCCATCTTAGCCTTCAGCTCAGCGAGTACGTCGATGTCGCCCAGTGTGGTGCTGGCAGCAACGTTCTCAATCTTTGGAGCATCGCTCTTTGGAGCGCGAGCCTTCTTAGCAGCGGCCTTCTTCTCCTCACGCTGAGGATCCTCGAAGGTACGGCTGTGAGAGAGGATGATGCGCTTAGAGTCCTTGTTGAACTCGATAACCTTGAAGGGCAGAGTCTCACCAGCCTGAGCCTGTGAACCATCTTCCTTTTGCAGGTGCTTAGGAGTAGCGAAGCCCTCTACGTTCTCAGCGAGTGATACAACGGCACCCTTCTCCAGGAGCTCAGTGATCTTACCCTCGTGGATAGAACCAACGGTGTACTTATCCTCGAATACATCCCAAGGATTCTCCTCGAGCTGCTTGTGACCGAGGCTGAGACGACGGTTCTCCTTGTCGATGTCGAGAACGACAACGTCGATCTGTGCACCAACCTGAGTGAACTCAGAAGGATGCTTAACCTTCTTGGTCCAAGAGAGGTCGCTGATGTGAATCAGGCCGTCAACACCCTCTTCGAGCTCAACAAATACACCGAAGTTGGTGAAGTTGCGAACCTTAGCGGTGTGCTTAGAACCAACAGGATACTTAACCTCGATAGCCTCCCAGGGATCTTCCTTGAGCTGCTTGATACCGAGTGACATCTTGCGCTCGTCGCGGTCGAGGGTCAGGATAACAGCCTCAATCTCGTCGCCAACCTTCAGGAACTCCTGAGCTGAGCGGAGGTGCTGGCTCCATGACATCTCTGATACGTGGATGAGACCCTCAACACCAGGCTGAATCTCAACGAATGCACCGTAGTCAGCGATAACGACTACCTTACCCTTTACGTGGTCGCCCACCTTGAGGTTAGCATCCAGAGCATCCCAAGGATGAGGAGTGAGCTGCTTCAGACCGAGAGCAATGCGCTTCTTCTCATCGTCGAAGTCGAGGATAACAACATTGATCTTCTGGTCGAGCTCAACAACCTTATGAGGATCGTCTACGCGGCCCCAAGAGAGATCGGTGATGTGGATGAGTCCGTCAACACCGCCCAGGTCAACGAATACACCGTAAGAAGTGATGTTCTTAACGATACCTTCGAGGATCTGACCCTTCTCAAGCTTGCCAATGATTTCCTTCTTCTGAGCCTCGATTTCCTGCTCGATGAGAGCCTTGTGAGATACAACAACGTTGCGGAACTCCTGGTTGATCTTAACAACCTTGAACTCCATAGTCTTGCCTACGAACTGGTCGTAGTCGCGTATGGGATGAACGTCGATTTGTGAACCGGGCAGGAAGGCCTCGATACCAAATACGTCTACAATCATACCACCCTTTGTGCGGCACTTGATGTAACCTGTGATCACTTCCTGAGCCTCGAGTGCAGCGTTCACACGCTCCCAGCTCTTAGACATGCGGGCCTTCTTGTGGCTCAATACGAGCTGACCCTTCTTGTCCTCAGCATTCTCAACATACACCTCAACGGTGTCACCTGCCTTCAGGTCGGGGTTGTAACGGAACTCAGAAGCGGGGATGATACCGTCGCTCTTGTAACCGATGTTTACAACAACCTCTTTCTTGTCCACGCTGATGACTGTTCCGTCAACAACCTGATGCTCGCTTACTTTGTTCAGCGTCTCATCATACGCCTTGTCAAGCTCTTCCTTGCTGACGTTAGCCACTGTGCCATTCTCAAACTCATCCCAATTGAAGTCCTGTAATGGCTGGACGTTCTTAGTTAATTCTGACATAATAATAAATTTGTTTGTGCCCCTCGTTTGTTTGTCGGGGCGGGGTCTGAACAGACGTTTGCCAGACCATCTTTAAAGGGTTAATTGTTGATAGGAGTCAGCGCCTGTTCCAGCTCCTATTTCCCCGTTCGGGGACAAAGCGGGTGCAAAGGTACTATTATTATATGAGAAATGAGGAATTGAAAATGAGAAATGAATGTCTAGTTTGGATTATTTAACATTTTTAGACTTATTTGGCTTCTTGTTTATTTGCTTTTCTGTCTTTTTTGATGCCAAAAAGGTCGCGTATGCCATCAAAGTCCTTTTTCATAATAATGCCAAGTCCTTGTGTGTTCAATGACGACTTGGTGAAATAGCGGTCGTTGGTCTGGTTGTATATCTTCAGTGCCAGATTGCCATTGGGGAAGAGCAGGTAACGAATGTCGAAATCGCCGATAAACGAGGGATTGGCTGTCTTTGTGTTATCGCGATAGCCAAACTGACCGTTGATGAGCAGTCGGTTGTTAAACAGTCGTCCGCTTACCAGTCCTTCATATTCTGCATTGTTCCAGCCCTCATCGCCAGTAGAGATGTTGGCGCCAAAACTCCAGTTGTTGCTCTTGATAACTTGTCCTAACACACTGTTAATCTGTCCACTGAGGGTTCCTGATAGTAAGCTTTGCATAGCCAGCGATGTCTTGCTGGGACCATTCTCTTTGCCTGTGTCTGCATTGTTGGCGCCCTGCGGATAGAAACGTCCTACTGCCAATAGGTAAACTACTTGCTGGTTCATTTCCTCCTGGCCATTGATGATGGAGCGTACCATCTGATTTTCGTCAGCATTTACGTTGAGAATCTCTAAGTCAAAGTCAATGATGGGAGCTCGGGGTTGTCCGGTAATGTTCATCAGACAGTTTACGCGAACCGTATTAGAGAAACTGCGTCCTACATTCAGATCGGACAGACTGACGCCATTCACTGTATGCTGGGCCTGCAGGTTCAGTTGGGCATCGTAAGGATCGCCACCAAAGACGATGGTGCCTCCCTCATTGAAGATAAAGTTCTTCTTGATGACGTTCTGTACGGTCAGACCATAGGCTCCCTCAGTTACTCGGTAGGTGCCGAACATCTGGAAACCACCTTTGTTAAAGTAAGTGGCGTGCAGTTCGCCTTCGCCCCTTAATGTGATGTAATCGTTGGTGGTTTGATCCATTAACAATCGGATGGCAGCCTGTGGTGTTGCATTCACCTTTAGTCGCAGGGTCATGTCAGAGCGATAGTCAGTGTTCAATCGAGATAGGTCTTCGTCAGAATCCAGTATATCCTTTGGTGCGTTCCATCGGATAAACTCCTGGTTGCCGATAGTTTCAGGTGAGGCGGCGTTATACACGAACACAGAATTGCGGAGTGGGGTAACATCGGCTTCTATTACCACGCTACCATCTCGTCCGTGAATGGCTACATTTCCATTCGCGTAAACAGTTCCGTAGAAAGTCTCATCGCCAAAATCCTTGAAGTTGTAGGCTAGCAACTCTTTGGCATCGACATAGATGTCGTATGTCATATCTGTCAGTTCCTTGTGATGGATGCCTCCTGTCAGGATGGCCTCGTGGTTGTTGACATCATAGATGGAACAATTGACGAACTCAATCTCGTTGGGCACCATGCGAATAGTGTCATTGCGCAACTCATAGTCTGTACCTAATGTGGTGACGTGTACATTTCCGTTTACTGTCAATTCACCCGTCAGGTTGATAGCATCCAACGGACCAGCCAGTCTTACAGCACCATGTCCATGACCCTTTACACTGCTTAGGAAACTTCTGGTAAACGATTGGGCAAAATCCAAATGTGTACCTTCTGCGCGTATCCCTAAATCAATATAGTTTTTATCTGGAGAAACATAGCCGTCGATATATGTCATCGCATCCTTTCCGTCATCAGCAATAGCTTGAATATCAATTTGTTTTTCTTCTTTATTCCAGTTGACATTAGCGTCCAGCGTGCCCATTCGACCATTCTCGAATTTGAAGTTTCTCACCTTCAGTTTTCCGTTGGCTTCCAAGTCTCCAAAGACACCCCTTACGTTACCTCCACCTGTGGCATATCCGTCAAATTCTACTGCATGGAAATTCACCAAGTCCAGCACATATTCTAAGTCGACATCCTGCATCTTTATACTTAGCGAATCAGCTGGGTTCTCTGATGCCGTACCATTCAGCGTCAGGAACTGTTTCTCGTTGCGGATAGAGAAATTGCTAATACCTACATGGTTCTTTGAATAACTGATAAATGATGGTTCAATGTTCCATTGCTGGTTGTGGACACTCATCTGCGAAGGCTCCACACTGATATACACCATTTGCTTGTTGTCTATAGAGGTGTCGAAACTGATGGTCGCATTCAACTGTCCCTTCATAGGTGCAGGCTCATGATTGTCCCATGTAAAGGCTGTAAACAGGTTGTTGTTCACGGCATTGCCCACAGCCTTTAGGTCAAAGTTCTCTCCATTGTCCATCAGTTTTGTAACGCTGATGTCGTATTTTAGAGAATCGCCTGGCGATGTCAGGTTTATCAAAACATCGGTGTATTGACTCTCCTTATAGTAAATCTGTGGAATCTGACATTCCAGTTCAATACTCTGCAACGGGTCGTTCACCATACCTTGTAGGTATAGTGGCTGAGGCAGTTTTACAGGTACTTGCAACAATTTCTCCAACCAGTCGGACTTGTGGATGTTGGCAGAGATAACGAAGTTGTTGTTGGTGTTCGGATTTACCTTTGGAATACCAGGCAGGGTAGGCAATTTGGCGGCTAGGAAGTTGGTGAAGCTCTGGGGCAGAGTCTCATAATCGAAATCGCCTGTTATTTCCACATTACCGAAATCGCTTTCCAGTGTCATGTGGTGGATTTCCTCAGTATAGCCCGACTCAATGTGCAGTGCCTGCAGAGCATAATTGCCAGTGGGCGAAATCATTGTGAAGTCGTTCAAGTCAATGCTACCCACAGCATCGTTCACGTTGCTGGCTGTGAAGTGGGCGCTCATTTTTCCAGAGAAAAGTGCTTCGTCCCATTTATCCGTCAGGTTGATGTTCTTTGGCAATAGGTGATCGACCAGTGCCGTAATCTCCACATTATGCTGACGTCCTTGTCTTTCTATGATTCCTTCAAGCTCAAAGCCCACGTTCGGGTCGTCAATACTTGCCGTACCATGAATATCATTTTTACTGTATAGACCATTTATCTTGATATTCTTATATTGGTATCCGTTGTAATCAAACGAGTTTACCATTCCGTCAGCCTCCACCCTGATATCGCCATCCTTGGGCAGTTGTCCACTTAATGCAATTTTGGTGGCTATTTTTCCGAAGTGGGGGTTGTCGAGTAGCCGCTTCAAGTCTACACCTTGGGTGTTGATGTCACCACTCAGCCAGCGTTGCTCGTCCACATTCAGGTTTACAACGATGTTTCCTGCATCCGTATTCAACTGGTTATGCGTCGTGATGTTTTGTAACCCCTGTCCTGTAGTCATGCCCTTCAGCGTCATTCTTCCTATGCGGTTTACGATGGGTGGCAGTTCTGTCTTTCTGCCTTTCAGGTTCTCCGAAATGAAATTGATGGTCTTTGCCGAAAGGTCTAACTGCTCGATATTCGCTTGCCACTTGGGTTGGGCTTGTTTGATACCGCTTATCCATGCTGTTAAGTTCAGTCCTATATCGCCCGTAGTTGAACCTACGGCCAACTTTTCTACAGCTACGTTTTCACCCTTGCCCTTGAATGCCGATTCTATTGTCAGCGTGCTGTTAAACGTCTTTAGTGAAGGAAGAAAACAAGCCAAGTCGGACAAGGTGATGGTTGAAGGCTTGATACTTCCTGTGTATTTTAACGAGGAAATGTCAATGCTGTCGTTCTTGAACTGATAAGAAGCACGTAAGTCCCCTAACTGGACATCTGTTCCTGGCATTCTCAAGATAAATTTCCTCAGCAAGCAGTTCGTTCTTCCTCCCCTCAGACGGAAAGATAATCGGTTCAGTTGCAGGCCAGATTGTTCTTTCAGTGCTAATCGCTTCACGTTCAAGTTGATGGAGTCTTCTCTCAGTGCCTTCAACGTGATGTGTGCTGTGATGTTCTTTACCCATAGATGTTTTGGATTAAACTGCTTGGGTGTCTTGGGAGCATCCCAACAATCGTAGCTTACGCTGGTATGGCGCATAATCAGCGAGTTGATGCGTAAGTCGAGTGGAGTAGTGCTAGTTGTATCCTTTGATGCCAATGAGTCCAGCATAAACTGTATGTTCAGCGGGTCTTTCTCTGTTTTCTGATAGAGCCTTGCATAGCTACTGAACACTTGTGCCTTGGTGATGACTATCTTGCCATCTATGAGTGGTAATAGTTCTACTCTGGCCGACAAGTGGCCGAACCACAGCATTTCCTTGTCTTTCTGGTCCTTTATCTGTACCTCGTTCAGTGTCAGTTCGTTCAAGATTAACCCAAAGCTTACGCTTCCAATGCTCACACTGGTTCCAAGCTTTTCTTCCAGCAGATTAGCCACCTTGTTGCCCAGAGATTCCTGTACTATGGGCAAACTGGTTACTATCAATAACAATAGATATAGACCTAATAGGGTCCATACTGTAGTGGTCAATATGCGTTTAATAATCTTCAAAACTGGCAATTAGAGATAGCAAATTTTTTATTTCATCTCAATTTTGGTACAAAATTACACTAAAAAGTTGGGAAAGATGAATATTTAGTTGTTTTTTTGAAACAATTATGCCTATTTTTTATTAATTTTGCAGCATTCTTATAGAGAAACTATTCAAATTCATCAGTTTTATAATGGCAAATGTAATCAAGTTACACAAAGGCTTGGACATTCATCTCCAAGGCAAAGCCGAAGAGCAATTGATCAAACTCCAGTCGAAGGGACTGTATGCATTGGTTCCCGACGATTTCGAGGGCGTCACTCCCAAGGTGGTTGTCAAGGAAGGTGATAAGGTCAAGGCCGGGGATGCTTTGTTCGTTAACAAACAATATCCCGAAGTGAAGTTTGCCTCACCCGTCAGTGGAACAGTCCGCGAAGTGGTGCGTGGCGAACGAAGAAAAGTGCTTTGCGTAAAGGTGGAAGCCGACGCTCAGCAAGTGCAGGTTGATTTTGGCAAGAAGGATGTAGCCAAGATGAATGGCCAGCAGGTTATCGATGCTCTGCTCGAAGCTGGTATCTTCGGTTATATCAATCAGTTGCCTTATGCTGTTTCAACCAATCCTACTATTCAGCCTAAGGCGATTTTTGTGTCTGCCTTGCGCGACAAGCCACTGGCTGCTGACTTCCAGTTTGAGGCAAAAGGTCAGGAGCAGGACTTTGTGACAGGTATCATGGCATTGTCGAAGATAGCCAAGACGCATGTGGGTCTGGGTATTCAGCCTGACTTCCAGACGGAAATCCGCAAGTTAGGTATTGACCAGTATGCAGAGTTGACCATTTTCGACGGCAAGTGTCCTGCAGGCAATGTGGGTGTACAGGTGAACCACATTGACCCTGTGAATAAAGGTGAGGTGGTTTGGACCATTGGCGATCCTACGGTTGTGCTGTTCATCGGTCGTCTGTTCAATACGGGCAAGGTTGATTTGCGTCGTCGTGTTGCTCTTTGCGGCAGCGAGGTGAAATCACCCGCTTATGTTGATATGCTGGTGGGCGAAGAACTCTCTACCTTGCTTTCTAACAGTTATGATGCCGACCATCATGTTCGTATTATTAATGGTAATGTGCTGACTGGACGTCCCACAACGAAGGAGGGTTTCCTGGGCGCACATACCTCTGAGATTACCGTTATTCCCGAAGGCGATCAGGCAGACGAGATGTTGGGCTGGATTCTTCCACGTTTCAAGCAGTTCTCCGTCAACCGCAGCTATTTCTCTTGGTTGCAGAATCCCTGGTTCTGTAGCAAGAAGAAGGCCTATGCGCTTGATGCCCGTATCAAAGGTGGCGAGCGCCATATGATTATGAGTGGCGAGTATGATAAAGTGCTGCCAATGGATATTTACGGTGAATACCTCATCAAGGCAATCATCACTGGCGACATTGACCGTCAGGAGGCACTTGGCATCTACGAAGTAAGTCCTGAGGACTTTGCTCTGGCTGAGTTTGTCGATTCCTCTAAACTGGAGTTGCAGCGCATTGTTCGTGAAGGTCTGAACATATTACGTAAAGAAAACGCATAAGACTATGAGCGCATTAAGAAATTATCTCAATAAGATCAAGCCGAACTTCGAAGAGGGTGGCAAGTTGCATGCTTTCCGTTCGGTTTTCGACGGCTTTGAGACTTTCCTTTACGTGCCTAACGACACGGCAAAGACGGGTGTGAACATTCACGACTCGATAGACTCGAAGCGTATTATGAGTATGGTGGTTATCGCCCTGATGCCTGCCATGCTGTTTGGTATGTATAACATCGGCTACCAGAACTACCTTGCTGCAGGCACACTGGCTACAGCTTCTTTTTTTGAGGTGTTCTTCTATGGATTCCTGGCTGTACTGCCAAAGATTCTGGTTAGCTACATCGTAGGTCTGGGCATTGAGTTCGCCTGGGCTCAGTGGAAAGGCGAGGAAATCCAGGAAGGCTACTTGGTTTCTGGTATCATCATCCCGCTGATTGTTCCTATTGGTTGTCCGCTGTGGATGCTGGCTTTGGCCTGTGCCTTCAGTGTTATTTTCGTGAAGGAGATTTTCGGTGGCACGGGCATGAACATGTTCAACCCCGCCATTGCCGCTCGTATGTTCCTGTTCTTCGCTTATCCTTCTGTGATGACTGGCGATCAGGTTTGGGTGGCTCAGGAAAGCATCTTCGGACTTGGCAACAACTTGCCCGACGGATTCACTGCTGCTACTCCTTTAGGTCAGATTGCTCAGGGCATCAGTCCTGATGCATCTATGATGGATATGGTAATCGGACTCATTCCAGGTTCTATTGGTGAGACCAGTGTTATCGCTATCGCCATTGGTGCTGTCATCCTGTTGTGGACGGGCATTGCCTCTTGGCGTACAATGGTAAGTGTCTTCGTAGGTGGTGCCCTGTTGGCATATCTCTTTAATACAACAGGTAAGTCTGACCTTTCTGTTTGTCAGCATTTCGTAATGGGTGGTTTTGCTTTCGGTGCCGTTTTCATGGCTACCGACCCTGTTACCTCTTGTCGTACGACTACGGGTCAGTACATCTACGGATTTATCATCGGTGCTATGGCAGTTATCATCCGTGTCATGAATGCAGGTTATCCTGAGGGTATGATGCTTGCCATCTTCTTTGGTAACATGATTGCTCCTACCATCGATCACTTCGTGGTAGAGCACAACATTTCTAAACGTTTGAAGAGAGGAGGTACCAAATGAAACTGAATACTAATTCTAACGCGTACATTATTATATATAGTAGCGTTCTGGTTATCATCGTTGCCTTCCTGCTGGCTTTTGTCTATCAGGCCTTGAAGCCTATGCAGGATGCGAACGTGGCCCTCGATATGAAGAAACAGATTCTCTATTCACTTAACATTCGCAATCTGGATGGTGCTGAGGCTGAGGCCAAGTACAAGGAAGTGGTGAAAGAGGAGAAGGTAATCAACGGACAGAAGTTGTATGCCTGTCAGATGGGCGACCAGCTGGTGGTTGTTGTAGCCCTGAAAGGTATGGGTCTTTGGGGAGGCATCAGTGGTTATCTTGCCATCGATGAGAATGATAAGGTCTATGGCGCCTACTTCAATCATGAGAGCGAGACTGCTGGTCTGGGTGCCGAGATTAAGGACTCTCAAGAGTGGCAGGAGAAGTTTATTGGCAAGAGTATTTTCGATGCCAATGGCAATGTGGCTCTCTCTGTTGTGAAGAAGGTAGAAGATCCTAACACGCAGGTAGACTGTGTGACGGGTGCTACACTGACCTCTAACGGTGTTGATGCTATGATTAAAGATTGTCTGAAAAAAATTAAGGAGGAGAAGTAAGTTATGGCATTATTCAGTAAACAAAATAAGGAGGTTTTCACCAATCCGTTGAACCTCGACCATCCCATCTTGGGTCAGGTACTTGGTATCTGCTCTGCCCTAGCTGTTACTTCGCAACTGAAGCCAGCCATTGTGATGGGTCTCGCTGTGACGGTCATCACCGCCTTTGCGAATGTGATTATCTCAATCATCCGCAACACCATTCCTAACCGCATCCGTATTGTGGTTCAGCTGGTAGTGGTTGCTGCGTTGGTAACTATCGTTTCTCAGATTCTGAAAGCTTTCGCCTACGACGTCAGTGTTCAGCTCTCTGTGTATGTCGGTCTGATTATCACCAACTGTATCCTGATGGGTCGCCTCGAGGCGTTCGCCATGCAGAACAAGCCTTGGCCTTCGTTCCTCGATGGTGTTGGTAACGGTCTGGGCTACGCTATGATTCTGGTCATCGTGGGTGCCGTTCGTGAACTCCTCGGACGTGGTTCACTCTTAGGTTTCCAGATTATCCCTGATGCCTGCTACGACTTCGGCTATGTGAACAACGGTATGATGACGATGCCTGCTATGGCGCTGATTCTCGTGGGATGTGTGATTTGGGTTCATCGTGCGTACTTTTATAAGGAGAAATAAGATATGGAACACGCAATATCATTACTATTCAGGTCGATCTTTGTCGACAATATGATCTTCGCCTTCTTCCTCGGCATGTGCTCTTATCTGGCTGTGTCGAAGACCGTGAAGACTTCGTTAGGACTGGGATGTGCTGTGACCTTTGTGCTCACCGTTACCGTTCCTGTTAACTATCTGTTGCAAACCAAGGTGCTGGGTGATGGATGCTTGGTAGAAGGTGTAGACCTCTCATACCTCTCGTTCATCCTCTTCATTGCTGTGATTGCCGGTATGGTGCAGTTGGTTGAGATGACGGTCGAGAAGTACTCTCCCTCGCTCTATGCAGCGCTGGGTATCTTCCTGCCGCTGATTGCCGTAAACTGCGCTATCATGGGTGCTTCGCTGTTCATGCAACAGCGCATCCTCATGGAGCCAACCAATTCGCAGGCTATCACCTCAGTGTGGGACGCTATCGTCTATGGCTTCGGTTCTGGTATCGGTTGGACACTGGCTATTGTTGCCTTAGGTGCCATCCGTGAGAAGATGCAGTACTCAGATGTTCCCAAACCCCTGCAGGGACTTGGCATTGTGTTTATCACCGTAGGCCTTATGGCTATGGCGATGATGTGTTTCTCTGGACTGAACATATAATAATTAAAGAATAAAAAATAAAAGATTAAAAATATGGCTCAGTTTATAGCATATAGTATAGGGGTTTTCCTCCTGGTCATCATCCTTGTGGTGATTGTGCTGCTCGTGGCTAAGAAGTATCTTTCGCCCAGTGGCAATGTGAATATTGAAATCAACGGCGACCGTACCATCTCTGTAGCTCAGGGTTCATCGCTGATGGCTACATTGAACGAGAACGGTGTATTCCTGCCCTCTGCTTGTGGTGGTAAGGCTTCGTGCGGTCAGTGTAAAGTACAAGTTCTTGAGGGTGGTGGCGAGATTCTCGACTCAGAGAAACCTCACTTCTCTCGCAAAGAGATTAAGGCTGGCTGGCGTCTTGGATGTCAGTGTAAGGTGAAGGGCGACCTGAAGATTCACGTCGATGAGTCTATTCTGGGCGTTAAAGAGTACGAGTGCACCGTTATCTCCAACAAGAATGTGGCTACCTTCATCAAGGAGTTCAAAGTACAGCTTCCTGCTGGTGCCCACATGGACTTCCTGCCTGGTTCTTATGCTCAGATTAAGATTCCTGCTTTCGATTGCATCGACTACGATAAGGACTTCGATAAGAGTCTGATTGGCGATGAGTATCTGCCTTCATGGGAGAAGTTCGGTTTGTTCCCCTTGAAGTGTAAGAACCCCGAGCCCACCATCCGTGCATACTCTATGGCAAACTATCCTGCCGAAGGTGATGTGTTCATGTTGACCGTTCGTATCGCTACACCTCCGTTCAAGGCCGACAAGAGTGGCTTCATGGAGGTGAACCCAGGTATCGCATCGTCGTACATCTTCTCTTTGAAGCCTGGCGATAAGGTGATTATGAGTGGTCCTTATGGCGACTTCCACCCACACTTCGACTCGAAGAAGGAGATGATTTGGGTTGGTGGTGGTGCTGGTATGGCTCCTCTGCGCGCTCAGATCATGCACATGACCAAGACGCTGCATACCACCGATCGTGAGATGCACTATTTCTATGGTGCTCGTGCACTGAACGAGGTATTCTATCTCGACGACTTCCTGGGCTTGGAAAAAGAGTATCCTAACTTCCACTTCCACTTGGCTCTGGACCGTCCTGATCCTGCAGCCGATGCAGCTGGAGTCAAGTACACTCCGGGCTTCGTCCATCAGGTCATGCTGAACACCTATCTGAAGGACCACGAGGCTCCCGAGGATATCGAGTACTACATGTGCGGCCCTGGCCCCATGTCGAAGGCCGTGGTTTCCATGCTCGACTCTTTGGGCGTAGAACCCGAAAGCATCATGTACGATAACTTCGGAGGCTAATTATTAAGTTCTTAGACCTAAAGGTCAAAGTGACCAAGGTCGATTAAAAAGTTTAAAGTTCAATGTTCTATGGCTAAGACTCCAACTCCCCATATCGGGGCTCAGTACGGCGAAATTGCCGAGACTGTCATCATGGCGGGCGACCCGCTGCGTGTGAAACTCATGGCCGAGAAATATCTCGACGATGCAGTATGTTTTAATCAAGTGCGTGGCATGCTGGGCTTCACCGGCACCTACAAGGGCAAGCGCGTCAGCGTGATGGGTCACGGCATGGGCATGGCCTCTATCGGCATCTACACCTACGAGCTGTATAACTTCTACGATGTCAAGACCATCATCCGCGTGGGTTCTGCCGGTTCTATCAACAACGACTTGCACATCGGTGATTTGGCCATTGCCATGGGCGCCTGCACCAACAGCAACTATGCTGCACAGTACGAGTTACCAGGCGACTTTGCACCCATCGGTGACTTCGACCTCATTCGCAAGGCTGTCGAGTCGTGTGAGAAGTTCGGCTACCACTACAAGGTGGGCAACGTCCTGTCGTCATCCATGTTCTACCACGAGAATCCACACACCGATAAGTGGATTAACATGAATGTCATGGCCGTCGAGATGGAGATTGCCGCCCTCTACATGAACGCCGCCCGTTCGGGCAAGCGCGCCCTAGGCATCTGCACCATCTCCGACCACATCCTGACAGGTGAGGAGACGACTGCCGAGGAGCGTCAGAACAACTTTACGCACATGATGGACGTCGCATTCTCGCTCGTCTGAGAATGCCTCCTATAACCCAACCGCCCCACTGTCCCTTTCGAAAAGGCAATGGGGTGGTTTTCATTTGTAACGACCTAAGTAGTGGCTCGCTGCAGATAGCCGTCTTGCTGGAACACATATTCCTCACGTATCAAGAGGGCGAGAGTAGCGTTAATATCTTGTGAAGGATAAGGCAGGCGAGCCAATTCAGTAATGTGATGAGGCTTGTCGTCAGCAAGAATACTAAGAATCTGTTGACGCAGGGAATCATCGTTTTTAGCAGAAGACAGGCAGACATCACACTGTCCACAGTCATGAGATGTGGTCTCGCCAAAGTAAGCCAACAATTGGCGCGAACGGCACTTATCGTCACTTTGGGCATAATGGAGCATGGCATGAATGCGCTCACGATATTGTGTGAGACGGTCTTCATACACATCACGATGCAACTGGATATGCTCTGCATCCTCACGTCGCTGTATGTATCGGATGGAAGGCACATTACGACGAGGAATGAAGTGGAGCAAATGGCGCTGGGAGAGTGCTTTCAGCACATCGTAGGTCTTAGGCTGGGTAAGTCCGGCTTGTTGAGCTACAATGCTCTCGTCAATATAACCATAGTCGGCAAAAAGGCCTCCGTAATTACGTAATAGAGATATGATGACACGTTCCTCGTCAGGAGATACTTGTTCCAGGCGGTATAGATCTTCACGACCTACAAGGAAACGCACACGAGCCTGATTGTCAGCTTCTTCGTCATATTCCAGATAACCAGCACGCTGAAGCAACTGCAGGGCGGAATGAACCTGGATGGGGAAATGGTGGAAACGACGACAGAACTCCTCGATGTTGAACTCGCGAGCCACACCATAACCATCGCCCGTAGCTATCTGATAATAGTAGGCCAAGTGCTCGTATACTTTTCGGATATAGTCCTTGTCAGGGAAGGTATCTACAATGCGCTTCTCCAGTTTGGCATGATCGCTATTGTTATACAGCAAGATGGCACGTGCGGGCTTCCCGTCACGACCAGCACGACCAGCTTCCTGGAAATAAGCCTCAATGGAATCAGGGCATTCGTAGTGTACAACCAAGCGGACGTCAGGTTTGTCAATACCCATGCCAAAAGCATTGGTAGCTACCATGATACGTGTTCGGTCGTGTTGCCAGTCGCGCTGTCTTTCGTCTTTCTGGGCATGGTCCAGTCCTGCGTGGTAGAAAGTAGCGCTAAAACCTGCATCCGTCAGGTGCTCGGCTATCTCACGAGCATGGCGACGACTGCGAACGTAGATAATGGCAGAACCCTCGTAGATTTCAAACAGATGAATCAGTTCGTTCAGCTTGTCGTCCGAATGGCTGACGAGGTAGGCAAGATTCTTGCGCTCGAAGGACATGCGGAAGACGTTGAACTTTCTTGCGTCCCGTTGGTAGCAAGCGTCCTTCGGCCGAGCGGAACTTTGAGGTTTTGATTTTGAACTATCATCTTTGGGGGATGAAAGCTTATCGCAGATATCACTGACTACTGCAGGAGTAGCAGTGGCTGTAAGTGCCAATACTGGTACATGAGGGTGAAGGGTTCTGATATTGGCAATCTCCAGATAAGAGGGACGGAAATCATAACCCCACTGCGAAATGCAATGTGCCTCATCGACCGTGATGAACGACACATTCATGTGGCGCAACTTGGTCTGAAAGAGTTGGGAAGAGAGTCGCTCAGGCGATACATAGAGCAACTTCACGCCTCCAAAGACACAATTCTCAAGGATGCGCAATATCTCTTCGTGCTGTTGTCCGCTATAGATAGCTTCTGCCCGAATACCCAACTGATGGAGGTGGTGAACCTGGTCTTTCATCAAGGCGATGAGGGGAGTGACTACAATGCAAACGCCCTCCATGGCCAGTGCTGGCACCTGAAAGGTAATGGACTTACCACCACCCGTAGGCATCAGTCCCATGGTGTCGTGACCACTTCCTATGGACTCGATGATTTCACGCTGAATACCACGGAAATCATCATAGCCCCAGTATTGTTTAAGTATCTGCCTATAATTACTCATCCTCAGAAGGTCGGATGTCCTCTATCTGCAACTGCACCTCGCCACGCTTGTAGGTATTCTCCTCAATGGTATAGACAATGTCGAACGAGCGCTTGCTCTTGATATATCGAGCTGCAGCAGACTGTCCGAAGGCAATACCGTTCATGACCACTGCCGATTTAGAATCAACCAGTTCCAATTTGATATGCTCTTGGTGGCGACCTACTACCTTTGAGGTACCATAGTCATAGACATTACGGGTAATGAACAATGGCTTGGCATTGCCTGGTCCATGAGGAGCCAGACGCTTCAACTCGTTCAACAGCCGTTTGTTGATATCGTGGAAATCCAGTTCAAGATCAATGTCGAGCGTCTGTTGCGTCTGTTCAGGCAGGATGTGACTATTGACATATTCCTGGAAACGACGACGGAACTCAGGGATATTCTCCTGACGAAGGGTCAGTCCTACGGCATAGGTGTGACCACCAAAGTTTTCCAACAAATCACGACACGACTTGACGGCATCGTATACGTCGAAGCCAGCTACAGAACGCGCAGAGCCAGAGGCCATACCATCAATGACAGTCAGCACAACGGTAGGACGGAAATATAGTTCGGTTAAGCGTGAAGCCACAATACCTACCACACCTTTTTTCCAACCTTCGTCGTAAAGCACGATGCTCTGCATGTGACGCTGACTCTCCAAGCGAGCTACAATCTCGTTGGCCTCTTCCGTCATCTGCTTGTCCACATCCTTGCGCTGTTCGTTGTATTCATTGATGCGGGTGGCTTCTGTCAATGCTTTCTGCAAGTCACGCTCCACCAACAGCTCCACAGCTTCCTTACCATTCTGCATACGTCCTGAAGCATTGATGCGTGGCCCAATCTTAAACACGATATCACTCATGGTAAGCTCGCGATTGGTAAGCCCGCAGATTTCAATGATAGCCTTTAGACCAATGCTGGGACTTTGGTTCAACTGCTTCAGACCATGGAAGGCCAGAATGCGGTTTTCGCCCTCTACAGGCACCAGGTCGGCAGCAATGGACACTGCACAGAAGTCGAGTAGGGGAATGAGACGAGAGAAAGGAATGCCATTGTTCTTGGCAAATGCCTGCATCAATTTGAAACCGACACCACAACCACAAAGCTGTTTGAAAGGATAGGTCGAGTCTCTGCGCTTGGGGTTCAGAATGGCCACGGCAGGTGGCAATTCATCGTCAGGCTCGTGATGATCGCAGATAATGAAATCAATGCCACGCTGTTTGGCATAGGCTATCTCTTCGATTGCCTTGATGCCACAGTCGAGCACGATAATGAGTTTAACACCTGTTTCTGCTGCAAAGTCTATACCCTGACGACTTACTCCGTAACCCTCGCCTTCGCGATTGGGAATGTAATAGTCGATGTTGGAATAGAACTGTTGCAGAAACTTGTAGACCAATGCTACCGCCGTACACCCGTCCACGTCGTAGTCGCCATATACCATGATGCGCTCTTTGCGCCCCATCGCATCGTTCAGGCGATCTACGGCTACGTCCATGTCATTCATCAGGAAGGGGTCAATCAGCTCGTTTAACATCGGACGGAAGAATCGCTTTGCTGCGCTCTCCGTCTTAATGCCACGCTGAATGAGTAGGCCTGCCAGAACGGGACTCATCCCGATCTTTTCGGCCAATTCCTTAGCCGCCTGTTGTTTCTCTGGTGTAGGTGGTTCGTAATTCCATTTAAATTGCATTTATATTTGTTTTTATTTTCTTTCGTCTCAGGGGTATTGTGTACTTAAGTACATAATACGAGGTCAAAGTTACGAAGAAAAAACAGAAAAACGGAACATACTGTAGATTTTTTAACAGTTATATTCCGTTTTTATCATTTATAATGGATTGCGAACATTTACTCCACGTAGTCCATCTTAACCACGATGACCCTGATTTTCTGGTCTTTCTTCTTGGTTTGAACCTTGGCGATATGCCAGTCGGAGGGGAAGAAAATGACAAACTGACCCGCTTTGACATTGAAGAAGTTGGTCTTCTCCTTCACATAGTTATAGCGCATCACATCCTTCTTTTCGTCATATGGAACACTGATAGTACTGGTGTTGTGATCGAGTAGGGCAAAGCCTTCCGTGCCTTTTACGACTATCATAAAGTCAATTTTCTTCTTGTGACTTTCTGTGTTGCGCTTCTCCAAAGGACTGTTCTCTGAGTCTTCCACACTTGCCATCAGGGTTGAGTTGGGAATGGGTTGCTTGCCCTTTGGTATATTCTCTAAATCGGTATCTTGAAGCCATTGGAATAGTGTGTTCCATTGTTTTGTATTCTTCTGATACTGAGAATAAAACTCTTCTATGCTCAATGATTTATGAGGCTTTGCTTTCGTGAAGCCATTGCGCCATTCTCCCTTCTTCATCCATTGACAAGCTTCTTTGTTGGTTTGTGCTGAAACGACAAGCGCCAGCATAATCAAGATAAGGATGTTGATAACTTTTTTCATATACATGTTTTTTGAAATGATTTATATACTAAACTATATTCACGATGTCCCAACTGCTCAGACTTCGTAGGATTACCAGAGGCCGTCTGCTCGATGCAACGTAATAGTTGGTTACGAACTTCTTCAAACGTAAGACCCTCCGTCACGATGGCTCCAGCATTGATATCCATGTCTTCTGTCATGTGCTGATAGGTAATGGGGTTGGAGCAAACCTTTACGACAGGGGATATGGCTGAGCCTGCCACAGACCCTCGTCCTGTTGTATAGAGCACCAAGTGACAACCACACGCTATCATCTCCATAATTTCAGCGTTGTCGTTGATATTGGGAAATCCCCAACGAGCCTCTCCGTCGGGCACTACATCCATCATCCATAGTCCTGGCGTATTGGGCACCAGACCCGGGTAGGTGAGTCCTTGTATGGGGCGCGAACCACTCTTGCAATACGACCCTAACGATTTCTCCTCGATGGTAGTCAGTCCCCCCGTGGCGTTACCTGCCGAGAAACTGTCATGTCCCATCTGCTTGTAGTATTTATCCGCCTTGACAATACAATTGTATAGTTGTACTCCTATTTCTGGCGTAATGGCTCGTTCTTGCAACAATTGTTCGCAACCGATCAGTTCGCCTGGTTCCTCAAAGATACAGGTGGCTCCTTGGTCTACAAGATAATCGAACGTACAACCCACTGAAGGATTGGCAGTGATACCACTATATCCATCAGACCCCCCACAGACAGTGCCTATCACAAGGTCAGACCATTGCATATCAACGGTGGGCACGTCAACGATGGCTTGCTGCATCCTGCTTACCTCACTGATGCCTTTTTGAATAGATGCCTGTGTGCCCCCTTCTTCCTGGATAACAATCAGGGAGGCCGGTCGTCCACTCTCTTGAATATCATGCAAAAGACGATGGCGCTGGAAATTCTCACAGCCTAATGACACCAGCAATACAGCCCCCACATTCGGATGGGTGCATAACTGGCGCATCATCAGCTCTGCATAGTCGTTAGGAGCACATCCGCTAAAACCTATCAGGTGAACGTCCTCGTCCTGAAAGTGCTGGGCGATGCGTGCTGCCACATGGTGTGCACACTCCACCAGATAGGTTACCACAACGACATTGCGAATACCTTTGCGACCGTCTTTTCGCAAGAATCCACGCATAGACTTTGAACTTTGAAGTTTATAATCGACCTTGGTCGCTTTGACCTTCAGGTCTAAGAACTTTGAACTTTATGATTACTGGTCGAGACTCAATTCTTTATAAGACACACAATTGTTGTGTATCAGGTCCCAATCGAGTTCTACACCAATGCCTGGCTCTTTAGGTACGGTAATCATGCCGTGCTCGTCAATGGGCAACAGTCCCTTCATGGGGAACTGGAAATCTTCCTCTGGCACGAAATACTCGAACCACTTACAGTTGCGGATGGCACACGACACATGCAGGTTCACGATATCCATATAGTTCATCGTGGTGGTATGTATCTCACAGTTCATGCCAAAGCTCTCGGCCAGATGACAAATCTTCAGTGTTCCTGTAATACCACACTTCCAGGAAACGTCTGCACGAACAATGTCAGCAGCCTTCTGGTTAATCACCTGGGCTACACCCCAATGACAGCCACGTGTGGTTTCTGTAGCTGCAATGGGAATGTCCAATGCTTCGCAGAGCTGACTATACTTATACAGTTCAAAGTCGCGGAAGGGTTCTTCCAGCCAGATATAGTTCAGACGCTCCAGTTGACGACCCACACGAATAGCTTCGTCAAGGGTGTATTCTGCTACAGGGTCACTCATTAGTCCGAAGTCATCACCTACGGCCTTTCGCAGATTCTCATGAATGCGCATATCCGTCTCTACAGGTCCACAGGGATGAACCTTATAACACTTGATGCCTCGCTTCTGATAATAGAGCGCCTCGTCAATGTATTCCTGTTCCGTGTTGTGGAAAAGTCCACTGGCATAGACGGGCAACTGCTCTCGATAAGCTCCCAGATACTGATAGAGAGGCAGTCCGGCAGCCTTGGCGCAGATGTCCCATAAGGCAACATCAATAGGTCCAGGCAGATAAACGGGGAAGAACGTCAGGTGACGGTCAATGTTCCACAACTCATGCCATATCTTCTCATGGTCATAAGGTGAACGTCCCAACACCACAGGAGCTATGTTGTCATGGATATACGCCTCGGTCACATTACCAGAACGGGCAGCCAGTGCGGTGGCAATGCCCTCAATACCTGTATCGGTGGTTAGTTTCAGTACCATTACGTCCCAGTCCATCGCACTCTTTCCCTTGCGCTTGTCGTCGAAGAGGCACTTGTTGCGACGCACCCACCATGTTTCAATTTTCTGTATAATCATATTGCTTTAGAATTTAATTTGTCTAATAGGAACGAAAAGCCTTAATATCAACCATGCCAGCAGATACATACAACTGGCTATCATGAAGATGGAGGCGTAGTTACCCGTCCACTCCAGAATGAGTCCGACAAACGATGAGGCCAGCGCTCCACCTACAGCACCGCCCACACTGCTAATGCCCGTCATCGAACCCACCACCTGCTTGGGATAGACATCCGATACGATGGTGAAGATGTTGGAAGCCCATGCCTGATGCGTACTGGTTGCCAATCCGATAATCAATACCACGATCCACATGTTCTCGATATAAGGTACCGCATTCAAGGGCAATACCAACAGCGCAAACAACAGGATGGTGGTCTTGCGGGCAAAATCGATGGAACGTCCGAACTTGATAAACTGCGAGGAAACATGTCCTCCATAGATGCCACCGATACTCGACATCGTATAGATGATGATGAGTGGCAATACGGTTGCTTTCAAATCTACTCCATGTGTCTTGTTCAGGAAGTCTGGTGTCCAGAACAGGAAGAACCACCATACCCAGTCTGTTACGAAACGCGAGAACAAGATGGCATAGGTCTGCCGATGCTGGAACAATTGGCGCCAAGTGATTTTAGATTCTGGATTCTCTTGATTGTCTTGATTATCTTGATTTTCTAGATCTTCTTGATCATCATCCGAATGGATATACGCCAATTCCTCTTCATTCACCTGAGGATGTCTCTTGGGAGAATGATATAGAATCCACCAGATCACTACCCAGATGAATCCCAACATACCGGTTACAATGAAAGCCCAGCGCCATCCCCATTGCAGTGTAATGGCTGTTACAATGATGGGGGCGATAATGGCTCCAATCGTGGTTCCTGAGTTGAAGAGTCCGGTGGCATAGGCACGGTCTCGCTTGGGGAACCACTCCGCAATGACCTTTACAGCAGCAGGAAAGTTTCCTGCCTCGCCCAATCCTAAGATGGCACGAGCCGCACCAAAACCAGTCACTGAACGAACGGTGGCGTGCAACACGGCACCGATGCTCCATACCACAATGGCGATGGAATAGCCCAGTTTACTGCCAAAACGGTCCAACATCCTACCTCCTAACAGCATACCGATGCCATAGGCTACCTGGAAAGCGGTGACGATATAGCCATAGTCAGCCTCCGTCCATCCCAGGTCTTCCTGGATATATGGCTTCAGCAATCCAATGACCTGACGGTCGATGTAATTGATGGTGGTGGCAAAGAATATAAGTGCCACCACCGTCCATCTGACGTTGGTCATCTTCTTTTTGACGCTCGATAGTTTCATGGCTTAGAATGCTTCTGACGCACCTGCATCTACAGGGAGGAATACACCATCTACATAGCTGCCTGCTGGCGATGAGAGATAGAGTGCTGCATAACCGATATCCTCTGGTTGTCCGAAGGTCTTCATAGGGATACGACGCAGGATGTTTGCCTTGCGTTGTGGGTCATTGTCCGTTGCTTTGTGGAACATCGGGGTGTCAATCCAACCCGGTGCAATGGTATTGATGCGAATGCCCTTGGGTGACAGCTCTGCCACCAGACTGCGTTGCAATCCTAAGATAGCGGTCTTGGCGGTGGTATAGGCCACAATCTGCTCCATACCCATGATGGCCGACATCGAACTGATCAGGATGATATGTCCCTTGCCACGTTCCACCATCAATTTGGCAAACTCGCGGCTCAGGGCAAATACACTCATCACGTGGACGTTCAGCACATCCAGAAACTCTTTGTCGCTGACATCCAATGCCCATTTCTTCAGGTGCGTACCAGCACAGTTTACTAAGATGTCCACAGCGCCAATCTCCTTCACCAAGGCAGGAATCTCGTCTATCTTGGTCACATCGAAGGCACGATAGCTGCACTTCTCGCCCAACTGCTGCTGAGCCTGGCGCAATTTCTCCTCATTACGTCCTACGATGATCACTTCGGCTCCAGCCTCTATAAATACCTTGGCAATGCCCAGACCCAGTCCACTGCCACCACCTGTCACTACGGCTTTCTGTCCGTCAATTCTAAATGCGTTCATATTTTCTGATTTGTTTTACATTATTTCAAACTTTGCAAAGGCTTCCACAGTGCTCATGCCCTGTTCCAAAGCCTGCTTCACCTGTTTCTCTCCACGTGCCTTCTCGATAGCACCTGCAAAGGCTTCTTCCTCGGCCTCACGGGGCACGATGATAACACCGTCCAAATCGCCGAAGACAATGTCGCCGGGACGTACGTTGATACCCCCGAACTCAATGGGTACACGATAGTCTATCACCTTGCCACGAGGTCCTTGGTCTTGTGCATAGGTACCTTGTGAGAAGGTAGGGAAGTTCAGGCGCAATATCTCATTGGTGTCTCGTGAGAAACCATCTACCACAGCACCCGCAGCACCAATGGCAATAGCACGTGTGCTCATCAGTCCTCCCCACAGTGCATAACGGGGCGACGAGCCACTACAGATATACACCTCGCCAGCCTTCAACTGGTCCAGTGCTTCAAACATGATACCGAAGGGTTTGCGCATCACTTCCAACTGCGTGTCTTGTTGGCGCTCGGCAAATACATCAGCCTCCAGCACAGGCATGGCACGTCCAATGACCACCATGTCACGTCTAAGGGGTTTGATATGTGGGGGCAGGAATTGGTGCAGATAACCCATCTTGTCAAGCACATCGCCTACCAAAGCGGTAAACAGTTCCTTACGGGCTATGCCGAACAGTTCCTCATCGTTTTTCCAAAGGTTAGTCATAAGTAGGTTTGTTTTTGGTGAAATAATAGAAAGGGATGCGCACTGAGGCACATCCCTTTCATATGATTACAATCCCAGCTTCTTGCGAATCTCGGCAGGGATAGCGTTTTTGTTGATCAGGAAGTCCATGGTGTTGGCAGCGATAAAGGCCTTGGTCATATACCAGATGCCCTTGTAGTCGCCAGTTTTACCCCATGAGTTCTGTACCATATAATACTCCTTGCCGTTCTGGTCCTTGGCCACACCGAAGATGTGCATGCCGTGATCGTCGGTCAGTTCCCAGTTGTCGAAACGCTCCTGACGCATCTCCTGAGTAGGAACGATCTCAGGCACTTTGCAACCCAGTGAGTCAATGATGTCGCGCTTCTTGGTAGCGGTCATCTTCAGCCACTTGGCCATGTCGCTGCCCTGCAGGCTCTGAGTCTTCTTGTCGTCTACGGCATAGGCCAGACCCTTGCGTGTAAATCCAGGCTCGCTCACGTCGCCACCCCATGCTACGGTATAGCCCTGCTCAATGGCGTTGTCGATAATCTGCATCATCTCGTCCATGGGCACGTTGTAGGAAAGTGGGAAGCGCCAGTTATCCTGCACCTCTACGGCAAACGCTGTGTAGAAAGGATGGTGGGTATAGCTGGTAATGCTTACATAGTCGTCGAGGTTGATGCCCAGAGAGGCCATAAAGCTCTTTGGGGTATATTCCTTACCCTCGTAGGTGAACTTCTCAGGACATTTGCCCAGATAAGCGTCGAGAATGCCCTGCATACCTGTCTTCCATGCTTTGCTCAGCTTCTTGGCGTCGCTCTTGGCTACTGCTTCTACGTAAGGTGACAGTACTCTGAAGAACTCGTTGAAGTTGTTCAGTGAGTCACCGTAGAGTGAGCCGGGGAAAGGCATAGCGTCAATGGGACAGATGCCGTGGGTCTTCAAGGTGTGAAGCACGTCCTCGGCACTTCCACCCTGTGCAAACTGGCAGTCACCGTGGTAGCGAACCACCTGGATGGCGCGCTCCATATAGGTCTTGTTGGCTACGAAAGCCTCACAGAGAGTGTACTGCTTGCCGGTAGCTTTCAGAATCTCTGCCTCAAAGAAGGAGAGGGTAGAGTAGTCCCAGCACGTACCCGAACGGTTCTGGTCCTTGATGGTAGTGATAGGATTCTCCTTGATGACCGTAAATACGGGCTTGTTGTCAACTTTGGCGGGAGCCTTTTTCTTGGCTGCCTGTGCGCCTACTGCCACTAAGGCCAGCAGGGCGAATGTCATTAGTTTCTTCATCATATTCTTATTTTAATTCAATTATAGCTGCAAAGTTACACACTTATTTTGTGGTTTCCAATTTTTTTAGTGAGTTTTTATCAATTTCTCGCCATGAATTCTTCCAATTCCTTTGGATGATAAGGAATGCGCTTCTGTCCCAGGAATCGGCAACCGTCCTTGGTAATCAGCACATCGTCCTCAATGCGGATGCCGCCAAAGTCCTTGTAGGTCTCCAACTTGTCGAAGTTCAGGAACTCCTTGCAGTGGCCTGAGGCCTTCCACTCGTCAATCAGCTGAGGAATGAAGTAGATGCCGGGCTCGTCGGTTACCACGAAACCTTCCTGCAGTCTGCGACCCATGCGCAGGCAGTTGGTACCAAACTGTTCCAGGTTGGGGCGTGTCTCCTCGTCGAAACCTACGTATATCTGTCCCAGTCCTTCCATGTCGTGAACGTCCATACCCATCATGTGTCCCAGTCCGTGAGGCAGGAACATGGCATGAGCACCAGCCTTTACGGCTTCTTCGGTGTCGCCCTTCATCAGTCCCAGCTCCTTCAAGCGGTCTGTCATCATACGACAAACGGCCATGTGTACGTCAAAATATTTCACGCCAGGCTTGGCCACTTCCAACACATAGTCGTGACAAGCTTCCACAATGCTGTATATCTCCAACTGACGCTGGGTGAACTTTCCGTTCACGGGCATCGTGCGGGTATGGTCTGAACAATAGTCGTCCAGTTCGCAACCGGCATCACACAACACCAGTCTGCCATCCTCCAACTTTGCCTCCGACGGATTACCATGCATAATCTCTCCATGCTGACTGAAGATGGTGGCGAAGCTCACCTGGTTGGCCAACGAACGGGCAATGCCGTCAACCTGACCTCCAATGAAGCGTTCTGTCACCCCGGGCTTGATCAATAGCTGGGCGGTGGTGTGCATGGCATAGCCCACGTCGCAAGCACGGTCGATGGCTTCGATTTCCTGTGCTTCTTTGGTAGAGCGCATCTTTACAACTGCCTGGATTAGAGCGAGTGACGCTTTCTCCTTTTGTTGAGAAGGATGGATGCCCAGCAGGTCCATGATCTGTATTTTTGTGTCGAAACGATAGGGAGGAAGATAATGGATTTTTGATGTCTGATGTTTGATGTAAGAGGTAAGTTGCGCCATCGGAGCCGTCTTGCTCACACCCACCTCAGCAGCCAAATCTGCCACCGATGGTGTGAAGCCCATCCATACAATATCCTCTACATCAATGTCGTCGCCAAACAATATTTCCTCATCATGGTCGATGTCAATCACACCCACCAATCCGTCACGATGCTGACCAAAGTAGTACAGGAATGATGAATCCTGACGCATGGGAGCGTAGCAGTTGGCGGGGTAGTTACAAGGTGCGTCATTGTTTCCGAAGAGCACAATCACCCCTTCACCCACCAATTTTTTCAGCTCGGCACGACGCCGTATATAAGTTTCTTTTGTAAACATAGTTTATTGTTATTAATAGTGTTAAATAGATGTCAGTCTTTCAAAAGGTCGGGTCTCAGTTTCCTCGTACGCTCCATGGCCTGTTCCAATTCCCACTCCCTCACTTTCGCCTCGTTGCCACTGAGCAGGATCTCGGGCACCTTCCATCCTTTATAGTCGGCAGGACGCGTATAGATAGGTGCTGCCAGCAGGTCGTCCTGGAAACAGTCCGACAGGGCACTCTGCTCATCGCCAATCACCCCTGGCACCACGCGCACAATGGCATCGGCTATCATGGCAGCCACCAGCTCACCACCCGTCAATACAAAGTCACCTATCGATATCTCCTTCGTAATCAGATGGTCTCTCACGCGCTGGTCAATACCCTTATAGTGACCAGCCAGGATAATCAGGTTACCCTTCATCGACAGCTCGTTGGCCATGTGCTGGTCAAAGCGCTCACCGTCGGGCGATGTGAATATCACCTCGTCATAGTCGCGCTCCGCTTTCAGGGCTGTGATACAACGGTCTATGGGCTCACACTGCATCACCATACCTGCACTGCCTCCGTAAGGGTAGTCGTCCACCCTGCGCCATTTGTCCAGCGTGTAGTCACGCAGGTTGTGCAGGCGTATTTCCGCCAATCCTTTCTTCTCGGCACGTGCCAGTATCGATTCGTGTACAAAGCCCTCCAGCATTTCGGGCAATACGGTGATGATGTCTATTCTCATTGAACTTTGAACTTTGATCTTTGATCTTTATGATTTGTAGAATTCGATGATGCGGTCTATATATTCTAGGCCTTTCTTGCGCCCCAGTAGATAGACCTTTTGCATCTGCATCGGGTCGTGCGATATGTGGCCGATGGGTATCTTCTCGTCCGGACGAATCACCAGACAGCGGCCCAGTCGCTCGGCGTTGGCCACATATTCCAGCTGATAGTTATACATCTGGTGCCGTTCGTCCAGGGCTTTCAGGAAGTGTGGGTATTTCCACAAGGCCATGCGCATCAGCGCCATCAGTCGGTTGTGCTCTTTCTGATACCCCAGCGGTTGCGTCAGTATCACCACGTTACGCTTGTATCCGATGCTCTCGAAATACTGCAGCGGAATCGAGTCGCTCACGCCTCCGTCCAGTAGTTTGTGCCCCTGCACCTTCACCACCTTCGATGCCAGTGGCATGGATGCAGAGGCTCTGAGCCATTCCAGCTCATCATAGTCTACATGGTCCATCTTGTGATACACCGCCTCTCCCGTCGTCACGTCCGTACATACAATGATGAACTCCAGGGGATTCTCTTCAAAGGCCTTGATGTCAAAGATGTCGTATTTGTAGGGCACCACGTGATAGCCGAACTTCGCGTTGAAGTAATCGCCGCTCAGCAGTAGCGACTTCATACCGCTATACCGCGAGTCCTTGGCAAAACGGGTGTTGTATCGGATGGCGCGACCTATCTGGCGCGATTTGTAGTTACAGCCAAATGCAGCACCTGCCGACACACCAATGAGTCCGTCAGGTTCCACATTGTGCTCCATCATCACGTCAGTAATGCCAGCGGTCCACAAACCGCGCATGGCACCACCCTCTAGTACCAGACCCTTCTTTCCGTTAACCATTAACCCTTAACCCTTAACCGTCTTTACGCATTATATTCCTGCCAAGACTTGATCTTGATGTCGTTCTCGCCCAGTGCGGTGAACGCCTCGATGAAGGCTTTGGCCAGACGAACGTTGGTCATCAATGGAATGTTGTGGTCAATGGCACCACGACGAATGCGGTAACCATTAGTCAGCTCGCGCTTCGTATGGTTCTTCGGCACGTTGATAATCAGGTCGAACGCATGGTTGGCAATCATGTCCATCACATTGTTCTCACCCTCTTCGTCAGGCCATGCTACGGGCGTAGCCTTCACGCCGTTATCGTTCAGGAAACGGGCTGTACCGCCTGTAGCGTAAATCTTATAGCCCTTCTTCACCAATTCCTGGGCAGGCTCCAGCAAGCTTACCTTGCCCTTGGCACCACCACTCGAAATCAGGATGTTCGCACCCTGCTTCGGCAGACGGTAGCCCGTGGCAATCAGCGAGTTCAGCATAGCCTCGTTCAGGTCGTCGCCCAGACAGCCTACCTCACCCGTAGAGCTCATGTCCACGCCCAATACAGGGTCAGCGTTCTGCAGACGGGCAAACGAGAACTGGCTGGCCTTCACGCCGATGCGGTCAATGTCAAACTCGCTCTTGTCTGGGCGAGAGTAGGGGGCATCGAGCATGATCTTCGTAGCCGTCTCGATGAAGTTACGCTTCAGAATCTTGCTGACGAAGGGGAATGAACGGCTGGCACGCAGGTTACACTCAATCACCTTCACCTCGCGGTTCTTGGCAAGGAACTGGATGTTGAACGGACCTGAGATGTTCAGCTCCTTGGCTATCTTATAAGCTATCTTCTTAATCTGACGAACCGTCGAGAAGTAGATGTTCTGGGCAGGGAATACCATCGTGGCGTCACCCGAGTGTACACCGGCATACTCCACGTGCTCAGAGATGGCATATTCTACCACCTCGCCCTTGTCGGCCACAGCGTCAAACTCTATCTCCTTGGTCTCAGTCATGAACTTCGAAACCACTACGGGGAATTCCTTCGAAACCTCGGTAGCCATGCTGAGGAAGCGGTGCAGCTCCTCGTCGTCATAACATACGTTCATGGCAGCACCCGACAGCACGTACGAAGGACGAACCAGTACGGGATAGCCCACCTCGTCCACAAACTGCTTCACGTCGTCGAACGAAGTCAGCGCACGCCATGCAGGCTGGTCAATGCCCAGCTTGTCGAGCATGGCTGAGAACTTGTCGCGGTTCTCGGCACGGTCAATGTTCACTGGCGATGTGCCCAGTACGGGAACACCCTGGCGATACAGCTTCATGGCCAGGTTGTTAGGAATCTGTCCACCCACTGATACGATCACGCCACGGGGCTGTTCCAGGTCTATCACGTCCAGTACGCGCTCCAACGACAACTCGTCGAAGTACAGACGGTCACACATGTCATAGTCGGTCGAAACGGTCTCAGGGTTATAGTTAATCATGATCGACTTATAGCCCAGTTTTCTGGCCGTGTTGATGGCATTCACCGAACACCAGTCGAACTCTACGCTCGAACCGATGCGATAAGCACCCGAACCCAGTACCACTACCGACTTCTCGTTCTGGTAGTAGTTGATGTCGTGCTTTGCCTTATACTGTTCACCCTCAGGATTTCCAAACGCGGGCGTGTGCGTGTATGTGAAATAGAGGTAGTTGGTCAGCTCCGGATGCTCCGATGCCACCGTCGGTATGCGCTTTACTGATGGCATGATGCCACGCTCCTTACGATAGCGGCGCACGGCCAGGTTCTCCTTCTCCATGTTGCCACCCTCGGGCTTCAGCACGAAACGGGCTATCTGGAAGTCAGAGAATCCGCAACGCTTCACCTCCAGCAGCAGTGCGTCGGGCAATTCCTCCAACTTATTATACTTCTGCAACTCATGCTTCAGGTCAACGATGTGCTTCAGTCGCTCCAGGAACCACACGTCAATCTTGGTCAGCTCCTCAATGCGCTCTACGCTGTAACCCTCCTCCAGCGCCTGTGCAATGGCAAAGATACGCAGGTCGGTGGGGTTAGCCAGCTCCTCGTCCAGATTCTCAAACTTGGTATGGTCGTTGCCCACGAAACCGTGCATGCCCTGACCAATCATGCGCAGACCCTTCTGGATCATCTCCTCGAAGCTACGGCCGATGCTCATGATTTCGCCTACCGACTTCATCGACGAACCAATCAGACGGCTCACGCCTGCAAACTTCGTCAAGTCCCAGCGAGGAATCTTACAGATCATATAGTCAAGACTTGGAGCCACATAGGCACTCGATGTCGTACCCATCTCACCAATCTGGTCGAGCGTGTAGCCCAGTGCAATCTTCGCAGCCACGAAGGCCAGAGGATAACCCGTAGCCTTTGATGCCAATGCCGACGAACGACTCAGTCGGGCGTTGATTTCGATGATACGGTAGTCGTTGGTCTGTGCGTTGAAGGCAAACTGGATGTTACACTCACCCACAATGTTCAAGTGACGCACGCACTTGATGGTGATTTCCTGCAACATCTTCACCTGCTCAGGAGTCAATGAACAAGTGGGAGCCACCACGATCGATTCACCCGTGTGGATACCCAGCGGGTCGAAGTTCTCCATCGAAGCCACCGTGAAGCAGTGGTCGTTAGCATCGCGGATGCACTCAAACTCAATCTCCTTCCATCCCTTCAGGCTCTCTTCCACCAGAATCTGGGGAGCAAATGTAAAGGCACTCTCAGCCAATTCCTTGAAAGCCTTCTCGTCAGGACAGATACCACTGCCCAGTCCGCCCAGTGCATAGGCCGAACGAATCATGATGGGGAAGCCAATCTCGTGGGCAGCCTTCAGCGCATCGTCCATGTTCTCCACAGCGTGGCTTACGGGAGTCTTCAGGCTAATCTCATCCAACTTCTTCACAAACAGGTCGCGGTCCTCTGTATTCATAATGGCCTCTACCGAAGTGCCCAGCACCTCTACGCCATACTCCTTCAGCACGCCTGTCTGATACAGTTCAGTACCGCAGTTCAGCGCGGTCTGTCCGCCAAAAGCCAGCAGAATGCCGTCGGGGCGCTCCTTCTTGATGATTTCCGTCACGAAGTGGGTGGTTACAGGCTGGAAGTACACCTTGTCGGCAATACCTTCAGACGTCTGAATGGTCGCAATGTTGGGGTTTACTAACACCGAGGAGATACCCTCCTCGCGCAATGCTTTCAGCGCCTGCGAGCCCGAGTAGTCAAACTCGCCTGCCTGTCCGATTTTCAGGGCACCCGATCCGAGTACGAGCACCTTCTTGAGTTTCTTGTTCATATAATCTGTTGTAAATTTGGTTGCATACTGACCTGCAAAGGTATGAAGAAAAAAGGAGATACCCAAGCATCTCCTATTTAAAAAATGCAAACGTGCATCATTCCTGCATTTTTATATTATATCACCAACTCTCTGGGCAGGGTAATCACCTTCAGGCGTTCATACCAAATACGGTTGGACCCCTCAAAGCGCTTCTGCGTATGTCCACTGATAATATAGTAGCTTGCGGTGTATTCATCCATCATGTCCAAGAATACCTTCTTGATGCGCGAGCATTTCTCATTGATGGCATTGTCCAGCGGATTCACTAGGTGGTCCACGCCTTCTATGATTTTTTCTTTGTCCATCAGCTTTGCTGTTGCCATGTAGTATCTTGTCAGTTCCTCACGATAATTCCCCAGCCTCTTGAATTCTATACCCTCAGGATGAGCCAGAAACAACAGATACACCGCCTTATGTACGGGCTGCAACTCCACCTCTTTATTATTATAGTCCACCAAGAAGAATCGGTAGTCCTTCGTTATTTGCAATCTGCTCAGCTTAGCCCTAGCCGCTTCGATGCGCAGTTCTTCCAGCAGAGGTGCACCAATAGCCCTCAATAGCAAGTCTTTTCTACCTGCCATTTTCAGCTGTTCAGTCAGTTTTCTGATCTGCTCAGCTATCTCTTCCGGGCTATGCTGCTTCACATCCATTATTCAGCTACATTCTTCGCCAACTTGCCCAGCCAAATCTTCCATTTCTCAATAATGGTCTGCTCTTTGGACTCTTCCACCACTACAGGCTCAGGTTTAGGCGCAGGTTCTGGCTCAGGTGCCTTCTCCACCTCGAAACTCAGTTCCTGCTCTTTCGCCAAAACCTCCTTCATCGTGGATGGCTCCTTCTTCGCAGGCTTATACAACCTTGGTATCAAGTCCTCGTAGAAGTCGTCCTCGTTGCTGTGAGCATCTTTCTGCACCTCACTACGCAGGTCGTCCTCCAGACCCGTTGCCAGTATTGTCACCTTCGCATCCTCGCCCAGCGAGTCATCTGTTGCCGTACCCCATATCACATCGATATTCGGGTCCAACTGCTCAAAGAACTCGTCTATCTCCTGCAGTTCACGCACAAAGATAGAATGCTCATCGCTGGAATAGATGTTAAACAGTATGCGCTTCGCCTTGCCGATATCGTTGCCATAGAGTAGGGGCGAGTCCAGTGCGTTTAGGATGGCCTTTTCCACACGATGATCACCACTCGCTCTGCCCATCGCCATGATGGCACCGCCACCGTCCTTCATCGTCGTCTCCACGTCTTTGAAGTCACTCTTGATGCCCCCATCACTGGGTAGTGTAATCAGTTCCGAGATACCCTTCACTGCATCCATCAATATGTTGTCAGCCCGTTTGAAAGCCTCCTTCACAGACAATTCTGAGTCCGAATAGATGTCGCACAGCCTTTCGTTGTTCACTATCAGCAGCGCGTCCACGTTCTTGCGCATCTCGTCCACACCCTTCAGCGCCTTGATAATCTTCTTTTTCTTCTCAAAGTAGAATGGTATCGTCACCACGCCCACTGTCAGCAATCCCATCTCCTTAGCGATGCCAGCCACCAGTGGAGCAGCACCAGTACCAGTGCCACCACCCATGCCCGCTGTCACGAACACCATCTTCGTGCCATCGCTCAGCAACTTCCTGATATCCTCAAAGCTCTCCTCGCACTCGCGTTTTCCCTGTTCAGGATTACCACCAGCGCCAAGACCAGCACCCAGCTGAATCTTGTAAGGCACTGGAGAACGCGACAACGACTGACTGTCCGTATTCATCACCGCATACGTCACACCACCCACCTTGTCCAGATACATGTTGCGCACGGCGTTACATCCGCCACCACCAACACCCACCACTTTGATGATGCCCTGCATCTGGTCCTTGATCTCTCTGTCAAAAAAAGGAAGTATATCTTCTGCCATCTTCTATGTTGTTTTTGTTCCGTTTGCAAAGTTAGCAAACAAATCCCATTCTTACAAATCTTCGCAAGGCTTGCGAAAATTAGTATTCGTAGTGTCATTCTTTCTGAATATGTCAAGTGAGCCCCATTTGTATTTACAGTCTCTACATACAAATTGCTTGGAGTCTTCTGTAACGACACATCCACCATGAACAACCCTTTTCTCTTCTATTTCTTCCTTCGACATTTGAGGACTATATCCATACGCAATCCTTACTATGTTTGTTCCATCACACGCAGGACAGAAGTCTCCACCTCTGGTGTCATGCCTTAAACCCTTGCGTTCAAGTTTCAATTGTTCACTTAATCGCCTTATATATTCACGTTCATAATTTTCATGCGCTTCTTTCTCCTCTTTATCTTTTTTTATTATTGTGTGTTGGCTATAAATCACGAATCCTTCAGCGATGATAATCAATACCAACGCTATCATCACAATGATATATACTTTCTTTTTCATATTCATATTTTTGGCAAATTTACAAAAATATTCTCAATCATACCATTTTGTCAATCTTTACTTTTTCCATAGTTGTATTTTTTTATTGTTGTTCTGCAGTTACCTTACACTTTTCAATCTCTATCAAAACATCACGCCGAATATTATAGAAGTCATTAAGTACACTAACCAAATAATCTTTTAAACCTGGAATCTGACGGACAAACAACATGTTCTTTTTCGAATGCACACCAAATTCCTCTGCCTCTAGGTTAATGGTATATAACACCGTACAACTGGCCTTCGCATTGATTTGGTTAATCGTCTTCTGCATTGCAGAAAACTCTTCTACATCACAATACGTTGACATATGGTGCCACCATAAATCATAGATATTGATAAAATAGCACTCGTTGTCAGCTTCTATCATGAATCGTTCACCCTGATAGGTGAAGAAAATCCTGATATCATTCTCTCCTTCCGTTCCTTCCTCATACTCACACCCCATTTTCCTCAATGTTTCCAATACAAGATCTCTAGTCTCGTGTACAATCGTGTCCATGTCTGCATTTGTTTCAACATCTACAGGTACATCTACCGACATATTCATTTTCACACTCGCCTCTTGGTCATTCTTGTACATCTTATAAAACATGTACACCCCAAGAAATGTTGCCATTACAATAAATCCTTCCATATTCACTACACAATTAAGTTTGATTGCAAAGTTAGAAGATTCTAACTATGTTTCCAAACGATTTTGCCCCACAAGGCTTGTGAAAATGTGATTTTATTCCCAGACCACTAAATCGCGGGGTAGGGCTATCTTCTTAGCTTCGCCTCGTAATCCATCTATATAATAATGTCTGGCCATGTGGTCATCAAATTGACCTACAAATGCACCACGAATTCTGGCGCACTTCTCGTTGATGGAGTTGAGTAGGGGATTGGTTACATCCTTGATGCTCTGTATGGCTCTTTCTGTCAGTCCCCATGGTCTGATATCTGAGTAGATTTTCATCAACTCTTGCCTATAAGCAGGTAAATCTTTGAATATGATTCCTTCTGGATGCTTTAAGAAGAGTATATACACAGACTTTACCAGTGGCTGCATGTGTATCTCTTTCTGCTCATCACCGAGGAATATCCTGTAGTTTCTGCTGATAGTCAATCTGAGCAGTGGCTGTTCTGTATGAAAGAGAGAAGATATCTCTTTCTCACTTATACCATACTCCTTGAGCTTCTGGAGTCTTTCTTTCACTTCTTCTACGAGAACGTTATAGAGATCCTGGTTTTCGTTGTTGATGCTTGTGTTTGCCATAGTAGTTAAGTTTTTTGGTTGTTATCCTTGTTGAAACAATCTCTTAGTTGGTGCTTGGCTCATTCGAACACCTGCTTCCTAATGAGTCGAAGCAGGTATTCTACTGCCTTTGGGGCCTTTTCTCGTGCAGCCGTCAGCTTCTGCAAAAACTCTTCCTCTGTGATGTCTGAGTTGAAGTCATCCACCAACTCACGAGGCTCGTCAGAAGTCTTTGCAAGCACCAACCCCTCCCGCTTCATCAGATATCGAAGCGAAAGAATACCCTTGTTGTATTTTGGCCTTGCTTTGATCAGCTGCTGCATCAGGTTCAGACCAGGGTCTCCGATATGGAGCTCATTGAGCATAGCAATCATATAGAGTACCTTGGTATCAGGAGTTGACATGTCAAACACATCACCCATCAGCACGTTCACAGCATCAGCCTCTTCATAGCGTTCGAGCTTAGCCAGACAGCGTGACTTTACATATAGCGCTTCCTGACACTGATGCTGAGCTAGCACGCTATCAGCATACACCAATGCCTGCTCATACTCACCGGCATAGAGACTCAATAAGGCAACAAGGAACTTGGGCGCCCAATGGTCTGAAGTCATCAACTCTGCAGGTACTTCTTCTATGCTTCCAAAGAGTTCATCGTCACAGATTACTGTATCGAGAAATCTCTTTGCCTGTTGCATAGCTTCTTTGATGTCACTGGCCGCTGCTTTATTCTGTACCAGCATCAGATACTGCTTTGCAGCTTCATCGTAGTCGTTGTGTGCCAAGAAATGATAGACGGCTTTGCCACTTTCAATCTCGCTGTTGATGATCTTCTCATCGTTATAACTGCTGGCATACGCCAACACTTCACGACTAGTGTGGGCATACTGAGGAATGATGGGGCGTGAAAGATACAGACCTCCCAGCGAACGCACACGACTCAGTGCCACATAGAGTTGGCCTGCAGCGAACATGCCTCTACTCAGGTCAAGGTAGAGCTTATCGAAAGTCATACCCTGACTTTTATGCACAGTGATAGCCCATGCCAGTCGAAGCGGATACTGGGTGAAGGTACCCATGAGTTCCTTCTTCATCTTGCGCTCCTCCTTGTCGTACTCATAACTGTATGACTCCCATGAGCAGTTAGGCACCACGTAGGTTTCACCACCCTCAATAGTCACCTTTATCTCGTCTTTCGACAACTTGGTCACTTTGCCAATGGTGCCATTCACCCAACGTTTATGCTGGTCATTGCGAGTAAACATCACCTGGGCACCCACTTTCAGTTTCATGGTCTTATCCACAGGGAAACGCTTCTCCTCGAACTTTCCCGTAACAGTACCCTCGTAGATGTACTCTTCAGCTTCAATCTCTGCAAGACGCTTCTGATTGATGTCGTCAGCTGTCCTATTGAGAGAGGCCAGCGTAATCACAGCCCCATCCTCCTTTGTAGGCTGGCATACACGCTCGTTCAAGTGCATCAGGATCTCTGGAGTCGTCTTGTTCAGACGAACGCTCTCAAGGATTTTGAGAAAAGCCTCATCTTCCTGACGATACACCTTCTGGAACTCGATCTTCACCAATCGCATGCGCTTGATGACATCTGCCTTGTAGAAGAAACAATCATCCGCATGATAGAGGTCGTGCATCAGATCGCTTTCTGCACCTTTCTTCAACACTGGTGGCAACTGGAACATATCACCCACGAAGATCACCTGCTTACCTCCGAATGGCAGTGAAGAGCGCAGCGTCTTGCGCATTGTATAGTCGATGGCATCAATGATGTCGCAACGCACCATCGACACCTCATCTATTATAATGGTGTCCGTATGGATCAGAGTCAGGATTCTCGCCTCGTTCATCTTGCCCATAGTGCCTGGTGTGCAGACATCCATTGGCAGTCCAAAGAAAGAGTGGATGGTATCTCCACCCGCAAGAATAGCTGCCACACCCGTAGGTGCCAGTGTGATAAACTGCTTATCCACCATCTTCTGCACATTGCGGAGGAATGTGGTTTTACCTGTTCCTGCACGTCCTGTCAGGAAGAAACTACTGTTCGTGTTGGCAATCAGGTCGTATGCCTGCAACTGCTGCTTGTTCTCTTGGTCGATCATGTTCTCCATAGTCTTAGTGTTGTTCAAGTTTTGGAAGTATTTGGGTTAAACGTGTGTTGAAGTCTGGATCAAGGAAACTCTTGTAGCATCCGTTAATCAGTTCAGAGGCCTGAGCTGCAATCTGCTCCACTGGGGTACAGATCCGCTGAGTTTTCATGACACCTGTCAGGTAGTCCTTAACCATCTGCTCCGACTCTTGGCGAATAAACGTCTCGTTGCGGAACACTTTGTCGTAGTCACGCTTCTGGATGAGTTCCATCTTCTGCCCGTTGAAGGCATAGAGCTCGATACTATCGATGTACGTCCAACTGTGGTACAGTCCCACCTTTTCCAAGATGACAACGCGGTCGCAAAAACGAATACCGCGATAATAGCGGTGTCCATTGCCACTCTCGAACTCGTCGCAGATAAACATCTTCTGACTGTCATCCCAGACGGGAATATGAACACGCGGATTGCCAAAGGAAGGCAGAATGCTGTCAAACAGGTTCTTGTTGATAGCTTTGGTCAGTGTAGCCATGGTTTTGTTGATTTTGGTTGGTTAAACTTCTTGTTGTCTATATCGCGTGCAGTCGCCCTTAGGCTAGCTGCTTGCGCTGAGTCTCCTCAATGAGTGTGCGTGAGTACGCCATCACGTCCTGGTCGTGGACGTGAGCACCCTGCAGTTTTGCCTGGGAGGTAAGGAAGTCTCTCAGCATCAGGATGCTCTGCTCCTTGGCAAAGTATTCCGAGAAGTCTCGCCAGTTGTCGCAGCCTCCCCAGAACTTCTGGCCAATGATCTTGGCCTTGGTTCCGTCCCAGCAGAACAGCGTTATGCCGTTCAAGAAGGTACGGAAGGTTCCTTGCCCGATGTGGTAAAACACGGCCAGCTTCTCTGAGAAGCGGACGGCTTTGTAGTACATGTTGCCTGCGGCACTGGTGTAGCCGAGCGTGAGGTACACGTTCTTGGCAGCATTGTAGGTTAATGACTCGCCCGAGAGGGCAGGAAGGCTTTTCGCCACGATTGTCTGGAGAGCTGTATCTTTCATAGCAATCAGTTTTTAATGGTTAAACATTTAGTTTTTGAATCACGATGCAAAATTATAAACTTTTTGGTGGTTATTCAAGTTTTTTTTCTAATTTAATGGTTCCAAGTCGTTAGGAACCAATGCCTTGCTTCTTCTGTGATTTGTCTGAGCTAGGCGTTTCTCGAGAATTCTCCTAAGAATGCGATCTTGGACACTGGCAGGCTTTACTTGGTTCTTCGGGCTCAAGCTGACAAGGAGTATTTCACTCGTATCCGTGATAATAATTTTTGCTTTGGTTGTGGCTGTAGTTTGGTTGTTCTTCATTGTTTATGTTGTCTTTTTTGTTTATCTGTACTAGTTCTTTTTTGCTGCACTCGTCTTGAAGTGGCATCAAAGACGAGTGCCAACAGTTGAGGGCTGCAAGGTCAGAAGATCGCTAGCCCTTCCTCATAAGCCAGTTCCTCAATGTACATGGCTTCGGCTATTGCCTCCTGTTCTGCCTCGTATGCCAGTTCTTCCAGCATCATCTGGTCAAGGATGGCATCCTGCTCAGCTTGATATTCGAGGTCTGCCAGAAGCATTTGCTCCTCAAAGGCCTCCTGCTCTAACTGAGCTTCAAGCTCTGCCTGCAACATGGCGTGTGAGAGGTTATTCACTCGGGTCTGTGCCCCTTCGTTTGTGTGGTTAATCTGATTTTTCATGGTTTTGTCAGATTTAGGTTTCCGTCACTAAGTTTTGTAGTGTCTACCCTGGGACGGTTTCAGAGATTGACGCTGCAAAGATATAATTCTTATTCTGTTTTTGCAAGAGTATTTTCATTTTTAATGGTTCCTTCTCTGGTGGAACCATTCCTCCAGAGAAGGTCTCATTCCCTTTCTAAAGAATCGTATCCGGATTCAGCCACGTATCATCAGGCTTAGCGATGAGACGAGCATTCTGATAGACAGCATCCAACGGTAGGATTGTCTCTGGGGTGTAATACTCATTTTCCTTATCTGGAGTGAGTATTAGTGCAAAGTCCGGTTTACTGCTATAGGTGCCCTTCAGGTAGATGGGCATCAACAGTTGGATTTTACCCGTCTGAGGACGGTACATGGGTACAATGAACTTGTAGTTGCGCTGAGCTATGGCGACAGCAAAAGTGATGGCATCATCTAATTTGCGCCCAAGTTCATCAGAAGATGCGGACTGCATATCCACAGGGAAGCGTTGCCGGCGTTCCTCAATAATATGGGTGAACTTGTCGAAGTCCTTGTCTATTGCCCATGTAGGTTGATATATTACTTCTTCTACCTTCTCGAAGAAACGAGGCTGCTCTGGCTTTGTATCACGAGCGAAGCCAAGTTTGCGCAGCTCCAGTTCCTTTTTTACACGACGAGGATTCATCAGTAACTCACTGCTATCTTTCTGTTTGTGGACCTCCACCACTATAAGAATTTCGTGGAAGTACTTATCCAACAGGTTAGTGTTGAAAAGGAGGTGCTTTCTATCCTGACTATACACGAGCTTGTTCTTCGCACCTTTCTCTGCCTCCTTTTTAAGAACCTCGAAGGTGTTCTCAATGTACGATTTCAGAATAGGGTGGTTAACCGTAGAAGGCTTGTTCTTGAACGACCACGTCTCAGGAATAGTGCTGGCGGCAATGTCCTCAAGGAATGCAAGTCCATCTTCTTCGCTTTTGAAGTAGAGATCTCCCCAATGAAACATTCTCTCTGCTCGAATTTTAACATCAAGCGCCGCCTTTATCCCCCAATTAACGCCTCTGAAGGTTGCGTCTTTGCCCTTGCGCTCGAACCAACCGATGATGGGTTCTCCCGTTTGATTAGTCAAGCCTGTGTCAAAGTACAAATATGTGGCGTCTTTCTGTTTGACAGCCTCGCCCGAACGAGTCTTGTCGTAACCATACCTATTGAGGTAAACGATGCATGCTCCATCAACGATAGTATTGAGTTCTGTTGTACTTACTTGCTTATCGTCGGCAAGCATCTTGTTGAGCTCAGCCTTGCAAGTACATAGGTTTGTCACATAGCCAAGTTTTAAAAGGCCTGCCTTGGGGCTTGACTGGTTATTTACTCGGGCCTGTGCCCCTCCGTTTGTGTTGATCATCTGATTTTTCATGGTTGTTCAGATTTAAGTCCCCGTCAATCAGCTTTTGCAGCATCAATCTCGAGACGGTTTCAGAGATTGACGCTGCAAAGATAAGACGTTTTTAGCAATAAAAGAAGAAATATTCTTATTTTATTTGTTCCAAACTCCAGGGAACAATTCAGCGACTCCAGAAATAGGCTTAATGATGGCTATTATATAATTCAGCCATTTTCTCAATCCTTTCTCTGAGGATGTCGCGGACTTCTTTTGGAGCAACGATTTCCAGTCCATCACCCATTTGCAATATGCGCCCAATGAATTCATTGTTAACTTCAACATCAAAAGTAAACTCTCCATAAACTCCATCGGCATGTTCTCCGAAGGGAAAAACGGTTTCTTGGCTTTTATGGAGTTTCTTCGTCTCCATTAGCTTAAATATATACAATGAATGCGCGCGCACACGTATCATTCCATAATAATTGTCTTCCTGATGACTTACACCTACGATTTTCTCGAAAAATGCTTCATAGAACCTATCTGGAGCACAGATAAACTCTTTATCATATACTTCTCTTGGCTTACCGACGATTCTATCTAAAGCCAGATCAATCCCTTCTTTGGGGGTTGTTTCTTCTACATACCCGAATAAATGCCATCGTCCATTATACTCCTTCAGGTAGTGAGGATGGAATATAAGAGTCACCTTTTCTTCTTCATATGGCTTGTAATCAATGGAGAGAACTTGATGATTCTTGATAGACTCATACAGCATAGGAAGGTATTCAATGTTAGTCTGATGTCTGTCGATACTCGAACTAATGAGCTGCTCCCCTTTTTTCCTCTTTGTCTTGATAGACAACAAATCTTGGCAATCAGCAAAATAGTACTCAAGCCAAACGTCAGGAAAGAAACCTGCTGAATCCTGACAGAACTCCCAGTATTTCTTCAAGTCCTTGACAACTCTCGAATTTATCATTGCTGAAAGAGGATTATCATTGGCGCCTACATATCGAAAACTCTTATTTCTATTATTGCCTTGCTCTTCAATACAACTTTCTCCAACCTCTTTGACAATAGCACTAGACACGTCTCTAAAGGCCTTTCTTAGCTCTCCGTATTTTTCACAATCTGAGACATTACATGGTAATTCTTTAGATGAAGACAATCCCAAATGGTCTGCCATAACATCAGCGTAAGTGATCCACTTGCGACTCACAAATCTCTTATAGGTTCCCCTTGCGAATAATGCGTAAAAGCTATCGCCATCAAAGATATTATTACGTGCCATTTAAGTTCTATTACTAAGATATTGTTCTATTCTTTCGTTTACCTCATGACAATATTTTTTTGCGAGTTCAATACGTACTTGTGGAATGCCAGGATTGTTGTGTGCTTTAATATTACGTACTTCGTTAATTGTATAGAATTTTTTGCACCAATAATAATCCCACGTATTTCCAAAAATTTTCCCAAACCAATGCCATTCACGTTTAATAAAAATCTCTGGCAAGTCGGACGGCTCACTATAGTCAGTAAGAGAAGATGACATGTCAGGATATTTCTTTAAATTCTTTGTCATCTTTCTTCTCATTGCATCAAATCGTCCTTTAGCCGTATATCTTGTTTCTTCATCCTTGTCAAAGCTGTTTATATTTTTTGTTTCAAGGTCTTTTATCATTTTGGCTTCATCTCCTTGATACACATCATCGCAGAAGCATTTGACTATTTTCCTCATATTACCTTCTGCTTTTGACCATTCATCGCCAAAAGGTAAAATGTATCGTTTGAGATTCATCCATTCTGTAAAATATCGAGAAATAACGATTCGTATAGGTCCATTAGGTTCGGTTAGAATTTGATTTTTATTAATTACGCCATAGCGTTCCAATTCTGACATGTCTTCATTTGAAATTTCCTCATCAGGCCCCCATGTAGATAGAATAAGAGAACGTAGTAACTGCCATTTTTCCATATCTCGCCATACGGCCCAATTAAAGGCATCATGCAATTTGTTAACTAATATTTCGCTCAAATTAAAGTCGGAAGTATTGTTGCAAATGTATTCAAAGGATTCTTGTTCTGACCAATAACATCCGTTTAGTAAATTTAGTAAGCAAGGATGGTTTCCGACATAGTACTGTACGTTTTGGATATATGACCCAGAGATTGTAACCCCAATTCTTTTACTGATAGACGCCCAATAATCATTCATGTCTTCCTCGTTGAACATTTTCAACTTGCAACCATTTACAAATATCGGTGCTAGTGTAGAGACATTCGCATTCACTGCGCCTTCAACTTCCCTTTCAATCCTTTCGACCATTCTCCTTGATGCAATAACAGCCCTTATTCCATAGTCTGAGCTACTAAACAATGTTCTAAAGTTACCTACAGTCGCTTTGGTCGCAATCGTTGAAAAATTATCGAATTCATCTATAAGAACTAATCCTAAAAAGCCTGCAACTTTCATGCATTTTGCAACCGAGCAAACATACTCATAGTCTATAATGTTGTCATCAATGCCTTCAAATTCTAATTCTTCCTCAAAAGAAATATATTTTTGATTTGAGCCAAACTTCTTTTTAAGTTCTTTACGCAGTTCCTTTCCAATCATTCTCCACATTGATTTTGAGTCATCGCATTTATCCAAAGATATGTTGATAACTATTAAATCAAGATTATAATGATTTTCATGAACCATTCCTCTAAAAGCCTTCAGTAAAGATGACTTACCTATTCTTGGAAGCCCTACAACATGATAGTTGCAAATTTTGTTAGGATAGACTACATCACGATGCATTTCTGCCAACACAGATTTACGGCCTACGAAATATTCCCCTATAGCTTCTTCTGTTGGTGAAGCAAAAGGATTTCCTATAAATGTTTGATTTTGGCCATTTGTTAATTGTTCAGTATCCATTTTACAAATAATTTAACATTAATTGAATAACCTTTATCTTGCTTTGAAATAACTCTGCGATCATATAAATTACCTAATACACTTTTTAGCTTTTCTGGGGCGAAGTCAATATGCAAGTCATCCATGTTGACGTAACCTCCTGCACGAGTATGTTCTGCTATCGCCTTAAGAACTCTTATGTTATCTGCTTCATTAAAATCAGATCCGTCAGCCTCTTTTGTAAGGCATTCAAATGTTGATTTTTCAAGTCTGTGCGTTCCCGTACATAGACGCTCTGCTACGATTTCAATTTCTTCCTTACCAACTACATTGCTTTTCTCAGAATTCAAATAATCTACGAGCCTCGTACAGAAGATTTGTGTAAAGAAAGCACTTCCCGACGTGTAGTCGTATATGAGTTCGTCACTGTGATTGTGAAATATAACGTCCTTAATCGGATTTTTAATCAGTTGAAGAGCTTCTTCTTTATTTAGATAAGAAAGAGGTTCTTTACTAAACTTATTGAAGCAATTAGAGGCGTAACTTTCATTCATAAAATGTGGTAACGTATCTTGAGCAGCAACTATTGCTTGAAGATTAATTCCTGGCTTCTCTATAAGCGCAATCCATCTTCGCATGAAATCCTCATTGACTTTTTTGTTTTTAATTAGTTGGTATAGATATGTAAACTCATCAATAAATATAACGAAGTGGGAATCTTTTAGTTCGTCTATAGTATTAATATGTTCAATAAAATCCCCTAAAGCAGTGAAAGCATCAGGTTCTTCGGTAAAGAAATTTGAAACAGTGGATTTGTTAAATCCATGCTTGCGAATGCCTGGTAATAAGGATTCTGCTATTGATTTAAGTATCCATCTTACGGGATTAAGTTCATTGTCAGGTAATCCTAGTAGATTGAACTTGCCACAAATGACAGAATGAGAGTCGTCTAATTCCAGCTTTCCTTTTATTTGATTAAGCAAAGAACTTTTTCCTGAACGCTTTTGACCATAGATAGCTATTTGATTCTTTGTACCTTGCAAAATGGCTTCTTGGATGTCATTAATGAGTTTGTTTCTGCCATAAAACATTTCATCACCAGCCTCCAACTCTTCACCGCCAGAACATTGTCGGAATTTATTCTCAATTTCAACAAAAGGTTTGATTTCGAAATTAATAGTTTTACATATTATACTGCTCCTTGGAATCCTCTGTTCAGTGGCGATATAAATATCATCATAATCAATTTCAAATTCCACTTCTGCGATTTTTCCGTCCGCAGCATTATCACTCAAAGGAAGTTCAACGTTTATCACTTTATCGCCACCAGCAGGAAGTGTAACGTCTATATTTATATTATTATCCTCTGCTAAATCGTCACCATAGACATTCAAACTGTTAATATGAACACTACGAGCACTATCACCAGAATTCCTAATTTCAACCTTTAATTCTACAGATTTGGTATCCTCCAATCCAACAGAACCCAAAATTCCAACCTGTATTGTTGGATTTGCTCTTTGCTCTAATTCTTCAAATTTAACACAGACATTCTTTTTCAGCAACCTAAGAGCGGGTAAGATAGTTTCATATCCAATTTCCGTTGGATGGTCAATTAGATTAGGAATAATAGCACCAATTTTTTGAATAATATTGTTATAAGCATCGCAAATAGCATTATACTTTTGCCCCGTATTAAAGTCTGTCAAATCAGAGACAATCTTAATAAAATCGTTTTTAACAACAGTCATTTCGTTATCAAGCAGTATTGATGATGTCTGAAGATATGAAATGAAAGACATAAAGTTTTTTGCTGGATTTGCGGAATATTGGGTGTATCGCTTTTTTATTTCATTTAAAATAGTAGGGTATTCATTAAAACTATCTATATTTTTCCCGACCTTCTCGTATTCTCTGATAAGCAGATCCTTTATGTCTGCATTTGACTCTGCAAGCAAAGATAGTTCCAAAGTATTATCGACTTCGTTCACAAGTATCTTTTTCAACAAATCATCGAATTTATAATCACTTTGACGCCCACTCATGTACATATCAATTTCTGATGATGTATAATCACCAAGTGTCATAAGATATAAGCCAACAGTATCATCAAACCCTTTCTCAAATGATTTGAGACGAAAGGCTAATCGGAGTAGGTATCTTACTTCATTGTATCTTTGCTCTTCTCCGGCAGCTATTATATTTTTAGCTCGGATAACAAGGTACTTTGCTATATCATCCTTTGGATTATACTCTTTGGGATGGAACGCCAATTGAAGCTTCATCAATGTCAAATAGGTTTTATCATCGGCATTATTTAGTTTAATGGATTTGATATAATCCTCTTTATATAAACCTGTTCTTATAGTATCTTTATCGGGGGTAATACCATTAAATTCTTTATAAGCTAATATGGAATCTCGAACAAAAACTGGAATAAACGGGAAAGCGTGCCTCGATATTTCAAGGTTTTGTGCTATGGTTTTTTCGTTTATTTCTATTCTATTAGATAATCTATCAGACAAGCTGTTTATATTTTTGAGAAAAGTGCGGAAATAAGACACCTTCCCTTTCTCTCCTTTATACACTTCTAATGCCTTATTTATCAAGTGTTTTGCCGCATCATACATATTATGAGATCTTGCATAACTTGAAGAACGCAAGAACAAATTATAACACTTTGCCGGATCCTTTTTAACTACCTCATCTATTAAATACTCAATTGCAATGACATATTCGTCTGGAGAAAGATTTTCTGCAAATCGTTTTTCCACATCATTTGGAGAAAATGATGCCCTGGGGTTGACTTCAACTTGTTCAAGATAATAAGCTAATCCACCTGTATTACCAGATGCTTCTGAGTAAAGTGTGTCAAAATCATCAATATGTTTCTTTAAATGGGAATATGTCTTTGTGTCGTAGCGGAATTTCTCTAACAAATCTTCAACAACATCCTTTGTGCATTGTTTGTGTATACAAAGACCGATTGGTCCTTGGCTGTTTTGCCCAATAGAATATACAACTTCATCTCCCACATTTGGTGATTCCAAAATCCCAGAATATGAAATCAATTCTGAAGTATAAAAATACAAATCTTTTTCTTGATTATAAGGTTTAATATATCCATAAGCAGCCCACATCTTCTTGATCTTACCCATTGAAGGAAGCAAGTCGCTGACATTATCGATGTAGATAGAATCATTAGGTTTTGCCGTAACTACATCATCAACATCTCCCTCTTTTTTCTTTTTAGGCTTTAAAACCTCTGTCAAGTCGATTTTTCCAATAATCTTTGGACCTTGAATTGGCGTAACTTTGGGCTTGGATATTTCTTCTTCTTCAGATAAGGGCAAGTTAGAAGAATCTATTTGACTATTTTCATTGTCAGAGGGATTCACACCAATATTTACAACAGAAGAGTTGTCTTCAGGAATATCATGCGATGATTCCATTTCGGTTTCATCATCGTTATTTATACCTTCATGTATACTATCATCTGTAAATAAAGCCGAAGAAGACAATAGATTTTTTAGTTGCTTTTTGAGTTCCCTTACCTTTTGAAGATTCTCAGTATGACTAATATTTTTCATAATAAAAGTCAACAAGCTCAATATTTGAGTTCTTTTATTATCTGAGACCCTATTTTGGTTGGACAAGAAACCTTCTAATGTTTCATAGAGTTCATAATATGACATCTCCATTATGACGCAATAAACTTTATCTTTTTTAAATGGAAAAACAAAAACTCTTTGCCCTTTAACTAATTTTTCTTTGTTGTACCCGATAATTGAGCCTTTATAACAAGAGCCTGTATTACTGTCATCTGTGGTTATCCATACCCTTCTGCTTTCCACCATGGTGATGGTAGCATTTGTATCGATTGTTGATGAGGAGTACAAACCTTCCGCTATCAAAATATCCTTTATGATGGCACTAGCAAAAGAAAGGTCAATAGAGGTGACGCTATTGGAAGAGAACTTTGATTCAATACTTGAGATAGCATTACATCTGATTCTAATTGAATAATTATCTTTCAGCTCTAGCTGAACAAATTGCTTATTAAGAATTACGACTTTGCCACTCTTTAAAACTCCAAAAGTATTTATTTCCACATTATCACCAAGTTGAACTCCGTCTAAAATATCAAGAGGCTCCTGATTTCTTCCGACAATATTTGCAACATCGGAAGACTTTGATATATTATCCAAAGGGAATCGAAGATAAACCATAGTATTTCCTACATTTCGTCTTTGCAAAGAATCACCAAATATTGCCTCTAAGAATAATATAAGTTTACGAAAACCATATTGAGAGTACTTTACCCCATTGGCTTTGAGTTTTGGAGCAATTTTTACGATATCTAACCATCCTTCTGAATCAGGAGTACAACTTTGAGTAATAATAGATAGTATTTTTTTAGCGACAGCATCCCTTTCTTCGTTTGGCAAAGTGATTATTTCGTTAGAATTGTCATCTTGGTAAGATGCTTCATCTTTATTAATATGCTCATCCTGGTCATCACTATCAAGGGAATCCATTTTTTCAGATCCTGTGTTTATTTCATCTATAGCTGGTGTGGGCTTTTCTATGATTCCTTTCATCTCAATATCATTTTCAAATGATTTTATTGCCAAAGTCATTAAAGGTTGTGCGATTTTTTGGAGACGAATGCCTGGCCAACTGATTGGACTGGCATAACTAGCTTTAAGAATTTCACTTGTTAAAGGAACATGATGAAAACTAAACACAACGTCACCATATTTTAAATACAAACAATATTCGTCTTTGTTGTAATAATATGACACATCATTGCTTTTAAGAACATCAATAACTGTTACTAATTTTGCCGCATTAGCTTTTATTAAGTCATAAGACAAGTTGTCTTTGAACAATTCTGTCTTAATAGCCGCATTCAAAAGATTTAAAGCGCATAGCATCAGAAACACCTCATCTTCATTCCTCGGATGAAGAAATAAGACAACATTAATAGCCTTCTTTACCATTTCCTCGTTTATGGGCATACTTTCTCCTTGGCCAAACTGATTGTATAATTCGATGGCGCTATTGCTAATCTCATTCATATTCGTGTTTTATATTTAATCCGAATTTTAGCGCAAATATACACATTATTTATTAGAAAAGAGTTAGAAACGTAAATAAAAAGGCTTGATAATAATCATTTTTAATATTTCCTGCTCACATTTGGGGAATAATTGCTATCTTTGCACTGCTTTTGCAAGCTCATACTGGTCTGGAAGTAGGCACGACCTTAATATACCTACATAACTTAAATTGAAGCAGACGATGGAAACAATAGTTTTAAGTAACTGCAGTTTTAACAACTGCGTTTTCAATGACTGTTAGATTGAGGTTGTAAACTAGAAGCCTCAATCTAACAAGATGACAAGAGGTGAAAAGTGGAGCCTAGGCATCACTATAATGAGTTTTATTGCTCAAGTCATCTCAATGATTCTTTGATTGAGCAGATAGTTCTTGGAGGGCATCAAGCCCTCCAAGTTTTGTATGCTCCATACATAAGCATACAAGCTAGCAACTAGCGAGCATCCATACTATAGCCTGCTTCTATACTTACCCATAAGTACGGCTACAGTATGCCTACACCCTAAGTAAGACTCACCAACTATTTAATTATGCCATGGGAAAATATGGGAATAGTGATTAGTATATGACAAAATTGGTAGACATTTGGTTTTCTCCGAATTATTTATTATCTTTGCAGACGTAATTATGAAATAAAGAATCTTGAGAATAAATTATGGAAACCAAAGTTATAATAAGACAATGTCACACACATGATGTGAGTATTAAAATGCTTGCATATGTTGTTTATAATCACATAGAATTGTTTGGAAACGACGAAGGGGAAAATATATCAATTACACATGAATTTCCTAACACAATAGGCAAAACAACCTGTATAGATACTGATTTAGTTGAAAATCCAGATATCTATTATACAACTCGTGGCAATCGTAAATACATGTCTAGAATGATCCGAGGCGTTGAAGCCCAGAATTGTTCTTGCATGACAATGGTTATTCGGAAATATAGGTGGGAACACAAAAGTGATGTAAATTTACTATTTGTATATGTAGTAACTTCATATATTGGCAAAAAGGCTCCAAAAGAATATACGGAAATACAATATAAGCGTTCCATAGGACATATTGACTTTACACAAGAAGAAGAGAAAGAGGCCGAAGTTTTTTGGAGTCACCATGCATTGTTAGAAGAATTATGATTAATTGTCTCCGAACCATACAGCTTCCCCCTCCCTTGCTACTCTCTTTCTAGCCCCTTGCTACGCCTACGCTCTGTCTACGCTAGACCTATGCTACACAATTTCAAAGATAGCACAATAAATCCCCGAAAACATTACTATTTCTCGTAAAAGTTTTGTATCTTTGCAGGCATATTAAATAAACTATGTATTACATCTGGACAGACGAGAGTGATTCTACAGGTAAGTACTATGCCAATTTCTATGGTGGTATACTTATCCGGTCGGAGCATTATGAAGAGGTGCTCCAAAGGCTTTCTGCTATAGTGAAAGAAGTCGGACTTGAGGGCGAAGAAATTAAATGGCAGAAGGTGAACGAGTACACAGAACAAAGATACAAGAGAATCATGGATGTCTTGTTTGAATTGCTGAGCGAAGGGAAAGCAAAGATTAGAATTTTCTTCCGGCATCGGCAATACAAGGCTTTTGAGTTGAATAATGAACAAAGGAGACATGAATATCAGATTCTTTATTATCATTTCATCAAGAATGATTTCGGACTAATTTATAGCAATCCGAAAGGAAAGGACGTTAGGGTAAGATTGCTTATTGATGACATGCCACTGAAAGGACCTGATAGGGATAGTTTCCTGAAGGCAATCTACCATTTAAATGATTTGGTCCAATTTCAAAAGGCACACATACATATTAAAGACGGTGATGTTGCAGAAGTCAATTCCAAGAAACATTTACCATTACAAGTGATGGACGTTGTGCTAGGGGCTATGTGTTTCCGTCTGAATGATAAACACAAAGAACGTGGTATTGACGGAAAGCGCGCCAAGCGGAACATAGTTAAGGAAAGGCTATATAAACACATCTCGAAAAGAATCTTTGAACTACACCCAGGTTTTAATATCGGTATGACAACACCTATCACTAAGAAGTCTGACTTATGGGAAGAGCCATATTTACACTGGAACTTTGTCCCCAAACGTTTCACGAAGGATAAGAAATTTACGAAGCATCATAAAAAAGAAACAGCCCCGTACAACCTACACGAGTGAGCTACGTCAACGTAACCTTTCAGTTGCAAAGGACTTATTTCTGGTTGCAAAGTTACAACATTTTTTTGAATAACCAAAAGATTTCTGGAAAAACTTGCTATTATTTATCAAAATAGGTATCTATTTGTTGTTTTATGATGTCTTTTATTTGCTTTCGTAATTTATTATCACCACTTGACCTTAAGTCGCTTTGCTAGTCAAAGAAACCTTGTGAAAGGGGAAGGAGAGGGTAGGGACAAGAAAAAAGGAAGCCTGGCGGGCTTCCTTATATTAATTATTATTATGGTTAACTGATTATCAGACATAAATCACATCACGATTAATATTTGATTTGAAAAGAGGACGCAGGGAGTCGCGAAGTCTTACCAAATCAACCTCGCAGCCAAAGAGTTGCTTCAAAGCTTCTTTCAACTCGTACATCAATTGAAGTGTAGGCTTTTTAACCTCCACTACAATATCGATATCACTATCCTCAGTGTGTTCGTTTCTTGCAACAGAACCGAAAATTCCGAGTCTAGTTATTCCATACTTCTTAGCAAACATCTTCTTGAAGTCTGACAACTTATGAATACAGTCTTGAAGTACTAGCATAACATCCTTTTATTATTTCTGCCTGCAAAGATAGCATATTTCTGCTTATCTTCCAAACTTTATGGGATAAAAGAATAAAAATTACTTGATAGCTCTTAGCCACAAATCGGCCATCTTCTGATGACCTGCTGCCGTTGGGTGAATACCGTCCCAAATCCAGTAGGAGGCATTTTTCGCGGTAAGTTCGTTGAACAGCTTTTCGTAATCAAGTAGCGTGGCATGATAGTCTGATGCTATACGGCGAACAACAGTAGCACATTCCGCTATAAGGGCTTTACGCTGCTGATAATTATCCTGCGAGCCAATCCGCCCGACCTGTGCTACAAAGGGCGTTCCGAGCGCAATCTTTACATCCGGATTTGCAGTACGAAGTTGGTCGAGTAGCTGACGATAATCCTTCTCCCACTGCTTCATGTCGAGCGTGGCCTTTCCACTCAAAAATTTGTCAACATCGTTCGTTCCAACCAGTAGCGTAACCATATCAGGGTTGAGGTCGAGACAGTCTGCTTGCCAACGTCCCTGCAGGTCTAGCAGCGTATTGCCTGATATGCCACGATTGAAGAACTGAGTCTCCAGCTCTGGGTAGTCGCTCTGAATTCTGGCTGCACATAGCATCATGTAGCTGTGTCCGTAGATGTGGTTCAGGTCCTTCTTGTTCCGTTGTTCTGTGGGCATCATGTTGCCTCCGCTACGTCCCCAACCACCATCGGTAATAGAGTCGCCGATGAACAGAAAACGCATCCCTTTCTTAATCACACTGCAGATGTTTGCAATCGTATTGTTAGCCCCCATATTCATACCTATATGAGGCGATACAATAATCAATGTCAGTAATAACAGTAGTTTCTTCATGTTGGCAAAGATAGTACTTTTTTGTTTATCTTCCAAATTTTCGCATAAAAAACCTCAGCGGGGGAGGGCGCTGAGGTTTTTGAATTAGAGAGATTTGTACTCTTTGCATGAGAAACAGGGGCAATCCTTGTGGACATTGGGCAGCTCGCGGTGGCCCAGAATCTTGGCGTCGGGGTAATCGACCTTGAGGCTGCGCAGCAGGGCTACCAGGGCTGCCTTCTGCGCTGGGGTGCGCGTGTCGGCCGCGCGCCCATGCTCGTCTAAGCCACCTTCATAGCAGATGCCGATGCTGTGGGCGTTGTAGCGGCGGGCATGCATGCCGACTTCGGCTTCACTGCGGGTCTGGTAGAGCTGGCCATCACGGGTGATGTAGTAGTGGTAGCCGATGCCCTTGCCGTGAAACTGGGCATTATGACACGCCCGGAGGTCTTCGACGGTGAAACACTGGTTGCTACGTGTTGCGGAGCAATGGATGACGATGAGGGAGATTTTACGCATGATTGTACAAATAAAGTGGAACTGATGGCAGTCAGGATGGTGACTACGATTTGAATGATCTGTTTAATGGTTTCTTTC
>CACZMV010000013.1 GCA_902782305.1 uncultured Prevotellaceae bacterium
CATCACACTGCCATCGGCCTGCTTTGCCACTTTCCCGGTCTCAATTGTGATGGTTCTTCCATCAGGCAACTGAATACTTTTCGTAATTACGTTCATCTTGAATTAAAACATCTAAAAAATATAAAATCTTGCAATCGTTTGCAAATCGGGCGCAAAGTTACACATTATTATATAAAGAAAAGAATAAACTTCGATTAATTATTGTTTTTTAGGAAAATACCTTGGTTTTTCTATCTTTTCTTCGTATCTTTGCGCTCAGCTATTTGTAACTTCGCAAAGAAATAGAAAGAAGATGACACAAGAAGAAAAAACGAAAATGGAAGAACGTATCGTAGATGTGCTTAAAACAGTCTACGACCCTGAGATACCTGTCAACATCTATGACCTCGGCATGATTTACAAAATTGACGTGCAGGAGGATGGTAGTGTTGATATGGATATGACTTTTACGGCACCCAACTGTCCTGCTGCCGATTTCATCCTGGAGGATGTGCGTACGAAGGTGGAGAGCGTAGAAGGTATCACAACGGCTAATGTCAATCTGGTTTTTGAACCAGCGTGGGACCAGAGCATGATGAGTGAAGAAGCCCGCGTCGAACTGGGATTTGACTAAACGGTGATTGGTTAACGGTTATTGCTTATTGTATGAAAAACGTATATTTCCTTTCTGATGCCCACCTTGGGTCACTGGCCGTTCCGCATCAACGTATGCAGGAACGCCGACTGGTGCGTTTCCTTGACAGCATTAAGGAAAAGGCTGCCGCTATCTATCTGCTGGGCGACATGTTCGACTTCTGGTATGAATACAAGTATGTGGTTCCCAAGGGATTCACACGTTTCTTAGGAAAGTTGTCGGAACTGACGGACATGGGTATTGAGGTGCATTACTTCACGGGTAATCATGACATCTGGGCATACGAATACTTGGCCAAGGAATGTGGCGTAATCCTTCACAAACAACCAGAGACCACGGAGATATACGGTCATGAGTTCTTCCTTGCCCACGGTGACGGTATGGGCGACCCCAACAAGTCGTTCAAGCTGATCAGGGCCATCTTCCACAACCGCTTCTGTCAGTGGGCCTTCTCAAACATCCATCCACGCTGGGGAATCAGTTTTGGACTGACTTGGGCCAAGCACAGCTACATCAAGCATAAAGAGACGGACGATGTGAACTTCATGGGAGAGGATAAGGAACATCTGGTGCTTTTTGCCAAGGAGTATATAGAGTCACATCCGAATATCGACTACTTCATCTTCGGACATCGTCATATTGAGTTAGACATCAAATTGGCGCGCCATAGCCGTCTGATGATTCTGGGCGACTGGATCAGTCAGTTTACTTATGCCGTCTATGACGGAGAACACATGTTCCTGGAGGAATATGTAGAAGGCGAGAGTCAGCCGTAGAGAGGAAAAGGAGTACAAACAAAAATGAAAACTGGAGAGATAGAATATGGGAAAGAAAATAGTTACTTTTGGAGAGTTGTTGCTTAGGTTCTCTAAACCAGGACAACTGCGACTGACACAGGGCGACCTGTTTACCAGCAAGTATGGTGGTAGTGAGGCGAATGTTGCCGTATCATTGGCTACCCAAGGAGAGGAAGTTACGTATATTACACGACTGCCAGACACACCTGTGGGACGTGCCGGAGCCATGAATCTGGCCCAGCTAGGGGTTAATACCAAACACGTACTCTATGGCGGACAGCGCATAGGTACCTATTACTTTGAGCCTGCTGCCGGCATGCGTGCTGCCAAGGTTATTTACGACCGTTCTGGTTCTGCATATTATGACTTAAAACCAGGCATGATTCCTTGGCGAGAGATCCTAAAGGATTGCAGCTATTTCCATGTTTCAGGTATCACTGCAGCCATTTCTCCACAAGCTGCTGAGGCTACCTTTGAGGCACTTGATATTGCTGACGAAATGGGTGTTACCATCTGTTTTGACATCAACTACCGCAAGAACCTCTGGCAATACGAGGGAGCAGAACCTCGCAAGACATTAAGTCGCATGTTGTCTCGTTGCGACATGATGTTTGGTGATGCTATTGAGTTTGATTGGCTATCCCAGCATCCACAGCCACCCTTTACGGCAACCAATTCTAACTTTGAGATGCAGATGAAGGAGTATGGCGAGTGGTTCGACGAACTTCATGCACAGTATCCACGCCTGAAACATTGGATGATGGGTATGCGTAACATCGTGAGTTCCAATCATCACACACTAACCGCCCTGCTTTGGACAGAAGGAAAACTGCTGCAAGCACCCATTATCGATATTCCTGACGTGATAGATCCCGTAGGTGTAGGCGATGCCTTTATGGGTGGTTGGCTGCATGCTGTAAATGTATTCCCTGACGACCGTCAGAAGCAGCTGAACTATTCACTAGCTGCTGCAGCCTTAAAGAATACCGTTCCTGGCGACTTCAACCTGTCAACAGAAGAAGAAATAATGGACGTGATGGAGGGTCGCCACACTGTTTCGACACTTTACAAGACCTTTGAATAGAAAAAGTAAGAGCGAGGTTTGTGCCTCGCTCTTACTTTTCTTATAATGCTTTACTTTTTACAGCAGATTCATTGTATCGGTAGCAATCATCAACTCTTCGTCGGTGGGGATAACAACAACCTTCACCTTAGAATCATCGGCAGAGATGATGCACTCCTCGCCACGCTTGGTGTTCTTTGACTCGTCAAACTTAACACCCAGGAACTCAAGACCCTTGCAGACCTCGGAACGCATAGAGAGCTGGTTCTCACCAACACCTGCCGTGAAGACGATGACATCAACACCACCCATTGCAGCAGCATAGGCACCAATGTACTTCTTAATGCGATAGAAGTACATATCCTGAGCCAGCTTAGCACGAGGTTCACCTGCCTTGGCAGCATTCTCCACGTCGCGCATATCAGAAGAACCACCTGTGATACCAGCTACACCACTCTTCTTGTTGAGCAAGTTAGACATGCCATCAGCATCGAGGTTCAACTTCTTCTGCAGAAAGGTAACAGCACCACCATCGATATCACCCGAACGAGTACCCATCACGAGACCTTCCAAGGGTGTCAGACCCATAGAAGTATCAACGCACTTGCCATCTACAACAGCAGCAATAGAGCCACCATTACCAATGTGGCAGGTAATCACCTTGGTACCCTCAGCCTTCATGCCCAAGAATTCGAGTGCACGAGCTGATACATAACGATGGCTGGTTCCGTGGAAACCATAACGACGAACAGCGTACTTCTCATACAGCTCGTAAGGAATGGCATACATATAAGCCTTAGCTGGCATGGTCTGATGGAAAGCAGTGTCGAACACACCTACCTGAGGCAGACCAGGCATCAACTCTTTCACAGCATTCACACCTTTCAGGTTTGCTGGGTTGTGCAGCGGTGCCAGGTCAGAGCACTCCTCGAAAGCCTTCAGCACCTCATCGGTTAATACAACTGACTTGTTGAACTTCTCACCACCATGCACCATACGATGACCTACTGCATCAATCTCATCGAGACTCTTGATAACACCAATCTCAGGATCTGTGAGCAGCGAGAAGATGAACTTCACACCCTCAGTATGCTCAGGGATGTCGTGCATAATCTGCTTCTTCTCACCATTGGCCAGCTTAACCTTTACGAAAGCGCCATCCAAACCTACGCGCTCAGCACCACCACTGGTCATCACGCTCTTGTCGTCCATATTGTACAGGGCGTACTTAATTGACGACGAACCACAATTCAAAACTAAAATCTTCATATCTTCTTTATCTTCTTAACTACTTTTTTGCATCCATTGCCTGACAAGCAGTAATGGCAATCATGTAATAAATGTCATCAATAGAGCAACCACGAGAGAGGTCGTTGACAGGACGTGCGATACCCTGAAGGATCGGACCGATAGCAATGGCGTCACCCAGGCGCTGTACCATCTTATAGCCGATGTTACCTACCTCCAGGTTGGGGAATACGAGCACATTGGCCTTACCTGCGATATCAGAGCCGGGAGCCTTCTTGGCACCTACAGAGGGAACCAAAGCAGCATCTGCCTGCAGCTCACCGTCAATCTTCAGTGTAGGATCAAGCTCCTTAGCCAGACGGGTAGCTTCAATGACCTTGTCGCAAACCTCGTGCTTGGCAGAGCCCTTCGTCGAGAAGCTTAGCATCGCCACGCGAGGATCAGCGAAACCTGCAACACTCTTAGCGGTCTGAGCGGTGCAAACGGCAATCTGAGACAGTTGGGCAGCATCGGGCATCGGTGTTACGGCAACGTCACCCACTACGAGCACGCCATCTTCACCATACTGCTTTTGCTTCGAGATCAGCAGCAGACCACCGCTGACGCAAGTAATGCCAGGCTGGCACTTGATAATCTGCAGGGCAGGACGCAGTGTGTCGCCAGTAGTTGACAAAGCACCAGAAATCTGACCATCGGCACCCTCGGTCTTGATAATCATACATCCCAGATACAAGGGGTTCTTGACGAGCTTGCGAGCCTCCTCGAAAGTCATACCCTTCGACTTGCGAATCTCTGCCAACTTCTCAGCCAGTTCCTCGCTCTTGTCATAGTTCTCAGGGTCAATCAGGGTGGCCTTACCGATGTTTGTCAGGCCCTTCTCCTTAGCCAAAGCTGCTACTTTAGCGGGATTACCAATCAGGATGATGTCAGCAAGTTCATCAGCCAAAGCCTTGTCGGCTGCACACAATGTACGCTCCTCTTCTGCTTCAGGGAGCACGATGCGCTGCTTGTTACTCTTAGCACGCGCTACGATTTGACTTAATAAATCCATAGTTTGTCTTTATTTAATTAAATAATGATTTACTTGTTTGCAAAGATACAAATTAATTATCAATTATCCATTATCCATTATCAATTTTTAAGCGTTTACGTTTACGCAAGCTCTTGGGTCAGGATGCTCTCCAACTTCTCAGCAGAAAGACGTAAGTGGAACTTGCTATGAATGGCAATGGAGATACTTCCCGTTTCCTCACTGACCACAATGGCGACACAATCGCTCTCGTGGGTGATACCCAGTGCAGCACGATGGCGCAAGCCCAATTCTTTGGGGATATTCAAATCGTGGGAGACAGGAAGAATGCAGCCTGCAGCCTTGATGCGTTCCTTGGCGATAACCATCGCACCATCATGCAAGGGCGAGTTCTTGAAGAAAAGGTTTTCTATCAGTCGCTGGTTAATGTCAGCATTGATAATCTCGCCAGTAGAAACAATATCATCAAGGGGTGTAGCTCGCTGGATGACAATGAGCGCACCTACCCTTTTCTTGCTCATACTCATACAAGCCAGAACCACAGGCATGATAGCTTGCTTCAAATGAACTTTATCAAGCTTTTTGTCTCCATTGGTAAAGAAACGACGAAGGGCACGCATGCGCTGACGTTCACCTAGGTTGAAAAGGAATTTACGGATATCGTCCTGGAAAAGGATTACCAATCCGATGACTCCCACTGAAAGCACCTTGTCCATGATGCTTCCCAACAGTTTCATCTGTAATACCTGTGATACGATCAGCCACAACACAATGAAAACCAAAATACCAATGAACACATTGAGCGAGCGCGACTCTTTCATCAGCCGATATGCATAGAAAAGCATAACAGCCACGAGCACGATATCGATAATATCCTTTAATCCGAATTCAAAAAACAGCATGCTATTTGACGATTTACTATTTTACCTTTTCCAACTGTTGCGTGATCTTCACACATTCCATAGCCTCCTTAACATCGTGTACACGCAAAATGGAGGCACCCTTTACCAAGGCAAGGGTATTCAGCACCGTGGTGCTGTTTAGCGCTTCAGCAGGTGAACACCCCAGGAGTTTCCATATCATGGACTTACGAGAAATTCCTACCAGTACAGGTAGATGAAGTGCCTGCATACGTTCCAGCTCACCAAATACCCTATAATTCTGTTCCACTGTTTTGCCGAATCCAAAGCCTGGGTCAAGAATGATGTCCTTCTGTCCCATGGAACGCAGCATATCAACCACCTTAGCACTATCAAGCATGACTTCCTTCATCGTGCTTTTGCGTGACATATATATATAAGGTACGCGCAAGCGACTCACCATACGAAACATGGTTTCCTGGTTGCTAGCAGATAGCTGTTTGGAGTTAACGGGTGCTCCTACATCGTTGATGATGTCAACACCATGCTCTTCTACAACCATACGCGCCACATTGGGACGAAAGGTATCAACACTGACAACGGCATCGGGTGCTTGTTTACGAATAATAGGCAGGGCAAAGCGTAAGCGCTGCATTTCTTCTTGTTCGCTGACGGGTTCGCTATCAGGACGGGTGGAGCACGCTCCCACATCAATCATGGTGGCTCCCTCTTGCAAAATCTGTTGGGTACGCTCAGCTATCTCTGCCTCCGTCTGCGAACGACTAGCGGCAAAGAACGAGTCGGGTGTGGCGTTCAGGATGCCCATCACCCGTGGTTCACTCAAGTCGAGCAACTGCCCGTTGCAATTCAGTGTATAATCCATATATGTTTATAACTGGCACAAAAGTACGAATAAATAGTGAAATAAGCAAGTAAAGAGACTTCTTTTTCACCCATTCTTTGTTGTTTAAGAAATTAAATCGTAACTTTGCAGACAAAACGGAACAACAAACAATGGATATCAAGAACTCGACTTCTAGTCACTATGACCTTCAGGTCAAAGAATTATACAAGCTGTACCAACAACATCCGTGTATCACTACGGACTCGCGTAACTGTCCTGAGGGCAGTATCTTCTTAGCACTGAAAGGTGCATCGTTTGATGGTAATCAGTATGCATTGTCAGCACTTGAGAAAGGATGTGCCTATGCCATCATCGATAACCCTGAATATAAAAAGGACAATCGCATCATTCTCGTTGACGACTGCCTGCAAACCTTTAAAGACTTGGCGCGTGAGCATCGTCGTCAATTCGAGATTCCTATTGTCGGCATTACAGGAACCAACGGAAAGACAACCACCAAGGAATTGATTCGTGCAGTACTCTCTGAATGCTATAACGTGATGGCAACGGAAGGTAACTTCAACAACGATGTGGGTGTTCCCAAGACTTTGTTCCGATTGGACGACGAGCACGACATTGCCGTTGTGGAGATGGGGGCCTCGCACCCTGGCGATATCAAGACACTGGTGGAGACTGCTGAGCCTACCTGTGGACTGATTACCAATGTAGGACGTGCCCACCTGCAGGGCTTTGGCTCATTCGAGGGGGTATGCAAGACTAAAGGCGAGTTGTATGATTTCCTTATTGCCCACGATTGTCCTCTCTTTGTCAATCGTGACAACGAATTTCTGATGAGGATGATAGCTGAAAGGGGAGGCAACCCAGACATCTACTACTATGGACAAAGCGACAATCCTGACATTCTCATTCATGGTGAAGTCGTCTCATGTGCTCCCTTCCTGAAGTTCCGTTGGCGTGAGCAAGACAGCGAGGCTAACTATACTGGCGAATGGTTTACCGTTCAGACCCATCTTATTGGAGCTTATAACTTGGACAATATGTTGGCTGCCATTACCATTGGCTATGTCAACAACATACCTTTCGAACAGATTAATCATGCTCTCGAAAGCTATGTGCCTACCAACAATCGCTCGCAGATGACGGAAACCAAGACCAACCATCTAATTGTGGATGCATACAATGCCAATCCCACCAGTATGAAAGCTGCCATCGACAACTTCCGTCTGATGGAGGTGTCGCCCAAGATGGCCATCCTTGGCATGATGGGTGAACTGGGGGAAGTATCCCAAGAGGAACATCAGAAGATTATCGCTCTACTTGAAGCGTCCAACTTCGACGAGGTATGGCTGGTAGGTTCAGAGTTCCAGCAGATTCAAAGTCCCTTCCGTACCTTCGCCAATGTCGACGAGGTAAAAGCAGCCATCGCTGAGCTTCAGCCACAAGACCGCTATATCCTCATCAAGGGCTCGAACTCCACCCATCTCTACGAGCTCCCGCCCTTGCTATAGCCCTCTATTGTCAATTGTGTCATTGCATATCTGCTCATATTTGTCGTTGATGGTGTGAACGACATTGCGTGCAGCAGGTATGCGGATTCTCTTATTGGCAAAGTCGATAATTTCCTTGTAGAGTGGTTTACGGATTCTGTCGATGTTGCTGTAAAGATAACGACAGAGGATGATGTCTTTTGCAACTTTCGACAATCTGCGGGCATTCACTTCCTTCACCATCTGCTCCGTATTGCGCATCAAATTCTTTTGGAGGGCATACTCATCGTATTTAGGATTACGACCTTGTATCTCAAGAACAGCTTTCACATAGTTGTTATTGCCGAACTCCTCATCCATCGCCTTTTGGATGCTGTCTGGAGCGTTCTCTCTTTGCTCCAAATAAGCCGGGTATGCCTCATCGTATTGTCTGATGGCTTCTCTGTCCTTAGTCGATAACTTAACAACACCATCTTTCTCAGCGGCCTCCAAGATAGATGTCATAGTATGATCCACCTTTTCTTCGACCTTCGTCTGCAAGAAAGCAACATAGTCATTCAGGAAAAGCGAGAACTCATAGCCATTTATTGTATAGGGTTCGCAGAATTCTTTCCAGTTGAGTTCATCAACAGCCTTGGAATAATGCTTTAGTAACTCGACATTTGGCATGATATGCACACGCTGCATCAGAGAGTGGGCATTCACTACCATAATGTAGTTTCGATAGTATGTGTGATACCGCTCAGAAAGTGTCGGATGCTCTAGACAAATATCTTCCAGCTTCTGCAAAGACGTCTTCGTATTATTTCTGATAGAGTCGAGGATGCTCATCATACTGCCTATTTCCTTCAGTTTCGTTGCATCATATTCTGGTGTAAGAATCCGATGAGCATTGATCTCATTCTGTAGGCGGGCGTTCTTACCCATAAAGAGCGTCTTGTCCTGTGACTTGTCTATCATGAGGAAATAGGTCTCGTTAGGCTCTGCCACAATTTCTGCTGCCATCTCTTGCGTCTCCTGCCCTACTTTCAGGCAAAAAGATGTGGTATTCTCAATCGGTATGCGTAGTACGAAACGGCCAAGCGAGTCTATTGGTGCAGTAAATGTTGGTTCCTCACCTGTTAAAATGTTGGCCATCCTAGTCACTGCCACTTCTTTGCCATTTTTTTTGCTTTTTGCAAAGCCGAAAATACCCGACTTTTGCTTTACCCATCCAACGATGGTCACGCTATCACCCGCAGCATAGTGGTTATCAGCAATCGTAACACAAGTGTCTTTCTCTGGATAATCGGACAGAAAATGACCATCGATAATGCTACAATCAAACTGTTTGTCACCAATCGTGATGGTTCGCTTGGCGCCTTGCTCGCTACCGACACTAATATCTAGCCTTTCTGAGCCATATTGGGCCTCAATAGAGTACACCCCGTCGCTTTCATTCTTCGATGCGATGTCCCACACCTTGCAATCATAGATCACGTTATCTTCCGTTAGTCCTATCAGCCACTCGCCGGTGTCGTCATTACGCCAATAAGTACTCCTCATGCCAACACCAGAGCATCCGCAGAGAACAAGTAGCAATATTGTCGAAATTACCAATTGTATTTTCTTCATATCTTGTGTATTTTATCGTTTATTATTAGTTGTTCCATAATTCCTGAAGCACACTGAGACTTTTCAGTTCTGGAAATTGGGGAATATGCAGGCGGTAGTAGTGAAGCAGAACGTCAACGATGCGGTTGCGGTCGTGATGATTGAGGCGATAAAGATGCATGGTGGGGAAATCCATACGCATCAGGGTATGGATGCGACGAGCATCTTCGGGTTGTAGAAAGTCGCGGTGGGTGGGCACTTGCAAAGAGAAAGTAGCAGCCCGCATATCGAAGACACAACCATCCACATAGTCGTCAAGGTTAGGATAGAAGCCTAAGAAACGAGAAAGGCGCATCAAGAAGGTAAGATGAAAGTTCGCAAAACCAACTTCCACCGTATCAAGCCACTGCATAGAGTCACAGAGATAGACAAACAGTGGATCATTCTGTTGTTCAGAACGCAAAGCATGATAGAGGAATTCTGCTACAAAAAGAGACAAAGCCATCTTCTCTGGAGAATAAGGAATGCTGGTATATGCAGACAGCAAACGGGCATCCTTAAGTTTCTGCAACTGTACCTTTTGACGAATATCACATTCTATCTCCAACAGAGTCATGGGTTGGAAATACTGTTTCTTCAACTTCGACTTCGGTGATTTCGGCAAAGGTACGACAAAAGAAAGCCTGCCCACCTCACGAGTGAACATATCAACAATGATTTTGCTCTCTCCATACTTAAAAGAATGGAGCACGATGGCTTCTGTTTTTATTAACATGAGGGCAAAGATACTAAATTCTTTGTATTTTGAGCTTTGAACTTTGAGGTTTTCAAGTCTTAGAGTCGTTAAATATTCTTAAAACATATCATAAAGTTCAAAGTTCAAAGTTCAAAATACAAAAAAATATGTACCTTTGCACCCGCTAAAAATGCGATGGTCCCTTCGTCTATCGGTTAGGACGAGAGATTTTCATTCTCTAAAGAGGAGTTCGACTCTCCTAGGGACTACCAAACTAAATCTGTCATCTGCACAGCCATGTGCTACTCGCAAGGGGAATGGTGGCAGAGGGTGCAAAAACCCGCCCAGGGCAGTCTTTCCGACATAAGACCCATAAGCTTTAAGTTAAACTTCAAAATTAAACATTAAATTCAAAATGGCAAATCACAAATCATCCCTGAAGAGAATTCGTCAGGACAAGAAGAAGGCACTGCACAATCATTATTATGCTAAGACCATGCGTAACGCTGTTCGCAAGCTCCGTGCAATGACCAACAAGGACGAGGCTGTAGCTCTCTATCCTAAAGTTCAGAAGATGCTGGACAAGCTGGCAAAAACCAACATCATTCACAAGAACAAGGCTGCAAACTTGAAGTCTAGCCTTTGCCAGCACATCAACAAGCTGTAAGAAATATCCCAATACAGCATAGAAGACTGCAATTCTTAACAGATTGCAGTCTTTTTTTAGACCTAAAAATTCGTTTAAGTCACTTTTTTTTTGTAATTTTGCGCTCGAAATTCGATTTTCCTTGCCAAAGGCAAGAAGCAAATATGACTACACATTATAAAAATGGCAGAAGAACTTAACAAAGAAAGCAATTATTCCGCGAGTAATATTCAAGTACTCGAGGGCCTGGAAGCCGTGCGCAAGCGCCCCGCTATGTACATTGGCGACATTAGTGAAAAAGGACTTCATCACCTCGTGAACGAAACCGTTGATAACTCTATCGACGAAGCCATGGCTGGCTATTGTACGCATATCGAGGTAACCATCAACGAAGATAACTCCATTACAGTACAAGACAACGGACGTGGTATCCCTGTCGATGAACACGAGAAAATGCACAAGTCAGCCCTTGAGGTTGTTATGACTGTGCTGCATGCTGGTGGTAAGTTCGACAAGGGCTCATACAAGGTGTCTGGTGGTCTGCATGGTGTTGGTGTCAGCTGCGTAAACGCACTGTCTACCCACATGCTGTCACAGGTGTTCCGCAACGGACACATCTACCAGCAGGAATACGAAAAGGGTAAGCCCCTTTACGACGTAAAGATTGTTGGCGATACCGACCTTACTGGTACCCGTCAACAGTTCTGGCCTGACGGTAGCATCTTTACGACCACAGAATTTAAGTACGATATCATAGCCAAGCGTATGCGTGAGTTGGCATATCTGAATGCCGGTATCACCATTACACTGAAGGATATGCGTCCTGACGAAGATGGCAACCTGAAGGAAGAGGTGTTCCACGCTAAGGAAGGTCTTAAGGAATTCGTGCGTTACGTGGATCGTCACCGCACCCACCTCTTCGACGACGTCATCTATCTGAAGACTGAGAAGCAAGGTGTACCCATTGAGGTTGCTGTAATGTATAACACGGATTATAGCGAGAATATCCACTCTTACGTCAACAACATCAACACTATTGAGGGTGGTACCCACCTGCAGGGCTTCCGTATGGCTTTGACGCGTACGCTGAAGAAGTATGCTGATGAGGACCCCAATATCTCGAAGCAGATTGAGAAGGCTAAGATTGAGTTGGCTGGCGATGACTTCCGCGAGGGTCTGACAGCCGTTATCTCTATCAAGGTTGCTGAACCTCAGTTCGAGGGTCAGACCAAGACCAAGTTGGGTAACTCGGAAGTTGCTGGTGCCGTTCAGCAGGCTGTTGGTGAGGCACTGAGCAACTATCTGGAGGAACACCCCAAGGAGGCCAAGCAGATTTGTGACAAGGTTGTTCTGGCAGCTACTGCCCGTATTGCCGCTCGCAAAGCTCGTGAAAGTGTTCAGCGTAAGAACCCGATGACAGGTGGTGGCCTGCCAGGTAAGTTGGCCGACTGCTCTGAGAAGGACCCCAAGGTTTGTGAGATCTTCCTTGTCGAGGGTGATTCTGCCGGTGGTTCTGCCAAGCAGGGTCGCGACCGTCATTTCCAGGCTATCCTGCCTCTGCGTGGTAAGATTCTGAATGTGGAAAAGGTACAGTGGCACCGCGTCTTCGAGGCCGAGTCTGTCATGAACATCATCCAGTCTATCGGTGTACGCTTTGGTGTTGATGGTGAAGGTGATCGTGAGGCTAATGTCGATAAACTGCGTTATGACAAGATTATCATCATGACCGATGCCGACGTCGATGGTTCACACATCGACACGCTGATTATGACACTGTTCTATCGCTTCATGCCAAAGGTTATTCAGGAGGGTCACCTCTATATCGCCACACCACCTCTTTATAAATGTACGTACAAGAAGTTCTCTGAATACTGCTATACCGATCAGCAGCGTCAGGCTTTCATTGACAAGTATGTGGATGGCGACGAGAATGCTTCCGCTCTGCATACCCAGCGCTACAAAGGTCTTGGTGAGATGAACCCCGAGCAGTTGTGGGAGACAACCATGAATCCTGAGAACCGACTGCTGAAGCAGGTTACCATCGAGAATGCTGCTGAAGCTGATGAGATATTCTCGATGCTGATGGGCGATGATGTGGAACCACGCCGACAGTTCATCGAAAAGAATGCCACTTACGCAAATATCGATGCATAACAAACTGAAAGGAGAATCAAAGTGGTTCTCCTTTTTTATTTTCCTATGATAACATGACGATAAAAGTAAACCAGATTACAGAGATAAGCCTGAAAGATACCAAGACATGGGGGCATGCGATTCAATTGGGAAATGGGTTGATTCTCACAGACAAGATAGACGATGTTGTTTTGTCCCAACGAATCATTCGTCTAGACTTCATCCTCATGGCACTTTGTCGTAAAGGTGAAGCTCAGTACCGCATTAACAACCATCGCCAGATAGTAACACCTGGCGATTTGTTCTTCATCTCCCAGCGTCATATCATTGAAGACTACACGGCAAGCCCTGATTTCGAATGCCAGTGCATCATTGTCAGCCCCAACTTCTATCATGACTTCGTTCAAGATGTAAAGAACGTATCCTCGCTGCTTCTTTTCTCAATGAACTACCCTGTAGTCAAACTTACCGAGAGGGAAATGGAGGTCTATGGTAATTATTATCAGATTATCCGAGGAAAAATGACAGACACTCACCACTATTATCGTATGCAGTTGGTGAAGGCGTTGCTATTAGCCATGTTCTATGACATGAGCAATGTCATCTATCGCGTTGGTGAAAAGGAGCCAAAAAAGATACGACGCAGCGATGCTATCTTTACAGAGTTTATCCGTCTGTTAGAGAAACATTATCGTACCCAACGTCGAGTCTATTGGTATGCCCAGAAGTTGGATATCACACCGAAACACCTGACTGATCTGGTTATCAGTGTCAGCAAACGTTCACCCAACGCATGGATTGACGACTATGTGGTAATGGAGATTCGTTTGCAGTTGAAGAACACTACTAAGACCATCAGGGAGATTGCCAAGGAACTCAACTTCCCTGACCAGTCACTCTTGGGCAAGTATTTCAAGAAAAACGTGGGGATGTCACCTTTGGAATACCGAAGGGGCTAGTCCTGTTGTTCTTCTAAAAGCTTTGCCACCTCGCAAAGCTCTTCATACCAAGCTTCACCAAAACGGCGAATCAGTGGTTCTTTCAGAAACTTGTATACGGGAAGGCCCAGTGCCTTCCCTTTTGCTACAGCATCCTTGCACACCTCCCAGCGATGATAGTTCAGACCTATCAGACCATTACCGAAGTTCTTCTCACGGATTGGATAGAGTGCACAGCTGATGGGCTTGCAGAACTTTATCTTCCCACTGCGAAAAGCCTTTTCCAAAGCACACAGACAATTGTCGCCATCATAACAAGTAAAGACACAATCCTTGCCCCGAACAATACTCGTCACCATATCTCCGTCACGATCGGCGTATGCCACACCCTGCTTGTCGATTACGCTCTGTGCTGATGCCGAAAGCATCGGCCATACGGTGTCTAATGTATCTTCTATGCCCATGATTTCATCCATCGTTACAGGGGCGCCAGCATCTCCTTCCACACAGCAGATGCCCTTACACTTCTCATAGTCACAGCAGAAGCACTCAGTTATTATCTCGGAGGAAATCAGGACGCCTCCGACTTCCAATATAGGAGGAACGTTAGACATTTTTTAACTTTGAACTTTGATCTTTGAACTTTTTGATTAGTTTTCAATTCTACCACAGAATGGGTGCAATTCCATTCTGTTTCAGATATTCATTGCAGCGCGAGAACTGATGCTGCCCAAACCAGCCGCCACGATTCGCACTCAGGGGTGAAGGATGTACCGACTCTAACACCAGGTTCTTTGTCTTATCTATCATATAGGCTTTGCTTCGTGCATAGCCACCCCATAACATGTATACCAGATGCTCACGCTCCGTAGCCAAAGCCCTGATAGCAGCATCTGTGAAGGTCTGCCAACCCAACGAAGAATGGCTGTTAGCCTGGTGAGCCCTTACCGTTAGCGTCGCATTCAACAACAACACCCCCTGTTCAGCCCAGCGTGTCAGATTACCTGAATTGGGAATAGGTGTACCTAAGTCGGCCTGAATCTCCTTAAATATATTCTGTAGAGACGGTGGAAACTGCACCCCGTCCTGTACCGAAAAACTCAATCCATGTGCCTGTCCTGGCTCATGGTATGGGTCTTGTCCGATAATCACCACCTTTACTTGGTCAAACGGACACAAATTGAAAGCATTGAATATCAGTTTTCCTGGTGGATAGCACGTACCCACAGTATATTCTTGTCGCACAGCACTTGTCAAACTCTCAAAGTAAGGCTTTTCAAATTCTGATTGCAGATACTGTTTCCACGTCGGTTCTATTTGTACATTTGTCATATTTCTTCGATTTTGCTTGCAAAGATACGGAAAAAATTGTAACTTTGCAAGCAAACAATAGAGGTTATGCTATCTATCTTCAAGAAAAAACAAAAGACCGCCTATCCGCACTCCTTTGCCAAGCGGCTCACGTGGCGCATTATGCTTCGCATGTTGATATTCATGGGCATCCCCACAGCCCTGGTGTTCTGGCTTTGCTACGTATTGGTCTATACGGGTGCCGTCGGCATCTGCAACCGTCTGGTGAGCGGCCAACAAGAGAAAATCCGGCGCATCACGTCCGACCTCTACGTTGCCTCCGTCAACACCGCGCCAGTCATCGAGGAGAACCTGGACCGTCCTGAGAAGATACAGGAAATCATCGAGCGCATGCTGAGGAAGAATCCATACATGCGCAGCTGCGGCATCAGCTTCGTGGAGAACTACTATCCCAAGAAGGGACGCTGGTTCTGCCCCTTTGCGGTGCGTGTCAATAGCGACACCATCGAGACGCATGTGGTGGGCGATGCCAAGCACGACTACCTGAACGCGGCCTGGTTCAAGGAGGCTCTCAGCAGGAACGAGGGCTACTGGGGCAAGGCTTTCATAGACAGTGTCAACCAGCAGCGTCCGCTGGTTTCCTTCCAGATGCCCATCCACGACAAGCGTGACAGCACGGTGGCCATTCTCCGTGCCGACCTGTCGCTCGACTGGCTGAACGACAAGATACAGTTCTATCATACAAAAGAAGATAGTACCCGCAAGACCAGCGTCACCATCAGGACCGACGTTAAAAAGGACGGCAGCTGGGACCCGGAATATGCCGTCTACTACTTCCTGGTCGACACGACGGGCACCCTGCTGATACACCCCGACCAGAAGCGCGTGCTCAGCCACAACATCAAGGAGTACGTGACCGAGGACCCCGAGGACGCGATAGGACGCATGCTGAAACGCAATGCCGATGAGGACGACGACCTGATGCTCGACAACGAGAACATGCTGGTGACCTTCCAGTCTGTGAAGTACACCAACTGGTGCCTGGGCCTGGTGATACCTGAGCTTCTCATCCAGATCATTGCCTACATCTTCGGCGGCATCATGATCCTGATTATCCTGATAGGCATGCTGGCTGTCTACTTCTTCGGTCGCAGGACCATCAAGAAGGCCACCCAGCCGCTGAAGCAGCTGGCCGAATCAGCCAACGAGGTGGCCAAGGGAAACTTCGGCACACCGCTGCCCCCGCTGACGAGCCGTGACGAGATACACATGCTGCGCGACTCTTTCGAGCAGATGCAGCACTCGCTGACCCGATACGTGGAGGAGCTCAAGAGCACGACGGCGCAGAAGGCCTCCTTCGAAAGCGAGCTGAAGATAGCGCACAACATCCAGATGTCGATGCTTCCCAAGACCTTCCCGCCCTACCCCGAGCGCGATGACATCGACATCTTCGGGACGCTGATGCCTGCCAAGGCGGTGGGTGGCGACCTGTTCGACTTCTACATCCACAACGAGCAGCTCATCTTCTGCATCGGCGACGTGTCGGGCAAGGGCGTTCCCGCCTCGCTGTTCATGGCGGTGACGCGCTCGCTGTTCCGCAACGTGTCGGCCCATGAGGTGAAGCCCCACCTCATCGTGAAGGCGCTCAACGAGTCGCTGTCCGAGAACAACGACCTGTACATGTTCGTCACGCTGTTCGTCGGTGTGCTCGACCTGCAGACCGGTCTCTTACGCTACTGCAATGCCGGTCACGACTCGCCCCTGCTCATCGGTCGCGGTGTCGACGTGCTGCCCTGCGACTCGAACCTGCCCATCGGCATCCAGCCCGACTGGGAGTTCACGGAGCAGGAAGTCCTCATCGACCGGCACACCACCATTTTCCTCTTCACCGACGGACTCAACGAGGCCGAGGACATCAGCCACGCCCAGTTTGGCGACCAGCGCATCCGGGGTGTTGCCGAGAGTCTGCTGGTTACGGGCAACCACCGTCCCACCACCGTGGTGAAGAAGATGAACGAGGCCGTCCACGCCTTTGTGGGCAATGCCGAGCAGAGCGACGACCTGACGATGCTGGCGATACAATACAAAAGAGAGGCTTCGGAGTAACCACACAAAATAAGAACGGCCTACGAGTAGTTAGCTCGGGGCCGTTCTTGGCATAGATTATTTCCTAAAACAATTAATCCGTTATCAGGTTCTCGCCGGTCATGTCGGCGGGCTGCTCCAGTCCCATGATGTGCAGGATGCTGGGAGCCACGTCGGCCAGACGTCCGTCTTTAACTGTAGCCGAGTTGTTGTTGGTTACATAGATGAAAGGAACGGGGTTCAGTGAGTGAGCAGTATTTGGTGTACCATCGGCGTTGATAGCATTATCAGCATTTCCGTGGTCGGCAATGATGATGGCCTCGTAGTCGTTCTTCTTGGCGGCCTCGATGACCTCGCGGACGCAGTTGTCGACGGCCCATACGGCCTTGGCAATAGCGTTGTAAACACCCGTATGACCTACCATATCACCATTAGCAAAGTTTACTACGATGAAGTCGTACTTGGCCTCGTTGATGGCGGCTACCAGCTTGTCCTTGACCTCGTAGGCCGACATCTCGGGCTTCAGGTCGTAGGTGGCAACCTTGGGGCTGGGCACCAGGATGCGGTCCTCGCCCTCGTAGGGAGCCTCGCGGCCGCCGTTGAAGAAGAAGGTGACGTGGGCGTACTTCTCGGTCTCGGCGGTGTGCAGCTGCTTCTTGCCCTGCTTGCTGAGGTACTCGCCCAGGGTGTCCTCCACGTTCTCCTTGGGGAACAGGATGTGTACGCCCTTGAAGTTGGCGTCGTACGGCGTCATGCAGTAGTACTGCAGTCCGGGAATGGTCTTCATGCCCTGCTCAGGCATGTCCTCCTGGGTCAGCGCGATGGTCATCTCCTTGGCGCGGTCGTTACGGAAGTTGATGAAGATCACTACATCACCCTCTTCGATACAACCATTGACAGAAGCATTGTGGATAGGCTTGATGAACTCATCGGTTACACCCTCTGCATAGCTCTCTTCCATAGCCTGAACCATATCAGTGCTCTGCTTACCAACACCGTTGACGATGAGGTCATAACCCTCTTTTACACGCTCCCAACGCTTGTCGCGGTCCATCGCGTAGAAACGACCTACAATACTTGCGATTGCAGCATCATTGTCTGCACAAACCTTGCTAATTTGCTCAATGAAACCCTTACCAGAGTGTGGGTCGGTATCGCGACCGTCCATATAGCAATGTACGAACACCTGATTCTTCAAGCCATAAGCCTTACCAATCTCAATGAGCTTGAACAGATGGTCCAAAGAAGAGTGCACACCACCGTCAGAGGTCAGACCCATCAGGTGCAGTTTTTTGTTGTTCTCCTTGGCGTAGGTGTAAGCAGCCTTCACCTGAGGATTCTCCATGATAGAGCCGTCCTTGCAGGCACGGTTAATCTTTACCAGGTCCTGATACACAATGCGACCGGCACCAATGTTCAGGTGACCCACCTCAGAGTTACCCATCTGTCCGTCGGGCAGACCAACATCCTCACCAGAAGCCTGCAACTGAGAGTGAGCTGAAGTAGCTGTTAACAAATCGAGGTAAGGCGTTGGAGTGTTGAAAATCACGTCACCCTTACCATGCTTACCGATTCCCCATCCGTCGAGAATCATCAATAATGCTTTCTTTGCCATATTCTTATTACCTATTTAATATATACATGCTTAATTTGCGGTGCAAAGTTACTAATTTTTTAGCACCAACACCACGCATTTTACCGATTATTTTCTTAAAACTCGCCAAATTAGTATCATCTGCACCTCCCACGATTACATACCATGCTTATTTGCAAAGTCGTCTTATCAACTGTAACGAATGTTTTCTACATTGTGTCTTGTTTAGTCCGTCCCTACGGACTGCCAGTCCGAACGGGACGGACTGCGAGTTCGCTCACTACGGACTACAAATTAGTATTAGTCGGAAAAGCCACTTCTTATAGAATAAAAATAAAAACGATTTTTATTTTGTATTGTGCTCGCTTATTTGATAAGACCATTTTCAGCGTGGCTGACGCAGAGCAACAGGCTGACATAATAGCTTTGGGCTACGAGATGACCGCTGGCAAGCGAGGCAGCATGTCAGTGAAAGTGAACGACGAGTCCTGCATGGTGTGCTACATGCCAGTAGATGGTACCACTTGGAGCTTGGCCATCGTATGTCCTGACAGCGATGTATTTCGTGTTTTGATAGTTCCGATACGGGTCGTGCAGCATCCGACAAATGTGAAAAGCGCGATATGGTTGGTTGTAATGAACTCTGTCGGGAAGCTTTTGTTTTCATGAGTCAGATGAACCACGTGCCCATCACTTTCGAGACCGAGGTGTCTGATGATTTCTGTATTCTTACCAATCGTCGCTACCTGCTCTATAGCCTGCAGGAGTTACTGGGCAATGCTACCCGCTATTCCGACGGTAAGAATGTCTTGTTACGGGTGGAAAAAGACGACAAATCAGTCCGCTTCATCATACAAGACACAGGTAAGGGCATTGCGGAAGCCGACCTTGAGAATATCTTCATGTTCTTCACGAAAGTCGATGATTTCAGCGATGGTTTAGGTCTTGGGCTACCACTTGTCAAGCGCCATGCAGAAACGCTTGGTGGCAGTTTCACCCTTGACACCAGCTATCATGCCGGTTGCCGTTTCATCTTTGAATTGCCTATATAGTAATTGCTTTGTTTTGAGGTTTTTTGGCAAATTATTTGTCTAAATAATTTCTTTTTTCTATCTTTGCCCTCAAATAAAGACCTCATAACTATGAAATTTCAACTGATAAGGCCATTCGTAGCTGTAGTCTTGCTACTACAGGCTGGCTTCTTATGGGCTCAGACGAATGATTCTGCAAAGGTAAACAAGTTGAGTTTTGGCATTGACTTCATGACGCACGGAGAAATGATGCGTGGCGGACTTCCCATAGACCTGGACGACGAACCGGACGATAACTCAAGCTTCCTGTTGGGCCGCTTCCGTCTGATAGTGGATTACGAGCGACCAGGATTACAGGCACATGCTGTGCTTCAAAACAAGTCGGTATGGGGTACTCATGGTGCGCAAGCACTTAAGCTATATGAAGGCTGGGCAAAGATGACAGCCAAATGCGGCTTGTTCGCTCAGGTAGGTCGTGTAGCACTGGCTTATGACGATGAACGCATTATCGGTCCTAACGATTTTGCGATGGCATCGCTTTCACACGACATTTTGAGAGTTGGCTACGAGGGTTACGGACATCAGGTACACGCTATACTAGCCTACAACCAGAGTGAAGATAATGTATATTCTAGTACATACTATGACAATGGTGATAAACCTTACAAGACGATGCAGACGGTGTGGTATCACTACGATGTGCCCAAGTTCCCACTGGGTGTTTCTCTGCTTTTCATGAATGTGGGTCTGCAGGCTGGTGTGAAAGGGTCAGAGGAAAACAAGCCCAGCACGGAATATCAACAGATGTATGGTGGCTATCTGAACTATCACCACAAGAAACTGACAGTGGAAGGTTCCTACTATAAGCAGGTGGGTAAGTCGGTAGATGCTCGCGCAAGAAAAGCTAGAGATATGGATGCATGGATGGCCAGTGGAAAGGTCACTGTTAATCCTAATGACTATTACGGTTTCACGCTGGGTTACGACTACCTGAGTGGTGATGACAAAGTGATAGTCCCATCACCAGGAGACATTGGACTTGGACTAATATATCATGAAACGAACAAGGGATTCTGTCCGCTGTTCGCTTCGCGCAACAAGTTCTATGGCATCATGGACTACTTCTATCAGAGCGCCTATATCAACGGCTTTACCCCTGGTTTGCAGAATGCTTTCATCGGTGCTTTCGGAAAGCCCACGCGAAAGATGGACCTCAGTGCCACCTACCACTATCTGGCAGTGGCCACAGAAATAGATAATCTGAACCGGACGTTGGGTCATAGCATTGACCTGCAAGCCGGTTATCAGTTCACAAAAGACATTTCACTGAATATAGGTTACACGCTGATGTTCAGCACGGAAACGATGTACTGGCTGAAACAGGGAAATGACAGCAAGTGTGCCCAATGGGGATGGTTCTCGCTGAACATATCACCCAGTTTGTTTTCTACGAAATTCTAAAACGCAATCAAAAAACAATCATCAATATGAAAAAAATCTCCAAACCCTCTAACCAGGCTGTTAACACACAGACCGTCGCATCGTTGTTCCGCAAACAGGCCAAGGAAACCCCTGAGAATATCGCAGTAGTTTATAAAGACAAACGGTATACCTATGCTGAGGTGGATGCACTCAGCGACCGCATCGCGGCGTTTGTCGCCTCGAAAGGGCTTGGCAAAGAGGATGTGGTAAGCATCTTGATTCCACGTTGCGAGTGGATGGTCATCGCACCGCTCGGCGTGTTGAAGGCCGGATGCGCCTATCAGCCTCTCGATCCTACCTACCCCAAGGAGCGTTTGAACTATATGGTGCAGGACGCCAATGCCAAGCTGCTGATTGCCGATGAGGAGTTGCTGTCGTTGTTAGGCGATGTTACGGCACCTGTCCTCCTGACGAAGGACATCAACCAATTGCCCCCTATCACCCAACCTTTGGCAAACCCAGATCCTGCAGGTTTGCTGATGCTCGTCTATACCTCGGGAACCACAGGCCAACCCAAGGGTGTGATGTTGGAGCAGCGCAACGTAGCCTCATCGTCCGTACCTTTTGCCAGTTTCTTAGGTATGAAGGTTGGCAGTCGAGTAGCCAACTATGCCAGTTTCGGTTTTGTGCCCACTGTCGTCGAGACGTGGGGCGGGCTCTCCTTAGGTGTAACACTGCATATCCTTGACAATGCCGAGCGCTATGACATGGGACGACTGAAGGCGTACATTCGCAGGGAAGAGATTACACATATTTTCATGACCACCATGATGGCTTATCAGTTTGCTGGTAACCTGGATGAAGACACCTCCCTGGAGGTACTCAGTTGTGGTGGCGAGGCACTGCCACCTCTGACACCTCCGAAGCATATCCGGATGGTTAACTTCTACGGAAGTTCTGAGTGTACAAGTATTGCCGGACATAATCTTACTCAACGTGAAGAGCAGTCTATTATTGGTACCCCTTTAGGTGAAACGACACTGGCTGTGATGGCCGATAATGGCCAGCCTGCCGCTGTTGGCGAAGAGGGTGAGCTATGGGTCATGGGACCTCAGGTATGTCGTGGCTATCTGCACGCTCCTGAGCTGACAGCACAGAAAATAACGGAAGACGACACTCACGGTAGGATTTTCAAGACAGGCGACATCGTTATGCGCCGCGATGACGGTGAATTGGTGTTCGTTGGTCGTCGCGACGGAATGGTGAAGATTCGCGGTTTCCGCGTCGAACTGAAGGAAGTGGAAGCCGTCATCCGTGAATTCCCAGGTATCAAGGACGCCACCGTCCATGCTTTCGATACAGAAGGAGAAGGAGCAGGCAAGTTCATTGCTGCCTACGTAGTGAGCGATTCTCCTGTAGACGTTGAGGCCCTGAACGCCTTCATACTCGAAAAGAAACCACCTTATATGGCTCCCGAGGTCATCATGCAGATTGATGCCATTCCGCTGAACCAAAACCATAAAGTGGACAAGCGAGCGCTTCCCAAGCCCGTACGCTCTGTTACGACAGAATCGCAACAAACAGAAAACGCCCCGATGAATGTGCTGGAGAAGGAACTCCACGACATCATATCCAAGTTGGTGGGCAATAGTGACTTTGGCGTCACAACGTTACTGGGTCACACTGGCCTGACATCCATTACGGCCATGAAACTGGCGGTAGAGATCAATAAGCGCTACGGCATAGAGCTTGATGCCAAGTCGATGGCGAAATCAGTTACCCTTCAGAGTATCGAGAATGAGATACTAAGAAGTCTGATGGATGAAGGAAGAAGTAAGACGGGAGACGAAACACCTCAGCCGTCAGACATCAGCCATCCCAAGTCCGCTCCCCTCTCCTACGCCCAATTGGGTGTTTATTACGAGTGCATGAAGCATCCGCTTGACACGACTTATAATCTTCCCACTGCCATCATACTTCCCCCAGGCATTGAGGGTGATAAGGTGGAACAAGCCCTTTTGCAACTAATCTCTGCGCATCCTGCCTTCAACATCCATTTCGAGACGCAGGGTAACGACGTCGTCCAAGTGTACGACCCTGACCTGGTGCCGGTAGTGACACGTAGTGAGATGACGGAAAAGGACCTGATTGCCTATCAGCAGTCCTTTGTCCTGCCTTTCAATTTGGACCGCGGTCCGCTCTACCGCATGGAAATCGTGCAGACGGAAAACCGCGTGGTCATCTTGATAGATGTGCATCACCTCATCTTCGATGGTGCATCATTCGACTTGCTTACACGCCAGCTATGCGATGTCCTGGACGGGAAAACCATCGAGCCAGAGAGACTCGGCTTACTCCAGTTCTCGCAGGAGCAGCGACAGGCTGAGAGTGGCCAAGAATATCAGGAAGCGAAAGCCTATTTTGCCGAAGTGATGAAGGAATGCGAGGGCTGTACGGAAATTACCGACGACTTTACGCCCAGTGAGCCTCACGGTCATGTTGCCCAGGTAGTCACTCCTTTCGATTATACCAAGGTGGAGCAGTTCTGCAAGCAGTTGAATGTGACGCCTGCCAGTCTGATGCTCGCTGTGTCTTTCTACACGTTGTCGCGCTACACCAACAACCGTCATGTCTATATCTCCACGATTAGTAACGGACGTTCCAACCTACGTCTGGCTGATACGACGGGTATGTTTGTCAACACCCTTCCATTGGCAGGACATATCACGGAACAGACCGTAGAAGAGTTCGTCCGTCGCACGAGTGAGAATTTAGAGCAGACGATGCGCCACGAACTCTATCCCTTCGCCCGTATTGCTGCCGATTTCGACTTCTCGGCCAACACGACCTATACTTATCAGTTGGGAATCTTCGAAGAGCATACCATTGGTGGCGAGAAGATTACTGTCAAGTCGATAGACGTAGATGTGCCGAAACAGAAACTCGATATCATCATCATACAACAGGACGGCCAGCCAGTCATCTGTCTGGAGTACGACGATGCCTTCTATAGCGAGAAGACGATCAAGGGATTGGCAGAATCATTCGTCAGCGTTCTGAAACATTTCATGGAGGCACCGAAGAACAGTCTGCTTAAGGTGTCGATGCTTAGCGATGAACAAGAGCGTCTGGTCAATTCTTTCCGTATGGCTGGCACAGCAGATGTTCCTACCCGTCTGTTCCATCAGGCCGTTGAGGCGAATGCCGAGCAGAAGCCCGACGTGAAGGCTCTCGTAGCCTGCGACGGCACCTTTACTTTCAGCCAGTTGAATAGTGAGATGAACCGTATAGCCAATGCGCTCATTGCTCATGGTGTGAAGCGTGGCGACCGCGTGGCCATGTTGCTGCCTCGTACCAGTCGCCTTATCTTCACCATGTTTGGTATCATGAAGGCTGGTGCAGCATACATCCCCTGTGACCCGCACTATCCAGCAGACCGCATCAAGCTGATTCTCGAAGACAGCGAGGCTGCCTATATCGTTACCGACGATGAGAATCTGGAGAATCTGAAGGCGCAAGCCGGAGAGGGAAGTCTCAAGGTATTGGAGAAAGCCTTGAATGTCGAAGAACTGTTGCAATGCGAAAACACGGCAAACCCAGCTATTCCACAGGAAGGCGGCGACCTCGCCTACATTATTTATACGTCAGGTTCTACAGGTCGTCCAAAAGGAGTGATGCTTCACCACAAGGGTATCTGCAACGAGCTCTTTGCCCATCCGCTCAACTTCCGCAACTGGACGGTAATGCAAGAGGTAAAGTGCATACTCGGACTGGCCACCATCTCCTTCGACGCTTCCGTTGAGGAAATTGGTATTCCGCTGTACAACGGTCTCACCCTGGCATTGGCCAGCGACGAGATAGCCAACGACCCGATTCTCTTGGCGGAGTTTATGGTGGAAAACAACGTGGGTATGTTCCAAGGCACACCGTCACGCTTGATGCAGCTCTATGAGTCGGATACCTTCCGCAAGGCGCTTTCAGGTTGTCACATCATTGAGCTGGGCGGCGAGAAATTCTCAGACAGCCAGTTGCGTGAACTGCAAAAGACGATGGTAAATGCTGACGGTTCTCATCAAGTGCATATCTTCAACAGCTTCGGTCCCACTGAGACAACGGTGGAAAGCAACAGCCACGAAGTGACACACGACGACCATGTGACCATCGGTCGTCCGTTGGTCAACGTGACCGAATATATCGTGGACGCCGACATGAACCGTGTGCCAGTGGGTGTTGTAGGTGAACTACTGATCGGTGGTGCGCAGGTGGGCTTGGGTTATAACAACCTGCCTGATAAGACTCGCGAGGCCTTCATCCCCAACCCGTTTGTCACCGGCGACGCTATCGACAAAACGCTATACCGCTCTGGTGACTATGCGCGCTGGGACGAACAGGGCTACGTTTCCATCTTAGGACGTACCGACAACCAGGTGAAACTGCGTGGTCTGCGTATCGAACTGGGTGAGATTGAGAGTGTCATTTCCCAACAGGAAGGTATCGGTCAGGTCATCGTGATGATTCGCAAGATCAATGGCAAGGAACATCTCTGTGCCTACTTCACTGCCAATCATGCTGTAGACATTGACGAACTGAAAGTGGAGATTGGCAAGAGCCTGACACAGTACATGGTGCCAACGGCTTACCTGCAACTCGACAAGATGCCGACCACGCCTAGCGGTAAGACCGACATGAAGGCACTGCCCGAACCCACGCTTTCCATCACGACAGCATATGTGGCGCCAGCAAATGAATTGGAAGAACAGCTTTGCAATATCTTCGCTAATATCTTGCAAGTAGAGCGTGTGGGAGCTACCGACGATTTCTTCGAATTGGGTGGCACTTCGCTTGTCGTCACACGCTTGATTATCGATGTCGATAAGATTGGACACCATTTGGTCTATGGTGATGTTTTCGACAACCCGACGCCACGACAGATTGCTGCCTTGCTGACCGGTACTCAGGTGACCGAGAAAGTCAGTCTGGAGTCGGAGGTGAAGGACTTCGACTACACTGCCATCGACCAAGTTCTGACTGGAGGTACTATAGAAGCTTTCCGTGAGGGTACGCCACTCACGTTAGGTCATGTACTACTGACGGGAGCCACTGGCTACCTGGGCATTCACCTGCTCAACGAGCTTATCAGTTCCGATGCCAAGACTATTACCTGTCTGGTACGTGCCAAGAGTCCAAAGGATGGAGAACGTCGCTTGCAGACGCTCCTGTATTACTATTTCGCCTCTTCCTATCGCGACCTCTTCGAGAGCGGACGTCTCCGCGTCATCAATGGCGACGTCACCAACGACCTCTGTTCTTTGCTCGACGGTTCCGCCGTCGAGATTGACACGGTGTTCAACTGTGCCGCCATCGTGAAACACTTCTCCAAGGACAACGACATCGAACGCGTCAACGTAGATGGCACACAGCGCTGCGTGGACTACTGTCTGAAGACGGGAGCCAAGCTCATCCAGATTTCCACCGTCAGTGTGGGCGGTTTCCTGACACATGGCGAGTCTGCCGACAAGGCTTTCCTCAGCGAGCAGCGTCTCTTCATGAACCAGTATTTGGGTAACCAATATACGCTTTCGAAATACCTTTCTGAGCGTATCGTTCTCGATGCTGTTGCCACCAAGGGTCTCGTGGGTAAGGTGATGCGTGTCGGCAACCTTGCAGCCCGCAGTACAGACGGTGAATTCCAAGTAAATTTCCGCACCAACAGCTTTGCCGGTACGATGCGCGCCTATAGCTTGTTAGGCTGTTGTCCCTATGGCAATTTCACAAATCCTGTAGAGTTCTCGCCTATCAACGAGGTCGCTCAGGCTATTTGTCTGCTGGCCACCACGCCACGCGAGTGTTGTATGTTCCATCCATACAACAACCATAGCGTGTTCCTTGGTGACGTGCTGGGCGAACTGGCCTCAGTAGGCACACCTGTGCGAATGGTAGAACAAGACGAGTTCCTGCAGGCATTGGATCAGATCAAGTCTGACCCTCAGAAAGCCGAGCGCCTGCAAAGTCTGGTAGCATACGCCGACGTGACTCACGGACAGGATGCAATCCTCGTTCAGGAGACGAACGACTACACCATGCAGGTGCTTTACCGACTAGGTTTCCAGTGGTCACCCACCTCATGGGACTATGTTGATCGCTTCTTCCAGGTGATTGCTGGCTTCGACTTTTTTGCAGAGTGAAATAGTAACTTTTTGCATAAAATTTTGCTATTTCGACAAAACTTTGTAACTTTGGCGAGTTAAAAACCTGTCAAATAGACAATTTACTATTACTAAAATATAAAGAAAATGAAAAGAAACAATGTGAAGATGGGTGTTGTAGCACTGGCTGCAGTGGTTGGTGGACTGACCTCATGTGGTGGCGAAATGCCCCAAGTAGAACAGACGTCGTATGAGACGGTGACCATTAAGAAAGAAGACATTACAGTGCCTATGAAGTTCAGTGCGAAACTCAAGGGTGAGACGGATGTAACCATCACGCCTCAGGTAAGTGGACAGCTGACGAGAATCTGCGTGACCGAAGGTGACCAGGTGAAGAAAGGTCAGGTGCTCTTTATCATCGACCAGCGTGACGCACAGTTGGAACTGGAGTCTGCACAGGCTAACCTCCAGGCTGCTCTTGCCCAAGAGGCAAGTGCGAAAATCGAGTACGAGTCTAACAAGAATCTGTATGAGAAGAAGATTGTCAGCAAATATACGCTCGATACTTCAGAGAACTCATACAACCAGGCAAAGGCATCCGTGGCACAATACAGGGCACAGGTAAACCGTGCGAAGGTGAACCTCGGCTACTGCACCATTACTGCCCCCGTGACGGGCAGCATCGGTGAGATTCCCGTGCGTACGGGTGATCAGGTGTCGCCGTCAACCTATCTGACCACGGTGAGCGGCAACGCGAATATGGATGCAGAATTCTCACTGCCGGAAACGATTCTGTCAATGATGCTCTCTGAAGGTTTCAGCACGGATCCCAGTGCACTTTCAAAGTATTCGCTCGATGTGAGTTTTGTCATGAAGAACGGTGCGGAGTATGAGCATAAGGGCAAGATTACCAGAGCTACGGGCGTGGTGAATGCCTCTACTGGTACTATTTCGCTGAAGGCTACCTTCCCCAACCCTAAGGGCCTGCTCTACTCAGGTATGCAGGGTAATGTGGTGATTCCTCTGCAAGAACAGGGCGTCATGGTAATCCCGCAGGAGGCTGTCGTGAAGTTGCAGGACAAGCAGCAGGTGTATAAGGTACAGCCCGACAGCACAGCAACGGCTATCGAGGTGACTACACAGGACATCTATGATGGTAAGCACTATATAGCGTTGACAGGTCTGAACGAGGGTGACCAGATTGTGACCGTAGGAGCCAACAACGTACACGAGGGACAGAAGGTGCTTTTCCCGGCTGCACCGGAGAAGAAGTGAAAAGTGAAGAGTGAAAAGTGAAAAATTTGCTTCCGCTTTATGAAGAATAATATATTTATTAATAGGTACGTGATGGCGTGCGCCATCAGTATCGTGTTGGCGCTGGTGGGCTTCATTTCGATGAGTTCGCTGCCCATCGAGCAATATCCGAACATCGCACCTCCGCAAGTGGAGGTTACGGCCTACTATATGGGTGCTGACCCCAAAACCATCATTCAGTCGGTGATCTCCCCCTTGGAAGAGAGTATCAACGGTGTGGCCGGTATGGACTATATGGTATCGAAGGCCACCTCAACGGGTACCGCGACCATCGACGTGTATTTCAAGCAGGGCGTTGACCCAGATATCGCGACGGTGAACGTACAGAACCGTGTGTCGAAGGCTCAGTCGCAGCTGCCTTCTGCCGTTGTCAATATGGGTATTGAGACAGAAAAACGCCAGAGCAGTATTCTGCGCATCATCGGTATTCAATGTACAAACGGCAAGTATAGCGACGACTTCGTGTCAAACTACGTAGATATCAACATCAAGCCGCGTATGCAGCGTATCTTTGGTGTGGGCTCTGTGACGTCGTTAGGTAACACCTATGCCCTGCGTGTCTGGATGAAACCCGACGTGCTGGCACAATACGGTCTGACTCCCGACGATATCAGCACAGCCATCAACAGCCAGAGTTTCGTGACCTCTTTAGGCAACTTCGGTGAGCAATCAGATAACAAATACCAGTACTCGATGGAGTATAAGGGTACGCTGAAGGAGATTGATGAGTTCAATGACATCGTCATCAAGACCACCGACGGTGGTCACGTGCTGCACCTGAAAGACGTGGCAGAAGTGGAAATTGGTGCCAAGACCTACAGCTTCAAGTCTAATATCAGCGGCCAGCCGGGTACCTTCATGCTGATTTTCCAGTCACCAGGCTCCAATGCAACGGAGGTGAACCAGCGCATCGACCAGATGTGCGAGGAGATGAAGGCAACGATGCCTGACGGACTGGAATTCGTCACCTTGCAGAATGCCGACGACTTCCTCTTCGCGGCCATCCATAATGTGGTGGAAACGCTCGTCATCGCTATCATTCTGGTGATTCTGGTGGTGTTCTTCTTCCTGCAGAACGTCAAGGCAACGATTATCCCCAGTATCTCGGTGATTGTGTCACTGATGGGTACCTTTGTCATCGTCACCTTGGCTGGATTCTCGCTGAACCTGCTGACGCTGTTCGCGCTGGTGCTGGCCATCGGTACGGTGGTAGATGATGCCATTGTGGTCGTCGAGGCCGTGATGGCAAAGATGGAGAATGGTATCACCGATGCCAAGGAGGCTACGCGCCAGGCTGTCGGCGAAGTGTCGATGGCAGTATTCTCGTGTACGCTTGTCTTCATGGCAGTGTTCATTCCCGTAACCTTTATCTCCGGTACGTCGGGTACGTTCTTCACACAGTTCGGTATCACCATCGCCTCGGCAGTAGGTCTGTCGTGTCTGCAGGCGCTGACTACGTGTCCTGCCCTTTGTGCCATCATGTTGAAGGTGACGGAGGACAAGAAGGATGGCGGAAAGTCGCTGCTCTACTACACCAAGAAAGCCTACGACGCCAGCTATAATGCCCTTTTCGACAAATATAGCAAGGGGGTGAAGAAGTTCATCAAGCGTCCAGGTGTGTCTTGGATATTAATGGGCATTGCTGCCGCACTGCTTGTATTCTTTATGATGAAACTGCCGTCGGGCCTCGTGCCACAGGAAGACCAGGGTATGTTCATGGTTGAGGTGGATGCACCGGAAGGTTACACACTGGAGCAGACCTACGACCTGCTGCAGCAGGTGGAGGAGAAAGTGAAGGTTATTCCCGAAATGGAGAGCTATGCCATGGTGAGCGGCTACGGTCTGATCTCAGGTCAGGGTTCCAGCTATGGCTTCATGGTTATCCGTCTGAAGAACTGGGAAGAGCGTTCGGGTATAGAACACTACATAGATGCGGTCATGTATCGTTTCTATATGTCGTGTGCGGACATCAAGAATGCCACGGTCATTCCGTTCCAGATGCCCCAGATTCCGGGCTATGGTACGAGCAGCAACGTGAACCTCGTCGTAGAGGACCCCACCGACGGCGACCTGTCGGAGTTCTCTAAGAAGACCGACAACTTCCTGGCTAAGCTCATGGAGCGCAAGGAAGTGAGTATGGCAATGTCCACCTATTCGGAGAAATTCCCGAAATATCGTGTCGAAGTGGATCCCACCCAGTGCAGTCGCTCCGGCTTATCAGCCAAGGAAGTGCTGAGCACGCTCGGCAATTACTGTAGTGGTTCGTATGTCGCCAACTACAACCAGTTCGGTAAGGTGTATCAGTTATGGACTGCCGCAGCTCCTGAATATCGTCTCGATCCCACGTCGCTCAACAATATCTTCGTGAAGACGAGCAGCGGAAAGATGGCACCCCTCTCAGAGTTTGTTTCACTGACGGAGATTGTTGGTCCATCTAACAACCAGCACTTCAACCTGTTCTCAAGTATTGAGTGTCAGGTATCTCCTGCCAGCGGCTACAGTGAAGGTCAGGTTCAGGAGGTCATTAAAGAGGTGTTCCGCGAGACGATGCCTAGTACGGCTACGTTTGAGTACAGCAGTATGTCGCGTGAGACCGCTGAGGCGGCTGGTTCGAACACCACCACCCTCATCTACTGCATCTGTATCGTCCTTATCTACCTGATTATGGGATCGTTGTATAACTCATGGTTCACGCCGTTGGCTGTGCTGCTCAGTATCCCGTTCGGTCTGATGGGTGCCTTCTGCGTCGTCTGGCTTTGTGCTAACATTGGCTTCCCAGGTATGGAGAACAATGTTTATGTGCAGACGGGTGTCGTCATGCTGATCGGACTGTTGGCCAAGACCGCCATCCTGATTACCGAGGTGGCCTCCGAGCACCGTAAACACGGTATGGGTATCAGTGAAGCAGCCTTCTTAGCTTGTCAGGAGCGTCTGCGCCCCATTCTGATGACTGTTATCTGTATGGTTGTCGGTATGATTCCGCTCGCCATTGCCAGCGGTGCCGGTGCCAATGGTAACCGTGCCCTTGCCATGTGTGTCATCGGAGGTATGGTAGTTGGTACCATAGCATTGCTCTTCGTCGTTCCTGCGTTCTATATCATCTTCCAGAAGCTGCATGATAAGTTCCAGGGCAGCATCGTGGAAGTGAAAAGTGAAGAGTGAAAAGTGAATAATTTGCTACCGCATAGAAGTTTTAATTATGAGATACAAGAATATAATCGCAGCTGCAGCCGTGAGTATGATGCTCACGGGCTGCGGCCTATATAATAAATATGAGAAGACCGTGCAGGAACCTGCCAACATTTTCGGCAGCAATGTGCTCAGTGGTTCAGCTGCTGAAGACGCTACCGTCGCCGATATGTCTTGGCGCGAGTTCTTCACAGATCCCTTGTTGCAGAATCTTATCGAACAGGCGCTGGCCAACAATACCGACCTGAACACGGCCCGTATCAATATTGAGAAGAGTGAGATTTCACTGAAGACCAAGAAGCTGGCCTATCTGCCTTCTGTCTACTTCAAGCCGCAGGGCTCTCTCTACAGCTTCGACGGTGCCACGCCCACCAAGAGCTACACCATACCCCTGGACGTGTCATGGGATATCGATGTGTTCGGTTCCATCACCAATAAGAAGCGCGCTGCCAAGGCTGCCTTGTTGCAGGCCCAGATGACCGAGGAATCCACCCGTTCCAACCTCATTAGCAGCATAGCCCAGCAGTATTTCTATCTCCAGTTGCTCGACCGCGAACTGGAAATCCTCACCGAGACCGACAGTCTATGGAAAGCTTCGCTGGAAACGATGCAGGCTCTTTACGACAACGGACAAGCCTATTCAACGGCTGTCAACCAGCAAGAGTCGTCGTATCTCGACGTGAAGTTGCAGATTGTTTCCATCAAGCGCAGCATCCGCTCCTCCGAGAATGATATATGCAGCTTGCTGTGCATCACACCACAGCACATCCAGCGCGCTCATTGGGGAGCAGAAGCCCAGTATCACTCTGCATCAGATAAACACTTGTTCGAGGAAAAATACATGAAAATCGGTGTGCCCGCCATGATGTTGGAGCGTCGTCCTGACATCCGCTTGGCCAACTACTACATGGAAGAAGCCTTCTATAATGTGCAGGCTGCCCGTGCTGCCTTCTTCCCCAGCATCACGCTGACGGGAGAGGCTGGTTGGTCTAACAATAGTGGCCTCATCAATCCCGCCAAGTTCCTGTGGCAGGCTATAGGCTCACTCTCACAGCCTCTCTTTGCCCGCGGTCAGATCAAGGGCAACTACAAGACAGCCCAGTTGACCGAGGAGAACCTGAAGAAGAAGTATGTGCAGGCTATCATCGATGCCGGCAACGAGGTCAATGAAGCCATCAGCGATTGTCAGTCAGCCCGCGAAATGCACGATTACTACCACCGTCAGGTGGAAGTATTGCACGAAGCCTATACCGGCACCCATGAGTTGATGGACAATGGTAAGGCTAGTTACCTAGAGGTACTCACTGCTCAGGAGTCACTGCTCAATGCACAGCTCAACGAGGCATCAAACATGTATAATGGTGCCCAGGCTCTCATTTCCCTGTACGTCGCTCTGGGCGGTGGTACGAAGTAACATATTTATCCAATAATCATTGAGGATATAATCATTGGGGACAGGTTCGATTGCGTCCAATCAAACCTGCCCCCATTCTTTATGCCATGCCACCGTTTTCGCCATCGGTGCAGGTCACACGCTTCACCTCCTTACCGTCGCGGCCGTAGCAGGTGATGACCACACTGGTATTCTTAGGTTCTATCCTGTTAAGGGTCTTGCTCTCAAGGCAGGTATCCAGTCTGGATTCTGCGTTGCCAAGAAGGTGAAGATTGATGGAACCGCTTCTTTAGGCCCAGGCCTTACTGAGCCTTTCACCGAAGATGTCAAACTTGGAGATGCTGTTAAGGACTTTGCTTTTGCTATTCCTGTAGGTGTTTCTTACGAGTATGAGAGCTTTGTCCTTGATGCTCGTTACAACATCGGTATAACAAAAGCAGCGCCCATTCCGAGCGCAGTCTTTTGTTTTTTGATAAACTCAGGTATTTGCTTTTATGTTTATGTACTAGTGTATTACTTATAATATTTTCTATCAATTTTACCATTGAAGGTTCGTTTTATATTTTCAACTTTTTCATATAAAAGTGGAACCTTATACAATTCCAGTTTTGATTTTAGATATTGGGCTAAAGCTCTTTTGTTCAATATCTCTCCATCCTTAACCACTATCAAAAGTTTTAGGGCATTCCCTGTTATTTTATGTTCAACGGAGATGCATATACAATCTTTGACTATTGGATAGGATAGGGCAATGTCTTCTACTTCTGTAGGTGCGACTTTAAAACCTCCTACATTGATGACATCGTCCTCTCTACCTAAAAGATGCAGCATGCCTTCATCATCAAGAATGCCGATGTCAGAGGTGTAAACCACTCCGTCTTTCAGTATCTCTGATGTCCTTTGGGTATCGCCCAAATATCCAGTCATCAAGGTATCGCCTTTACAAGCTATATGACCATTCTCAGTAATAAAAACCTGGGAATGTTTCATGGGTTTGCCAAGACAACCGGCAACACACTGGCCGTCATTGAAGTTGTAAGTGCAAATAATGCCTGTTTCTGTAGATGCGTAAGTATTGTACAATCTGCTGTTGGGCAGCAGTTCGCACAAAGATTTCATGTCACCCTGTGAGATAGCTGCAGCACCCGTTTCAATAAAGTCTATCTTGTCTGCATAATCAGCCAATTTCTCAGCACTGAATTGCAGGAGGATTCTGATACTGGCAGGAACTAAAAACGTTGCCATCTTTGTTGCAGGATAATCAAATGCTTCCCAAAACTTATTGATATCTTTCAAACCGTCAACCAGAATAAGGGTGGCACCTAAAACAATAACAGGATAAATCTTGGATAGACTGCCTATGTGGTTGAGAGGCCCATTTACAACAAATGCTAATTCATGGCTAAATCCTTGACCATCAATTAGGTTCTCTGCATCTGCAATGATGGTTTGATGACTTATCATGACTCCTTTTGACTTCCCTGTCGTACCTGTTGTATATAAGATATCTGCAGTATCATCCGGTACCCTATTGGAACATATCTCTTGGGAGATTGTATTATAGCTCTCATCTGGTATGTCTTTTTCGAGCGGCGTAACGATACATCCCATTTTATGAAGGGCAAAATAGGTCACTAAATAATCGATACTTGTAAAAGCACGAAGACAAACTATTTGTCCCTTATGGTATGAGACTTTCTCCAACAGAATCATCTTTTCCTTAATCCTGTTCTTTAAATCTTCATAGGTACATGTGTCGTTATCGCAGACTATTGCTGTCTTGTCTGGATAGAGCCGTGCATTGACATCTATATAATCCTCTAATATCATATAGTTATTTTTCTGCTAATTTCTTTTCAACAAGGGCTACAATGCTGTCTAATGTCTTTAAATTCTTGGGAGTTGCATCTGTTGATTCTAACTTGATGCCAAATTCATCAGACAGCGTCATCAGAATAGTGGTTATACCCAAGGAATCTAATTCGCTGAACAAAAAATCAGAATCAAAATCTACAAGAGGAAGAACATCCTCAAGAATGTTTCTAATCTTATCTTTCATATACTTAATTGATGATAATGGGTTTAAGATATTCGTATTTTTTTTTGTCCTCGTCTGTCGATTCGATAAGAATCGTCAGCGTACTATTGAGATCGTATGTCACTCTATCTATTTCTTTTGAGATTGTTAGATTGTCCACTCTGTTTTCTGCAGTATATTTTGCAACGATATATTTTTCCTCATCCTTCTCAATACCGAAACATTTTATCTTGGGATTTTCTAGGGCCAGTAGCATGGATAATTCACCCCACCCATTGTTGATTATTATGATTGTTTTGATAGTGGAGGTAATAGACGATTCTATCTTTTCGAGGGTTCCTTTTTTCGTATATTTCCTAAGTCGGTGACGAACAGAAGATGAAATGTCCACCCCTTTATATCTGTAGCAATCTTCAATAAATCTAATCTTTGATGTGTTGTTACGATCCCTCCATATTAAGTTTCGCAAAGTGATAGGGCGCTTCCTTTCGCAACCTTTATTGTAAACTAGCCATCGGAAGATGAGTGGTGGGAAAAGATAAGCCATTAAAACAACGGAGAACATTCCGATAATAGTGACTTCAGCTAATGAATGTAAGGCTGGGTGTTTGGCAATAATTAAGGAACCGATGCCTATCAACATGATGAGCGCAGAGATGATGATACTATTCTTATATGAAGCCAACATTTTCCGTCTATAGGCATATTCAAATTGACAGCCTTCTGTCATGAATATGGTATAATCGTCACCTTGACCAAAGATAAACGTTGCCAAGATGATATTGACAACATTGAATTGAATGCCCACGAGGGACATAATTCCTAATATCCACAACCAGCTTACTGCCATCGGAATAAATGAAAGTATAGCCAACTCAAGACATCCGAGTGAGAACCATAAAAACAGGAACACAATACATCCACATGCCCATCCAATATAATTGAAATCATCGGAGAGACGTGTAGCTATTGAGGTGTTCATGCTATTTACATCAAAGACATATTGTCCGCTAGAATGATTTTCAATCCTAGAAACAACACTTTCTATTTTTTGTGGACTAACCTTTAAGACATCAATAACATTAAATTCTTTTTGTTTATCATTTATCATCAGATTAGATGCAAAAACGGAGCTGGAGAGTTGTTTGAAATATCCAAAGTCCTGAGGTTTATATGACTTATGTAGAATATCAAAGAAATCATCGAAAGTATGAGCAGAGAAGCCCTCCATTGTTGCTTCTTCAATAATGGAATGCTCTAAAGTGTTGCCATGTTTCTGCACAAAAGTATTCCAATGTTCCAGCCGTTTTCTTTGCTCTTCTTTGGAACATAGGAATTGATAGCAGCCTTGTTTATCTGCTATAAGCCCTTCTTGCTTTAGTTTCTGCAAGAGAGGCTGAATCTCCTGGCTCTTTTCTAAAGCTTCGTTTATGGTAGAGTCAGCTGAAACGACATAGATGTTCTCGTCTGCAGACGATTTCGCAGCGAACGACCGAAAATAAGCCATGTCAGCTTTTTGCTCGTCAGTCAAATAGTTGACGCTGCTCATGTTGGCGTCAAAACCTGTTTGTAGACTGAGATAGCCAAAGAAAAGGGTAAACACTATGATGGCATATATTACCCAACGATAGTTTTCAATAGAAATATCACTAAACTTGAAAATAATATTTCCTTCTTTCCTTCCTGCACCATTTTTTAATAAATGTGGGAGAAAGATAAGAACAAAAAGAATGGTTCCGAAGAGAAGAAAAGAGCTGAATAGACCTAAGTCGCGTAATGCGACGGATTGAAGAGGTACCAATGCAAGAAAAGCACCTACGGTAGTGATGTTTCCAATAACCAAGGGTGGAATAATTTCCTTCAACGCGCTTCTTACATCTGGGGTGTGTTGTAGATGAGCTATTAGATGAAGGGGATAATTAACGGCAATGCCTATAATAATGGATGATATGCCAATGACGATAACAGAAACCTGCTGATGAATACATGACAAAATACCCATAGCGAACAGCCAACCCCAAATAATAGATAAGACGATAAGAGATAGATGCCAAATGCTTCTGAACACATAAAACAAGAGGGCAACGATAAGTACGATGGCCAACATGACGGCAATAATACTATCAGTCTTTATTTGTTTGGAATTCCCTACAGCAATAACAGGTCCTCCTGTAAAGTGAATACTTATGTCGGATATTTCAGCTTCCGTTTCATCTGCACTTTGTCGTAATAGAGCTAGGAATGTTGCGTTTTTCTCTGTCTCGCTAGAACCAAATGGAGAGGTCATCATCACAAAAGCTCTTTTCATATCTTTTGAAAAGATATATCCGTCGTAGTTTTCAAATTCTATACTACTTTGGCTCTTTTGTAGTTGCGAGACAATAGGCGTAAACAAATGAAGAGGATCTCGTTGGAAGTTTTCTGATACAATTCCAGAAACGGGTAGCATCAACATCTGTTTGCCATTCCTAATCTGAGTATGTATATAATCCTGAGTCTCCAAAAGACTGTCTATTCGATGATAATCTTCTGAAGTCAAGAAATAAGGAATATTACGATATACAAATTCTGTAGTTTCCGTTACCTTCTCCAAATCTATTTGATAAGTCAAATCTGTCAATGATTTATCCTTGTCATTCTTCTTTAGATGTTCGATAAACCTATCGACAGAATGGATAATGGTATCGGCATCTGTCATTGAAGAATCCCGATATTGAAAAATAGCAATGATTCTATTGGCTCCAGATATTTCCTGATATACTTTTAGCGCCTTATGATACTTGTTGTTGAGTGGTAAGAAATCAGAGATGTCCTCCTTGTAGGTCTGTCCTGCAAGAAAGTATGCTAAAATCAACGTTATGAGAATAAAGCCTAAAACGCCATGCGTTCTATGCTTTCTCATGTAGTCGAAAATTCTGATTACTATTGCCACCATCTTTTTATATATTATCTATAGGATTAGAATATATGCTAATGAAAATTTCCTTTAGACAGTCTAAATCGCAAGTGTCATATCTGTCTAAAGCTGACAAATGCTTCATAAATGCATTGTATTCTTCATCTGTATATTTATCCTTGTATTTTGTATTGCCATATAATATGTCATGTGCAATATAGTTATTGGGATACAGACGATATGCAGCATTTATTCTACTGTCAATAAGCTTTGCAACAGATTTGTGGTATTCATTATTAGTCAGATTATCGAAAGCAGATAGTTCTGTAATTGATATGGGTTTACACAACTCAATATGAACTCTTCCTTTTGGCTGGAGGATACCTGTTAATATGCTATTTAAATCCTCTCCAGGCTTCTTGATGTACTTTGCGTATTGTGATTCGTACAATTCAATAGCCTTCAGTACATCACAAGACTCCCATTCATACGAAATAGAAATAGGAACAATATGTAAATCTGCTAAGGCTTTAATCTTATTCTTAGGCTCACTCATGCAAAACATTTTAATGATGCCTTGATCTGTTGCGTCAATCCCGTTTTTGGTTCTCCCATTCCGTTGGGCAATCCATACAGACTGCTTCTTTTCTTTTATTGCATAGCGTATATAACTTGAAAGGTGTAATGAGCTTCGATAAAACTCTTTGATGTCACCACCAGGGCGCTCAACTTTAAACATCTTATTACTTTTACCTATATCAATAACCACAGGATTCATCATCAGGTTTGCTCCAAAAGTAATTTCTGTCGTTTCAAACCCTTTTAGAACAAGATAATATTGTAAGAGGCTTGCATCTAGCATGATATCACGATGATTGGATACATACAGGTAGTTCTCGGTAGGGCTTAATAGCTCTAGACCTGATACAGAAAAATCTGTCATGCTTCTGGCTATAATCTGTTCATTAACACGAAACATCGTGTCGTGTTGGAATTCTCTTACTGTTTTGAATGAGCGAACTCTCTCTCTTACTGAGTCGATACTCTCATTTGGGTATATGAAAGATGACAGTAGAGGGAATGCATCACATTCAGCTATACGTTTCATAGCAGCAGGAATCTCATCCTCGTAATAAGGACGGATGTCATCAAATTCCGGGTTCTTTATCATTTCTCAAATAATTTTTTAATCCATTCTAAAAATTCTGTTTTCCACTGGCGACATTCTGGTGTTCCTTTTGATTCACTTGCGCCAAAACCATGACCACCTGTTTTGTATAATAGGTATTTGTGAGATACTTTATTAGCAGTAAGGGCAGAGTCTAATAGGATAGAATTTCTGTAGTCTACAATAGGGTCGTCTTCGCAGTTTACTAAAAAAACTGGAGGGCAATCTGGAGAAACATGTTCTTCTAAAGACAATAAATCTTTTAATTGCTTGTTTCTGACTCGAGAATCACCTAAAAGCCCTCTTCTGGATCGTTTATGCACACAGTCCTTAGTCATTGTCACAACAGGATATATTGGTGCAATAAAAGCAGGACGATCGCTTTTCTGGAATAATTCAGCACTAGACATTGCAAGATGACCTCCTGCTGAAAAGCCCATAACGCCAATCTTGGTTGTGTCTATGCCATAGTTTTCCGCATTTTCCTTTATATGCTTTATTGCTTGAAGTAAATCTTCCTGTGGGTCTGGATACCTGTTGCCTCGGAAAAGCAATCGGAAATGAGTGATAAATGCAGGGACATATGCAGTTCGATAATCTAATGTAAATGCAGATATGCCATTGTTTTGAAGCCATTTTGCCACCTCGTTTCCTTCTGTTTCTGTATCATGCCAGAAATAACTGCCTCCAGGACACACAATGACTGCAATATTGTTTTTGCCGTTTGTAAGACATGGAGTCAGTGTTACTTTTTTGTTGCAGGAAGTTCCTTCCCAAATGTTTGTTTGAGAGTAGGATGTCGTCAGAGACATGATGAACAATATGAAAACGATTATTCTTTGCATGCATTTATCTTGTTAATTACATAATTTTGTCCAAGGATGGCCTCACAAGTGTTTATGGCCGTTAATGGCACACCACAGAAGCCATGCAAATTGTTGTTTTGCCCTGTCAACAGCAAATTCTTCACTTTAGTAACAACTGGAAGTTGTGATAATGTCATGTTCTGACAATTCTTGCTGAAACCACAAATACTACCATCCTTAACAGCATAGAAATCTCGTATAGTGAGTGGTGATGAGGTGTTTATATGCTCTATACAGCCACTGAAGCCAGGATGCATGTCTTCTATTTGAGATAAAAGTTCCCGAGCTCTCTCTCTCTTCCATATTTCGTAGTCTTCGCCTCGATGACCTGTGGTGGTGTCTTCCCATTTTTTTACCATCTCAAATGACATGGGAGATGTAATCAATACCTTTGATGCATACTCGCTCTGTTCTGATGTCGGTGGTGTCATTAAAAGGAAACCTAATGGCCATGGTCGGTCTGTACGAGAAAAGTTCCATACATCATCATAGCGAGTCATATAATACTCTGAATAATTCAGGTATGGAAACGACTTAGGCTTTAGCTTTATATATAAAGAAAAAGCCGAGTGTGTATTAGGGATAGAGTTAAGTCGTTCACGATAAGACTTTGGAAAAGCTTTTTCATCTGTCAGTTGTAATAAAGTGCAGGGATGAATATCTGAAATATAATAGTCGGCAGTATGTTTTTGACCATCTTTGTCGATAACATAATCTACTTTTCTGTCATTAATCTCAATCCACTCTATTTTTTTATTAGGCAACACCTGTCCTCCAAGTCCTGTAATGAGGTCTGCTAGCAATTGGGCAAAATGTCCACTGCCATCTACAAACCTACTTTCTCCTTCTATATATAGTGTACTGATGATGGCATGTATGTAGGCAGGTGTTTCATGTGCCCTGCCACCATAAAGCGGATTCATATATGCTAAAACACTACGTAGTTTTTTGTTGTTAGTGTGTCTTGCTATGAAATCATCGGCAGCAAGCATAAAGTCGTCAGACTGTGTAAAAAAGCTCATCTGTCCTTGAGAGGGACGTAAATTGAATAAATCAACATGGTCTGAGATTCCGAAAATGTCATCAACATATTTCTCAAGATTCTCACGTTCTTCGGGAAAGCTTTGTGTCAAGGAATCAATAAAACCCTCACGCCCTTTTGCCAGAGTGTAATAGGCTTTGTCTTCTGCAAAGTATAGTCGGTCTGTACAGTTATCATCAACATTACGTAAATTCACTTTGTCTAGAATGCCGAGATAGCGACAAATACGCCAAGTGTTACCATTCGGCTGCATGCCACCTATGATATGCATTCCTGTATCAAAATGCTCTCCAAAACGCTGAAAAGTCTGTAAACCACCACCAATAAGAGCATTCTTTTCTAGGATAGTTACCTCAAAGCCTTCCTTGCTCAGGATGGCACCAGTAAACAGACCACCCAATCCTGCTCCTATGATGACAACCTTTTGTTTCATATCTTATTTGCTTCGATGATTTGTTTATGTATATGTTCCGCTGTTAATAACTCGCTGCAAGTGACAATGGTTCCAACGGACACTCCTAAGATTCCATGTGAATTGATGTTTTGCCCTGTTTGTAGTACATTTGGTATTTTTGTTCGATGAGGAACCCTACATGCTACCCCTAAGTGAATATCATGGGCTATACCATACATGCTTCCTCCCTCTGTTCCGGTATAGTCGTAGTATGTCAGCGGGGTAGAGGTGTAATAGTGCTTTATGCTTGAACGTAAACCAGGGAATTGTTGCTCCACGGAGTCTAATAATAGTTCCGCTTTATGTTTTTTGAAGGCTTCATAATCCTTGCCTCGATGTCCAATCTTTGTGCCTTTCCACATCTCAACATCTTTCATGTTCATGTAGGAGAGAATGACACCAGTCTTGGCAAAACGTGGTTTCTCCTCTTGGCAAAAATGCATATAAAGATATCCCTTTGGCCAAGAACTCTCATCGTATTTATCACAATCCCAAGGTGTGCCATAGTTATAGCCATAGAAATTGTAGTTCTGATAGGGAACAATATTATCTTTGAAATCCAAATACACGGAGAAACCACCTATTGTTTGAGGGATAGAATGAATGCGATTTCGAAAAGCAGGACGTATGAGCTTAGAATCAATGAGTTCGAGAGTTCGTTGTGGATGAGCATCAGAAATCACATAGTCACATGGAAGGATGTTGTTGCCATTCACTTCAACGCCAGTGGCATGAGTTTCATCACAAATAATCTTTGTAACTTTACTATTAGCAATTACGTGCCCACCATATTTCTCAATAGTGCGACTCATTGATTGTGCAATCTTATCGCTACCTCCAACTATTCTGTATGCACTCTGATTAAAAAAGTCCATAATGAAAGCATGTGTAGAGAATGGTGTCTTGTCTATCTCTGCAGCATATAAGGGAAGTGAACCTACCAAAACCTTTGCAAGTAAAGGGTCGGTAATCACATTGTCAATAACCTCATTTATAGAGCGTAACTGGTATTCGGTATTGATTGCAGTATCACTCTCTGCATATCTAAGAGTATGAAGAGTTGATGCACTTGATACTTTTTCAATAAGGTCGAAATATAAATTCAACTGTTTACGCTGATGAGGAAAATCAATGCACATTTGCTCAATAAACTGCTGTCGACCATTTGCAAATCTATATCTTTTTCCGTCAAGACATACCACATCATACCCATCCTTGTCAAGAGGAGATAATTGAATGTCTTTCTTTACTTCAAGATACTGTAATATACGGTCAAGTGTCTGTCCTTCAGCAGCGCTTCCAATAAAATGCATACCTGTTTCAAAGCGGGCACCTCTGCGAGTGAAGCATTGAAGACAACCTCCTATTTGATGTCCCTGTTCTAAAACAGTGATATCATAACCGTTTTTTGCAAGGATGACTCCGCAAGAGAGACCACCCATTCCGCTTCCTATGATGATAACTTGTTGCTTAGACATCCTGTTCTATTAAATTGGCTAATTGTTCGTATTTCGATATATAGTGCTTCCTCATGTGAGAAGCTTGTTGCTTTGCATCGCCGATTGCTTGTAATTGTGATTGCGTGATGGGTTGACCAATCTCCACATAAATGGGACCTTTATTGAGATGATAAGTCTTCTTACGCAAAATCTTTCCAGGACCATATAGATACATGGGTATAACATCAAGGCCTAACTTCTCTGCAATATAAAAAGCACCCTTATGGAAACGCCCTATTCGACAATCCTTGGACCTTGTTCCTTCTGGATAAACCGCAATACTGTATCCACGATCTACTAACGATTGTAATTTGGGTAACAGTTCGTCAATACCGTCAGCTACAGGATAAAATTCAGCATTACGTATCAAAAGACCATATAAAGGGTTATTCCATACCCATTGGTTGGTGAGGAAAATAATATTCGGAGAGAAAATTAGTTGACATGCTAAGTCTATATGTGATTGATGATTACATATAATTACAGAAGGCTTGGTAAAATCAACATATTCATTTTTCTTATAAGTAAATCTTGTGCCTGGGATACCATGCTTTAACATAATGAATCGGGTAGAATGATAGATTAGACGATGCAGATTTTTCCGTTTCTTTTCTGTCATCTTGCCAATCTTTACATATAGCCAGACTATTGGTGTTATTACGCATAAACAAAAGAACAATACGAACAATAGCGAATATACTGTCCGAATGATGTTCCCCCAAAAGCGGAATAATCGCAAAGGTAAACCATAGGTGATGGCCAAAAAGCATAAGATCGTATTTAAAATACTGATACGAGCAAAGTCTATTCCTGGGCGGAAATGGCTTACTCGTTGTTCTTGTGGAGGGTAATAAACATCAATGTCGATAGGTATAAGTTTTACTCCATGCCAAGAAGCAAAAACCAAAAGCTCGAGTTCTGCCTCATATCGTGATGTCAGCAATCCTAGACCATAAAGTTTCTTCAGTGGGTAGAGACGATATCCGGTTTGTGTGTCAGACAAATGATGGCCCGTCTGAACGTAAAACCAGAAATTTGAGAACTTGTTGGCAAAACTGCTTCCTTTTGATCGAGTCACACCATCCAGTTTCCTGCTTCCAAGAATCAGTGTACCTGGATGCTGTTGATTAGCTGCCAGGAAGTATTTGATATCAGATGGAAAATGTTGCCCATCACCATCTAATGTGATAGCGTATGAGAAGTTATGTATTAAAGCACACTTAAATCCTCTTTTTAATGCATATCCTTTGCCATGATTCTTCTCATATTCCACAAGGATTATGCCCTTTATCTCATGAAGGATAGATGAAGTGTTATCTGTAGAACCATCGTTAACTACTATGACGTCACGACATTCCTGTAATGCATCATGCACAACGGAAGCAATCGTCCCACCGTTATTGTAGGTTGGAATGATTACACAGATGCCTCTATCGTGCAACAACTGTTTCTGCTTGTCTTTACTGCTTTCCGTCATGACATTTACATGAAAAAGAGAGTTTTGCCAGAGTAGTGTCATTTGACAGGAGATGAACTTGAACATGATAAGTGTTGCCGTTCTCCTCTGTCGTTATCTTATCAAAAATGCAAGAAATCTGAGGCGTTGTTATGGGAGATATTATGCTCAAGAACTTAACATTTTTAACAAGATAGATTTTTAATCGTTTTGCTAAAGAATCCTCTAACAATTCCTTAGCGATTTGAATGATGCATACGCCTGGCGTTATGGGCTCATTAGGGAAATGAGCTTGATAGATAAAGTGGTTGGCATCTAACTTGATGTTATAACTTATCTTATCATCAGAAATGTCCTTAGCGACTATTGTATAGAGATTATTGAGTAATTGCATTATCAACTGGTTTGAAGTTATAAGTTATATTTCTACGTTTATTGATGTATTGAGTTTCTCCTTGCTTCAAGCATTGAAGTAACTGGGCTAGGTCTTTGCGCAGAACACGATGAATATACCATTTGTCCATTGCACCAAATACACTGCATAATTTAACCTTTTCTTTTTTCGGATAATAGATGAAATCAATAGCCGTGATACCAAACTCGTTGATAAGACTGCCTTTTATTACATGCTCATCATAAAGTAAAATACAAATGCCACTGATATATGCTTGGGGCATTTCGATATATGCGTCATATCGAATGCTTTCTCCCTCATGGAGAGGAAGAAGGCATTTGTCTTGTCCTACAGCGGTGATCTGCAAAAGACTATTGAATAACAAACATATGAGGATGAATAGTCTCATTGATACGTATATTCTTCAGTTCTATAATTGTTTTCTCTCCGTTTTTGTCGTAGAGTTCTACTGTATTTACTACTGATTTCTTCGCATGAAAGTGCAATACGAGTTTTTGGAACATCTGTTTCATATCTTTGCGTTGAGGCAGGAGTGTGGCTACCCATTCGTTCCCAATGGTAGCAATGCTGACTTTGTAATTCTTGTCATCAGCCAGGCAATTGCCAACCACACTGCTCATCATGATACGAACAATCTCTCTGAAAAGTTTGTTTTGTTTGATATCTATCAAATCATTTCGTTGCTTATTCTTTAGCAATACCTTATCGTTGTTTAAAATGAAGGTGTATGAATAGGGTGAAGTGTATTCCCAGCGTAGTTTGTTGCTTTGTTGATAGTACATCTTACCATGAGATACGAAATCGTTATTAAGCATTTTCAGGTGCTTGGTTTGTACGAAGTCACACTGCATGGTCTTCATGGCAGAAGCTGTTTGATTTACCTTCTGCTTTATTTGCTCTTCTGTAAGTTGCTGGGCTGACAGAGGTATGATATGAGATAGTATCAATATTAAAAATAAAAGTCTCTTCATGTCATTTAGCAATTAATAAACACCCTAATATGATGAATGCCACCCCTATCCACTTTAACAACGAAACATCTTCGTGGAAAAACATGATGGCTGCTAACATTCCAAAGACATAACTCAGGCTTACCATTGGATAAGCTGTGCTGAACTCGAAATGTTTGATAATATACATCCAGAGCAGTGAGGCACCGGCGAAAAACAGTCCACTGGTGGCAAACTGCCAGTTTGATAACATTTTTATCCAGAACTCGCGAGTCCAGCTAAATGCAGGCATACGGGTCATTGCATATTTCAAGAACACCTGCCCCGCTGTAAGAAAGATGCTCTGTAGAACAGCATAAGGAATTATTCTCCACATGTTAAGATCATCGCTATTGAATGAATGGAAGGCTGTTCACTTTCGCCCAATCTTTGCATGATTGAACTAAACACGTGAGTAGTTTCATCATGACAACCCACCAGAATCGTTTTATATTTGCCACTGCGCAACTGCATTTCTGCATCACGTATGGCCCACTTCAGAGAATCTTCGTCTTGCGTATACGTCACATTATAACCATGACAACCAAGACGAATGGCAATATTACTGCTAATAGTATTGTGCGTACTTTGCATGAAATAGGTAGGCTTTAACGAACCTTCACCTTCCTCTATTAGTTGTAGAAGAAGTCGCTCTGAGTTCTCCAGGCATCCCATCGATGTACCAGTAATAATCGCATCGGGCTTTTCAATTCCTGCATCTTTTAAGGCTTTCAATGAAGATAAGAGCGAACTCTTCATGATTTTCCCCATTCGACGCGTTTCCATTGGCGTTACGTAGTTACGAACTTCTGTTAACTGGTCTTCTGAGGTTATTTCAACCTTCGACACGATACGAATAAAACTTTTCTGTAATCTATGTTTATTTTCTGTATCATCTGATTGTAGTGAAGAAACAATTAATGAAGAGTCATTACCTCCAAAACCAAATGAATTGCATAGCACATTGTGTATGGAACTGTGGTCTTCTCCCATTGAAGGTGTTATACCATCCGTCATTTGCTGTGTCCAACCTAAGTTTGCAGGTATGAACTGGTGGCGTAAAGCCAGCAGACAGATTACAAGTTCGATGCTTCCTGATGCGCTGGTCGTATGACCCGTAAAGGATTTTGTAGAGCTGATGAATGGCATCTGACTTCCAAACACACGTTTCAAGGCAGCACTTTCTGACAGATCATTGTTGGGAGTACCAGTACCATGTGCATTCACATATTGTATGTCTTCTGGTTTCATATGTGCCATCTGCAGAGCTTCCCTCATTGCAAGGAAAGCTCCTTCTCCATTTTCAGAAGATGCCGTTTGATGGAAAGCATCACAGGCATTACCGTACCCACGCAAATAACCATGAATTTCCGCATGGCGCTTGTGTGCAGCATCTTCCTTTTCCAAAACAAGATATGCAGCACCTTCGCCCAAATTCAAACCTTCACGTTTCTCGTCAAAGGGCCGGCATTGTTTGTGATCAAGAATCATGAGCGAGTTAAAACCATTTAGGTGGAACAAGGAAAGAGCCTCGGAACCGCCAGCAATCACCATGTCTGCTTGTCCGTCTTTGAGTAGATTTGCCCCCAAAATGATAGCATTGGCAGCTGATGAACAAGCAGTTGATATGGTGGTGTATTCTGCAAAAATGTCGAAATAGTCGGCTAATAGTTGAGTGCTGCTTCCTGCACTATGATACTTCATGCATCCTAGATGGTCATCAGAAATCTGGAGGTCCTTGAAAAAACGTTCTGTAATATCCATTCCAGCCACTGTGGTACCAGATATCAGAACCACTCTTAAAGCCTTTCCTTTAACATCGTTGCTGTCTATCCCTGCATCCGTCAAAGCTTGTCGAACAGCCAATATACTCATCAAAGTGGTTCGGTTGACATACGTATCCTTCTCAAGACCTAATTGTTTTTTCATCTCGTCATTAGTCAAGGGGACTTCACCTACAGGCAAGTCATGATGAATAGAGTTTAAATACTTTATCTCACTAATACCTGTACGCTTCTCCCTTAGGGATTTTAGCACTTGTTGCTTATCCAATCCGATAGCACATACAATGCCTTCACCTGTAATGACGATGTCGTTTCTCACTTTAATTTAGATTTTAGAAACCGTATTTTTACTTAGTACGATGCTGACTGACATATTCTGCAATCGTCTTTACACTTTGGAAAATTGCTTTTCCTTCTGCAGGGTTTGCGAGCTTTATTCCATAGTTTTTTTCTATCAGCACAATAAGCTCCAATGCGTCAATAGAGTCCAAACCAAGGCCAGAACCAAATAATGGCTCATCGTCCTTGATGTCATCAGGAGTCATCTCTTCAAGATTTAGGGCATCAATAATCTTTTCTTTCAGTTCTTTTATTAATGTTTCCATAATTGTTTGATTATATTTCGATAATATTTAATTCTGCTTCAAAATGTGTCTTATCATCATAGTTGACCCATCCTGTAAGCATACTCTTTGTTTCTATGTCTCCAAATGAAGCATGAATGATTGCCTTCATTTGTTCTTCGTCTTTATCGGGTAGTATATAGAACGAGGTTTCTCCGCAATACTGATGTCGGATGGCAATTTCACCTGTCACGATGTTGGGAAGGGTATATACAAACACCGAAGGACTTGGGAAGAAGTTGTCCGTATCATTAATTGATTCTTGGTATTTTAAATCGGCAGCAATGGATGAAGAATGATTGAATAGAATGATAGCTCTGTCACTACGTCTGTCAGATGAAGCAGCACCTTCTGCCTTCAAAAGTAACTCGGCGGCAATAAATCCTAAACGACTTAAACCGTCCATCTTGTAATACTTTGGATAGTCGTTGATGTATTGTTTATACAAGTCTGTTAAGACACCTGTGCTGGTTGCTGACAACGCTATTTCGTTATTGTCGATTCTAAGGCATTTTGGTGTCAACGTCAATCGGTGAGTAACCTTTTGCGAACAAACTTGTTTTGACGGAGTGGGGGATGGATGTTTCGTAACTAACAATGCACCATTACCACCTCCAAAACCAGAAATCATTTTAATGAAAGCTTGTTTCTCTGTGGCTTCATTGGCAGTTGTTACTTTCATTTTCCCAGATACGCCATATTCTTCAAATCCGCGAGTGCATAACACCGTATGGTCTTCGATAGCTGCAATCGATATGACCGTTTCCAAAATGCCCGCAGCACCTAATGTATGTCCCAGATATCCCTTTAGGGCATTGACGGAAATGTCGGACAGACCTGCTCGTTCAATGGCAACAGATTCCATCTGGTCATTGAACATTGTGGCTGTTCCATGTGCATTGATGAACGCAATTTGCTCTTTGTTTTCAGTTGCATGAATAGCTTTAAGTGCCGAGAAAGCTCCATTGCCATCTTTTGAAGGGGAACTGATATGGAAGCAGTCATTTCGTACAGCCGAACATTCTATAGCCCATGCGTCCTTTTGGGAGTCTCGCTGAAAGATGATTGTTGAGGCTGCTTCGCCTAAATTCAACCCAATACGTTCGATGTCAAATGGTCGGCATTCCTGTTCAGAGACGGCTTTTAAAGACTGGAATCCTGATATGGTGAACACATTCTGTACATCCGCTCCACAAACTATGGCATAATCATAGGTTCCTGCCTCCAGTAAACGTTGGGCCAACATGATGGCAGAAACCCCTGAAATACAGGCATTGCAAACAACAATAGGTTTGTTAGTAAAACCTATGTGCTGAGCAATGTGTTGTACAGCTGTAGCAGGACTAACATCATAACCTTGGGATAACAATTCGATATTCGCTTTTGTCGTGCTAAGGATGAAAATGACATTAGAAGCCGTAACATCAAAATCAACTTGCTGAATGGCATCCTGAATGGAATGGATAACTAACGATTCAAAACGTGTAAAATCAGGAATCGCCATCGCTTCAGTTTGCTCTTGCGAGAAAAGGGCAGCAGTAAACGGCTCTGGCAATCCCCACTGATGACTATAATGGCGCAAAGTAGTATGTCCAGCTTTGAGAGCTCGGTAGTTCTCTGCTGTTGTCATGCCTAAAGGCGAAACTATGTTATCTGCTATTCTATATACCATTACCAGAATGTCTTTATTACTTTATTACTTGATTCCTTCGAACACTCCCCATCGCTTTCTCCACTCGTCGTAAAATTCTGGGCTGTAAAGCACCAATTGATAGTTGGTATCCATGAAAACTTGAACACTATGTCCTGTAGCCAGCATTGTTTCGTCTTCTGGATCGTGAATTTCGTAGTCGAATACGATTTTTGCGGCTGGGGTGGAGCGGTAAACGATGTCAATGCGGGGGCGCATGCCATACCTTATAGGCTTCTTATATTGAAAAGTCAATTCTACCAAAGGAGCAAAATAGCCGTGGTCAAAGAATCCCATATAGGTCAGATCATATTTCTGACCGAACAATTCACGAGCATCCTCGAAGTACAATGGATAGGAACCATGCCATACCACGTTCATGGAGTCTACTTCGCTGAAGCGAATGTCTAACAGCTTCGATGCTTTTAATTCCATAACTTTCTAGTTTTCTAGTTCTTTGATTGCTATTTTTATCTCTGTTTCCACTAATGTCCGATGGCCAATCATTATTTTAGCGGAGGCCAAGGTCATTCCAAACACCTCTTCCTTTACATCTACGGTGGTTGTAATCATTTCTCCGACTTTTGGCCGCTCAAATATCTCAAGATTACGTATAGCTCCAATAAAACCAATTTGTATGCCTTTCTTGAAAATATATTTGTTTGCGTAACCAATACGAGCAGCGCAGGTCTGAGCAATATTCTCTATCAATCCAGAAGGACTGAATTCTCCATCTTCGATAAAGATGTTAGCATCTTTGATATCAGTTTCTGTGACAGTCCTGACCATATCAAACGCAACAAGACGACTAATCATCACAAAAGGCTCTTGTTGGGGGAGCAATTCATGTACGTCAATACTTCTCAGAAACGCTTCTGATGGCTGTCTTGGATCTTCCATATTTACGATTCCCAAAAATTATAGAAATTATACCATTGAGCAGGGTAGAGTTTTAGTATACGCTCTGTCTCTGCAGCATAGGCTGAGGATAATTCTTCTATTTGTTGTTTGCGAGGTGCGTTGGTGTCATAATGAAGTGGGGTTACATAAATATTATATGCATTCCATGAGATCTTCATGACATTTATAGCCAAGACATTTAGCTTTCTTATGGCTGCTAAATTAAAGGGTCCCAGGGGTAGTGACGCCTTTGCTCCTAACAAATTCACATCTACTGTCTTTGGAGAACCAAAGACGCGATCTGCTGGCATGCTTATTATTTCGCCCCGCCCGATTGCCTGGTCAATCATAAACAGGTGACTCATGTCTTCCTTTACTGGTATCATTTTGATGTTTTTGTCAGAAAACATCTCGCCACGACTCTTCATGACCGATTCTTTTTCACCGAAGAAAACCAATGCATTGATTGTTTTTTCTTTGGAAATCAGCGAATAGCCTGCCATTTCGTAGTTTCCAATATGAGAACTCAGTTGGATAAATGCCTCTTTTTGGTTGGATAAATGCTGAAAGTGCTCATAGCCTTCAATTCTTACTTCAAAGCGTTTGCCAGCATACTTCGCAAATCTGTCGATAACCACCTGGCTGAACATACAATGGTTCTGATACGTTTTCAGGAAAGAACGTATTGGACCATAACCCCATCGTTGGCGAAAATAATGATATATAGGCTTAAAGCCTGGACGAAACAAACATGGTGGAATGACAAAAACATATGTGAAGATATAGACCATTCTAATGTCTATAACCTGCAATAGTTTGATTAACCATTTATGCATCAAGCTATTGCCATATGTCGTGCCTTCCCACTTCTTGTCTGCCATGACAGTTTATCCTACTTTACTTTCAATATAATCGCAGAACTGGCTTAATGTTGTAACACCAGTCATTTCCTCTGGTTTGATTTTAAAACCAAAGTTTTTCTCAACGATGACCACTATGTCAACAAAATCAAGGCTATCGATTCCCATATCTTCTTTCAACTTTGCATCGTCAAAAACTTTATCCTCGTCAATTTCGAGGTCATCAATGAGGAATGCTTTTACCTTCTCTTCAATTTCTGTTCTTGTCATTTTCTGTTATTTTAAATTATTACTTAAGTTTACATACTAAAATAGAATGCCCCTGACCCAAATGATCGTGTATCTGTTCTATTTCCAATCCGGCTTCTTCGATGCAATATTGCATGTCTTCTGTATTGTACATTTTTGAATTGCCATTGGCCATTGCGGTAAAATAAAGACTTGTCATGGTCAGACAGAATGCGGCAGTTTCAAAACGTTGACGATCCCATAGCGTCTCCATAATATATATTCTGGTCTCTTGAGTCATGGCCTGTTTGGCTCGCTTTAAGATACTGGTGATTTCGGGCATTGAGAAGCAGTCAAGAAACTGACTCATCCAGATGGCATCAAGAATATTCTCAGACTTGGGAAATGATACGTTCTCGTCAAGTAGGTTAATGCCATATCCCTTTATTCGTTCAGCACCTTCTTTACCTTTTATGTTCTCCTCCATCAGTCCAATCTGTTGAGGCAGGTCAAGAACCATTACTTCTACATTCTTATTATATTCTACACATTTTAAAGCCCATTTTCCAGTGTTGCCACCAACATCATATAATGAGCGAACATGGTGCTCGTCGAATATGATTTTCAACGCTTCGGGGAATGAAGAGTCACTATAGAAATGGTCAAAAGCAAACCAACTTTTCTGCGCTCGTTCTGGGAGTTGAGAAAGTCCCTCATAAATAGTAGGCCAATTGCCGAAGTGTTTTAAGCCTTCTGGCTTGCTGTTACGCAAGGATTCCTCAAGAAAGAACCAGCCTTCGTAGTTTACATCATGATTGAAATCAATGTTTACACGTGTCGCTGGGTCGTTTATTAGAAACCACCCTGTTTTTGACAACGAGTATTTGTTGGTATTCACATCGACCAGGAGTATTCCGATACATAACGATGCTTCTAACAGACACTTTACGGCATAGTCAGAATATCCTGTCTTCGCGCAGATGTCTTCACGAGTGATACCATCATCGGAATTACGTATCATATCGAGGATGCCCCATTTTAGCATGATGCGTGAGACCTGAAATACCACAGGTCCCCACGCGATAAACTCTGCCTGTCTTTGCGCTTCTAGGGCTGACAGAGATTCTTTCGAGTATTTATTTTCTAATGTGGGAAATAAATCCATCTGATGATTACTATTTATTTTTGTCAGACATTTCTGTTTTTAAAATGCTTCCCAGTTTTTTTCCTGTTAATGTTGCCCAAATTTTCATTCTAGAAAGTTTGGTTCCTATCGAAAAAGCAGGTTCTTTTCCACCGGTAAGGTCTTCTATGGAAAGGCAGACATCTTTGTCCTTGTTTACAATATCAACATGACAATACATAAACCCGTCATCTGTGATGGTGTTTACTTTCACTTTTATAATATAGGTGGCATCCTTGTATTCACCAACTTTATATGATTTGCCAATAGCCAGGTTTGTAGCAACCCTGAAATTGCGAACAATAGTTTCTTTGTCCTTGTTCCAGTCTTTCTCGTATTCTGAATATTCTGTTTCGGTTTTCCCCAAAATCATAGCCTGTGAGAAATCCACTTCAAAATTCATGTGCACTCCCTTTAAGTTTTTAGGAAGCGTGTTCTTGGTCACAGTTTGGGCTGAAAGATTTGCCATAGAGCAAACCAGCAATAAGCAAAAAACCATTATTTTTTTCATACCAGATGTGTTAAAGTTGTTTTTAAATTTTCTGTATTACAAGTGCGCTGTTTGTCCCGCCAAATCCGAACGAGTTGCTGAGAACGGTATTTACCTCTGTTTCAACCGTCTTGGCAGTGATATTAAGCTTCTCAGAATACTCGTCGGGGTTTTCGAAGTTAATGTTAGGTGCTACGAAATTATTGTGCATCATAATAATGCTATAAACAATCTCGCTGGCACCAGCCATCCAGCATTCATGACCTGTCATCGACTTTGTAGAACTTATGAGCGCTCGCTGGCCCCGAAACATCCTATCAAGTGCGACAGCCTCGTACATATCGCCTTGAATTGTTGATGTTGCATGGGCGTTGATATAGTCAATGTCATCAAGCTCTACGCCAGCGTCTTTCATTGCTCGAGTCATAGCTATAACAGAACCGTTGTCACTAGGCTCAGAGATTCCACCGCCATTGCTTGAGAATCCATAACCCACCACTTCGGCTAATATGGTAGCACCGCGAGCAATTGCATGTTCATAGTCTTCCAATACAAGGGCTGCTGCACCACCACTGGGTATCAGACCATCTCGATCCTTGTCGAAAGGGCGACTGGCCTTTGTCGGTTCGTCCATTCTTATGGAAAAGGCATTCAGCGCATCAAAGGAAGCCATAGAGTAATAATTGGTTTCCTGTGCACCTCCGCATAAAACCATTTCTTGAAGACCTTGTTTGATCAGCATATAACCCAGTCCGATGGAGTGACTTCCACTGGCACAGGCCGCGCTGACGGTGAAGTTGACACCACGTAGATGAAAGATGGTGCTAAGGTTCATGTTTACAGTCGAATTCATCGATTGGAAAACCAGTCCATAACCAAGCATTGCAGTATCATGCTTCTCATCCATGATTTTAGAAGACTCAATCACCGGCTTGGCTGAAGAATCATTGCCGAAGATACAGCCTACCTCATTCTCGCAAAGATATTCATCGCTGATACCTGCCTGTGCAAAAGCCTGACAACTGGCCATATAGGCATATTGCGCTTCCTCAGACATGCCTGCGCGAGTATGTCTGTCAAGCATCTGTTTTGTAATGACAGGTTTTTCTACTATACCTGTTAAGCCTGACCGATAACCGTATATTAACCTGTCATTGTCTAAGCCAATGCCCGACTTCCCTTCGTAGAGAGACTGTTTAACTGTCTCTATATCAGTTCCTAAGCAGGACCAAATGCCCATGCCTGTAATAACTACTCTCCTTGACATCTCTTCATTCTTAAGTATAAAGTCCTCCGTTGATGTTGATGACCTCACCTGTTATGTATGCAGCATCGTCAGACGCGAGAAAAGCAACTATTGCAGCCACTTCTTCTGGCTTCCCGAAACGACCTACAGGTATCATCTTCTTCAAATCTTCTTCCGGCAAATCCTTGGTCATATCTGTTTCTATAAATCCCGGAGCCACGGCATTCACAGTTATATTACGAGGAGCAACTTCTTGGGCAAGAGCTTTTGTTGCACCAATCAGTGCCGCTTTTGCTGCACTATAGTTGGTCTGACCTGGCAAACCTTTTACTCCAGACAGTGATGCTATGTTAATGATTCTTCCTCCTCGTTTGCGAGGCATCATATGTTTAAGAAGACGACGAGTTAAATAAAAGAATCCGTTGAGTGTGGTGTTGATAACTTGATTCCATTCTTCATCAGACATCATGAACATCAAATTGTCACGTCTGATTCCTGCATTATTCACCAAAACAGATATGTAGTCGTTAGGATGGGTATCCTCCCAATTCTCTATGGCTTTCTCTATTTCGTCTTTGCTTGAAACGTCAAAAGGTAATAGTTCAGCTGTGCCACCAAGTTCTTCTATTTGTGATTTGGTGTCCTCTGCAGCTTGGGTGTTTGAGTTGAAATTTATAATGATAGGCAGACCAAGAGAGACTAGTTTGAGGCAAACTGCTCTTCCAATTCCTCTTGAACCACCTGTAACAAGAATATATTGCATTTTGATAATCTTTTATTATTCGTGTACCATTGCGTTACTTACAAGTGCAAAGATAATGATTTTTATTGAAATGGAAGAATAATTAGCATAAAAACTAAAAAAAACAATAAAGCTAACCTAGCGCAAACAGAACATCAATTTCGTATATGTCTGTGTCTACCCCGAAAAATTGGACGTTCGGACTTTCGGACTTCGGACGTTAAGCCGATTTTTTTTGATAGAGAAGATAGAGAGAAAAGATGGAGATAGAATAGATATGTAAAGAAATAATTGTTAATAATATTAATAGTTATATATAATATATATATTATATATAACTATTGTTATCTTACTGAACTTTTTGAAAACACCTTAACGTCCTAAAGTCCGAAGTCCGAAAGTCCGAAATTGGTGTTTTCAAAATGGGTTGTTATTAATCCCATCCCCTGCCCTACCCGTCAGGATGAATTATTGGCAAAAATGGGCAAAAAATACCCCTCAAAAATGATGGTTTTTAGCACTATCATTTGCAGACGTCGTGAAATTTTCGTACCTTTGCATTGTCGATGAGGATGAACGACGGAGCGCCGTAGGCAGCGGAAAATATCTTTCAGGTGCACCAAAATTTTCTCCCTGCCCAGAGCGTAAAAATCGAGAGGCCAAAATCGACAATGTGAATTAATCAACCATAAACACTAACCATTAAAAAAATTATTACAACTATGGCAATGAAGGTAAAGGCAGTAGAGAAGCTGCTGAAGTTTGACAAGAATTCTGCGGGCGTTTACCGCTATGTGATGAGCCCCGAGATGTACTCGAGCCTGAACCAGAAGAAGGTGATCAAGGAGGCTGCCCTGCGCAGCGGCGTGAGTCAGGGTGTGATGCAGGCGTGCTGGGATGCAGCTGGCGAGGTGATTAAGGCGTGGGCTACCGAAGGTCACAGCGTGGCACTGCCCGGACTGGGAACCATGCGATTCGGACTGCGTTCGAAGTCTGTGGAGGACGTGAACAAGGTGAAGACCGGTCTGATTACCAGC
>CACZMV010000014.1 GCA_902782305.1 uncultured Prevotellaceae bacterium
GTCGTAAGAGAAGTAAGCCTGGCAGTACTTGTCGGTGTTGTCACCAATAATCTTAACTGAGTTCTTGTTAGCACCTACGGTACCATCAGCACCCAGACCGTAGAACTTAGCCTGGAACATGCCAGCGCCACCGAGAGCAATCTCCTCAACCTCAGGCAGAGAGGTGAAGGTCACGTCGTCGACGATACCAATGGTGAAGTGGTTCTTAGGCTCGGGCATAGCGAGGTTGTTGAACACGCTGATGATCTGAGCAGGAGTGGTATCGTGAGAACCAAGACCGTAACGGCCACCTACGATGACAGGACGATTCTCTACCTCGTAGAAGGCATCCTTCACGTCGAGGTACAGAGGCTCGCCGTTGGCTCCGGGCTCCTTGGTGCGGTCGAGAACGGCAATCTTCTTGACGGTCTTGGGAACAGCAGCCAGCAGGTGCTTCACTGAGAACGGACGATAGAGGTGAACGCTGATCATACCAACCTTCTGGCCGTTAGCGTTCAGGTAGTCGATAGCCTCACGAGCTGCATCGGTAGCAGAACCCATCAGGATAATCATGCGGTCAGCATCCTCAGCTCCGTAGTAAGAGAACAGGTGATACTCACGACCGGTAATCTTAGAAAGCTCACCCAGATACTTCTCAACCACCTCGGGCACTGCATCGTAGTAGGGGTTGCAAGCCTCACGGTGTGTGAAGAATGTCTCGGGGTTCTCAGCAGTACCACGGGTGATAGGACGCTCTGGCGACATAGCGCGGTCGCGGAAGCGCTTGATGTACTCTTCCTTCACCAGAGGACGAACATCCTCCTGGTCGAGCAACTCAATCTTGTGATACTCGTGAGAGGTGCGGAAACCGTCGAAGAAGTTAACGAAAGGCACGCAGGTCTCCAGAGAAGCGAGGTGAGCAGCTGCGGTCATATCCATAACCTCCTGTACTGAACCTTCGCAGAGCATGGCGAAACCAGTCTGACGGCAAGCCATTACGTCCTGGTGGTCGCCGAAGATACACAGAGAGTGAGAAGCCAGCGTACGGGCAGAAACGTCGAATACGCAGGGAATCAGCTCACCGGCAATCTTGTACATGTTAGGAATCATGAGCAGCAGACCCTGAGAAGCGGTGAAGGTGGTAGTCAGGGCACCAGCCTGCAGCGAACCGTGAACGGCACCAGCAGCACCAGCCTCAGACTGCATCTCCTGCACACTTACGGTCTGTCCCCACAGGTTCTTGCGACCGCGGGCAGCCCACTCGTCAACGTGCTCGGCCATAGGCGAGCTCGGGGTGATGGGGTAGATAGCAGCTACCTCCGAGAACATATAGCTCACGTGAGCAGCAGCCTCGTTACCATCACAGGTGATAAATTTCTTTTCTTTAGCCATTTTAATAAAATATTAAATGAAATAAAATGTATTTGTTTAGTATAAAAAACCAAATAACCACAGCGGAATCTGGTTGTCTCTACCTATTTCCGTACTATATCGTGCATATATCGTATCAGGTGTATACCTTATTTTATGTGCCGTAGCATCACAGATGCGGAACTTCAGGTGTTCATCCACCAAGAACTGGTCACGTCCAAACTGATTCACCTTATGGTCTTTCCACAGCGCGTTGACAAAGAAGGTCTCCATAGCGTTCTGCTTCTCCACATGCAGCGGATAGATGGCATACAGAAGGTTCGAGTTGTGCAACATAATCTTGCTGGGTTTCTTGGGGAAACTCTCGCCCACAGGGTAGATCATGTTCAACAGACGTGCATCTGTCAGATACTTGATATAGTTCATCACCGTAGCACGACTGGTCTCAATGTCGTGGGCCAGTTTCGAAACATTAGGCGCTTTGGCACCTTCTTCTGCCAGCATGTAGAACAGCTTCTTAATCTTTGTCAGATACTTCAGCTCTATTTGCTTAATCAGCAGGATGTCCACCTCAGTCATCATGTTCATCGTCTTCAGCAAGTTCTCGCTATAGTTACGCTGTTCCTGGAAGAAAGGATAGAATCCATGATGAATGTAATCCTGAAAATAACGATTGGGAGAGACTTTGGGTAATATCTGCTTAATAATTTGTTCAGGGTTGTGAAGAATCTCCTCAAGGGTGTAGGGCTTGAAATCATTACCCGTTAATAGATTGAGGAATTCGCGGAAGGAGAAACCACGAAGATTGTAACTCTTCACAATACCGTTCAATTCTGGGTTCTCGTCCTTCAGACGCATCACACTGCTACCCGTGAAAACAATCTTAAGATTGGGATAACGGTCATAACAGAGTCGCAACTCCTTAGACCATTCGGGCTGCTTGAACACTTGGTCAATCAACAATACTCGACCACCGTGTTTGCAGAACTCTCCTGCAAAGTCGGCAATACCACGTCCCTGGAAATAGAAATTGTTCATGTTGACATACAGACACTGACGGTCGTTGATGTCAAACTTCTCTTTGGCATACTGCAGGAGGAAAGTGGTTTTTCCGACACCACGGGTACCCTTGATACCAATCATGCGGTCGCTCCAGTCAATCTCATCCATCAAGATGCGACGAACAGGTGCATTTACATGCTCAACCAAATACTTATGTGTTCGAAAAAATGCCTCCATTTAGCACGATTTGTTTTAAAACAGCGACAAAGGTACTAATTTTCTCGCAAATTGCAAAGTCTAGATTGCAAAATCTTGCTAAAATCTATTATTTTTGTACTATCTAAATAAAAAAAGGGAGTTTTTGGCTCCCTTTTTTAGAATTTATAGGCAATGTCGAACATAAACCAGCGTCCTTTTTGAGGAACAAGTCCTGTGCATGCACCACTGAGCGAATACTTATTGTTCAGCACGTTGTTCACATTCAGATTCAGTTCCAAATCACCAATTTTATAAGATGCACCTATGTCGGCAATGAAATAGGGGTCTACATCTATATCTTTATACATGTATCGGTCGTTTGAGGCTTCACCGTTGATAAAACGTCTACATGCATTATATTCTTCGAGTAAATCAGCAGGTGGAACATCATATTGATCGATGAGCGCATACAGTTCTGACATTCTTATTTCTGTTTTTCTATACTTTACGTAATTAATGACATTGATATGCTCAGATACCTGTTTGCTGCTGAATGCCAGATGTGTGTGAAGCTTCAACTGATTGGTGACGCGCCATGCAAACGTCAGGTTAGACGAGAATTCCGGCATGTTTAACGCATTGGTATATTCATATGACGACGCATTGTTCATGGTAAATGACTTCATTTTCTGCCAGCTTGCAGTCAGGTAGGCAGAGAAACGACGGTAGTCATATTTACCACTGACTTCAATACCGTAGATATCGGAGTTCTCCATATTATAATGCGCAATCAGATCCATCGTTATCAGGTCCTTTGCATGATTATAGAAGGCGTTTACCTCGAAGTCCAGACCTTTTATCCATTGGGTGGCACCGAAGGTCAGCTGGTAGGAGTGCAATGACTCTGGTGTCAATGGAATGGCAAGCTGATCGGAACCCTTGGCGCCAAGGAATGCCATCAGGAACTGGTTGGTTTTCCGATAAAGATAAGGTGCATCGATGAACGACTTGGCGTAGCTGAGCTTCACATTCCATTTAGGCTGTATGAAGATCAGTGCCACACGTGGTGAGAACTCACTGATGTGTGTGTCGTCGTATCGGTTCTTGTAGTCATAACGCAGTCCGGCGTTCAGGATGAAAGGACCCCATTGGTGCTTCAACTGGACGGAAGCGTTGGCATTGTTCTCATGTCCTTTTCCCAATTCCGAGATGTTGATGGTTTCGGGCAAGGTTTTGATGTAGTCATATATAAAGACATATCGTGCGTCGTCCAGTTTGAAGTAACTGTATTCTGCACCTACGGTCAAGAGTCCTTGGTGTGTTCCGTTGCTGATATAGTTCCAGTCACCTTGAGCCTTTACACCGAAAGTATGCTCCTGACCACTGATATAACGAGCCAGACCCGGTGTGGTATCACTCAATAGGGCAAGTGATGATTTCGGCAAGGGAAGTAAGGTCTTAAAACCAGGCAGTGCTTGGTCTGAGATGACCTGATAGCGGGTAAGGTCGCTGTTGTCATAGGCTAACTGTCCCATCAGATAGAAATCACCGAACTGCTGTCCGTATTTAAGGTCAGCATGATGTGAGATGGTGGTACAGCTGGGTCGTATGCCATAGAACGTCTTGTAATTCTCCACATTGTAGGTGGATGCCAGATGGGTCATCGTAAGTGGTGCCTCCACCTGTGAAAACTGCGTGTTGTAGAGGAATTGCAGGTTCTTGTACTTGATGGATGTTCCGAAGTCGTAGGAAGGCTTAGGTCCGATGCCTCCGACATTCACATCACCTCCCATGATATTCAAGCCTGTATCTTCTTTACTCATATAGCGCTTTTGTCCCTTCACAAGATGGAAACTGCCCCAGATGAGGAGGTCAAGGTCGAAATAGCGCTTACCGAATATCATATCCCCACGGTATTGTCCGTAGTTACCTATTCCAGCGCGTATCTTGATGCCATCTACGTCTATACCCTGTTTGGTGATAAGGTTGACAACAGCTGTCAGTGCCACACCTCCATAGAGTGATGACGCAGGTCCGCGAAGCACCTCAATCTGTTTCAACTTGTCCAGTCCAATGCTGAAGTCAGGAGCCGCTGTGTTCGTACAATAGCTGTTCAGTCGGTGTCCGTTCAACATGATGAGAATCTTCTCCTGTCCGTTGCTGTAGATTCCTCGCATGGCGATGTTGATGTCATCGTTACAGTCTATGATGTTCATGCCTGGAACATAGGCGGCCAGCAGTTCCTGCAGGTTTCTGGCTCCCGAATTTTGAATCATCTCCTCTGTTATCAGCGTGATGGGCACAGGCACCTCACTCAGGTTCTCCGCCTGACTCGATGCTGTGGTGATGGTTGCCGCCATGCCACTCTTTAGGTTGTCCACCATGTCGATAAAACGTTGTGGGTCGCCGAGTGTCGTGCTGTAGTAGGGGTTCTCGTCCAGCAATAACTTCACGTAGTTTTCAGCCTCGCCGTTACGATCCGTACTCAGACAACACATCGACAACAACCTGTAGGCACTCTGGCGCAGGTTGAGGGGAAAATTCTTCAGATTGTCCTTTAGCTGATTCTCTGCTTCCATGATGCGACCAATGTTATAGTCGCGCTCTGCCGCATCGTATATTTTACGATATTGCTCATCTGTAGTCTGTGCAAAAGTAGTCAGCACACAACAACATATATATATAATAAGGTATATACGTCTACTCATGGTTTCTTAACGGGAATAATGATTGTAAAGCATGTTCCTTTTCCTATCTCCGACTCAAAGGTCAACTTGCCATGATGCCTGTTCTCCACGATGTCACGTGTAATGCCCATGCCCAGACCCGTACCTTGTCCCACGGGCTTGGTCGTGAAGAAGTTTTCGTAGAGGTGCTCTTTCACCTCGTCGCTGATACCCACACCATTGTCCTGGATAGCTATCTCCAACAAGCCTTCCGCATTCAGTGCCGTCTTGATGTCAATGGTGGGCACATATTCTTCACCTTCCTTCTGGGAACGGTCCCAAACCGCATAGCAGGCATTGTTCATCAGGTTCAACACGGCACGACTAATATCCTGTGGAATCACCATCATCTGTGGCAATCCGTCTTGGTAACTCTCGTGAATCGTGATGTTAAAGCCTTTATGATTGGCCCTCAGCGCATGATAGGCCAACCACACATACTCCTTCACAATGTGGTTGATATCCGAGGGGATGAACTCTCCCTCCTTACCCCTTGACACGAGCAAGATACCCTGTATGATGCTGATGGCTCTTTCGCCGTGTTCCACGATTTTGGCCATGTTCTCCTTCAGGTCTGCAACAATATCTTCTACTTCTTCACGGTCGTCTGCTGAGATGTTCTCCTCGTTGTCCTCCACAATCTCCGTCAAGTCCTTCAATAGCTTGTCAGACATCTTGCTGAAGTTGATGACGAAGTTCAGCGGGTTCTGTATCTCATGTGCTATTCCTGCACTCAACAAACCCAGTGAAGCCAGCTTCTCCTGTTGTTTCAGCTGTTGTTGTAAAATCTCAATCTGTTTCTCCATAACCTTCAGTGTTAAAGGGTTGGTATATGAATGGTGAATTCTGTGTATTCGTCTTTCGTCGAATCAACAGCAATGTCTCCACCATGATTTTGTGCTATCTCCTTACTCAGATACAATCCCACGCCAGAAGCCTCTGCCGTAGTCTTTGTGGTAAAGAACGGGTCGAATATCTTATGGATAATGTTCTCGCTGATACCCGTACCGTTGTCATGTATCTTAATCGTTACCAAATTATCTTGCTTGCTCAGAGTCAGGATAATCTCAGGCGTATATCCTGCAGGATGCTTGCCCACCTTCTTGATGACGGCATATACCGAATTGCCCAACAGGCTCATCACTGTCTTGCTCAGCTGGTCGGCATTACCGTTAATCATGAGTGAAGCCTCAGGCAAGTTGAATGCAACCTTGATGTGATAGGTGGCAATGTCCTTCTCGTAATACTTCATCAACATTTCCTGATCCTGCTTCATCAGCGCGTTCAGGTCCATCTTCACCATACCGCCTGAACGGTCTTTCAGCATTTCCTCCATAGCCTTCAGCGTGCGAGTCGTGTTGGCACCATGTTCGCTCACCTTTTCCAGATTGCCTTTCAGCATGTCCAGCACATCCATCGTGTCCTCATAGATTTCTTCATCCATGTGGTCTTTTTCGTCCTCGATGTTTGCTGTCACATCCTTCACCAAGCCTTGTGAGAGCTTGCTGAAGTTGTTGATGTAGTTCAGCGGGTTCAGGATACGGTCAATCAGACCCTGTGTCAACTTACCCACCGAAGCTATCTTCTCCAGTCTTACTACCTCGGCCGTTCTTTCCTTCACCAGATTCTCCAACCTCATCTTATCCTTCTCCAGTCGTCTCAGTCTGAACTGTACCAGTGCGTAGATGATGAGAGCACCAACGATGATATAGAGCAGAATCATGTACCAGCGCATGTGCAGAGGGTAGTCATAGACGAAGGTAATCTTTGAAATCTCCGTCACACGTCCCCATGCGTCACGTCCTTGCACTTCCAAGGTGTTCTTACCATAAGGCTGGTTAAACAGTTCTGTGGCCACGTCCTCATCCCATGCACTCCATTTAGAGCCATTGATGCGATAGCGGTATTGAGCTTTTCCTATCACTGTCGGGAAGTTCAGCGAATAGGTGAATATCAGATGTCGCTCATCGCTCGACAGATTCGACAATATGTCGGGCTGTTTGCCATAGCCTCCATATAGCAGACTGTCACCAGCCAGATAGATAGAGCGGAACAAAACCTGAGGCTTTGTCTTCATCAAGATAGGCTCGTCAGACAGGTCAACTACCGTGATTCCTCGTTCTCCACCCATCCATAGCAGGTCTCCATCCTGTAGCATGGCTCTTACGGTGTAATCCTTGAAGGGCTCCAGAATCTGCGACATGTGGTCGTCCACTTGTCCGTTCTTAAAGGCATACAAGTCTCTTCCTTTGTTGTCCGTCAACCATATCATGTTGGTCTTGTCGGTATAGGAGAACAGCGGGTAGGGGAACGGCTTGTTGGTGTTGGCCAGAATCGGTTTCACATTTCCATTTTCCACTACCAAGGTGGCCACCTCCTGGATATCCTTCTCCGAGGTGAATGGCACGAAATTGTTCTTGCTGTTGCTCTTCCATATCTTTCCATAGATGGTTTGCAACCACAGGTGTTCTGACTGGTCTTTCAGCATCTTCACCACCTTCTCAATGTTGTTCAGCTTCTCGTGCTTACCATCAGGTGTGTTGAAGTACAGACCATCCATTTCGCCACTATAGAAACCATCCTCTTCCACGAACAGCGAAAGGACACTCGATGTGGTCAACTGTTTCACGGAACCATTGGGACTCACACGGAAGATACCATCCATCGAGGCTACCAGCATATGGTCGCCCTGCTGTGCTATTTGCCAACAGGTATGACTGATTTCCTTTACTGGTTCAAAGGCCTTTCCCGCCTTCTTATAAAGTCCGCTTAAGGTTCCTGCATAAATCTCGTGTCCTAACTTGTCCAGCGATGTTACCTCACTTCGCAGTCCTTCGTGCTGGGTGAAGCGCGAATAGAGAGAAGGCACTGAGATGGCAAAGACACCATTGTCTGTGGCACCCCACAATTGTCCCATCTTGTTGTAGGTGATATGAGCTACGTTGTTGGAACACAGCCCGTTATCCTCATTGATGCTGAACAGTCGCTCTCCCTTCTCGTTAATGAAGATGATGCCCTCACCACTCGTAGCCAGAGCCTGCATGCCATTCTCCAATTGCTGTACTTGGTTCACGTGCGACTCGGTGCTCAGCGTGGCAAATCCAGAAGTGGGGAGCGTTGCCTTGGGATCCACCTTGGCGCTTTCTCCCTCTACTCGGTAAATCTGATTACTGCTGGTCAGGAAGAATACGGTTCCTTCTTTTTCCCATATCCAATCCACCTCACCATGAATGGAGGTGTTCTTCAGACTGTGCAACTGCAATTGTCCCCTTGCGTTCGTCTCCAGATAACCGATGTAGTTGTAGCCACCCGTCCAGATGACGTTCTTGGAATCTCTGAAAACAGCCGTAATACGGGTAATTCCAGGCGTATGAATCATATGCCATACGCAGTTGTCGTAATACAACAGACCTTCGAAGTTGGCCACATAAATGGTTCCGTCAGCACCCGATATGATGTCGAAGTTCATGTTGTGACCTTTATACTCCGTAGCGGTGAAGTTACGGAAGAAAGGAACGCCCTGTGCCCATGCACTTCCCATTCCTGTCATCATCATGATGAGGCTTACTATCAGTTTTCTCATGGGTGTGCCTCCTTTCCGATAAAGGTTTCATACGGTATGTTCTGACCGATGTAGAAGTTCCATTCCTCTCTGGTCAGGTTGCGCTTCAACAAGCTTTTCAGCTTCAGCACCATCAGGGGTACAGAGATAAAGACCTCTGTCAGTGTTCCGTTCTGGTTGGCTGTCCAGATGTTATGTTTTGACGAATCGAAGGTGAAGTTCAATATCCAGCTGCCTATGGAGAACAGCTCAATAGGTTCTATCTTCGCCTTGTCGGCCATATACAGTTGGATGGTTCCGTCATAGCTGGAAGAATACAACTGCCAATTGTTGATTTTGATTTTCGTCACTCTCGAACGATGTCCGAACAACTTGGTGGTTTTTCCCTGCTTATCCACGAAATACAGGCTACCGTCCATCATGCCGTAAGCCTTCGACCCCGTGCCCTTCGAGCTGGCAAAGGCTGTCACCTGTCCAGGGATGTTCAGCTTGGTCGTTTCTATCTTCTCCATCGTCCTCACGGTGTGCATTCTTTGCTGATTGTCGAAGAGTGCTGGCGAATAGTCATAGCGGTTGTAGTAAACCACCTTGAACGGCAAGTCCTTGTATTTCACCACCTTGTAAGTCTTGGGGTCCAATTGCAACATGCCCTTCTCGCCAATGACCAACAGCAGGTCGTCGCCCATCGGTGTGATTCCCATGGGATGTAAGAGCTGGTCCAGTTGCACTGTTTTAGCACCCTCTTTGTCTATGATAACCACATGTCCGCTTCTGCTCACGGCATAGATGTTACCATTTTTAATCAGAATGTCGCGGAAGTCGAATTTGTTGTTGCTGAACAGCGTCTTGGTGGTCAGCTGTTCATTCCTGATGTGGTGCTCCATAATCTCTCCGTAGGTACTTGCACTCACCAAGTGGTCAGCCGAGAAGAAGTCGATGTTCATCACGTTTCCCTTATGTCTTGCCCACGTGTTCACGCTCTGGCTCACACTGGTCAAGGCCATATATACAGAGGGGAAATAGACATCACCTTTATAGCGGTCGGTATAGAGATAGGCGGCATAGGCTAACAAGTGGGCCAACTCCAGATTTTTCTGGTCCAGCACCTTCAGCGAGGCAGCGGCCAGCGTACGTCCCAGACTGATATAGCTCAGCGTGTCAGCCACTCGTTTCGAGTGCTCTGCCTGACTACGCTCTTTTTCAGCTATACTGCGCTGGTTGTCAGCCACTTTCGAAGCCTCTACGGCACGTTTCTGAGCCACCAAGGCGTGCTGGCGCTCTATTTCGGTTCGTCTGCGTTGTTCGTTAGCCACCTGAGTCTGTTGCACAGCTTCCTTTCGCTGTTCGTCACTGATAGCCCATTGCTGGTTGGCAATTTCCTCCATCTGCGCATTGATACTCTGCATCACGGCAGTGCGCTTCTCCTTGGCAGTGAGCGAAGCTAATTCGGCTTCCAATTCGCTGGACCTTTGTTGCTCTTCGTCGTATTTCAGGTAGAGACCTACGCAGGCAATGGCCAGTAGCAACATGACGAGGGCCACGCCAATCCTATAGACTATTTTCATGCTTTTCGCTTGAGGGCCATCAACGTAATATCATCGCTCTGTGGAGCTTTTCCTGCAAAGGCTCTGACGTTCTCCAGTTGTGCAGCAATGATTTCCTGGCAATTCTTGTCCGTCAGCTTCTCCAATAGGTCTTGCATGCGCTGGTCGCCATATTCCTCCCATTGCTCGTTGAAGGCTTCGTTCACACCATCGGTGTACATTAGCAGGGTGTCGCCCACATTCAGCTGTGCCTTATGGTTGTGATATTCCATACCCTCGATGCCACCCACCATGCAGTCGGTGCTCATAGGCATCATCTCCACCTTTCCGTTGGCTCTGAGTATGTAGGGCGAGTTATGTCCGCCATTGCTGTAGTCCAGTTCTCCCGTCTTGATGTTGTAAATAGCATAGAAAACCGTCACGAACATACAGTCTACCGACTCCTTGCTCAGCAGGTTGTTCGACTTTGTCAGACAGGCTCCTGGGTCGCCACCTTGCAGACCTATGGTCCTGATCAGCGTTCGGCTCACAGCCATGAAGATGGCAGCAGGAATACCTTTTCCACTGACATCAGCCATCACCACACCGATGTGGTCATCGTCTATGCGGAAGAAGTCGTAGAAGTCTCCACCCACATCCTTGGCAGGAGTCATCAGGGCTGCCAAGTCCAGTTCGCGCTCATTCTCGGGGAATGGCGGGAAGATGCGTGGCAGAATGGCTTGCTGAATCTCTGCAGCCACGGCCAGATCGGTCTTCAGCGACTCCAACTGCGAGTGCTCTTCTTGGGCTTTCTTGATGTAGTCTATCTGCTCGATGGCCTTCTCAATGGTCACGCTCAGGTCGTCCAGGTCAATGGGCTTGGTTGCAAAGTCGAAGGCACCGTTGTTCATGGCCGAACGGATGTTACCCATATCGCCATAGGCACTCACCATGATACACTTCATGGCAGGGTTCTGCATCTCGTTAATCTTGGTCAGCAGGGTCAGTCCGTCCATTTCGGGCATGTTGATGTCCGACAGGATGATGTTGATGTCCTTCTGCTGGAGCATAATGGTCAGTGCTTCCAGACCGTTGTGGGCGAAGTAGAACTCATATTCTCCCTTACGTATTTTCCTGCGGAAATACTGCGTTAACAGCAGTTCGAGATCCATCTCGTCATCAACACTAAGTATTTTTACTGGTAATTCCATATTTTAATAAAATTGTACAGGTACATTAATATAATGGTGCAAATGTAGCGACTTTTTATTAAATATGCAAATAATTGTAGGAAAAATGAATTTTTTGTTGTAACTTTGCCATCAAGATGGCGAATTTACAATGCACTCGGCATAAAAAATAAATGGATTTATTTTGTTCTGCTCTCGTTTTTTCGTAACTTTGTGCCCCAAAGACGCGTGACGATGGCGATATTACACATTTTTAATCCAGAACACGACATTGCGTTAGCCTCCAATTTGGCTAATTTCACGGCCCCTCATGCCGGTAGGCAGTTGAGGGCCGACCTTGGCTTCTTGCCCGTTCTTTGGGCTAGTGAGGGCGATGTGGTGTTGGTCGATAATGTGGAACATGCCCAGAAAGCCTGTCGTCGATTACGCCGTTGTGCAGGCGTGCAGTTTGCCAGCGTTCCCCCTCAGGAGATAGATGGAATTCAGGTCTGGGGCTGGGATAAGGCCCTGAAAGCCCAACTGAAACGGAAGGGTGTTGCCCCCTCGTTGTTACCCTCTGATGCCTATCTCGAGCACATCCGTCTTTTGTCTCATCGTCGCACGTCAGCCCGACTGTTACCCCTCTTGCAGATGCAGGGAACGGTGGGCGAATCCTACGAATGCGTGAAGCCCGAAGAGGTGGAAAAGCTTTTGCAAAAATACGGACAAGTTGTTATGAAGGCCCCTTGGTCGTCGAGTGGGCGAGGGCTCCGCTTTTGCGACGCTGCGCGTCTAGTGAATAGTGAAAAGTTAATAGTGAATAATTGGCTGCGCAACGTGATTTTCAGGCAGGGAAGCATCATGGTAGAGCCTTTTTATGACAAGGTAAAGGACTTCGGCATGGAGTTTTCTGCTGACGGACAAGGCCACATTCACTACGAAGGACTCTCCCTGTTCCATACCGTCAATGGGGCTTATGTGGGCAATATCTTGGCTACTGAGCGCACCAAGCAAGAAATGTTAAGTCGCTATATCCCAGCAGATTTTATCAGATGCATTCGAGAAAAGATTATATCCCTTCTCGACTTGGGTAACTATGCAGGTCCCTTTGGCATCGACATGATGATAGTCAAGTCGCCCAGTGGTTTCCTGCTCCATCCCTGTGTCGAAATCAACTTGCGCAGAACCATGGGCCATGTGGCGCTCTCGCTCACCCCTGATGATGATGACATCGTGAAGGTGATGCGCATTGAACTGACCGATCATTACAAACTCAAAATAAACAAACTATGAGAAGAACTATTTTTACAATTCTTACACTCTCTGCACTCACTGTCAGTGCACAGTACAAGTCGCAGGTGTGGTCGCCCGACAATGGCGATGGCACCTACACCAACCCAGTGATTAATGCCGATTACTCCGACCCTGATGTCTGCGTAGGACCCTCGGGCGAGGATTATTACATGACGGCTTCCTCGTTCCAGTGCACCCCTGGATTGCCTATCCTGCACTCTAAGGACTTGGTCAACTGGGAAATCATGGGCTATGCCCTGAAGAATCTCTATGAGGGCGACGATGCGTTGCTCCATCATTTCAGCACGCCCCAGCACGGCGCTGGCGTGTGGGCACCCAGCATCCGCTATCATCAGGGGTGGTACTACATCTATTGGGGCGACCCCGACTATGGTGTATATATGGTCAAGACGCAGAATCCCGCTGGCGAGTGGGAACAGCCAGTCTGTGTCATTCGTGGCAAGGGCTATATCGACACCACTCCGCTGTGGGACGACGATGGCCGTTGCTATCTGGTCAACGGATGGGCCAATTCGCGCTCTAAGTTTGCCTCCGTGCTCACCGTTCGCGAGATGTCTGCCGATGGCACCAAGGCTATCGGACAACCCGTCATCGTGTTCGACGGCAATGGCACTGAGAATCGCACCTGCGAAGGTCCTAAGTTCTATAAGCGTGAGGGCTGGTACTGGATTATGTGTCCTGCGGGAGGTGTTCCCGACGGTTTCCAGTTGGCCATGCGCTCCAAGTCGCCCTACGGTCCTTACGAACATAAGATTGTGTTGACTCAGGGCAAGACCAACATCAACGGCCCTCATCAGGGCGGTTGGGTACATACCAAGTATGGTGAAGACTGGTTCCTCCATTTCCAGGACAAGGAAGCCTACGGTCGTGTCGTTCATCTGAATCCCGTCGATTGGTCAACGGGATGGCCCATTATGGGTAAGAAGGGCGAGCCTGTCACCACCTATAAGAAACCCCAGTCATCATCCAATGTCATTGTGAATCCTGTGGAGAGCGATGAGTTTAATGCCCCCGTCATTGGCAAACAATGGGAATGGCACGCTAATTACGACGAGAAGTTCGGTGTTCCCACTGCTTTTGGCACCATGCGTATCTATACCTATAAGCTTTCTACCAATTGGAAGAATCTGTGGGAAGTGCCCAATCTCTTCCTCCAGAAGACCCCTGCCGACGAGTTCACCGTTACCGCTAAGCTTCGTTTCACCTCGAAGGCCGATGGTCAGATGGGTGGCCTCATCATGATGGGACATAACTATCAGGCACTGGTTGTCAAGCGGGTAGGGAAGGAGTTCCAGTTGCTCGTGCTCTCCTGCGAGGATGCCGATCGTGGCAAGGCTCAGAAAGAAGAGCTGATTGCCACGCTGAAGCCCACTGCCGAGGACAAGATAGACTACAAGCCCGGCATCCACCAGGACATCTACCTGCGCCTCAAGGTCACCAATGCTGAAGCAGGCGTTGCCCATGGTGGCAATCCTATGGTCAGCTTCGCGTGGAGCCAGAACGGCAAGAAGTTCAAGGACTGCGGTGGCTCCTACACCATGAAGCAAGGCAAGTGGATTGGTGCCAAGTTCGGTTTCGTCTCCGTCGATACCAATCCCAAGACCGACCGCGGTTGGTTGGATGCCGACTGGATTCGCGTCACCAAATAAGCAAGAATATTGGAAAAAGAAAAGCGGGATGTTAAAGTCCCGCTTTCTTTAGTTCTTCGTCCATTTGTTGTTGTAGCTCTTGGGCCTTTTGGGCTGCTACTTCTGCGAAGTCGTCGCCGCTGGAGGCGTAGATGATGCCTCGGGAGGAATTGACCAGCAGACCACAGTCGCTGTTCATGCCGTATTGGCAGACTTCCTGAAGACTGCCGCCCTGGGCACCAACGCCTGGAACGAGGAGGAAGTGGTTGGGAACCAGCTTGCGGATGTCCTCGAACATACGGCCTTGGGTGGCACCAACAACATACATCATATTGTCCTTATTGCCCCATTGCTGGCTCTGCTTCAGCACCTTCTCGAAAAGGCGCTCGCCATTGGCATCCTCCGTCAGTTGGAAGTCGTGTGAGCCCTTGTTCGAGGTGAGTGCCAACAGGATGACCCACTTGTCGTCATAGCCCAGGAACGGGGTAACGCTGTCTTCGCCCATATAGGGGGCAACGGTGAGTGCATCGACATCATATTCCTCGAAGAAGGTTTTGGCATACATCTTCGACGTGTTGCCGATATCACCACGCTTGGCATCAGCAATGATGAAGTGGTTGGGGTATTCCTCCTTCAGGTAGTCGATGGTTGCCTCGAAAGCCAGGATGCCATCGACTCCGTAAGCCTCGTAGAAAGCCAAATTGGGCTTGTAAGCCACGCAGTAGGGGGCAGTGGCATCGATGATGAGGGCGTTGAACTCGCAGAGGGCGCGGAAGATGTAGTCGTCGCCATCCTGAGCCTTTGCCTCGTCGATGATGCACTGGGGTATCTTGTTGATGTCGGTATCGAGACCAACACAGAGAAACGAGCGTTTCTCGCGGATTTGCTGTATTAATTCTTGTCTGTTCATAGTTCTGTTTCTTTCATGCGTTCTGCATTCTCAGCCACGGTGAGGGCATCGATCATGGGCTGGATGTCGCCACCGAGGAAGCCTTGCAGGTCGTGAGTGGTATAGCCGATGCGATGGTCGGTCACGCGACCCTGTGGGAAGTTATAGGTACGGATCTTGGCCGAACGGTCGCCCGTAGAGACGAGGCTCTTACGACGAGAGGCGATGTCGTCCATATACTTCTGATGCTCCTTATCATATATAAAGGTGTACAGGCGCGAGAGTGCGCGTTCCTTATTCTTAGGCTGGTCGCGCGTCTCGGTACATTCAATCAGGATTTCCTCGGTCTCGCCTGTATTGGGGTTCTTCCACATATAGCGCAGACGAACGCCCGATTCCACCTTGTTGACGTTCTGACCACCGGCACCACTGGAACGGAAGGTGTCCCACTTGATTTCGCCCTCGTTGACGTGTACCTCGAACTTATCAGCCTCAGGCAGTACGGCAACGGTAGCGGCAGAGGTGTGCATGCGGCCCTGTGTCTCAGTGGCAGGTACGCGCTGAACACGATGAACGCCCGACTCATACTTCAACGTGCCATAGACATCAGCACCAGAGACGGCAAAGTCGATTTCCTTGAAACCACCCACAGCACCTTCAGAGACGCTGGTGATGGAGAGTTGCCAACCCTTGGAATCGCAGTAGCTCTTGTACATCTTGAAGAGGTCGCCGGCAAAGAGGCAAGCCTCGTCGCCACCCGTACCGGCACGGATTTCCATCTGCACATTCTTAGCATCCTCGGGGTCCTTGGGGATGAGGGCAATCTTGATTTCTTCTTCCAACTTGGGTTGCAGGGCTTCGTTGTCAGCCAATTCCTCGCGAGCCATCTCCTTCATCTCTGGGTCGCTCTCGTTGGCGAGGATGTCCTTAGCCTCACGGATGCTGTTGAGACAGGCGATGTAACGCTTGCGGGCATCCATGATGTCGCCCAAGTCCTTATACTCCTTGGTAAGTTTGACAAAGCGGTTCTGGTCGGCAATCACCTCAGGGTCGGTAATCAGCGTGGAAACCTCCTCAAAGCGAGCCTCCAGACCGTCCAATTTCTGTAATATACTGTTATTCTCCATTAGTAGTTAAATTCTCCAAATTCTGATTGAATCGTCAGGCTCTTGGGACCTTCCTCGATGTGACCCACCACTTGTGCATCGATGTTGAACGAACGAGAGAGGGCAATGACCTGATCGGCCACCTCAGGACGCACATAAATTTCCATGCGATGTCCCATGTTGAACACCTGGTACATTTCCTTCCAGTCGGTGCCTGAGCATTCGTGGATGGCACGGAAGAGTGGGGGAACGGGGAACATGTTGTCCTTGATGACACGGCAATTGTCGTTGACGAAGTGGAGCACCTTGGTCTGAGCACCACCTGTGCAATGCACCATACCGTGGATTTCGGGGCGCAATTCATCGAGCAGCTTCTTGATGACGGGAGCGTAGGTGCGGGTGGGCGACAGCACCAATTGTCCGGCATTGACGGGAGAACCCTCGACAGGGTCGGTCAACTGATATTTGCCGCTGTAAACCAATTCGTTAGGCACAGCATGGTCGAAGCTCTCGGGATACTTCTCAGCCAGATACTTGGCAAAGACATCGTGGCGGGCAGAGGTGAGTCCGTTGGAGCCCATACCACCGTTGTAGCGCTTCTCGTAAGTGGCCTGACCCGTAGAGGAAAGACCTACGATGACATCGCCCGGACGGATGTTGGCATTGTCGATGACGTCAGCGCGACGCATGCGACAGGTAACGGTAGAATCGACGATGATGGTGCGCACGAGGTCGCCCACATCAGCGGTCTCGCCTCCTGTAGGATAAATGCCAATGCCCATCTCACGCAGTTCAGCCAACAGCTCGTCGGTGCCATTGATGATGGCCGAGATGACCTCGCCCGGAACGAGCATCTTGTTGCGCCCGATGGTACTGGAAACGAGGATGTTATCGACAGCACCCACACAGAGCAAGTCGTCGGTATTCATGACGATGGCATCCTGGGCAATGCCCTTCCATACGGAGAGGTCGCCCGTTTCCTTCCAATACATATAGGCCAGACTGGACTTGGTGCCTGCACCGTCGGCATGCATGATGTTACAATAGTCGGGGTCGCCACCTAAGATATCAGGGATAATCTTGCAGAAGGCCTGTGGGAAGATACCCTTGTCAATGTTCTTGATGGCGTTATGTACGTCCTCTTTGGCAGCACTCACGCCACGCATCATATATCTGTTATCCATTGCTTTTCTTTAGAATTTTACTTGGGGAGCTTTCTCAGCACCAGCGTCAGCCTGGAACTTGTCCATGGTGTTGAAACCGAAGATGCCAGCAAGGATGTTCTTGGGGAACTTACGGATGTAGGTGTTGTAGTTCTGAACGACACCATTAAACGTGTTGCGAGCCTCGTTGATGCGGTTCTCAGTGCCTTCCAGCTGTACCTGCAGGTCGCGGAAGTTCTCGTTGGCCTTCAGGTCGGGATAGTTCTCCTGGATGGCAATCAGCTTGCCCAGAGCAGCACCCAGTTCGCCCTGTGCCTGCTGGTATTCCTTCAACTTCTCGGGAGTCATGTTAGAGGGGTCGATGGTTACCTGAGTAGCCTTGGCACGTGCATTGACAACACCCTCGAGGGTCTCCTTCTCGTGTGAGGCATATCCCTTGACAACCTCCACGAGGTTAGGAATAAGGTCTGCACGACGCTGGTAAGCGGACTGAACGTTAGCGAAAGCAGTAGTAGCCTTCTCCTGTTCTCCAACCATTGAATTGTAAGCACTTGAAGCCCACAGGGCAACAATCACCACAGCTGCGATGATTCCGATAGTTGATTTACTTAATTTCATAATGCATTATTTTTTAAAAGTTAATAAATTCGTTGTTGTTTACCAGCGTGAAGTAGCTCCACCACCCCCGAAGGAACCTCCTCCGAAGTGGCCACCTCCGCCACCGCTGCTGAAGCCTCCGCCTCCTCCACCGAAGCCTCCGAAACCACCCCCGCTACTGCTATGGGATTCTTCGTAGAACGGATTGGCGAGCAGGGAAGCTGCTCCAGCCATTCCCAGCCAGTGGTATTGACGGTTCTTGCGCAGGAAGAATACACACCATGCGATGATGACCAACAGGGTGATGCCCATCGTTGCCAGACCTTCATCCACATCATCGTCAGCATCAGCAAGCAGGTTGGACATCTGTGGCAATTGCTTCTTCTGAAGGGTAGAGTAGAGGGCTTCCGTCAGATAGAACATGGCGCTATCGGGCATCTCGGCACGCATGGCTGGCACGACATATTGCTGTTCCAGACGATGGCACTCGGCATCCGTCAAATCAGCCTCCAAGGCACGTCCTGGCGAGATGTTGATGCTGTGGTCCTGATAGCCCACCACCACCATAAGTCCTTTGTTGCCATAGCCCACACCATATTTATTACCCACATTCTGGGCAAAACGGAAGGGATCGTCGTTCTCGATATGGTTGACCACGATGACGACAGACTGCACGCCCAGCTCGTTGTCCAGACGCTTCAGCGTGATGTTCATGTGGTCAACGGTTTGCTGGGTCAGTACGTGATCGGGATTGGAGACATACTGTGTGGAATCCTGCAAGAAGGGGATGGGGATGTTCTCAGCATTCCAGAGGGTAGTCTCTTGAGGGGCGCTGACAGCCTGTGAGGTTTCAGCAAAAGAGGGCTCCTCAGACCATGGCATGGCAGCACTACAGCATACCATGGCGAAGATGATACCGATATAGAACACTTTTCCCCAAATCTTACGGGTCTTGGTCCATTGAGGGTTAGCCTTCTTATATTCTTCAAAAATCGTTTTCCTTTTGCCAAAGTATTCCTGAGCCAGTTCCTCATATTTCTCAGAGTATTGGCGCTTCAGCTTTGACGATGTCAGCTTCTGCAACAGTCCTTGTTGCGAGGACTCCATATCGTAGGATTCCTCCAGGGCCGTGATGGCGTCGTTGTACTGACGGGTCAGGATATCGATTTGATTGATGTATTCTGCCATTGTTACGTTGTCTTTATTTCTCATGCCAGAACTCCCACGAGGCAAATGCCTGCAGGAGCAGCATCTCCAGACCGTTCTTCACCTGTGCACCATGCTCAGCCCCCCGTTTCATGAACAGGGTCTCGTCAGGATTGTATATCAGGTCATAGAGGATGGTGTGCGAATCCATGGCCTCATAGGGCAAGGCAGGACACGCCTCTGTCTTGGGATACATACCTAACGGGGTACAGTTCACGATGACGTTATACTCCTGAACGACCTCTGGCGTAATCTTGTCATACTGGATGGTTCCAGGGCGCTCATAGCGACTGACAAACACGGTTTCCAAGCCCAGATTCCTCAGTCCGTAGTCGATGGCCTTGGAGGCACCTCCAGTACCCAGAATCAGTGCCTTCTTATGACATTTCTTGTCCAGCATAGGCTCGATGCTCTGGGTGAAGCCAATCACGTCACTGTTATAGCCCTTCAACTTGATTTTGCTTCCTTCGTGCGTGATGCGAATCACATTCACTGCTCCGATGGCGCGGGCTTCAGGAGAGATAGTGTCCAGATACTGCATCACCTTTTCCTTATAAGGGATGGTGACGTTCAGTCCTTTCAGGTTGGGGTTTGAGTCCACCACTTCATTCAACAGGTCCACATCGGGAATCTCGAAGTTCTCATACACAGCATCAATGCCTTCATCCTGAAACTTCTGGTTGAAGTAACTGATGGAGAACGAGTGTCCCAGTGGATAGCCAATCAATCCGTACTTGTCCATAATCGTAATTATTTCGTCGCAAAATACATTGTGCAAATACCAAAGGTCAGTCTCTTGAAAGTAGCCTTCTCGAAGCCTGCCTTGCCTAGAATCTCCACCATGCGCTCTCCTTGTGGAAAAGCTTCGATGGTTTTCGTCAGATAAGAGTATGCGCTGGTGTCCTTGGAAATCAGTCTGCCATAAACGGGTAATACCGTATGCGCATAAATGTGGAACAGCTGTCGCATGGGGAAGGTCACGGGAGTGGTCAGTTCTACGATACTCAAGTGTCCTCCTTTCTTCAGCACCCTGCACATCTCCGCCAATCCCTTGTCCAGGTCGGCAAAGTTGCGGATGCCAAAGGCAGCTGTCACTGCATCAAAGGTGTTGTCAGGGTAGGAGAGGTTGGTGCAATCCTCTTTCTCGAAGCGGATGACGTGCTCCATTCCCCTTTCCTTCACCTTTTTCCGTCCTATCTCCATCATGCCCTCAGAGATGTCTGCTCCAATCAGCTCCTCTGGGTGCAACATCTCCGTTGCCAAGATGGCAAAGTCGCCTGTTCCTGTGGCGATGTCGAGCATCACCTTCGGACTGAAGGGCTTTAGCTGCTTGATGGCTTTCTTGCGCCATCCTCTGTCTATGTCCCACGAGAGACGATGGTTCAAGGTATCATAGGTAGGAGCGATGTTATCGAACATCGCCTCCACCTGTTTGGCCTTATCACCATCCTGATAGGGATTGATCGTCTCTTGTTGGTACATATTTTTTGATCTTTGAACTTTCTTTGACCTAAAGGTACAAAGCGACCAAAGGTCGAGCGGATCTTTATGATTACCTTTTAACGGGTTTTCAGCCAGCTGCTAACGTTCTTCTCAATGCGGGCAGCCAGGTCGTCACTGTCTGCAGCCTTCTTGAATGATTCGCCTGTGATGTGCTCGTAGAGCTCGATGTAGCGGTCTGAGACACTCTCTGCATAGGCATCGGTAATCTCGGGCATTACCTGTCCGGGCTCATTCATGAAGTTATGCTCTATCAGCCACTGACGAACAAACTCCTTGGAAAGCTGCTTCTGAGGCTCACCCTTGGCCAGTTTCTCTTCGTAGCCTTCTGCATAGAAGTAACGTGAAGAGTCGGGCGTGTGAATCTCGTCAATCAGATACACCTTACCATCGCGCTTGCCAAACTCATACTTCGTATCTACGAGAATCAGTCCTTGCTTCTTGGCAATCTCCTGACCACGGGCAAACAACTTGCGGGTATAGTCCTCCATGACCTTGTAATCCTCCTCGCTGACAATGCCCTTGGCAATGATTTCCTCGCGCGAGATGTTCAGGTCGTGACCTTCGTCAGCCTTGGTAGTTGGCGTGATGATAGGCTCGGGGAAACGCTCGTTTTCCTTCATGCCCTCAGGCAGTTTCACACCACACAACTCACGACAGCCATTCTTGTACTCACGCCATGCAGAACCCGTCAGGATAGAGCGGATAATCATCTCTACACGGAAACCCTCACACTTCAGACCTACAGTAACCATAGGGTCGGGAGTAGCCAGTTTCCAGTTGGGGCAGATGTCGCTGGTAGCATCCAGAAACTTGGCAGCAATCTGGTTCAGCACCTGTCCTTTGTAGGGAATGCCCTTTGGCAGAATTACGTCAAAGGCCGAAATACGGTCTGTAGCCACCATGACCATCAGGTCGTCACCAATGTTGTACACATCGCGCACCTTTCCGTGGTACACGCTCTTTTGTCCTTCGAAGTGGAAGTCAGTTTTTGTTAAAGCTTTCATTTTCTTATTTTGACTAATTTACCATTTACTTTTCTTTTCCTTTATCGAAACGCTCGTAGGCATTCACGATGCGAGTTACCAGTTTGTGGCGTACGATATCTTTGCGGTTCAGTTCCACGATACCGATACCTTCCACATCCTTTAATATCTCCAAGGCCTCTACCAGTCCACTTTTCTGTGTCTTGGGCAGGTCTATCTGTGTCATATCGCCCGTGATAATCATCTTCGTGTTCCATCCCATGCGGGTCAGAAACATTCGGATTTGCTGGGGCGTTGTGTTCTGAGCTTCGTCCAGAATCACCACCGCATCACTCAGCGTTCGCCCTCTCATAAAGGCCAGCGGGGCTATCTGAATCACGTGCTTCTCCATCATGTCCTGCAACTTCACCTGAGGAAGCATGTCCTCCAGTGCGTCATACAAAGGTTGCAGATAGGGGTCTATCTTTTCCTTCATGTCTCCGGGCAGGAATCCCAGTTTCTCACCAGCCTCTACGGCAGGGCGCGACAGGATGATTTTCTTGGCCGTCTTCTCTTTCAGGGCTTTTACAGCCAGCGCTATCGACAGGTAGGTCTTTCCTGTTCCTGCAGGACCCACGGCAAACACCATATCATTGTCGTTATACGCGTCAATCAGTTTCTGCTGATTCTCCGAGCGTGCCTTGATGGCTCTTCCTGACATGCTATAGACCACCACACCGTCAGGCACTTCATCCTGTGTCTTCCGACCTTTGATGATGTCCAGAATATCCTCCTCCTTCAGCGAGTTGAATTTCAGTACGTGTTTCCTAATACGCTCTGCATTCTCCTCGAAGGCAGCCATCTGTTCCTCGTCTCCCAGTACCCTGATGACGTTGTCACGTGCCACGATGCGCAGTTTTGGAAACAGGGCCCGCATCATCTGCAGGTGTGTATTTCCTATGCCGTAGAATACCACCGGGTCGATGTCCTCTAATACAATATGCTTCTCTATCAAAATAACGTTATTCTAAAATCTCTGCAAAGGTACGAATAAATGAGAAGAAAACCAAATTTTATTTGGGTTTTCTCGAATGAAAGTACCTTCGATGTATATCAGAGTTACGAAAAAAAAATAATAAACGATGGTTTAATACGTATTTTTTAGTAATTTTGCAACCAATTATGAGATACAACGCAAATCCCAAGGGAGAATACGACCATTATGAGGTCAAGGAAGAACAGCCTTTGCTGGAGTTCCTGCTGGCAAACGTTCACCAGACACGTACCAAAATCAAGCAGACCCTTCAGGGGCAGGGTGTGCGTGTGAATGGGAAGACGGTGACCCAGTTTGACTTTCTGCTGACGCCCGGTATGAAGGTGGCTTTCAGCAAGACCAAGCGTAACCAACAAGTCTTCAAGAGCCACTATCTGCGCATAGTCTATGAAGACCGCTGGCTCATTGTCATCGAGAAGCAGCCCGGCATCCTGTCCATGGCTGCAGGTCATTCTACGCTGAATGTGAAGACCGTCTTAGACGACTATTTCCGTAAGTCCCATCAGCATTGTACGGCCCATGTGGTGCATCGTCTGGACCGCGATACTTCGGGTCTGATGGTCTATGCCAAGGATATTGATACCGAACAGATTCTGGAACATAACTGGCACGATATCGTTTATGACCGTCGTTATGTGGCTGTGCTCTCTGGCGAGATGGAACAGGACGAGGGCACCATCGAGAATTGGTTGAAGGACAACAAGGCCTACATTACCTATTCTTCCCCTGTGGACAATGGCGGCAAACTGGCCATTACCCATTTCCATGTGATGGACCGCACCACCGACCATTCACTGGTAGAGTTTAAGTTGGAGACCGGTCGTAAGAATCAGATTCGTGTGCATGCTGCTGATATGGGACATCCTGTCTGTGGCGATACCAAATACGGCAATGGTGATGATCCTTTGCATCGCCTGTGTCTGCATGCCTGGCTATTGTGTTTCTATCATCCTGTAACCCGTCAGCCCATGGAGTTTGAGACCACCGTACCCGCAGCTTTTCGTCATCTTTTTAAATAACCCTTGATTATGGAAACGAATATCACTTATTATATAGCCCTGCTAATCCTTATTGTGATTGGCTTTGTCGTTGTCAAGAAAGTAGCCTCTTGTCTCATCAAGAGCATTATCACTCTTGTGCTTGTCGCCATTGCAGTGGCTCTTTACTTCCTTTATTTAAAGTAAGAGTCCCTAAGCAGACCTTACAATAAGAGTCCTATGCTGACGCATAGTCCGTACACCAACATGTTACGGGCTGTCTCTTCCAGACATATGTTCAGTTCCTTACCGTGGTTGATGCGTTTCATCTTCAACCAGGTAAAGGTGTGTAGCAACAGGTAGAGCACGGGGAGGACGAATGCCAACACATGTCCGTTCACCCAGAAGGTGATGCCCAGGAGCACTGCGGTAATACCCAGACACAGGTAGAAACGTTCTGCTGACTTTTCTCCTATCTCCACCACCAGTGTTCTCTTTCCGTCGCGCTCATCATTCTCGCGGTCCCTGTAGTTGTTCACCATCAACAATCCGTCAATTATCAGTCCACAGGCGATGGAGGCCAGGAAAACCTCCCAGGTCATGGTGTGCAACTGTATATAATAGGTGATGCATACGGGTACAATACCGAAGAACACGAGCACCAGGACATCACCCAGTCCGATGTACGACAGGTGGGTGGTATAGAGGAAACAGAACACAACGCACAAGAGTCCGATCAGTATCATCTCCAGCCCTCCGTAGTAGACCAGGGGCAGTCCCACCAGACAAGCTAATATTGTCGTAGAGGCGATGGCTTTCTTCATGGAGTCTATCTTCACCCAGCCCTGTGTACAGGCTCTCAGCGGTCCAAGGCGTGTCTCAGCATCATCATTTCCCTTCGCATAGTCGTAGAAGTCGTTGATGAAGTTAGCATCTATCTGCATGATCATGGCGAAGAGGGCGCAGAGAATAGCTGCCACCGTGTTGAACACATCATCGCCATACTCTTTTCCATCCGTCCAGGCCAGTGCCAAACCAATCATCACAGGCACCATAGCACCTGTTAGTGTCTTGGGACGGGCAGCCAATAGCCAAGCCTGCCAAGAATCTTGTTTTATGTTTTTTTCGTCCATACGGGTGCAAAATTACATTTTTTTTCTTATCTTTGCAAGCGATATGATAACAAATAATCCTTCTCTTGATTTGGTCGAGTTCATTGAGACTCAGATTTTACCCCAGTATGCGCAGTTCGACAAGGCCCATAACATGGAGCATGTCACGCGAGTTATCCGTTCCTCTCTGGCTTTGGCGCGCAATACGGGAGCAGACATCAATATGGCCTATACCATTGCAGCCTATCATGATTTGGGACTCTCAGGTCCTCGAGCCATTCATCATATCACCAGTGGCAAGATTCTGCAAGCTGATATGCGTTTGAAGCGCTGGTTCTCCCCAGAACAAATCAAGACGATGAAGGAAGCCGTAGAAGACCATCGTGCTTCTGCTTCCCGCACTCCTCGCAGCATCTATGGTAAGATTGTTGCGGAGGCCGATCGTGACCTTGACCCCGAGCATGTCATCCGCAGAACCATCCAGTTCGGGCTTTCCAACTATCCAGAACTTGACATGGAAGGTCATTGGCACCGTTTCATGAAGCACATGGACGAGAAATACAGTGCCAATGGTTATCTGCGCTTGTGGATTCAAGGGTCAGAAAATGAGCGCAAACTCAATGAGTTGCGCTCCTTAATCGTGAATCCCGCGGCTATGCGGGAGGTGTTTAACCGCTTATTTTTGGAAGAGACTAGATAATCTAGACGTACTAGACATACTAGTCAAACTAGCCTGTAATCCCTAGTTATAGAAATTCCAGCTAACGCCAAATCTCAATACTCTGGTGTTCGTGGGATAGTGTGGAGCCAGGAAATACTCCTTCGAACCCGATCCTGCGTTCACATGACTCATGGCAATGAAGAAGCGGGTGCGCTTCAGGTGGAAGTTGGCATACACGTCCACAAACGGATAGCCGCCAATCTCCTTTTTGCTCTCTTCATTCTTCTGAATGGCAAACTGTCCAATCTGTGGCAGATAGTCGGGAGCGTAATACTTCGTGAAATACGTAGCGCAACCACCTAATTCTACCAACAGCACCTTGGCAATGCGGAACTTCAGATACAGGTTGGTGAAGACGTTCAGGTCGGGTAGGGGCAACACATCCTTGTTACTCGAGTTCTGATAGGTAATCACGTTCTCCCAGTTCAGTACACCCAGTGTGAAGTCCTGTTTCAGTTGTGCAGTCAGCACGTTGATGTTACCACTCTCCTGGAACACACCACCTGTCAACTGCTCTCTACCGGTCGAAGTGGTATTATAGCTCATTCCGTAGTAGATGTAGTTCTGCAACTCCTCCACAGCCACTCTCAACTGGGTCCTGGTCTTCTCATACGTGAACAGTCCCTCAATGTGTGTCCTGGTCTCCGCATTGAGACTCTGGTCCCACATCAAGTGCTTTGACATATAGTTCTCGTGGAAGAAACTGGGTTTGGTACGATGGAAGAAGGCTTTGGCAGCCAGTCTTAACGTGTCCCCCCACAGTTTGAAGTTCAGGTCGGTGTCAAAGTCCACGGCCAGTGCTCCCGACTGCATTCCCGTTACACCCAGCTCAGCAGCCAGGTTGAAGTGGAACGTCCTGCCTTGTGTCTTCGACAGTTGTCCACCCACGTTCAGACAATGCTCTGAGTGCTTGGCCAGATAGTATTCGGTAGCACCTTCCAAGATGGCCGGCATCTTATAGTTGCGCATCTCATACGAAACAAAACCCTTCAGTCCTGCTTTCATATATTTGTTGAAACCCTCCAGCAGAGCCAGTCCGAAGGTGTTCTTCACCGAGAAATACTTATATTTGTCATTCACGCCAACACCCCCGTAATTGCCCTCATCGTCTGTGTCATAGAAGGTGTCAGCATAATAGTTCTGGGGCGTCACTGCGGCATTGTAGGTACGCTCGTAGTTGTTCAAATCCAGCGTGTGGATAATACTCGTTACGGGCACATACTCCTTCTTCATGGTGGCGTCTATCGAGTCCTGCTTGGCTTTCTCAGCCATCAGACTGTCCATGGCTTCCTGCGATTCCACCTTGATGCGCGTGCTGTCTGCAGGTGTATCCTTCTGAGTTCCCGGTTCATCACCCATGATCTTGGCATTGTCCGGTCTTCCCTTGGGCCCTTCCTTCACAGGCTCATTTTTCCTTCTGCCCAGGTTGTCTTCCCGCATGCCCTCTGTCTTCTTCTGGGCCTCGCGCTGTTCCTTGTCCTTGGCAGCAGCCTGTGCAAACTGGCGCGCCTTGATTTCTTCATCGGTCATCTTCACTTTCCGGTAGAAACCGATGTTGTATCGATGCGAGAAGAACAGATGCTGTGAGTTGTTACGGTTATAGTTTCTCGACAATACCGTCGGAATCTCATCCTCCGAATACTGCGTGGTCTCCAGTTCCGGGTGTGTGATGTAGTTGTCATTGACGATACCACCGTTCTCCGTGGCTTTGCGGTGATAGGCAGACCCCAGGAAGTGCATCTGATAGCGGTCCCCTACATACGTGGCATACAGCGAAGCCCTGAAGTGCGAGTTCGCCTGGTTCTGGTAATAGCCTCTGCCATAGTAGTAGTCCAGGTCGAAGCCCATACCCAGCCTTTTACCCGCATTGATACCGAATTTCGCATCAATATGGTCCTCACCATTTTGCTTGTCACCACAGTTGTCATAACTGATGTGCGTATAGGGCGACAGCGTGTTCAGATACAGGAAATCCTCCGGTTCCTTGGTGGTGTAGTCGTAGGGATCTACAAAGAAGAACTCGCTGAACGGCTTGCGGTCTATGAAGATGCGGTTCAGTCGGGCGGTATAGTTATTACCCGTCGAGTTATACTCCCCAAACACTCCCGTGTTATAGATGCTGTTCTGGTAAAGGTGCGGCATGGTGTCCAGCTGTGCCTTGCGAATGTCACCGAACTTCCGGTCTACCGTCCAGGCCCATACCCCTTTGGGCACCTCCTTGTTGTTTTTCGTCGAGTCCCTCTTGTTGGGGTTGAACGCATTACCGTTCTCATCCCTTTGCCGGATGTTACCAAACTCATCCATTTCATTATACACTTGAGCCTGCAACTGAAGTACAGTGCAGGCTACGAGGGTGAGTAGTATCAGGAGTCTCTTCTTATTCTTCATTTTTATACATCATTCTCAGTGCCGACTCCGTGAACTTAATCATCATGGAGCCCAGGATGACATAGATGCCCGTTTCGCGCGATACCTTATAATACATGATCAGGCCGACGATGGCACCTATGATAAACAGGAAGTTCAGCCAGTTGCGTACAACTTTAATTTTCATTCAGCAGCGACTCGAACTTGTTAAACAGGAAATCCTTGCGGTCAATGGTCTTTCTGCGGAACTTTCCTGAACCAGGAAACAGTCTCGTATTCTTCTTGTTCACCGCATCTTTGTCGGTAATCCAACCCTCTGCTACCAGGCGCTGGGGCGTACGCTGTTCCTCATACAGATAGCGGATGTGGCTCATGGTCACATCCACGCCACCATTCTTACATTCCGCCTTGATGGCATAGTAGAAACGCGTCTGGTCCAATACCAGTGCACTCTTCTTGAACACCAGCCACTCTTCGAAGCTGGCCACCAGCTCATGCTTCTGCGTATCTTCAGTGATCAGTTTGCTGTTCTCCAACTGGTTCTTCTCCTTGACCATCTTCTGCAGATACTGATGCAGGATGTCGTAAATCTGGGCAGCCGACTTGCCTGGTGCATTGATGTGCTTGGTGAATACCACCTTTCCGTTCACCTCAGGCACAGCACCTTTCAGGTATTTCGCATCGGGGTTCTCCTTTGCTTTGGCAGCTTCAGCCTGCTCGTCCACCTCCGGACGCTCCCAGGTATTATCCTGTGCCCATAGGGTCATAGGCACCAGCATTAACAAGGTAAAAAATAACTTCTTCATAGTCCTTCTTTTGTTTAATTTCGTGCAAAAATACGAATTATATTTTATATACGTGCAATTTTTAGTTATTTTAATTCTAATTCCTTCTGCAAACGTATAATCTCGTCGCGATATTGGGCTGCCTGCAGGAAGTCCAGCTTCTTGGCCGCATCCTTCATCAGACGCGTGGTCTCTGCAATGCTCTTTTCCAGTTGCGGTCGGGTCATGCGCTCAATAATCGGGTCTGCAGCAAAGGCGACTGTAGGCTGCTGGCCCTTGGTGGCAGGCTTCTGACCATTGGCTTCGCGCTCCAGTTCTACCAGCGAAACGCTCAATGCCTTCTCTATCTGTTTGGGCGTGATACCATGTTCCTCGTTGTATTTCAACTGTTTCGTGCGCCTGCGCAGGGTCTCGTCAATGGTCAACTGCATCGAAGCGGTGATGTTGTCCGCATACATAATCACCTTGCCGTGTACGTTTCGCGCTGCACGACCCGCAGTCTGTGTCAAACTGCGATGCGAGCGCAGAAATCCCTCTTTGTCAGCATCCATGATAGCCACCAGCGACACTTCCGGCAAGTCCAGACCCTCTCTCAACAGGTTGACACCCACCAGCACGTCGAAGGTCCCGTTTCTCAAGTTCTCCAGTATCTTCACGCGCTCCAGGGTGGTCACCTCACTATGGATATAAGCTGTCTGAATACCATGGTTCAACAGGTATTCGCTCATCTCCTCTGCCATTCGCTTGGTCAGGGTGGTCACCAGTATACGTTCCTTTCGGTTGATGCGCGTCTGTATCTCATCCATCAGGTCATCTATCTGGTTCTCCGTGGGTCTTACCTCTATTTCAGGGTCCAGCAGTCCTGTAGGACGAATCAGCTGCTCCACCACAATACCCTCCGCCTCTTGCAGTTCGAAGTCGGCCGGTGTAGCCGATACGTATATCACCTGATGCGTCATCTCCTGGAACTCCTCAAAGCGCAGGGGCCTGTTGTCAAAGGCAGCAGGCAGTCGGAAACCATATTCCACCAGATTGGTCTTGCGGGCTCTGTCACCACCATACATCGCTCCAATCTGTGGCACACTCACATGACTCTCGTCTATCACCATCAGATAGTCATCGGGGAAGAAGTCCAGCAGACAGTACGGTCTTTCTCCTGCCTCTCTGCCGTCAAAGTAGCGCGAATAGTTCTCAATGCCCGAGCAGTGGCCCAGTTCCTTGATCATCTCCATGTCATATTCCACGCGCTCCTTGATGCGTTGCGCCTTGATGGGGTCGCCCATCTCCTCGAAGAAAGCCACCTGTTTCACCAAGTCATCCTGAATGTTCCGGATGGCGATGTTCGTCTGTTCCTCGGTGGTCATAAACAGGTTGGCGGGATATAGCTTATACTCGTCGAAGACAGCCATTCGCATCATGGTCATGCTGTCCAGTTCCTCTATCTGGTCTATCTCATCGTCCCAGAAGGTCACGCGCAGAATCACCTCACTATAAGCCATGGCAATGTCCACCGTATCCCCCTTCACCCGGAAGTTGCCACGCTTCAGTTCTATATCGTTTCTGACGTACAGTGCGGCCACTAATTTCCTTAACAAGGCGTTGCGGTCAATGATTTGTCCACGGTGAATCTCAATGATATTCTCGTTCAGTGCCACCGGACTGCCCATACCGTAAATACATGAAACTGAAGATACAACGATAACATCTTTTCTTCCTGACATTAAAGAACTTACCGCCTTGAGTCTCAGTCGGTCTATTTCTTCGTTGATAGCTAAGTCCTTCTCGATGTAGATATCTGTTTGGGGTAGGTAGGCCTCCGGTTGGTAGTAGTCATAATAGCTGACATAATACTCTACCGAATTCTCCGGGAAGAAGCCCTTCATTTCCTCATACAACTGGGCAGCCAGTGTCTTGTTGTGCGACAGAATCAACGTGGGCTTGTTCACGTTAGCTATCACGTTGGCCACGGTGAAGGTCTTACCCGAACCCGTCACCCCCAACAGCACCTGTGCCCTGTCGCCACGCTCCAGTCCGTCGGTCAGTTGTCGGATGGCCTCCGGTTGGTCACCCGTAGGTTTGTATTTTGATGTTAAATGGAAGTTCATATTTTGCAAAGGTACTAATTTATATTTAATTTTTCATGTTTAATCTTTAATTTTTCTCAAAAACCTTTGTTTTTCGGTGGAAATTGCGTAATTTTGCACGTCAAATTGCGTGATAATGAATAAAAAGAATATCCTAATAGGTTGTCTGGCCTGCTTGCTGACGGGTTGTTCCACCCAGTTCAACCGTGTTCTCAAGTCCGACGACAGAGCTTATAAATATGAATATGCCAAGGAGTGCTTTGCCATGGGCAAGTATTCCAACGCTACAACCCTCCTTCAGGAACTGGTGACTGCCCAGAAGGGTCGCACCAATGCCCAGGAGAGCCTTTATCTGTTGGGTATGGCTGAATATGGCAATCGCGACTATGAATCAGCCAGCGCTACTTTCCGCAAGTATTGTAGCAGCTATCCGAAGGGCGATTTCGCTGAGCAGGCCTCTTTCTATATTGGTAAGTCGCTCTATGAGAGTACTCCCGAGCCCCGCTTGGACCAGAGTCCTACTGTAGCAGCCATCAATGCCTATCAGAACTTCCTCGACAACTATCCCGACTCTCCTCGTCGCGATGAGGCCCAGCAGGCGCTTTTCAAGTTGCAGGACAATCTGGTGCAGAAGGAATACCTCTCTGCCAAGCTCTATTACAACCTGGGCGGCTATTTTGGCAACATCAACTCCAATACTGAGTCGAACTATGAGTCGTGCATCATCACGGCCCAGAATGCCCTCAAGGCCTATCCCTATTCCGACCTGCGCGAAAAGTTCTCCATCCTCATCATGAAGAGCAAGTTCCAGTTGGCTGAGAATAGTTCTGAGGAGAAGCGCATCGAGCGCTATCGCGATGCAGAAGACGAGTGCTACGGCTTCCTTAACGAGTTCCCCGATTCCAAGGAAAGCGCTACTGCCCAGAAGTACATCGTGAAATGCAAAAAGATTACGGGCGACTGAGGCGCTTCGCGACTGAGGCGCTTCGCTAGTGAATAGTGAATAGTGAAACGCTTCGCTAGTGAACAGTGAATAGTGAATAGTCAAATTGTAAATTGTAAATAGTCAAATTGTAAATTATAGATATGGATTACAAGAAATCAAAAGCACCGGTAAACACCGTTACACGTAACATTATGGACCTTTGCGAGGAGACTGGCAACATCTACGAGAGTGTAGCCATCATCGCTAAGCGTGCCAATCAGATTAGTATTCAGATCAAGGAAGACCTGTCTAAGAAGCTCGCTGAGTTTGCTTCTTACAACGACTCCCTCGAGGAAGTCTTCGAGAACCGCGAGCAGATTGAGATTTCCCGTTATTACGAGAAGCTGCCCAAGCCCTCACTGCTGGCTACTCAGGAGTTTGTGGAGGGCAAGGTATACTGGCGTGACCCTGCCCGTGAGCAGCAGCAGGAAAACTACGATTAATCGCGTATGATACAACGCAAGCAAACCCTGTTCCTGTTGGTGGCAGCCATCCTGGGACTGGTGTTCTGGTTGTCGTGGCCCCTTTTTGTTATCCAGGCATTAGCCTCGGCCCTCAGCCTTTACACCATATTTATATATAAGAAGCGTCCCCTTCAGGCCAAGCTCTGTCTGGTGACTATTCTGATACACTTTGCGTGGTACATCGCGCTGGCGGTACTCATCCATCAGGGCAAAGCCAATCAGAACCTGCCTATTGTCGCTTGCTTCCCCCTCATCGCAGCCATCCTTTGTTTTATGGCGCGTAAGGCCATCCTTGCTGATGAGCGGTTGGTGAGAGCAGCGGACCGAATCAGATAAAAAAATAAGGTGTTCATGGCGAACACCTTATTTTTGTTTCACTATTCACTATTCACTATTCACTGTTCACTGTTCACTAGCGAAGCGTTTCACTATTCTCTAGCGAAGCGCAGCGCCGCAATGCTTTCTTTCAGCGCTGCAATCTTCTCCTCCGAGTCACTCTGTTTCTTGCGCTCCAGCGCTACCACAGCCTCAGGGGCGTTTGCTACGAAGCGCTCGTTGCTGAGCTTCTTCTTGACACCAGCCAAGAAACCTTCAAGGTGCTGCAGCTGGGCTTCCATCTTCTGGATTTCAGCCTCTACGTCAATCATGTCGCCAACAGGTACGGCAAACTCGTCGGTGCCCACCATGAAGGCACTGGCGGTAGCATCTTTCTCAGCCACCACGCTGATGCCCTTCAGGTTCGCCATCTTGATAATGCATGATTCATAATGCATAATGCATAATTCGTTGGCGGGCAATTTGCTAACCACCTGCAGGTCTAACTGCTCCTTGGGCGCGATGTTCTTCTGGTTGCGCACCATGCGGACACCAGAAACAATCTGCTTCACGTTCTCTATCTGAGCGGCCAACTCGTTGTCAGCCTTGCTGGGAGCGTCGAGCTTCAGGCTCACGCGCATGATGGACTCTCCGGGCTTGCGGTCATACAGGTGCTGCCACAGCTCTTCGGTGATGAATGGCATGAAGGGATGCAGCATCTTCAGCAGAATCTCAAAGAACTCCAGTGTCTTGTCGTAAGTAGCTTTGTCAATGGGCTGAGGCTCACCATTGACGTAGGCGGGCTTCACCATCTCCAGATACCAGCTCGAGAACTCATCCCAGAACAGCTTATAGACAGCCATCAGAGCCTCAGAGATACGGTATTTCTTAAAGAGGTCGTTCACCTCCTCATTGGTCTGCTTCAGCTTGGCCTCAAACCACTTTGTCGCAATCTCATTGGCTTTTAATGTTTCATTTAATTTTTCATCTTTAATGTTTAATCTATCTTCAACTTTCCAACCCTTCACCAGACGGAAGGCATTCCAAATCTTATTGTTGAAGTTACGGCCCTGTTCGCAGAGTGCCTCGTCGAACAGGATATCATTGCCAGCGGGTGCCGAGAGCATCATACCCATGCGCACACCATCCGCACCAAACTTCTCAATCAGTTCGATGGGGTCGGGGCTGTTACCCAGTGACTTCGACATCTTACGACCCAGTTTGTCGCGCACGATACCGGTGAAGTACACGTTCCTGAAGGGCATATCGCCAATGTACTCATAACCTGCCATGATCATACGTGCTACCCAGAAGAAGATGATGTCCGGACCGGTTACGAGGTCTGAGGTGGGGTAGTAGTACTTGATTTCCTCGTTGCCCGGGTTGTTGATACCATCAAACAGCGAGATAGGCCACAACCATGACGAGAACCAGGTGTCCAATGCATCCTCATCCTGACGCAGGTCAGAAAGCTGCAGGTTGGCATTGCCACTCTCCTTACGAGCCAGTTCGAGCGCCTTTTCCGGAGTCTCAGCTACTACGAACTTCTCTTCGTCGTAGTAATAGGCAGGAATGCGGTGTCCCCACCACAACTGACGTGAGATACACCAGTCCTGGATGTTCTCCAACCAGTTCTTATACGTGTTCTTATATTTTGCGGGATAGAACTTCAGTTCATCGTTCAATACGGGAGGCAGGGCGATGTCAGCGAAATGCTTCATCGACAGGAACCACTGCATGGAGAGACGCGGCTCGATGGCTGTGTCCGGGTTGCGCTCTGAATAGCCCACCTTGTTGACATAGTCCTCAACCTTCTCCATCAGTCCAGCCTCCTGCAAGTCCTTGGCAATCTGCTTGCGGCACTCCATACGGTCCATGCCTACATACAGCGGACTCTGCTCCGAGATGGTACCATCCGGATTGAAGATGTCGATGGTCTCCAGGTTGTGCGTCTTACCCAGCATATAGTCGTTGGTGTCGTGGGCAGGTGTTACCTTCAAGCAACCTGTACCAAACTCGATGTCCACATAACGGTCCTCGATAACGGGAATCACGCGGTTCACCAGCGGTACGATGACCTTCTTACCCTTCAGCCACTGGTTCTTCGGGTCCTTGGGGTTGATACACATCGCCGTATCGCCCATGATGGTCTCCGGACGAGTGGTTGCTACTACGGCGTAATAGCCCTTCTCATCCTTATGGATGATATTGCCCTCAGCCTTTAATGTTTCATATTTAATGTTTAATGTTTCATCTGGACCATCAACATAATATTTCAGATGGAACAGATGGCTCTTCTCCTCGCGATAGATCACCTCCTCAGTTGACAGGGCGGTCAGAGCCTTGGGGTCCCAGTTCACCATGCGCAAACCACGATAGATCAATCCCTTGTTGTAAAGGTCTACGAACACCTTGATGACGCTGGCACTGCGCTTCTCATCCATGGTGAAGGCGGTGCGGTCCCAGTCGCAGCTGGCACCCAGTCGGCGCAACTGCTTCAGGATGATGCCCCCATGCTCCTCGGTCCATTCCCACGCATGCTTCAGAAACTCCTCGCGTGTCAGGTCATGCTTCTTGATGCCCTGTTCCGCCAGTTTCTTCACCACCTTAGCCTCTGTAGCGATGGAGGCATGGTCGGTGCCGGGCACCCACAGTGCATTCTTACCCTCCATACGGGCACGACGCACCAGAATGTCCTGGATGGTGTTGTTCAACATGTGGCCCATGTGCAGCACACCTGTTACATTGGGCGGTGGGATGACAATCGTGTAGGGTTGACGACCATCGGGTTTTGAGGCGAACAATTTATTGTCCAGCCAGTACTGATACCATTTTGATTCGACCTCTTTTGGGTCGTATTTACTTGCTAATTCCATATACCTATTAATAATAATGGCTGCAAAGTTACGAAATAATTCATAATTCATAATGCATAATGCATAATTATTTTCTTGGCAGTAGCAAATTTTTCACTTTTCACTTTTCACTTTTCACTTTTTTTAGTACCTTTGCATGCAGAAAGCAGTGCCACGGTCTGTCGCTGGTGTCTCAGACACGAGAGGAAAGTCCGGGCAGCACAGGACACTCCACTGGTGAAAGTGCCAGCTATTGGTGACAGTAGGATATGGGAGAAGAGAATGACCGCCTGCGGTTTCGTTATCGTTATCGTTATCGTTGGCAAGGGTGAGAAGGTGGTGTAAGAGACCACCAGCTGGCGGGTGATCGTCAGGCTGTCCCATCAGGAGGCTGCAAGTTCGCGTATACCATCGGTTGAGGGCTGTCCGTCCGAATCCTTCGGGATACGATGGAGGGTAGAATGCTAGAGCTGTCTGGTAACAGGCAGAGTAGATAAATGACAGGCGTCTCCTCTTCGGAGGAGTCACAGAACCCGGCTTATAGTGGCAGTGCTTTCTTTTTTCTTTGAGGTTTGAACTTTGATCTTTGAACTTTGATCTTTGAACTTTGATCTTTGAACTTTGAACTTTATGATTTGTAATTTAATGTTTAATCTTTAATGTTTAATCTTTAATGTTTAATCTTTAATGTTTAATCTTTAATGTTTAATATATCCGAGATAGTCAAGTTTTTCGAGAAGGACCTGTGGAGAATCTCCGAGGGTGATGTTTCTCCCTTTAGGTTCCTGTGGCTGGAAGTGCTGAAGAAGGTGGTGCTGGCCATCCGCTTCTTCACTGCCAAGCGCGTGTTGCAGAAGGCGGCAGCTTTGACTTACTCTACGCTGTTGGCCATTGTGCCCATCATGGCGGTGGTCTTTGCCATTGCCCGTGGCTTTGGCTACAGTCGCTTCATTGAGGTATGGTTCCGTCAGGCCTTCGAGTCGCAGCCCCAGGCCGCTGAGGTCATCATTGGCTTTGTCAACAGCTACCTGGTGCACACCAAATCCGGTGTTTTCCTGGGAATCGGTCTGCTTTTCATGCTCTATACCGTGCTGATGCTGGTCAGCAATGTCGAGGATGCGTTCAATGAAATCTGGCAAGTCACCAAGCCCCGCAGCATATTCCGCACCTTTACCGACTATCTGGCGGTGTTCTTCGTGTTCCCCATCTTCATTGTGGTCACTTCCGGTATCTCCATCTTCGTGGCCACGATCGCCAATTCCATGCCCGATTTCCAGTTGTTAGGCTCCACCCTGCGCTTTCTCATCGACCTCTCGCCCTATGTGCTGATGTCCGCCATGTTCATTGCCTTGTATGTATTTATGCCTAACACTCATGTCAAGATATCTTGCGCTCTGGTGCCGGGCATCCTGGCCGGTATCGCCATGCAGGGTCTGCAGATCTTCTACATCCATTCACAGCTGTTCCTCTCCAGCTATAACGCCATCTACGGTTCGTTTGCCGCCCTTCCGCTGTTCATGCTGTGGGTACAGATTTCCTGGACCATCTGTCTGTTTGGTGCCGAGCTCTGCTATACCAATCAGAACCTCGATTATTACGACTATGATGCCAACACCCGCGAAATCAGTCATCGCTATCGCCTGATGCTGGCAGCCCTGCTGATGAGCCATATCTGTAAACGTTTTGCCAACGGTCAGAAAGCCCTTTCTGCCCTTGAACTGCGCCAGGTGACCAATATTCCCATCCGCTTTGTCAACGACCTGCTCTTCGACCTGTTGAATGCCAGGTTGATTGTCGAGTTGACCAGCGACGAGAAAGGCGAAACCTCCCGTTTTATGCCTGCTGAGGATATCTCCCGCATGACGGTAGGCCTGATGATTGACCGCCTGGAGTCCTATGGCAAGTGGAAAATCGACCTGAATGTGGCCGGTTCGTTCAGTGGCGAGTGGAGTAGGGTCATCGAGGTGAGAAGTGCCTATTTACGGGAGTCTCGCACCATTTTGTTGAAGGATTTGTAAATTTTTCCCGGTTTTTATGTTTTTTTATAGATTTTTTTGTTGCCTTGTTTTAAATTTTTTTGTACTTTTGCAGTGAATTACTAAAGTATTAATAATTTAAGTAGGGTTATGGCCAAGTATAACATTACAGAAAAGAAAGAAAAAGAGGCTGCTTACAGAAGTCTGGTGAACCCTAGGTTGATGGACGAGATGAAGGAGAAGATCCTCAACATCATCGTTATGCAGAAGAAGTACAAGGATAAGGATTATTCAGCCAAAAAACTTGCCGAGGATTTGGGAACTAACACACGTTACATCTCAGCAGTGGTGAATGTCCGCTTCCACATGAACTACACTTCTTTCGTCAACAAGTTCAGGATTGAAGAAGCCATGGCGATTCTTGTAGATCGTCGTTATCAGGATCTTCGCATGGAGGAGGTGAGCGACATGGTTGGTTTTGCTAATCGTCAGTCGTTCTATGCATCTTTCTACAAGATTATGAACATGACGCCCCGTGAGTATCGTCTGAAGCACCTCGCTCAGCACCCTTCCGAGAGGGTAAGAAGTGACAAGAAGCGCTAATCTGCGGTATGAATTATGCTGATGAGCGTTTCGCTGACATCCAATTGCTCAGATACCGTTTAAACGGGTTTGAGCAATTGTCTTTATGTCAGAAGCGTTTGGTTTATTACCTCTCGCAAGCCACCCTTTATGGGCGCGACATTACTTTCGACCAGTTTGGCCGTTATAACCTCCGCATCCGCAAGATGCTGGAGGCCGTTTTTTGTGACCTGACCATTGCCCACGATACCCCTGATTTCCAGGCCCTTGAGGTCTATCTCAAGCGCCTCTGGTTCTCCAATGGCATCTATCATCACTATGGTTCTGAGAAGTTCCAGCCCGGTTTCTCGGAGCATTATCTTCGCCAATGCCTGCAGCAGGTAGATGCCTCCCGCTTGCCCTTGGCCGATGGCGAAACGGTGGACGCCCTTTGTCAGGAGCTCTTCCCCGTTATTTTCGACCCTACCGTCCTGCCCAAGCGTGTCAACAAGGCCGATGGCGAGGACCTGATACAAACCTCTGCCTGCCATTTCTATGAAGGCGTTACCCAACAGGAGGCAGAAGACTTCTATGCCCAGCAAAAGGCAGCTGACAAGGACAATCCTGAGCCCCCTTCCTATGGACTCAACACCACGCTGGTCAAGCGCGATGGCAAGGTGCAGGAGGAGGTATGGTCGGCTACCGGGCGCTATGCCAATGCCATCCGTCATATTATTTACTGGTTGGAGAAGGCGAAGACCGTGGCTGAGAACGACCACCAGGCCCATATCATCCAATTGCTGATCAACTATTACCAGACCGGCGATTTGCGCATCTTCAACGACTATTGCATCTCGTGGGTCAACGAGCACGAGGGGCGCATCGATTTTGTCAATGGTTTTATCGAGGTCTATGGAGACCCCTTAGGACTGAAAGGTTCGTGGGAAGGTATTGTGGAATATAAAGACCTCGAGGCTACCCGTCGCACCCAGACCATCTCGCGCAATGCCCAGTGGTTCGAGGACCATTCCCCGGTAGACCCCCGTTTCCGCAAACCGCAGGTCAAGGGCGTCGTGGCCAATGCCATCTGTGCCGCCATGCTCGGTGGCGATGAATACCCCTCTACCGCTATTGGCATCAACCTGCCCAATGCCGACTGGATCAGGGCGCAACACGGTTCCAAGAGCATCACCATCTCCAATATCACCGATGCCTACAACAAGGCAGCCCATGGCTCCGGTTTCAAGGAAGAATTTGTCATCGATCAAGAGACGTTGGCCCTGATTGAGAAGTATGGCGACCGCTGTGACGACCTGCATACCGACTTGCACGAGTGTCTGGGCCATGGTTCCGGTCAGCTCCTGCCCGGTACTGACCCTGATGCGCTCAAGGCCTATGGCAATACCATTGAGGAGGCCCGTGCCGACCTCTTTGGCCTGTATTACATGGCCGACCCAAAGCTCATCGACCTGGGCCTCCTGCCCGATGCCGAAGCCTACAAAGCCTCCTATTATTCCTATATCATGAACGGTCTGATGACGCAATTGGTGCGCATCCTGCCCGGTCATCAGATAGAGGAAGCTCATATGCGCAACCGGGCACTCATTGCCCATTGGTGCTATGCGCAGGGTGGGGGTGTCATCCAGTGGGTGCAGCGTGCTGGCAAGACCTATGTGCAGGTGAACGACTATTCAAGACTTCGTTCACTCTTCGCTGAGTTACTTGCTGAGATTCAACGCATTAAGAGTGAAGGCGATTACACTGCGGCTCGTCACTTAGTCGAAACCTATGCAGTAGCTGTCGACCCTCAGCTCCATCAGGAAGTCCTGGCCCGCTACCAGCGCTTGAACCTTGCCCCCTACAAGGGCTTCATCAATCCCTGGCTCCTCCCGGTCCTTGACGACCAAGGCGAGATCTGTGACATCCAGGTCAACTACTCCGAGTCCTATACCCACCAAATGCTCCGCTATAGTTCTGAATATGGAACGTTGTAGGATTAAAGATTAAACATTAAAGATTAAATTCGCTTCGCTCAGTATATGGAGATTCAGGATGTGGTAAAAGATATCAAACAGTCCTTCCGCTTGATGATGGACGGTGCCGTCGCTCAGTCTATGCGCGACAAGGGCCTGAATTATCATTTAAACTGGGGAGCCACCCTTCCGCGTTTGCAAGCAAAAGCCCAGGAAATCAAGGCAATGTTTAATGATTCTGAGCGAAGCGCATTTAATGTTTCATCTTTAATGTTTAATGTATACGATCTTTCGATCGCCCTTTGGAAGGAGAACGTTCGTGAATGCAAGATTCTGGCTACCATGCTGATGCCTCCTGACGAGATACTGCCCGAGGTGGTAGACATCTGGCAAGAGCAGATACCCTCGCAGGAGATTGCCGAGCAGTTGGCGTTTAACCTCTATCAGCATTTGCCTTTCGCTGCGGAGAAAGCCTACCAATGGATAGCCTCCGACAAGGAGTACGACCAATTGTGTGGTTTCCATGTCCTGAGCCGACTCTTCATGAACGGACAGGAACCCAACGAGCGGGGCATCAATGAATACCTCGACCAGGCATTATGTGCCCTTCAGGGTCCATATCCTTCCGTCAGGAAGGCGGCCCTGCAGAGTCTTCAGCGCTTCGCAGAATTGGGTATTTTGTACGAGCGATTGGCCAAAAGTGCTACGAAATCCATTGATTTAGATATTTTTTAAATAATTCTTGCCCGTTTCTTGATATTTATTTGTACTTTTGTGCGGTTTTTAACCAGTTTAACCACATAAAATGAGAGAAAGTGTCAAAGAAACGGTCAAGGATATCCTGACCCATTACTTAGAACTGAACAAGTACAGGAAGACGCCTGAGCGCTATACCATCCTCGATGCGGTCTATAGCACAACAGGGCATTTCACGCTCGAAGAGCTTGGCGATAAGCTCATCGATGAATACAACTTCCGCGTGAGCAGGGCCACTCTCTATAACACGCTGAAGCTCTTTATGGAGCTGCGTCTGGTCATTCGCCATCGTGTCCAGTCCACCACGCGTTATGAGGCCTGCTACGATAGCAATGGTCATTGCCATCAGGTTTGCACCATGTGTGGCCGTGTCACGGAGGTCAAGTCACAGCCTGTCATCGATGCCATCAGGTCGTTGCGTGCCAAGCGTTTCCATAAGGACGGCTTCACGCTCTACATCTATGGCATCTGCAGTAGTTGTCAGGCCAAGATCACGCGTAAGAGTCGTGAAGAAGAGAGAAAAAAGAACCAAAATAGATAAAACAACAATGAATCAAGGAAAAGTAGATGTCCTGCTGGGTTTGCAGTGGGGCGACGAAGGAAAAGGTAAGGTAGTTGATGTGCTCACCCCTCAGTATGATGTGGTGGCTCGTTTTCAGGGCGGTCCCAATGCCGGTCATACGCTGGAGTTCGAGGGCCAGAAGTATGTGCTTCGCTCCATCCCCTCTGGCATTTTCCAGGGTGGAAAAACGAATATCATCGGTAATGGTGTCGTATTGGCTCCCGACCTGTTCATGGAGGAAGCCCAGGCACTCGAGGCCAGCGGCCATGAACTCAAGGAGCGCCTGCATATCTCCAAGAAGGCCCATCTCATCATGCCCACCCATCGTCTGCTCGATGCAGCCTATGAGGCCCAGAAAGGCAAGAACAAGGTAGGAACCACCGGCAAGGGCATTGGTCCCACCTATACCGATAAGATTTCCCGCAATGGTCTGCGTGTAGGCGATATCCTCGACAACTTCGAGGAGAAATATGCAAAGGCAAAGGCTCGTCATCTAGCGATTTTGGAAAGTTTACAGTTCAAAGTTCAAAGTTCACAGTTCAAAGAAATAGAAGATAAGTGGCTCGACGGAGTGAAGTATCTCCGCCAGTTCCACTTGGTTGATTCCGAGCACGAAATCAACAAAGCCTTGCGCGATGGTAAGTCCATCCTCTGCGAGGGCGCTCAGGGCACCATGCTCGATGTGGACTTCGGTTCCTATCCCTTCGTGACCTCTAGCAACACCATCTGTGCCGGAGCCTGCACTGGTCTGGGCATTGGTCCCAACAAGATTGGCGAGGTCTATGGCATCATGAAGGCCTACTGCACCCGTGTCGGTGCCGGTCCTTTCCCCACCGAGCTGTTCGACGAGACGGGCAAGCGCATCCGTGACCTGGGTCATGAGTATGGTGCAGTCACCGGTCGTGAGCGCCGTTGTGGTTGGATTGACCTGGTAGCCCTCCGCTACAGCATCATGGTCAATGGTGTCACCCAGCTCATCATGATGAAGAGCGATGTCCTCGATGGCTTCGACACCATCAAGGCCTGCACCGCCTATAAGGTGAACGGTGTAGAGACCCGCGACTTCCCCTATGACATCGAAAAGGGCATCGAGCCCATCTACGAGACCCTCCCCGGTTGGAAGACCGACATGACGCAGTTCACCTCCGAGGACCAGTTCCCCCAGCAGTTCAAGGATTATATCGCTTTCCTGGAAAAGAAACTCGAAACCCCCATCAAGATTATCAGCATTGGTCCTGACCGTGCACAAACCATCGTGAGAAAGTAATGGCACAGAAACCAAGTATTCCAAAGGGAACGCGCGACTTTGGTCCCGTTGAGATGGCCAAGCGCAACTATATCTTCAACACCATCCGCTCCGTCTATGAGCTCTATGGTTTCCAGCAGATTGAGACCCCTGCGCAGGAAACCCTGCAGACGCTGATGGGCAAATACGGTGAGGAAGGCGACAAGCTGCTGTTCCGTATTCAGAACAGTGGTGCCAAGGCCTCTGAGCCTGCAGAGAAAGGCCTCCGCTATGACCTGACGGTGCCCTTTGCCCGCTATGTGGTGATGCACCGCGAGGAACTCCAGATGCCCTTCAAGCGCTATCAGGTACAACCCGTATGGCGTGCCGACCGCCCTCAGAAGGGTCGCTACCGTGAGTTCTATCAGTTCGATGGCGATGTGGTCGGTTCCGACTCCCTGCTCAACGAGGTCGAACTCATGCAGATTGTCGACGAGGTGTTCCGTCGCCTGGGCATCCGTGTAGAGATCAAGATCAACAACCGCAAGATCCTCACCGGTATCGCCGAGGTCATCGGTGCCGCCGACAAGATAGTAGATATCACCGTAGCCATCGACAAGCTCGACAAGATAGGCATCGACAATGTCAATGCCGAGCTCCGTGAAGATGGCCTCACCGAGGAGCAGATCCAGAAGCTCCAGCCCATCATCCTCCTGCAAGGCACCAACGAGGAGAAGCTCGCCACCATCGCCAACATCCTGAAGGACAGCGAAGTGGGCCTCAAAGGCGTCGAAGAAACCAAGTATATTCTGTCGAAGTTTCAAGCTTCAAGTTTCAGGCTTCAAGAACAAATCACAAAGTTCAAAGTTCAAAGTTCAAACCTCAAAGTAGATTTGACCTTAGCTCGCGGTTTAAATTATTATACTGGAGCAATTTTCGAAGTCAAGGCCCTTGATGTAGAGATGGGCAGCATCACCGGTGGTGGTCGTTACGACAACCTCACGGGCATCTTTGGTCTGCCCGGTCTCTCGGGAGTGGGTATCTCCTTTGGTGTCGATCGCATCTATGATGTGCTGAACACCCTGGACCTCTATCCCAAGGATTCGCTCACCACTACCCAGGTGCTCTTCATTAATTTCGGTGAACAGGAGACTGCCTATTGTCTGCCTATTATTAATAAGGTACGTAGCCAAGGCATCCGTGCCGAGATCTTCCCCGATGCCGCCAAGATGAAGAAACAGATGTCCTATGCCAATGCCAAGCAGATTCCCTTCGTAGTCCTTGCGGGCGAGAACGAGATGAATGCTGGCAAGGTAACTCTCAAAAACATGACGACAGGAGAGCAATCAGTTCTTTCTGAGGACGAACTGATTGAGAGGTTAAGGATTAAGGATTAAGGGTTCATGGTTATGAAAGGTTTCAAGTTTCAAGTTTCATGTTTCATGTTTCTTTTCTTGCTAACATCGTTTACGCAAGAAAAGAAGACGACGATATTCATCATCGGTGATAGTACCGCTGCTCAGAAAGACCTGTCCACCGGTTCTCCAGAGCGAGGGTGGGGCATGGCCCTGCAGGACTACTTTACCAGTCCTATTGTGGTTGACAATCATGCCGTCAATGGACGCTCCTCGCTGAGCTTCTACAACGAAGGCCGTTGGGCCAAGGTGCTGGAGAAGCTGCAGCCCGGTGATTATGTCATCATCCAGTTCGGTCATAACGATGAGAAACCCTCTGTCGACCGCCATACCGAGGCCCATTCCACTTTCCAGTGGATGCTGGAGCGCTATGTCCGTGAGACCCGTGAGAAGGGCGGCATCCCCATCCTGATGAACTGTGTGGTCCGTCGCAACTATACCCTGAAGGTCGATGGCAAGGCCGAGGACGAAGCCCTGCGCAACACCACTTTCAAGGACGCCCCCAAGACCATCGAGGGCGACACCCTGGTCGATACCCATGGCTTCTACCGCATCGCCCCCCGTCTGGTGGCCGAGCGCATGCATGTCCATTATATCGATGCCAACAAGATTACCTATGACCTCGAGACCTCCCTGGGCAAGGAAGGCTCCAAGAAGCTCCACATGTGGTATAAGCCCGGTGAGCATCCCGCCCTGCCTAAAGGTCGTCAGGACAATACCCACTACAACGACTGGGGCGCCCATCAGGTAGCCCAGCGCTTGGCTGATGCCCTCTGTCAGGAAATTCCCGTTTTGCAAAAATATAGGAAATAATCTTCTGAAATTTAATATTTAATGTTTAATATGAAAAGAATATCCTTTTTATTATTGGGGCTTTTGCTATGCTCAATAATAGCTTCAGCTCAAATGAGTGATCAACAAGTCATTCAGTTTGTCCAGGCTGAGATGAAGGCAGGCACCTCTCAGGCTCAGATTGTCACCAAGCTGATGCAGAAAGGTGTCAAGATTGAGCAGATTCGTCGTTTGCGCAGTCAGTATGACCAGCAGATTAGCCAAAAAGGCGCTTCCGCCGCTGCTGATGCTGCTGTGCAGAATGCAGAAGACCGTATGCGTACCAACAACGAGACAGGTGCTGCCGTTGAGGGTGGGGCAGATGGAGCTGCTATGACGGCTGCTTCTACCGTGGAGGAACCCACCGTAGTCAGTGGCAAGGCCGTCTATGGTCATGACATTTTCAATAAGAAGCTCCTTAGTTTCGAGCCCAACATGAACATTGCCACCCCCCAGAACTATGTCTTGGGTCCTGGCGATGCCGTCATTGTTGATATTTTTGGTGCTTCTCAGAAGTCTGAAAGCCAGACGGTAACCCCCGACGGTACGATTGTCATTGAGGGCTATGGACCCATCAAGGTGGCCGGTCTGACGGTAGCCGCCGCCCAGAACAAATTGCGCAGCACGTTGGGTTCCCGTTATAAGAGTAGCAAGCTCAATGTCTCCGTAGGTCAGACCCGTACCATCCTGGTCAATGTGATGGGCGAGGTGAAGGCCCCCGGTACCTATACCTTGAGTGCCTTCTCTACCGTGTTTCATGCCCTCTATATGGCCGGTGGCATCAAGGACCTGGGAACCCTTCGTAACATCAAGGTCTATCGCGGTGGCCGACTTGTTACCTCAGTCGATGTCTATCAGTACATCCTGAATGGTCGTCTGGCTGGTAATATCCGCCTGCAGGAGAACGACATGATTATCGTAGGTCCTTATGAGGCTTTGGTGGACATCGAGGGAAAGGTAAAGCGCCCCATGATGTATGAGATGCGCCCCACCGAGTCCGTTGCCCAGGCCATCAAGTATGCCGGTGGTTATACCAGTGATGCCTTTAAGAAGTCCATTCGCCTCACCCGTATGTCTGGCGAGCGTTATAGTGTCCATACCGTTGAGGAATTCGATATGTCTGGCTTCAAGGTGACTGATGGTGATGTCATCCAGGTCGATTCCATGTTGAACCGTTATGAGAATATGGTAGAGGTCGAGGGCGCTGTGTTCCGTCCCGGCCGTTATGAGTTAGGCAAGCAGATCAATACCGTCCGTGCCTTGGTAGAGGCTGCTGGTGGCCTGACAGAGGACGCCTTTACCGGTCGTGCCGTCTTGTACCGCATGAAGCAGGACCGCACCCTTGAGACCCAGTCGCTCGACCTGGGTGGTATCATGAGCGGTGCATTGGCCGACATTCCCCTTCGCAACGAGGACCAGTTGATTATCGCCAAGCTTTCTGAGCGTTCTTCCGAGCGTACCGTCACCATTACTGGTGAGGTGTTCCGTCCAGGCACCTTCCCTTATTCCGAGCGTGAGACCATTGAGGACCTGGTGCTCCGTGCCGGAGGCTTGACCGATGCCGCCTCTTTTGCCAAGGTCGATGTCTCTCGTCGTATCCGTGACCCCAAGGCCCTTCAGAGCGGTCAGGAAATCTCCAAGAACTACAGTTTCTCGCTGAAGGACGGCTTGGTTGTCGATGGCCAGCCCGGCTTCACGCTGGAACCCTACGATGTGGTACAGGTACGCCGTTCTCCCGGCTTTATGGAGCCCCGTACGGTACAAGTCCTGGGTGAAGTTGTTTTCGAAGGCGACTTCAACCTGTCTAAGAAGAACCAACGACTCTCTGACCTCATCAAGGCAGCTGGTGGTGTCACTCCTGAGGCCTATGTCAAGGGTGCTCGCTTGGAACGTCATCTGAATGAAGATGAGCGCGCCCGCATAGCCACTCTTGTCAAGACAGCCCGCCAAACAGCTTCATCCCGTGACTCCATCAGCCTGGAAAAGATTGAGACCGCTGAATACTATGCCGTAGGTATCAACCTCGAGAAAGCATTGGCCAATCCCGGTGGCGACTATGATATCGTAGTCCGTGACAGTGACCGCATCTTCGTACCTGAATACAATGGTACCGTCAAGATTTCTGGTAATGTGCTCTTCCCCAACACCGTTGCCTATCAGGCCGGCAAGGACTGGAAGTACTATGTCAACCAGGCCGGTGGCTTTGGCCAACGCAGCCGTAAGTCGCACTCCTTCATTATCTACCAGAACGGTACCGTCTCTCAGGTGGGCAAGGGTAAGGTGGAGCCCGGTTGTGAAATCGTCGTACCTCAGAAGGGCAAGCGCGATATGTCTGCTCTCATGCAATGGGTAAGCATTGGCACCTCGATGGCTTCTCTGGCCACGATGGCAGCAACTATTGGTAACCTCTTAAAGTAGTATAAAGTAGTAAACTATGAACGAAGATAAAAAACAATTCGTGTCATCCGAGAGATTCGTGTTCGAAAAAGAATCAGTGTCATCAGAAAAATCTGCTTCATCAGTGTCTGAAGATACAGAATCCAGTATCGATTTTGGTAAAATCTTTCAGGACCTACTCCGCCATAAGTGGCTCTATGTCAAGGTGCTGCCTGTGGCCTTTATCCTGGCAGCCATCTATGCGCTGAGCCTCCCTAATTTCTATAATTGTACGGTGAAGCTCTCGCCTGAAATGGGTGGCAGTAAGGCGAGTGCAGGTTCTTTGGCATCTTTAGCCAGCAGCTTTGGTGTCAATTTAGGCACGAGTGGAGCAGGCACGGAAGCCTTGTTCCCCACGCTATACCCTGATTTGATGAATTCCGTGGACTTCAAGACCTCGCTCTTCACTGTTCCTGTGACCATTGAGGGTGATAAGAAAGATGGTGAGAAAGACCGCACCATGCCTTACTACGACTACCTGAAGGACGAACAGAAGTCTCCCTGGTGGTCCGCCGCTATGAAAGCAGTATTTTCCATCTTCAAATCTCAAGCCCCGAAGGTCAAAGAAAAAGTTGATCCTTTCCGTCTGACCTTGGAGCAGACCAATATAGTCAAGGCTATCAATAAAAATGTGGTCTGCGATGTGGATAAGAAGACCATGGTCATCACCATCAGCGTGACTGATCAGAATGCGGTGATTGCAGCCAATATGGCTGATACGGTGAAGACCCGCCTGCAGAAATTCATTACCGACTATCGTACCTCCAAGGCTCGTGTCGATCTGGAGTATAACAAGAAAATTACGGCCGAGACCAAGGCCCGCTACGAAAAGGCCCGCCAAAAATATGCTGAGTTCATGGACTCCAACCAGGACATCATCCTGCAGACCGTCCGTCAGAAGCAGACCGACCTCGAGAACGACATGCAGCTGCAGTACAATGCCTACCAGCAGGTAGCTGCCCAGATGCTGGCTGCTGAGGCCAAGGTGCAGCAGGAGACCCCTGCCTTCACCACCCTGCAGAGTGCCACGGTTCCCGTGCTCAAGGCTGGCCCCAAGCGCGCCCAGATGTGTCTCATCTTCGTGTTCCTGGCCTTCCTCGGTACTACCTGTTGGATTCTCTATAAAGAAGACGACCTAAAACCCCTGCTCGGTCTCAGCTAATCGCTATGCAGATCCTGCTGTTCGAACCCAATCTCCATCCCGTCATCTGGGGTGGCACCCAACTCCGACCCTACAAAGGGCTTGCCCCTTCCAGCGAGCCCATAGGCGAGAGTTGGGAGGTCAGTGCCGTACCCTCCAGCACCAGCATCATCAGCAATGGCCCCTGGCAGGGTAGGGACCTCGTCTCTGTCATCAACGAAGCCCCCGAGGCCATCCTCGGCAAGAAGGTCAATGCGAAATACCATGGCCAATTGCCCCTGCTGGTCAAATTCATCGATGCCAAGCGCGACCTCAGCATCCAGGTCCATCCCAACGACGAGATGGCCCAGCGGGTCCATGGCAAGATGGGCAAGTCCGAGATGTGGTACATCATCAAGGCCGACCCCGGCGCCCACCTCTATGCCGGCTTCAAGCAGGCCATAACCCCCTATGAGTACCAGAAACGAGTAGAAGACGGTACCATCACCGAGGTGCTCGCCGACCATCAAGTCAAGGCCGGCGATGTCTTCTACCTCCCTGCCGGTCGTGTCCATGCCATCTGCGGTGGCATCCTCCTCGCCGAGGTCCAGCAGTCCAGCGACGTCACCTACCGCATCTTCGACTACAACCGCCCCGGCATGGACGGCAAGCCCCGCGAGCTGCATACCGAACTCGCCGCCCAGGCCCTCGACTTCCATGTAGAGGAAAACTACCGCACCGAATACATCGACACCAACAACAGTGCCGTCCAGATCATCGACTCCCCCTACTTCGATGTCCGTGTCATGGAGATCAACCGCCCCATGCACCGCAACCTCATCAAATACGACAGCTTCATCATCACCATGTGCCTCCAGGGCGACTGCATCATCCGCCTAAGGCCGACGGTTTCAAGTTCCAAGTTCAAAGTTCAAAGTTCCAAGTTCAAAGTTCAAAGTTCAAACCTCAAAGTTCAAAGTTCAAAGGCGAGTGAGGAAGTCCTTCTTCACGAAGGCCATAGCGCCCTCATCCCCGCCTGTCTCGCCGACTACGACGTCCTCCCCCTCTCCGCCTCCTCCAAGATCCTCGATGCCTTCATCGACAACATGGACCGCTCCTTCTCCCACCAAGTCACCCGCTTCCTCCACATCACTCAACAATAACAACTTCTAATAAATTACATTTTAAACAATATGGGTGTTTACGAAGAACAAATAGTGCCAATCAAGATTTCGCGGTTGGCAGAATATGTGTCCCAAAGAAAGCGCATTGCTTTGGATGATGCCCTTGTGTACATATATTCCAATCCTATGTACGATAGACTGTATGACGAAGGGGCTAAATGGTGGTATCTTAGCACCGCTGCTCTCTATGACGAGTTTGAGTCAGCACGTAATACCGAAAGTAGGAAGGTTACGCATGAGGAATTTGAGTTCTACACTTATTGTATAGAGAAATATGCCCAGGAAAAAGGTCTTACAGGTCTCCAAGCTTTTGCCTTGTTGAAGCGCTATGGTGCAGATGAATATTTGATAGACCATTACGACCTTCTTCATACACAAGGCACAGGTTATGTGATTGATGAGATTGATCGTTTTATTCAGAGGAGGAAAAGAAAATGCTAGTATATCATGGTTCAAATGTTGAAGTCCGCAAGCCCAGCCTTCTAAAGAGCAGGAAGAAGACCGATTTTGGTCGTGGCTTCTATACAACTACCCAGAAGGAGCAGGCAGAGCACTGGACTTCTATCAAGATTGACAGGGCAAAGACCGGCCGTAGAATCGTGTCGGTATTTGAGGTGGACGACGCTCTTCTGACTAATCCAGAGTTGAAGATTCGTGAGTTCCACGGTCCTGACGAGGCATGGTTGAACTTTGTGGTAGATAGTCGCAAAGGCGTTGAGCACGATTATGATATAGTCTTTGGTCCAGTGGCCAATGATAAGGTATTCACCGTGGTAAACCTATATGAAAGTGGCGTTTTGGATGCACCTGCAGCCATTGCTGAACTCAAGGCCTACAAGACCTACAACCAACTTTCATTCCATACTCCTCGTGTCCTTCAAGCCTTGAAGTTTGTAAAGAGTTACATAGTTAATGATTGATGAGTCACTGTGTGAAAAGACATAATAACATCAGACATGAGCCCACACGCTCGACCTCTAGTCGCTTGCTATTATCGGAATGTAAGGAGACTGCTTCTACGACTGAACGCGTGATGGCCACTACCATGTCTGTCGACGAGTATTTTGACGAGTTAATCTCGCAAGTTCATGAGGACTATGCGGATTTATAAAGTAAGCATCCGCGCTCTTCTAAAAAATATTCGTTAGATTCGTGATATTCGTGTTCGTTTAAAAAGATGTATTCTGCGTTTATCTATTAATTCGTGTAATTCGTGTAATTCTTGCGTCCCTTCGGTAGCAAGCGAGCAGAGCTCGAGCGCGTGTTCGTCTAAAATATTATTCGTGTTCGTTTAAAAAGATGTATTCTGTGTTTATCTAATAATTCGTGTTATTCGTGTAATTCGTGTTCGTTTAAAATCATGGTTATTTACAAAGAAGAAAGCTATAAGATAATCGGTGCTGCCTTTAGTGTTTACAACGAGTTAGGCCACGGTTTCCTTGAAGCAGTCTATCAGGAGTGCCTTGAACTGGAGTTTAAGAAGCAGGGAATACCCTACGAGCGTGAGAAGGAGTTAAAGATCTACTACGATGGTCAGGAACTTCAGCAGACCTATAGGGCTGATTTCATTTGTTACGACAAGATAATAGTAGAGTTGAAGGCAGTGTCCCAGTTAGACGAAGCACATCATGCCCAGGTCTATAATTATCTCCACGCAACTAACATGAAGTTAGGCATCTTGCTCAACTTCGGCAACTCACAAGGATTGGAAAAAGATCGCATCGTCCTCTAATCTGCGCTCTTTAAATAATTCGTGCGATTTGTGCAATTCTTGCGTCCCTTCGGTAGCAAGCGAGCAGAGCTCGAGCGCGTGTTCGTTTAAATTATTCGTGCAATTCGTGCGATTCGTGTTCGTTTTAAATATAGGTATTCCGCGCTCTTCTAAAAAAGATTCGTTAGATTCGTGCAATTCGTGTTCGTTCAAAAAGAAGTATTCTGTGTTTATCTATTAATTCGTGTAATTCGTGTAATTCGTGTTCCTCTCATAATCCGTGTTCGTCTAAAAATAAGTATTCTGTGTTTATCTATTAATTCGTGTAATTCGTGCGATTCGTGTTCGTCTAAAATTATTCGTGTTATTCGTGCAATTCGTGTTCGTTCAAAAAAAAACTATCTTTCGTGTTCTCATTAAAACATATGTACGCTTAACATTAAATAATCCCTATAATTCGTGTTTTTCGCCCCTTCCCCTCAAAATCCACATTTGTGTTCAAAAATATTTGTTTATATCATTTATTTTGCCTACCTTTGCACCCGTATAGCACTTGTTTCCTAAGTACTCTACGGGTGTTTCACCCTCGTGTAGAGGTGGTAATTCATTGAACTATACCCTTTTAGGTCCTCCCCCCTCTGTCCCTTTACGTAGTAAATCGGACAAGGAAAAGAGTACCCTAAACCCTAGTTCACCTGCCATCTCTCTAATGTTTCAAAGCCCTTAGGGCCTAAAGCGTCTTACGCAAAATATAGAAAAACATTATTATGACACAACTCAACGATAAGGACCACGCTGCACAGATGGCAGATATGAAGTCGTTCGACGAGGAGATGCCCTCGATTGGTATCTTTTGGTACGACCCAGAGGATCATAGTTTGTTTGGCGTTGGCAAGAAGGAACTTACTCCGAAGATGGTGGAGGAGGAGAGGGCTAAAGGAGTTGAAGTCATCAATTACCCTGGGTGTGGGTATAAGGCTGCGATTGAGCAAGAGCAGAATGATGCTCGCATCGATTCTGCCGAGCGTGAGCAGGCTCGAGCGGAGCTCAAGGAGTACTTCAAAGCGCAGGCTAAGCATGTCCCCACCAAGTTCAAGGGCGACTACACCCAAGTGCCTCGTGGCCGTGTGGCTTGGAACATCGACAAGTTCATCGTGTTGGTGGGCCAATGGGCCGAGCCTGTTCAGGATGAGCTTACCCAGTTGATCGAGGATACCTTCCACTTGCCGTACTTCGAGTTTGTGTACGACGAGCACTGGGACCTGGGCCACGGCTGGAGTGGCGATATGCCCGGCACACGTTAAGAGGCCAAGTAAACCCTCAATTAACCGTTAATTTTTTGGTGTCATCTGAAACCTGAATCCTGAATCTTGAAACTTGAATCCTGAATCCTGAATCCTGAATCCTGAAACCAGCCCTTTGGGCCCTGAATCTTGAATCCTGAAACCAGCCCTTTGGGCCCTGAATCCTGAAACCTGAAACCAGCCCTTTGGGCCCTGAATCTTGAATCCTGAAATCTGAAACCAAATTGCGAAGCAATGAGTAAAGTGTCCCGCTTCGAAGACTTGACCATCTTCCAGATGGCACGTGATCTCTGCAAGGAGGTTTACGTCATCACGAAGAAAGGCGAGTTCCGTAAGGATAGCCGTTTCGTTCAGCAGATACGAGCAGCTGCGGGTTCCATTATGGATAACATAGCTGAAGGCTATGAGCGTGATGGCAACAAAGAATTTATAAATTTCTTGTATATAGCTAAAGGTTCTTGTGGCGAAGTCCGTAGCCAAATCATCAGAGCCACTGATGTAGGCTTCATAGATAAAGATACGGCAACCCGTTTATATAACGACAGCCTTAATCTCGGAAAGTCAATATCCAAGTTCATCACCTCTTTGAAGGGAAGTCAGATCACTGGCCTGAAGAACTTGAACCCTGAATCTTGAATCTTGAAACTTGAAACCAGCCCTTTGGGCCCTGAATCCTGAACCCTGAAACCAGCCCTTTGGGCCCTGAATCTTGAATCTTGAAACTTGAATCTTGAAACTTGAATCCTGAAACCTGAAACGGGCATTAGCCCTAGATTCCCCAAAATTGTAGCAAGGGGGTAGCAAGGGGGTAGCGAGGGGGTAGCTTTGCAAATAAACATAAAGAAATTATGATAGTCACTTTATAGCAGAGAATGCACTTTTATAAAAATAAAGTTGTATCCTGCCATAAGAATGGAGGTGCATTGATATGATACTTTATCACGGCTCAGATCACATTATAGATTGCTACTAAGCCCGTAGCTGAGGACGCGACCTACGTGATAGATATCATCAGAAATAATTGGAAGAATGGCCAGGGAATATAAGAAGACATATCTCAACGGAGCCATGCGCAACCTTGCCGTGATGATGGATTGCGGTGTGCATAAGTACGGCTACACGATAGGCGAGTTCTACCAGAAGTTCTTGTCTAGCTGTGTGTCACGCCAGTTTTCACAGGGCAATCCCCGCTATCTGGTAGGCATGTCGGGTGCCGAGTTGGCCGATTTGGTCGTGCAGGAGTCAGGCGGCAGTATTTCCGACAAGAACGACGGCACTTACACCACCGGTCCCGAATATTGGGCAGGTTGGGTGTTAGCATACTACCAGTGGCTGTCACGCCGTAGTTTTGCCTTCATGCATCGCAAAGGCCTTGGAGCCGATACAGTCGTAAGCATGTATCATCCTCTTCACGAGGCCGACCTCTCCAAGTTTGCCGATGTGGCCAATGGCATTACAAGACAATAATCCATCTTACTTCGATTATGTCAATAATCTCCGATGCAATCCAAGACAAATGCCTCGCCTTTGGCGACAGAATAATAAAACTCAATGATTATTTGCTGGAGCAGGCTGCAAATAAACATCAGCCATCATCCTTCAGACATCGCACATCACGAGTTCCCGTACACCTTCAATCGGTGGCGGCTTTAGCCAACCAACTATTGAGGTCTGGCACGAGTATTGGAGCCAACAACGCAGAAGCAACTGGCGCAATTAGTAAAGCTGATTTCAAAAGCAAGAGTTATATAGCATTAAAGGAAGCACGTGAGAGCCTGTATTGGCTTGATCTGCTCCATAGAAATAAATATCTTACTGACGAGCAATTTAAGAGTATATACGATGATTGTGAGGAGTTAGTTAAGGTGCTAGTGCACAGATGCAAGAAACTAGATGAGAATGGTACGGAAAAATAATACATCTTCCTTCTGCCATCAAACATCTTACATCTCGAAGCACATCAGCCTTCAGCCTTCAAACATCAGCCATCTAAATGATTGTAAGAAACTTGATCAGCAAATAAGTGAAGGGAAATAAAACTCAGACCTCAGACGTCATACATCCGACCTCTCTCATCCCTCATCCATCATCCATCAAACATCATCCATCTTATACACATCATCCATCATCCATAAAACATCAAACATCTTCAGTGAAAGTACTTGTGCACAGATGCAAGAAACTAGATGGGAATGGAACAGAGAAATAACACATCTTCCCTCTGCCATCATACATCTTACTTCTTCCATGAATGAGCTCAACGGCATTCCCAACCTCGTTTGATAATTTTTTCTAAGTAGTCCGCGCTATGAGAAAGTTAACAATTAAAAATTTTGGTCCTGTTTCAAATGCAGAATTGGAACTCAAGGCCGTTAATTTGTTAATTGGCGAGCAGTCTATCGGAAAGAGTACGATTGCGAAGCTGATTACCATCATGACCGACATATTCTCATTGAATATGGTTATTCGTTATGGTCATACCGGTTGGCTTGACCAGTTGAAGACTTATGGACTGGACATCTATAGTAAGGATGACTACCATATTCAGTATGAGTGGAAAGAGAAAGATATTCACCTTGTTCTAACAATAACAAATAAGGAGACCAGCACTTCTTTTACGAAGGGTAAGACCAGCATAACTGACGTAGATAAAATCACTCATTTACTTGCTGGGTTGAAACCCATTTTTCATCAAGATCAGTTTTTGAATCAACTGAAATCTTTGATGGACAACGCTAAAGAAAAAGAGCCCAAAGAATTGATATCATCATTACAACAGTTGGCTTTTAATTCTATTTATATTCCTGCTGAGCGCAGTTTCTTCTCTTTCTTTAGTAAGGCATTGCCAGCTCTTAACCTTGTTAGAGAGTCAATTCCTCAGAATCTTCTCCGTTTTTCTCTGGATTACCAAAATGCCAAGTCAGCATACAGCAGTTATGACTCTCCGCTATTGAATGTGTCATACGAATATGACGGTTCTGACGATTATTTCACGGATCATGTCAGCAAACAAAAAAACAAGTTGTCCTATGCCTCATCAGGCATTCAGTCAACAATACCTCTTTTGCTGGTACTCCAGTATGCAGTCAATAAAAGAGAATACTCTTCTTTCGTTATTGAGGAACCCGAAACAAATCTGTTCCCCGATAAGCAGGTTGCTCTATTAAGACACATCTTAAAGACTGTAAACAATGATGGTCGGACTTTGACCATCACTACCCATAGTCCATATCTTCTCTCTGCCCTGAATAATTCCCTGTTCGCCGGTTTGATGATAAATAAATATGGTAAGGGAATAAAAAAGGAACTTGCTGAGATTATTGACCTTGATTGTTGCTTGACACCAGAAGAGTGCTCCGTCTATTCATTAGGAGAATCCGTGAATGGCAAAGACTTATATAGCAAGTCTGTTGTAGATTCAGAGACGGGAATGATTGACAGCAATGCCTTGGATGGTGTGTCTTTGTTATTAAGCGCTGAATTCAATAAGTTGGAAGACATCTTTTTGGCACACAATCAATAAAGCGGAGAAAGATGAATTTTGAGGCGATTAATCGTTTGCGACTGAAAGAAGCCTTTGGTGAAATTGAATTGTTTCAGCGTATATCCAAGGATGAGGATTGGCTTGATAAACTATTCGAATGTGACAGCAGAGGACAATTGTTCGTGTATGATGATGCGGAAGTTGGTCATGTAGTATATGTTAATGATACGAAAGGTCTTGGACGTGACAAGGTTTATGGATTGGTGAACAAAAACCATAAAGATGTCTTCTTGTGGCATATTGATGGTGTGATATACGAAAAGACCTCCAAGTGCGATTGCGCTGTGATTACTACGGATGAGATGGAATTCATTGAATTTAAGACCAATGCGTCTAACAGTACGCAAGAGGCTATTTCCGATAACTATCATAAGGCAAGTGATCAGTTGCAGAAAATAGTTACGGATGTCAAGGACCGATGTTCCAAAGTGGGTGTAAAGCTAACTTCAGTCATTCCCGTTGAGGCTCATGCAGTTTTTAATCCGACAGTTCCTTCTGACAATGCGATGAAGAAGAATATCTCCGCAAGGTTCCTTGTTCGTACTGGAATCAAACTCAGTTTTGATAACATAAAAGAATTGAAGTGATTTCCCAATGAAGAGAACAATCTCTATCATAGTATTTTTTGGAAGGTGATAATTTGTACTAAAGAAGATATTGTTGATGTTTGCAAAGTATAAAATTGATGTCCGAGAGATACAATCTTTAAAACGTACGTTTGAAGATCAGTATCAGATGCAGATTCCAGAATTGGACTTTGAGAATTCCCAGCTAATGTGAACTTCCGCATAACAGCCTGATACTGAGCGTAAAACGAAAACACCGTTTCCTGTTTCATCAGACATTCATCAGACATCCGGGA
>CACZMV010000015.1 GCA_902782305.1 uncultured Prevotellaceae bacterium
GAAGATGAACAGCGACGCCAAGCTCTCCTTCACCTCGAAGACCAAGGCGATGGTCAAGAGCCTCACCGGCAGCGACGCCACCGAGGACAGCAACGGCGGCAGCGGTTCGAACGGCGATTCTTCGAACAGCGATTCTTCGAACAGCAGCACTAGCGACAACGGAGGCAACTCCGGCAGTGGCTCTAACGGCGGTGGCGACTTGGGGCAGAACTGAACAATGAATAGTGAAAAGTGAACAGTGAACAGTGAATAGTGAACAGTGAAGCTTATGAAGACGAATCGAATTGTTGAGGTAGCGGTGAAGGTGATAGTAGCCGCTCTCACAGCCTTCCTGACGGCCATCACAACGACCAGTTGTTTGGGACATGGACCAATCGCTCTGTGAGCGAAGTGAATAGTGAAACGCTTCGCTAGTGAAAAGTGAATAGTGAAGAGTGAATAGTGAAGAGTGAAACGCTTCGCTAGTGAAAAGGAAAGATGTAAGAAAGGAGCCTGACCAATGGGTTAGGCTCCCTTTTTATGTAAACCAGTTCCCTGATTCAAGTCCCATGGTTCATGAGCATTTTTTAGCTGAAAAATTTGCTTTTATCAGAAATAATCCTTAAATTTGCCGTCGAAATGATGGCATAGTGCTATCATGTTGCAAACAAAAAGATAAGGTATTATGGCACAATCGGCAGTTACAGTCAGGATAGATTCTGAATTGAAGACGCAGTTCGACGCACTCTGCGAGCAGTTTGGTATGAGTGCCAATACGGCATTCAACATCTTCGTGAAAGCGGTGATTAGAAGTCGCAGCATTCCCTTCGTCATCAAGGGTTCGCCAAGTGCGCTGGAATTGTTTATGCAGCAAAGAAATGCTGCAGAGTTGAACAAAGAGCCGGAACTCTCGCTGGATGAAATCAACGAGGAGATTCGTGCGGCAAGAGAAGAAATGCGTAAGAGGAAAGGCGTGAAGGCATGATATACGCTGTTATTGACACCAATGTGTTGGTGTCGGCACTTATCACTCACAATTCGCAGTCTGCAACTGCAATGGTTGTGAGGCTGTTACTTGATGGTGAGTTTACGCCTTTGTACGAAAGCAGCATTATCGAAGAATATCAGGAGGTGCTTCATCGTTCGAAGTTCAAGCTCGTGCCAGGTGTTGCCGATGCACTGATTTCGTATATCAAAGAACATGGAATTGAGACTTCAAGAACAGCTTTCCTAGAATCTATGCCCGATGAGGACGACCGCGTGTTCTATGAAGTATCCTTGAGCGTTGAGGATTCTTTTCTGGTTACAGGCAATTTCAAGCATTATCCTCAGACACCTAAGGTTATAAGCCCTTCTGACTTCTTAAGTGTGATGATGAAAGCGAAAGAGGAATGAATAGCTACCTTTGACCTAAAGGTGCAAAGCGGTAAACCGAGCGCTTTCGCTCGACAATTCAAAATTAAAACAAGTTTTATTTTGTATTGTGCTCGCTTATTCGTACCTTTGCACCGTATTTACAAGGAGACAAGTCGATTATGAACAACAAGAACGATGTGCTGCTGAAGAATGTGAAACTGCTGTCGAAGATGACGGAGCAGGAGGTGGGCATGATGCCTGAAACGGAAGCTCCCCTACCCTCAGTGGAACAGATAAAGCAGATAGTGACGCTGGTGAAGAACATTATCTTCCCAGACTATTTTAACAAGCGACAGCCTGACGAGGCGATACGCTCGTACTACATTGGTGTGCACATGGAGCAGTTGCAGCAGTTGCTGACGAAGCAGATAGCGCACGGACTACAATTCTGCGAGGACTGCGAGTGCATGAAGACCAAGGAGCAGGTGTATCAGGAGGCTGGACGATTGACCTTGGAGTTCATAGACGCGCTGCCGGAAATCAAGCGCATGTTGTATACGGACGTGCAGGCGATGTTTGACAACGACCCTGCCGCGCCCAACTATGGCGAGGTGATATTCTGTTATCCGTCGATGAACACGATGACGCACTATCGCATGGCGCACAAATTGCACGAGTTGAAGGTGCCGGTAATTCCCAGAATCATGACGGAGCTGGCGCACTCGAAGACGGGTATAGACATTCACCCAGGGGCTACGATTGGCGAGTATTTTGCCATCGATCACGGCACGGGTGTGGTGATTGGCGAGACGAGCATTATCGGCAATCACGTGACGCTGTACCAGGGTGTGACGCTGGGTGCGAAGAGCTTCAAATATGACGAGCAGGGCAACATGCTGAACGTGCCCCGCCACCCGATTCTCGAGGATTATGTGACCGTCTATTCGAACGCTTCTATCTTAGGGCGCATCACCATCGGTCACCATTCAACAATTGGAGGAAACATCTGGCTGACCCATGATGTTCCCCCCAATTCACGCATCCTTCAGTCGAAGGCGGTGGATGTATCATTCAGTGGCGGTCTCGGCATCTGACGAGCGTACGAAGCGAACGGGCTTTTCCGTAGCTGTGGAATCGGATGCAGCGGATCTGCGAGCTGGAGCGTAGTAGCCGTACCAAGCATCGTAGCCCCAGCGATAACCGCTCCAATTAGGCGACGAGGTGTGATAGAGTTCGAAGTCGACTCTGCGTCCGTTGTCATCGAGCACGCCGTAGAAGCGGTCGTCGTCCAGATGATAGTCGGAGATGCGAATCCAGGTGTCTTCCTCGACAAAGCGAATCTTAATGGTACCATAGTCTACCGTCCAGTCGATGTGGTTGGCGATATAGTCCCATGGGGCATCGCTGTAGTAGTCGACCCAATAGCCACTTCCACTGGAATAAGCACCGGGGTCTTTCAGGAAAGTGACCTCAGAATAGGTGGAATTGTAGACGCGACCGTCGTATCTGGACGAGATATACATATTGCCCTTCCAAGTGCCTTCGAGGGTGCGGGCTATTCTGGCATCTTCACAAGATGTGAAAGCGAGCGATGCGATGGCGATGATGGTCATCAGCATCATGTTGTGGTAAATCTTCTTCATAATCGTAATCGTTTAATGAGTTATTATTTCTGCTGCAAAGGTAAGGGAAAAAATCTACCTTTGCAAGATGATTTTCCTATTTGAAGGTAGGGAATTTCCTATTTTGAATGGGGGATATATGTTTTAGAACATAAAAAGGTAAAAATTACACATTATCTCTTTGCCCGTTCGTGAAAAGGCAGTACCTTTGAATCACGAAACGTAACTATTGATTTAGAAACGATTTCTTTTCCATTATTAATACTATCATTGGAAGTAAAAAAGAGCGGCACGGTTGTGAAACCCTGCCGCTTTGCTTTTATTGCTTCTCTATGCAACTGCTTCCTCTTCTTCCTCCTCCTTCTTCTTACCGAATTCAGGGTCGATATCCAAGAACCAGGTGACGACGTAGGTCAGCGAGCAGGCTGCCACCACGATGAGGAAGAAGGCCTGATAGCCCACCGACTCCTGCAAAGCACCTGCAAACAAGCCTGGAATCATCATGGACAGTGCCATGAAAGCAGTACAGAGGGCATAGTGTGACGTCTTATGGTCGCCCTGACTATAATAAATAAGGTATAGCATATAGGCAGAGAAACCAAAGCCATAGCCGAACTGCTCGATGAAAACACAGACGTTGATGATGAGCAAATCGGAGGGCAAGGCATAAGAGAGATAGACATAAACAAGGTCGGGCAAGGTGATTGCCATGACCATAGGCCATAGCCAACGCTTCAGACCGTGGTGACTAGCAGCAAAGCCACCCAAGATGCCACCTAAGGTAAGTCCGATGACACCTACGGTGCCTTGAACCAGTCCGTATTCGCCATCGCTCAAACCCAAACCGCCATTGCTACCCAAATCGACAAGGAAAAGGGCCGAAACCTTAGCCAACAGTCCTTCAGGCATGCGATAGAACAGCATGAAGCAGATGCCTGCCCAAACCTGTGGTTTCTGGAAGAAGGTAACAACGGTTTGCTTGAACTCGAGAAGGATTCCTTCGACACTGCGCTGTTGCTTATCGCCATCCTCAGCGGGTTTGGGCAATGCCCAGCTGTGATAGAGCCACAGGGCGATGAAAAGACCCGCCATGAAATAGAATACCAGATTCCACGAATAGCTGATGTTGCGTGTCAGCACCTGCAAAGCACCAGCCAAACCCACCAGCAATCCTGACGAGAAAATAGTAGCTATGCGATAGAAGGTGGAGCGGATGCCAACAAAATAGGCTTGCTCGTGCTGGTCGAGACCCAGCATATAGAAGCCATCGGCGGCAATATCGTGGGTGGCACTGCTGAAAGCCATCAGCCAGAAGAAGCTGAGCGAGCCCTGCAACCACCAAGGTCCAGGAATGGTGAAGCCCACACCAGCCAATGCGGCACCGATGAGCAACTGCATGGTGATAATCCACCAACGCTTCGACTTCATCATATCGACGAAGGGACTCCACAGGGGTTTGATGACCCAAGGCAGATAAAGCCACGAGGTGTAGAGCGTGATGTCTGTATTCGACAAGCCCAGACGTTTATACATGATGAGCGAGATGGTCATCACAGCCACGTAGGGCACGCCTTCAGCGAAGTAAAGGGAGGGCACCCAGGCCCAAGGGTTTCTTTTCTTTGAACTTTGATTTTTGAACATTGAACTTTATAATTACTTTTTTATTGTTTTATTCTTTTATTCTTTTATTCTTTTATTTTTTTATTCTTCAATAGATACGTTTAATTTCTGCGTTCTGATAATAATGGAGGAGGATTTGCTCGTAGTTATAGCCCTGCTGACCCATGACGGCAGCACCTATCTGGCAGAGACCGACGCCATGCCCCCAGCCTTTGCCTTGGAGACGGAAACCAGTGGCGGTCTTCTCGACATCGAAGGCGGAGCTATAGAGATGGGTTTCGCTCAAGGCTCGGCGAATCTCGAGTTCCTTACCGATGGTGAAGGTCTTCTTGGTTCCCACAATCTTGAGCTTCCAGATGCGACCACTCTTGCCTCGCTCCAAGGGGATGAGGTCGGTAACAGTACCGAAATCGGCATTGAGCTTGGTGTTGATGAGCGCGGAAAGTTCGTCGGTGGTGTAATCGACCGTCCAGCGATAGAAGTCGTTGGTTTCCTGGTCGTAGTCGTTCAACACCTGCGCCAACACCTCTTTGTCGTTGGTGTTGCAGAAGGGGTCTTTCACGCTGATGAGGTATGGCTTGGGAGTATCTTCCCAGCAATACTGGAACTCCTCGGTCACTCCACCACAGCACTTGGAGAAACGGGCGTCGCAAATCTCATCGCCATAGCAGAGAATCTGACCGCGTGTGGCCTTGAGCGCCTGCTCGACAGCCTTGCTGGTCTGCTTGGTGATGCCTTGATAGCGCTGGCAATGATCGTCGGCACAGACATCGAAGATAGTATGGTCTTCGCGGTCGTACCAGCGAATGAGTTCGTCGTCTTTCTTGATAAACGAGAAGAAGCCGTTCTTTTGTTCCTGATTCTCCTGACGGCGACGCATCTGCGCCAACAGCCACGAACGGGAGATAACGGCATGGGCCTTGAGCAATTCGACACCAGCGGTTGCTTTCATCTCGCTGCTGATAACACTGGCAAGATATTGTTCGACGGGCAATTCGTTGATAGCCGTAATCTTATCGGCCTCAACCACCAACTTAAGCGTGCCCAGGAACACCTGCGTCTCCTTGCGCTCCCAATGGAAATTGACGCCGATGGTGACATCATAGAGTGAGAACGAGGCGTCAGGCTGTTGGGGCATGAAGGTTAGCTCGCGATACTGGTTGCCATTCCACAGAATGCCACCTTCAGAGAACTCGACGGTCTGGTCGCCTTCTATCTTCTCGCCCTTAGCGGTATAGGGAGCATTCAGCGAGAAGTGAATCTTCTGTCCACTGACAATGCCGACGGTGACAGAAGGTTCTTCCTTCAGCTTTACCGTTGTCTCCTTATAATCTGAGTTCTTCAGTTCATCAATGACCTGCTGCATCTGCTGGTCGGTGAGCGACACTTCTTGATAGATGGTCATGACCACCTCGGCCGTGAGACGGCGGAAGTCTTCCTCGCGAGGCGTGATGATGAGTCCACCCATATCCACAGCGCCTGGACTGATGATATATTGGGCATCGCCCTCAGCGGTATAGCAGTCAGGACGGTGTTTCCTTCTAGGCAGAACCACGGTGATGAGCTCTTCGCCAGTGGTCCACGAGATGATGTTCATCATGGGCTCTGTATCGTCAGGAGCTGCGGGCAGACAATGGTAAAGTTGCTTGAACAGGCGTTCGCTGGTCTCAGCACTATGGCTCTTGATGACCAGAGCGGCAGCGGGGTATTCGGCCAATTGCCAGATGCCCTCGTCCTCGTCCTTCTTAAACACCTCGACGAGGTTTCTGCTCAATCGTTGCCAAGCATGCTGCAAAGGCAACACACCACTCTTGACAGCCTGCAAGTGAGCATGATCAGGAGCCGAGGCACCGCAATGCGGTCCATTATATAATAAGGTAAGGTCGGAGTTCTTCTGAGCCAGTCGCAACAGCTCGCCAATCATCGGCAGGATGCGCTGCGGCTGGTGTTTCAGCGTAGGCAACGTGAAATGCACAGGCAGAATGGGAAACGGATTGACCAACAGCTCATAGCGTCCGCCAATGATGCGATGCATCTGTTGCTTGGGACGATTCTTCGCACACAGGAAACAGGGGCGCTCGGCTATTGACTTGGCATCAATCTTAGCGCCTGTAGAGCGGATGCGAGCAGGATTGAACTGAGCCTGCATCTCGAAGGTGTCAGTAACTAGTTCCTTGGTTTCCACACGCTCTAGGTCACGATAGCGTTGGCGCACCTCGTCCCACGTCTGCAACTGACGGTTGAAGAAACGCATGACGGACGAATCGCCCATGGTGTCGCTCCTGCCCTGCGACATGTGCTGACGGGCGTGCAGCTCCATGGTGCGCAGGCGGTCTTTATACAGATTGTTGGCATTAATCTTATCGACAGAAAGGGCTGCATCGGAATTGCCTCCCCAACGACGGCAGAGATAGAGTTCAGTATAGATTCGGCCAATGCGATAATGGCGCGAGAACATCAATCCCAAGGCATAGTCTTCACCATAGGAAGTGTTAGGGAACTGTACCTGACGAAGCAGGGGTGTGAAGAAGGCACGTGGAGCGCCTAAACCATTGATACGCAGCGCGTTGTTAGGTCCATTCTCGTCCGTCCACTCCTTATGGTCAATCAATCCAGGAGGCAGCGTGTTCAGTTCGAAGTCACACATGCGATAAGAACCGATAACCATGGCAGCCTTCTGCTTGTAGAAAGCATCGACGATGGTTTGCAGCGTTTTGGGCGAAGAATACAAGTCGTCAGAATCCAGCTGAACGGCAAAGCGTCCGCACTCCGCACTATTAATCGCCATATTCCAGCAACCGCCAATGCCGAGGTCGGTACGCTCAGGAACGATGACGTGGAGCTTGTTGCCATGAGTCTTCTGCAGGTCAGTCAGGATGTCGGAAGTTCCATCGGTGGAGTGATTGTCGACCACGATGACATTGTATTTAAAGCTGCACTTCTGTGAAAGGGCACTCTCCACGGCGTCCTTGACCGTCTTGACACGATTGAACACAGGGATGACAACCGAAGCTTCCACATCGAACTCCTGTTCGTTGAAATCGACGGTACGATACTGGTTAGGGTCAATCAGCGCCTTTACCTCGCGCAGATGGGCTGTGCAGGCTTGCTCCATCTCTATCTGCACCTCACGGTTGCGAGGATTGACATAGTCGAACTGCTTCACGCCTGAAGCGCGGAGGTCGGTTTCTTCCTCGGTATAGAGGTATTCGTTCAGATGGAGTATCCTGCCCTCACGACTCAAGAACAAGCGTAGGTCATAAAGACCCGCGAACTGATATTCGCGCTCATGTTCCATCGAGGCATACTGATGCAACAGCGAGGCACGCACCAGCCAAATGCTGCCAAAGTCGAAGTCATCGCGCAACGAACCTTCCTGATAGTCTATCACAGGGTGTGGCTTGCGCTCGCCCTGCTCTACCGTATAGCGGTCGCTAAAGACCATCGCGGCATGTTCGTCGCCAGCCACGAGCAAGAGGCGCTCCAGCATATTGCTGCCTAAAGTCATAGGCTGAGCCTTCAGACACAGCAGGGCGTAACGACCGACCGTCAGTTCGGCAACCTTCATCACAAACTGGGTACTGCTCAGATTGTCAGTCACCACAAAGCTGCAATCTTGAGGGGCAACGGCCTCGTTTGCCAGTTCTTCACTAACCAATAAAAAAATATGCCTGACGGAGTTGCTGCGCCTTAACTGCTCGATGGCAGGTTCGACTTCGGCAAGCGTCCTACAGGCTATAAAACAATCTGTTTTCTGTCTCATTATTCGGTATTAATAATAATATTAGGTGCAAAGATACAAATAAAATAGAAATTATTATGCAACAACTGCATTTTTTTCACTTTTCACTTTTAACTTTTCACTTATTCGTACCTTTGACCTTCGGTCTTAGGTAGGCTACATCTCGGAAATATCCAAATAAATTTGGTATTTCGCTCGATTTGCACTACCTTTGCAGCATGATTCCGCAAAAGAAACGACTTTTGGGACTGACACCGACGGAGTTGAAAGCTGTTGTCGGGAGTCTTGGTATGCCTGCCTTTACAGCCAGACAGATAGCCCAATGGCTATATGTGAAGCATGTGAAAAGCATCGACGAGATGACCAATCTATCGAAGCAGAACCGTGCCCTTTTGGCCGAACAGTATGAGGTTGGCACGTTGGCTCCCATCGATTGTCAAAGGAGCAAGGACGGCACCATCAAATACCTTTTCCCCGTAATTTGCGATTCAGAAGCAAAGCACGCTGAAGGACTGTTTGTGGAAACGGTGTTTATCCCTGATAAAGACAGGGCTACGCTCTGCGTCTCGTGTCAAGTGGGCTGTAAGATGAACTGCCTGTTCTGTCAGACGGGCAAGCAGGGATGGCACGGAAACCTGACGGCTGCCGACATTCTGAACCAAATCATAGCACTGCCTGAGGTAGACCTGCTGACCAACATCGTGTTTATGGGGCAAGGAGAGCCGATGGACAATCTGGATGCGGTTTTGAAGACGTGCGAAATCATGACGGCCGACTGGGGATTCGCTTGGAGTCCGAAACGCATCACCGTCAGTTCTGTGGGCGTTCGCAACAAGCTGAAACGATTCCTCGACGAGAGCGATTGTCATGTGGCTATCTCCATGCACTCGCCTCTCCATGAGCAGCGTCTGCAACTGATGCCAGCTGAGAAAGCAATGCCGCTGGAGGAAACCATCGCCCTGCTGAAACAGTATGATTTCACGCACCAGCGTCGCTGTTCGTTCGAATATATCTGCTTTGGCGGACTGAACGATACACCGATGTATGGTCGTGAGATTGCAAAATTGCTGGAGGGACTGGAGTGTCGCGTGAACCTGATTCGATTCCACGAAATTCCAGATGTTGACCTGCCTGGCTCAGACGAGAAACGCATGGAAGCCCTGCGCGACTATCTGACCCATCACGGCATTACGACCACTATCAGAGCCTCACGCGGACAGGACATCTTTGCGGCCTGCGGGTTGCTTTCCACAGCGAAACAAAATGGAGCAATGACCCCTAAATAGCAAAATTGTCCAATGAATCAATAAATTGTAAATTGTAAATCGTCAAATTGTAAATTACATAAATGGAAGAAAGAAAAATTCGCGTGGCAATCACGCAAGGAGATACGAACGGTGTCGGCTACGAGGTGATTCTGAAGGTCTTTTCAGACCCGAACATTCTCGAGCTTTGCACGCCTATCATCTATGGTTCGCCCAAGATAGCGTCCTATCATCGTAAGGCGCTCAATCTGGAAGTGCCCTACACCATCATCAATCATGCGGAAGAGGCTCGCGACGGACGAGTGAACCTGTTGGCTTGCTTCGACGATGAAATCAAGATTGAAATGGGTCAACCCTCGCAGGAAGCCGGTGCTGCAGCCCTGAAGGCGCTGGACAGAGCGATGACGGATTATCGCAGCGAACTCTACGATGTGCTGGTGACTGCGCCTATCAACAAGGCGACTATCCAAAGCCCCGGTTTCCACTTCCCTGGTCATACGGAGTATATCGAGACCAGCGTGGGCGAAGGTCAGAAGGCACTAATGATTCTGATGAACGAGACGCTGCGTGTAGCTCTTGTTACCACGCATTTGCCCATCAAGGACATAGCCAAAGCAATTACCAAAGAAGGCATTATCGAGAAGGCAACCATTTTCCACAAGGCACTGAAGCGCGACTTCCGCATTTCGAGTCCTCGCATTGCCGTGCTCTCGCTGAACCCTCACGCTGGCGACAACGGACTGCTGGGTTCTGAGGAGAAGGACATCATACTGCCTGCCATCGAAGAATTGGCAGACAAGGGCATTCAGGCTTTCGGTCCTTTTGCAGCCGACGGCTTCTTCGGTTCTGGCGCATACGACCACTTCGACGGCGTGCTGGCAATGTATCACGATCAGGGACTGGCTCCGTTCAAAACAATTGCTTTGGAGAGTGGCGTAAACTATACCGCAGGTTTGCCCATCGTGCGCACTTCGCCTGATCATGGCACGGCTTACGACATAGCCGGTAAAGGAATAGCCGACGAGAATTCTATGCGACAGGCTATCTTTACGGCCATCGATGTGTTCCGCAATCGCCAGTTCTACGACGAACCCCTGCAAAACCCGCTGCCCAAGCTGTTCCACGAGAAGCGCGAGGATGGCGACAAGGCTCGTTTCGCTCGTCCTAAGGACATGTTTAGGAAAGAGAAAGAGGATGCCGGAAACGAGCAGGGCGAACACGCTGCTGACAAGAAAACAGTGACAGAAAGTTAAATTTCTGCCATTGTATGCCATAATGTCAGATTTTCTTTGTACCTTTGCAGCCAATTGTGCAGTAAAATGAAGACATCCGAACTGCAGAACATCAAATTGCGTTACAATATCGTAGGAAACTGCGAAGCATTGAACAACGCTATCGACGTCGCACTGAAAGTGGCGCCGATAGATTTAAGTGTGCTCATAGTCGGAGAAAGCGGTGTGGGTAAGGACATCCTGCCACGCGTCATCCACGACAATTCGCCTCGTCGTCGCGAGAAGTACTTCGCCATCAACTGCGGAGCAATTCCTGAAGGTACGATTGACAGCGAACTGTTCGGACATGTCAAGGGTTCGTTTACAGGAGCCATCAACGACTCGCAGGGTTATTTTGGTGCTGCTAACAAAGGCACGCTGTTCCTGGACGAGGTGGGCGAACTGCCTATGGCCACGCAAGCGCGACTGCTGCGCGTGCTGGAGAATGGCGAATATATTCCCGTGGGCGCTACGGAGGTGCACAAGACTGATGTGCGCGTGGTGGCTGCTACGAATGTCAACATCCAGAAAGCTATCAGCGAAGGCCGTTTCCGCGAAGACCTCTACTATCGTCTGAATCAGGTGCAGATACAGATGCCGCCTCTGCGCGATCGTGGTGAGGACATCGTGTTGCTGTTCCGTCTTTTCGCCCTGCAGATGGCGGAAAAGTATCGCATGGACAAAGTGGTGCTGACCGACGAAGCCAAGCTGATGCTGATGCGTTATAAATGGCCAGGAAACATTCGACAGCTGAAAAGCGTGACAGAGCAGCTCTCCGTGCTCAGTGCCGAGCGCGAGATTACACCGGAAATCCTGTCACGCTTCATCCCTCAGGATCAGGAGAGCACCCAGCTCGCCACTATTCATACGGAGAGCGACCGCAGCTTTGAGAACGAGCGCGAGATTCTTTATAAGATTCTCTTCGAGCTTCGTTCCAACGTCAACGACATGCGACGCGAGATGAGCACGCTGAAAAAGCAACTGGAAGATGTGAAGGGCGGCGATAGCACTACTCCGCTGTCAACTACCCAGCTCTCACCGATTCAGCACATGAATCCTGTAACACCTGCGCTAGAAGATGCGGTGGCTGAGGAATATATTGAACCAGAAAATGAGCCTGAGAACCTGAATGTCAACGAATGGAGCCGTCAGGCGCTGGAGAAAGCCCTTGAGCGCAATGGCGGCAATCGCAAGAAAGCTGCTCAGGAAATGGGAATCAGCGATCGTACACTTTACAGAAGACTGAAACAATATGGACTCGATGATAAAAAGTAACCTGCGCATCTGCTTGTGTCTTGCTACGACACTGCTGTTAGCAGCCTGCTCCGTGAGCTATAAGTTCAATGGAGCCAGCATCGACTATAATAAGACGAAGACCATTCAGATCAACGACTTCCCCATCCGTTCTGCTTACGTATGGGGTCCGATGGCGCCTCTCTTTAACAACGCTTTGAAGGATCAGTTCGCCAGTCATACCAAGCTTACGCAGGTGCGACGCAATGGCGACCTTAAGATAGAAGGTGAAATTACCCAGTACCAACAGCGCAATAAGTCTGTCAGCGCTGAAGGCTACTCAGCACAGACCGAGCTTTCCATGACCGTGAATGTGCGATTCACCAACAATGCAAACCACGCTGAGGACTTTGAACGTCAGTTCACTGCCACCAGCAGCTATGAGACTACCCTGTCGCTCAATGCCGTACAGGACGAACTGGTTACCCAGATGTGCAAAGAAATCTGCGACCAGATATTCAACGCTACGGTGGCCAATTGGTAACAGGCGCTTCGCTAGTGAATAGAGAATAGAGAATAGTGAATAGTGAATAAGAAGTATGGATTTAAAGGAACTCATCAACCATCCAGAACGAATGGATCGCGACACGCTCTTCGAGTTGCGTTCTCTTTTGGCATTGTATCCTTATTTCCAGACGGCACGTCTGCTCATGCTGCAGAACCTCTACCTGCTCCACGACACCTCGTTCGACGAGGAACTGCGCCGTGCAGCCATCTACATCACTGACCGCAAGGTGCTATTCAATATGATTGAGGCAGCTCACTATCAGCTGCGCCAGCAGACTAGTCAGGCTACCACGACGAGTGAAACAAGTGCTAATCCTAATAGAACCGTCGACCTCATCGACAGCTTCCTTGACACCATTCCACCAGAGGAAGAAGAGGACGAGAAACAGGGCAAGCGCGCTCCTACCCCTGCCGATGCAACCATCGACTACGTGGCTTATTTGCTACAGTGCGAAGCCAACGAGAAGGCTGCACAGGAAGAGCAGACTCCACAGATGAAGGGACAGAGTCTTATCGACAGTTTCCTGGAACAAGAGCAGGGACGCATCATGCTCAACGACCTGCCCTCCGACTATTCCATCGAGGAAGAGCCTGCCGAAGAGCCTGAGGACAACGAAGAAGAATACTTCACGGAAACACTGGCCCGCATCTATATCAAGCAGGGTCGATATCAGAAGGCTTACGACATCATCGGTCGACTCAGCAATAAGTATCCGCAGAAAAATGCATACTTTGCCGACCAGATGCGATTCTTAGAGAAATTGATAATAAACAGTAATAAAAACAAAAATTTAAAGTAACATGTACACATTATTTGTAATTCTGATTGTACTGGCAGCCGTGCTCATGATCGGCATCGTGCTCATCCAGGAGTCTAAGGGAGGCGGTCTTTCTTCAAGTTTTGCCTCTTACAACCAAATTGGCGGTGTTCGCAAGACCACAGACTTCATCGAGAAGACTACTTGGGGACTTGCTGCTGCTATGGTAATCATCAGCGTTGTATGCGCATGGGTCGCTCCAACTACCGCTACTGACAGTTCAGTAATGGAGAACATCGAGAACCCTGTAACCAACCCTAACAACCTGCCTGGTTTTGGTGCTAGTCAGCAGAAGGACGCTACTGCTCCCGCTGCTAAAGGTGATGCCAAAGAGGCTGCTCCTGCTGCCGAGGCTCCCGCTGCTGAAGCTCCTGCACAGCCTGCCAACTAAAAGTTTTTGCAAAAAAGTACGGGAATTATTTGGTTATTTCAAATAAAACCCGTACCTTTGCACTCGCTTTTAAGGAAGCAACCTTTGATGGTGCCCGTAGTTCAGTTGGTTAGAGCGTCAGATTGTGGTTCTGAATGTCGACGGTTCGAGTCCGTCCGGGCACCCAAGTAGGAGACATCACTATTTTGGCGATGTCTCTTTTTGTTTCAAAAGTATGACTAATAACGCTAAGACTATCATCCTCTTATTGGCCATTCTCTTAGGCTATAGCACTCGTCTTATGGCACAAGGCGACAGCACTTCGTTGCGCCCTACTTTCTCGCTCGACGCCACTACCGAGATACAGACCGACTGCGAGATTGCCAAATGGGCAAATCTGCTTGAACTGCATGCCACCATACCCATATCGCGCAAGTTTAAGTTCGACATAGGTACGCTTAGCTTTTACACCAACGATGAGGAAGGGCTCCTGGAAGACATGCAGATTTTCTCCAACCTCGATGCTCTCAATGTGGCTTTTGCCCTTAGCACGGCGGGCTTTACATGGCAGATTAACGACCGCCATTCGCTCTTTGCAGGCATTCGTCGCATCGACGAGGACTACTTCTGCAGCGATGCTCTCTCCACCTTTACTAACAGCTCGTGCGGAGGCTTCCCTACCCTTACCGGAAACTATACCATGCCAACGTATCCTGTATCGGCAATGGGACTGCATTATGTCTATGACCATAAGAACGTCACCTTCCAGGCTTCCCTCTACAACGGTTTTGCCCATCAGGACCTCACGGGTCGCTACAACGTATTCCGCGTATGTCCCAAGACCGATGGTGTCTTTGCTCTGACGCAAGTGGAATATCGCCATGGCGACAGCCACTATTATCTGGGAGGCAGTCTTTATCATGGCGACTTTACCCTCGAGGGCGTTGAGCGCATCACGCGCCCAAGTATATGGACGCTTGCCGAGCAGGCCTTATCGCCCGACCTTACACTGTTGGCTGCCTATTCGCATGCTTTCAACGATGACGATATATTCACCGACTTTGCTGGCATCGGTCTTCGCTACGTTCTGGGACGTGCAGAGTTCGGCATCTTCTCCGACTTTGTTCATTATGACAACCTTGATCTGGACATTGCCACAGATGGTTACGAGTTTGCCACTGAACTTACCTGCAAGGTTCACCTCACCGACTGGTTTTCCATCCAGCCCGTAGTACATATTATCAATACTGATGGCGATGGTCTATGCGTTGGTGTGCTTCGCCTCAATGTCAGCCTTTAAACCACGTTCTTAGGTTTTCCCTCCACAAAAGCCCTTACATTGTCAATAGCCACCTGCACCAATCGCATTCTCGCCTCTGTGCTAGCCCATGCTATATGCGGTGTGATGTAAGCATTCTCTAATGCTATCAGCGGATTATCGACTTTAGGTGGTTCGACCGTCATCACGTCGGCACAATAAGCCTTCATTCGCCCTTCCTTCAATGCTTTGGCCACAGCTTCATCGTCTACCAGCGGACCTCTTCCTGTATTAATCAGTATTGTTGTAGAACGCATCCATTTAATGGTTTCCTCACCTATAAGATGATGTGTTTTTTCCGTTAACGGACAATGCAGCGATACTACGTCTGATGTCGAAAGCAACTCCTGCAGAGTGACTTTCTCCACACCTTTGGGCAAATCCTCTTGGCGTCTGCTCGTCATTGCCTTCACCTTCATGCCGAAGGCCTGCGCTATCTGAGCTACGCGACTGCCAATATTTCCCAATCCTACGACGCCCATCGTCTTCCCAGCCAACTCCGTCAGTGGTTCGTCCCAGTAGCAGAAGTCCTGGCTTCGCGTCCATCGTCCCTCGCGGTTCTGCCGTGCGTAGTGCTCCGTTCTATTAGTTACCGTCAGCAAGTGAGAAAAGACCATCTGCGCCACGCTCTCTGTGCTATATGCTGGTACGTTCGTCACCACGATGCCACGCTCCTTGGCCATCTCCGTGTCCACCACGTTATAGCCTGTAGCCAGCACGCCGATATATCGCAATGTCGGCAATGCCTCCATTACCTCTCGACTCATTACCACCTTGTTAGTCAGCACGATGTCAGCTCCCTCACACCTTGCTATTGTTTCCTCTGGGCGCGTGCGCTCATACACGGTTAAGTCGCCCAATGCCTTCAGCCCGTCCCACGACAGGTCGCCTGGATTTGCTGTATAGCCGTCAAGAATGACTATCTTCATACTCCTTCTTCTTATTGTTTTGTTTAACTCCTTTCTAAAGTGCGTCCGCGTATGCTGCGGAGCCTAAAAAGGCTGCACTGTTTGTGCAGCCTTTAGTCGATAGTATCTCAAAAAGATTAGAACTCCTTAGTCATCTCAGCAACCTCGGCATTGATGTGGTCGATGAACTGCTGGATAGACATAACGGTCTGCTCGCCACCGCCCTGAGGACGAACGGCAACAGTTCCGTCGGCTGCCTCCTTCTCGCCGACAATGACCATATAAGGAATGCGCTTCAACTCGTTGTCGCGAATCTTACGGCTCAGTTTCTCATTGCGCAGGTCGATGGTAGGACGTACGCCACCAGCTTCAAATTTCTTAGCAACCTCCTTGGCATAGTCGTTATACTTCTCAGACAGAGGCAGGATAGCCACCTGCTCAGGCGTGAGCCAGAGGGGGAAGTGACCAGAGGTGTGCTCGATGAGTACAGCGGTGAAGCGCTCGAGAGAGCCGAAGGGAGCGCGGTGAATCATGACAGGGGTCTTCTTCTGGTTGTCCTCATCGGTATATTCCAACTGGAAGCGCTTAGGCAAGTTGTAGTCAACCTGAATAGTACCAAGCTGCCAACGACGACCAATGGCGTCCTTAATCATGAAGTCGAGCTTAGGACCATAGAATGCAGCCTCACCGTATTCTACCTTAGCGTGCAAGCCCTTCTCCTCGCAAGCCTCCTGGATAGCGCGCTCGGCCAGTGCCCAGTCCTCGTCGGTACCTACGTACTTCTCGTGGTCGTTGGGGTCGCGGAGGGAAATCTGAGCCTCGAACTCGAAACCGAAAGCCTTGAGCACGATATTAATGATATCCATCACATTGAGGAACTCCTGCTTTACCTGGTCTGGACGACAGAAGAGGTGAGCATCGTCCTGCGTGAACGAACGCACACGAGTCAAGCCGTGAAGCTCGCCACTCTGCTCGTAACGATAGACGGTACCAAACTCAGCAATGCGCAGAGGCAGGTCGCGGTATGAACGTGGCTTCCAAGCGAAAATTTCGCAGTGGTGAGGACAGTTCATAGGCTTCAGCATGTACTCCTCATCCTCCTCAGGCGTATGGATAGGTTGGAAGGAATCCTTGCCATAATGAGCATAGTGGCCAGAGGTAACGTAGAGGTTCTTTGAGCCAATGTGCGGAGTAATAACCTCCTGATATCCAAAACGTTTCTGAACCTTACGCAAGTGGTCCTGTAAGCGAATGCGAAGGTCAGTGCCCTTGGGCAACCAGATGGGCAAACCCTTACCAACCTTGTCGGAGAACATGAACAATTCCATCTCCTTACCAATCTTACGATGGTCGCGCTTCTTGGCTTCCTCGAGCATCACAAGATAATCATCGAGCATCTTCTTCTTGGGGAAAGAGATACCATAGAGGCGCTGCATCTGCTCGCGATTAGCGTCACCACGCCAGAAAGCACCAGCAACGCTCGTAAGCTTAATGGCCTTGATTTCGCCCGTATCTACAAGGTGCGGACCACGACAGAGGTCAGTGAAATTGCCTTGCGTATAAGTGGTGATAGAACCATCTTCCAAATCCTGCTCAATGTGCTCGCATTTGTAGGTCTGGCCATCGGCAGCAAACTCCTTAAGAGCATCGGCCTTGGCAACCTCCTTGCGAACAACGGGCTCTTTCTTGGAAGCCAGTTCCTTCATCTTAGCTTCAATCGTGGGGAAATCGCTCTCCTTTATGCTCTCGCCATTGGGCAACAGCACATCGTAGAAGAAGCCATTCTCGACAGCAGGTCCGAAACCAAACTGGATGCCAGGGTACAATTCCTGCAAAGCCTCAGCCAAAAGGTGCGCAGAGGTGTGCCAGAAGGTGTGCTTACCTTGCTCGTCATCGAACTTATAGAGCTCAATCGTTGCGTCCTCATTAATAGGACGGTTCAGCTCTACGGTCTCACCATTTACTCCACAGCTTACAACACTGCGTGCGAGAGCGGGTGAGATACTCTCGGCAATCTGAAAACCAGTAACGCCCTGCTCATACGAGCGAACAGATCCGTCTGGGAAAGTAATGTTGATCATATTTACAATATATGTTAAAGAATAAATATTTCACTTTAAGTCATAAGGTCCTGTAGGCGTAGTGCGCTTGAGCACTTCCAGTTGGAAATCAACACCTGCCACGATGCCATAGCCACGAAGCACGCTCTCAACGGTCTTACGCGCCAGCTCAGGATGGTTATTCTCCTCGCTGAGATGACAAAGCCATACATGGCGCAACTGCTCGGTCATATTCTCGGCAATGGCTATACCACAATCGCGATTGCAGAGATGGCCCGTCTGAGAGAGAATGCGCTCTTTGAGAAACTGAGGATAAGGACCGTTCTGCACCATCTCTATGTCGTGGTTGGCCTCGATGACCAGATAGTTGGCACGGGCAATATAGGTCTTCATCTCGTCTGTAACTACGCCTACATCAGTCATTACACAGAAGACAACGCCCTCAGCCTCAACGAGATAGCCTACATTATCGGAACTATCGTGAGGAACAGCAAAGGGAGTTACCATAAAATCGCCAATCTGACGGGTTACGCCCTTCTCCAGATAGCAAGTGAGCTCAGGAGCAATCTTCTTGGTGACACAATAGTTACGATTAATGCCCTCATGCACTTCCTTGGTGGCATAGACCGGCACTGAATAGTCGTGGCTGAAAGAGCCTACCGACTTGATATGGTCAGCATGGTCGTGGGTAATGAGCACATGATGAACCTGCGAAAGACTACATCCATAGTCCTTGCAGCTTTTCTTCAGGCCTCTCAAACCTACTCCTATGTCGATTAGCAGGACGTCTGTGGGGGTTGCCAGATAGTAGCAATTACCACTGCTTCCACTGCCAAAAGATATAAACTTTAGCATGATTCTTTCAAATTTTGTGCAAAATTAATAAAAAAGTGTCGGTTTTTCCTTATCTTTGCAGAGATTTTTTACTTATTTAATGGTATGAAAGTGTTTTTTCTCTTTTGCACGGCATTTTTAATGACTGGCTGCAGTCTCGTATTGACGGACGACAACGAAGCGATGGACGTCGCTGCACGATGGGCAGAGGCTTACTTCAACTATGATTTCCACGAGGCGGAGCAGTATGTTACCCCAGAAAGTGGACGATGGCTGAGGTTTGCTGCCTCGAACACAACGGAGCACGACCTGCAATTAGTGCAAGAGGATGGAGAAGCCATCGTTGATGTAGATGATTTCTTCACAGAAGCCAACGACACGCTGAGAATTGTACAATTGAGAGTCAGAAACTTTGTGAGCGCCACCCTACCCGCTGATTCAGCACATCGAGTGGAGGAGGCAATGTTTAACATCACGACCGTACTGCGAGACGGAAAGTGGAAGGTTAGAATGGAAGGCCTACCGCAAAGTGAAAAGCAAAGTCGCGACTGAGACGAGGGTGCAAAATAGGGAAATGATCCTTCTCATCCTCATAGGCTGGATTGACAGCTTTCATACCCATGTCGAAACGTACGACAAAATAGTCGAAATTGAGGCGAAGACCCAATCCGTAGCTAACAGCAATCTGCTGCCAAAACTCTGATAACTTGAACTGACCTCCCGGCTGGTCTTCGTAATCACGAAGTGTCCAGATGTTACCAGCGTCGATAAACAGAGCGCCACCAAACTTCCAAAACAGGCTGGCGCGATACTCTAAGTTGAGGTCGAGCTTCATATCGCCCGTCTGATTGATAAAGTCGATACGCCCGTCTCTACCAATAAACTTACCAGGACCCAGACTGCGCACGCTCCATCCACGCACGCTGTTGGCGCCACCAGAGAAGAAGCGTTTCTCGAAAGGCAGAATGGTGCTATTTCCATAAGGATAGGCAATGCCAAAGCCAAAGTGGAAGACAAGTTGGTTGTGGTAGTCGAACACGAAGTTACGTGTGTAGTCAAAAATACCACGGAGATACTGTGCATAGGCGATATCGAGGAAGGTATACTGTTCCTCGCTGTTCTTGTGGAAATGGAACATATGAGACACCAGATTGAGCAAATTACCTGCCGATTCGGCACTCACCTTAATGGCATAGCGTCCATTATTATAGGTATAGCCAAATCCCAACTTCATGATAAACAGATTCTCGTAGTTATAACGCAGGATGGAGTTGCGCGAATCAGTATTGTCGAGATATTCCGCCTTGAACGTATCACTGATCCAAGGCATGGAGATATAGTTCAAGTCGAGCAAGTCAACTTGATAGCGGTCGTGGTGGTTCTGGTCGTTCCATTTATAACGCCAAGCGACGGAGAACACCCTGCGCATGAACTCAGGACGGTTCTGCAGGTCGTAAAGGAGTGACACCTCGGAAGAGGCATTGACGCGTCGACGGAAGCTGGTGGATAACAATGGGGCTATGAAGCGTGGGAAAGACAGGCTGGTTTCCACGCTGTATTCCTGGAAATTGGTATTACTATAGCCCTCCAAGCCTCGAATGGCCTCATAGGCCCCACGAAGCACAACGCTCAGATTCTCAGACCCATGAAATATATTACGATTCTGATAAGTCAGCGAAACAGCTGCTCCCAAGTCGCCAGATGTATTGGTTCCCTCTGGTTGAAAAGAGATGGTAGAAGGCTTGTTGGTACTGACTAGGATATCGCAGTCTAAAACGGGTTCGAATTCACGCTCATGGAAAGAGATATTGGTATAGCGCACAGCTCCCAATCGGCCGAAGTGATTATAGGTGGTCTGCAAATCGTTGGACGCATAAAGCGCACCACTTTCCAAGAAAGTATTGCTCTCCAACACAGACTGGCGCAGGGGAATGACAGAGTCATTGGGATTGCCGCTACGGAAGTTGACATCGCCAATGGTATATACCTGATGAGGCAGATTAGTTTCTTCGCCACTACGATACTTGTCTAACACAAGCGTGAGGTTGATGAGAGGACTACCTGGAACTGAATCGGCTCTATAGCTGATGAAATCCTTATTGAAACGATAATAGCCTCGATTGGTGAGATACTTACTGATGCGCGAGCGCTCATTGTCGAGATTGGCCACATTGAACATCATGCCCGACTTTAATCCACGACGAGTACTATCAGCCAAATTAAGTACAACAGCAATGGCAGAATCGCGGATGTCGTAATCGACCTTATTAATAAAATAGGGCTGACGGGGATGCAGCAGATACGTGGTAACCAGCTTCTTACCTTTAATCTTGTTATACACATCAACTGAAGCACGCAGATAGCCCATGTTCTGAAGCTGAGTCTGAAGAATATCCATTGACGCTCGAGTGCTAACAGAATCATAGAGTTGAGGGGGCTCGCCTATGGAGCGAAGGAAACGGTTGAACCACTTGGTGGTATCACGACCAGAAAGAGAATAAGTGGCCAAAGGCAACTTGGCAGCAGAGAACCATCGCGAATTACCACGCTGACGAACTAATTGACGCATCTCGCTAGGATTGACACCTAAGGCGTTTGTGTCGCTCTTCACCTCTACTTTATCCAATAGGTATTCGCCGTCAGGGACAAATTTTGTCACTGAACAGGAAGCCAGCAAGGCAGTAAGAAGCAGAAATATGAAGATGCGAATGCGCATGATTTGCTAAATTTTCGGCAAAGGTACAAAAATTATTCATATTTATTATTATCTTTGCAAGCAAAAATAAAAGATTATGCTTAGCAAGAACCAAATAAAGTTTGTACGCTCGCTGGAATTGAAGAAGAACAGAAAGCGTGAACACCTGTTTGTGGCAGAGGGTCCCAAGGTGGTAGGCGACCTACTGAAAGCAGGATTTCGCCCACACTCTATTTTCTCAACAAGCCCCCGACAAGACGGACAACTCGTGACAGAGGAAGAACTCCAGCGCATCAGTTTCCTGCAACACCCACAAGAGGTCTTGGCTGTGTTTGAGATTCCAGATTCTGAGCATCGTCCTATCAACCCCAATGGTCTATCGCTAGCTCTCGATGGAATTCAAGACCCAGGCAATTTAGGCACCATCATCCGAATAGCCGACTGGTTCGGCATTGATGCCATCTATTGTTCACAAGAAACCGCTGATGTGTATAACCCAAAGGTTGTTCAGGCAACGATGGGCAGCATAGCACATGTTCCCATCACGTATTGCAATCTGGTGGAATTACTCAGCAAAGTGGAGTGCCCCATTTACGGAACACTGTTAGACGGAGAGGACATTTACCAGAAAGAACTGCAGAAAAATGGCATCATCGTGATGGGTAATGAGGGGAACGGGATCTCCCAAGAAGTACGCTCAATGATTACTCATAGGCTACTAATTCCAAACTTTAGCAATTCAAAGGAAACTGCTGAGAGTCTGAATGTTGCAATAGCTACAGCTATAACTTGTTCTGAGTTTAAAAGAAGGTAAAATCGGACTTCAATCAGAACTTTCGTAGGGCTTCATAGATGCGCTGAACAGGAAGTCCCATGACATTGAAATAGCTACCCTGAAGCCCCGTCACACCAATGTGACCAATCCACTCCTGAATGCCATAAGCACCAGCCTTATCGAAGGGTTTATAGTGTTGAACGTAATAGTCAATCTCCTCATCAGAAAGTGCCTTGAAGGTCACATCCGTCTCAACGGAAAAACTCTGCTGACGAGTGGTTGTAGTCAACGTAACACCCGTAATAACTTGATGGGTTTGTCCACTCAACTCATGTAACATACGTGAAGCATCAGTTTCATCGTGAGGCTTACCCATTACCTCATCGCCTAACACCACAATGGTATCAGCCGTGATAATCAGTTCGTCATCAGCCATCTGTTGCTGATAGACAGATGCTTTCTTACGAGAAATATATTCCGCAATATTCTTGGTGGGAAGATCCGCAGGATAACTCTCATCAATATCCTGAATGACACGAACCTTGAAATCAACATCAATTCCTGCCAGCAATTCTTTTCTGCGTGGCGAATTGGAAGCTAAGATAACCTTATATGAAGTAATCATAAATCTTTCTTTTATGAAAGCGAGCAAAGCTCGAGTTCTAAATTCCTAATTATTACCAGCCAAATGCCCTCTCATCACTCAACCATTTATCCTGGGCCTTAAGGGTTTGTTCTATCACATCGCGCCCACAACCATAACCACCCTTCTGTTGACTGACATAACAACTGATGGCCTTGACTTCAGAACAGGCATCAGCAGGACATACAGGACAACCTACACGACGCATAACTTCCAAATCAGGAATATCATCGCCCATAAACATCACCTCGTCGTCTTTCAATCCATATTTTTCCAAGAACTGCTCATATACTTGAATCTTCACAGCTGCGCCCAAGAAGATGTCCTGCATGCCCAAGCCTTCGTAACGGTGGCGCACAGCCTCTATCTTACAGCCAGAAAGAATGGCGATGCGCAATCCCATCTTCATAGCCAACTGGATAGCATATCCATCCTTGATGTTTACAGTACGTAGAGGGGTACCATCCACGCCTAAAGAAATCGTTTCAGCTGAGAGAACTCCATCAAGGTCGAAGATGACGGCTCGTATCTTGGTCAAATCGTAGTTGATCATTGCTTTTTCGCTTTTCGGTGAATATTGAGTGACAATAGGTTATAGATTTCCTGCAAAGCGGGAGAATCGCTGAGCAAAGAGGATTGCATACGGATGACATTCTCGTCGTAGCGGACAGCAGGTCCCGTCTGTGCATCAAGCGGATGGAGCTCATGAACCTTGCGAGCTGTCTCATCGATCAAAGGAAGCATGACATCGAAAGGAATGCCATGTTTTTCCAACAATTCGGCAGAGAGTGCGTAGCAGTGGTTAGCGAAATTGCAGGCAAAAACGGCTGAAAGATGCAGGAACTTCCGATCTTCTGAAGAAAGGACATACACATGACGGGAAATACTCTCTGCCAACGTGCGAGCTAGGGAAAGCGTAGCATCATCGGAAGCCTCAAGAAAGACTGGAATAGGAGAAAAATCAACCTGTCGTTCTTTCGAGAAGGTCTGCATGGGATAGAACACACCATAATGCATGGACAGCCCCTCAAAGACGCTTAAAGGCATAGAACCTGCAGTATGGAAAAACACTTGCTGTTCCCTACCCTTTGCTAACTGCTTTGCAACATTGGGAAGCGCAGCATCTTTCACTGCGACGATAAAAGCATCAGCCTCCAAAGGAAGATCGGTAATCTTATCAGTGGCCAAGCCACCGACGACAGAACAAAGCGTATCCGCATTTGCCTTCGTATGGCTATAGACCGCTACAATATCATGGTCTGCCAGACGAAGTGCTTGTCCAAGATTGGTGGCCAAGCGACCAGCTCCTACTAATACTATGCGCATCAGAATTTATTCAAATGGACGTTTTCCCACTTCAACTTATCTTCATTCTGGGGCTTGCGCTCATCAGCCTTATGACCAATGGCAAGAATGCAAAGACAAGACATATTCTCTGGAATATCCAAAACTCCTTGAATAACGGTATCTGCACTAGTCCCATCAGAAAGTCCACGACCACGCATCTGAATCCAGCATGAGCCAAGTCCAAGTGCCTCAGCTTGATATTGCATAGAGATGGCAGCAATGGAGCTATCCTCCACCCAGCAGTCGTTCTGCATAGGATCACCCAAAACAACAATGGCAAGAGGAGCTCCTTTCAGGAACTGACCTCCCATATCCTTTGCATCAGAAAGTTTCTCGAGATCAACTTTATCATCTACTACGACAAATTGCCATGCACGTTGTCCTTTTGAGGTTGGAGCCATCAAACCTGCACGCAGTATCATTTTCACATCGTCAGCATCAATTTCTTCATCAGTAAACTTACGATGAGAGCGACGCAACTGTACTAAATCCTTAAAATCCATATCTCAACTCGTAAAAATTTCGATGCAAAGATACAAAAAAATAGCTAATAGCATCTACCAAACGGAAATATTTTATATCTTTGCATCGATGAAAGCCTTCGTTTACGAACACACTACAGCATTGCCTACACTAAAATCAGGCAGTTTTTTCCATAGTCCAGAACTAATGGAACTGTATGAATATACGCCTCGACATAAGCCATACATGGCTGTTGTGGTGGATGACGAAGAACACGAAGTGGCTCATCTACTAGCCGTTGCACGCTATAAAAGGGCTATATTTCCACCTTATTTATATACACACGTCAGGATTATTGGCGAGGGTATATATCAACAAGAACCCAACGAGCAAGTGTTTGGTTTGATGGTCAGTGCATTGAAGGAGAGGTTGCAGAATAAGGTGTTATATATGGAATTCAGTAATCTATCGCAAAAAATGTTTGGCTATGAAGCACTACGCAGTGAAGACTTTTTCCCTGTCAGATGGATGAGTGTACATAATTCATTGCATTCGAAAACACCAGAAGAGCGGATATCCGCTAAACAGTTGACACGCATAGAGAACGCGCAACAACGTGGAGCAATCACTAAGACGGTTGAGACTGAGGAGGAATTCAAGGCTTTCTCGAAACTGATGAGACGACACAATTGGCTAAAACCAAGAAGATACATTCCTGACGACTTCTTCTTCCGCAGTATGATGGAGAAAGGGAATTGCAAGATATTCATCACCAAATACCACGAAAAAGTTATCGGAAGTACTGTATGTGTCTATTCAGGTAAAGATGCTTATCTATGGTTTTCTGCTGCAAGAAGAAAAAGTTATGTAGCCTTACATCCGAACGCCGTAACATTCTGGGAAAGCATCAGAGATGCTCACAAAATGGGATGTCGGCATATTCGTTTTCTGGATGTAGGACTTCCCTTCCGCAAAAATCCCTATAGAGACTTCATTCTCCGTTTTGGAGGTAAGGAGGTGAGCACATATCGGTGGTTCCGAATTAGCATAAGATGGATCAACGCTTTGGCTTCTTGGCTTTGGAGGGAATGAAGAAGTGCAAGTGAAAAGTAAAGAGTGAGCATTGTGCACAATAAAACGGGCTTTCCTGCGTTTATTGTTTACAATGAACGGTTCTAGACATATATTGACACTTTTACTGCTTTCAATAGTACTGCTGTTGAAGGCACAGTCTTTTACGCTCTCCGGAAAAGTGAGCGACGAAAATGGAGATGCTATCGAATTAGCAACAATTTCCTGTCTGGAACAAGGAGCCGTAACAATGGCTAACCTAAAGGGTGAATACTCGCTCAAATTGCATTCGGCAGATTCTGTAGTCATTAAATTCTCGATGGTAGGTTACCAGACAAGAACAAGGGTGCTACGACGTCCTAAAGGGAACCAGAAAATGCTGGTAACCCTGCATCCCATGAAAGCATTGGACGAAGTGGTGGTAACAGAGCGAAGAAGACAGACTAGCAATACAGAGCAACTGGACACTAAAAATCTAAAACAAACACCATCAACAACAGGCAACGCTGTGGAGGAGCTGGTACAACAACAAGCAGGTGTATCCACTCACAACGAGCTATCGTCACAGTATAATGTCAGAGGTGGGTCATTTGACGAGAACTCCGTATATATTAATAATGTGGAAGTGTACAGACCTTTGTTGATACGTAGCGGAGAACAGGAAGGATTATCCGTCATCAACTCGGACATGGTAGAGAAAATCGGATTTTCATCTGGCGGATTTGAAGCAAAATATGGCGACAAAATGTCATCAGCACTAGATATCCAATATCGAAAGCCAACACGATGGGAAGCAAACCTACAAGCCTCACTATTAGGGGGGAGTGCATTCGTAGGTTATGGCTCCAAAAAATTCACCATGAGTCATGGTCTTCGCTATAAAACTAACAAATACCTGTTGGGGTCTTTAGAAACAAAAGGAGAATACAAGCCTAATTTCCTTGACTATCAGACATATATCACTTATCAACCCAACCAAAGATGGGCGATTGAATTCATTGGAAACATCTCTGAGAATCACTACAACTTCACCCCTGAAACCAGAGAAACCTCCTTTGGTACCATGCAAAATGTAAAGTCATTCAGGGTATATTTTGACGGACAAGAAAAGGATATCTTCCGCACGTTGTTCGGCACCCTGAGAATACAGCGAAATTTCTCACCAAACACAAAGGTTAGCCTTTTAGCTTCTGCTTTCCATACTAAAGAGCAAGAGACGTACGACATACAAGGACAATACTGGCTAGATGACACACAGACACAAGAACAATTGGGCGTGGGAACATATATGGAGCATGCCCGCAATTATCTGACAGCAAATGTACAGAGTGTAAAACTGATGGGCAACCATAAGACGCAGAAGCATGACATAGAGGCCGGCATTACCTTTAAATGGGAAAAGATAGAAGAAAATGCACGTGAATACGAGATGCGAGACTCCAGTGGCTATAGCATTCCTCACACTGCAGACAGACTTGACTTGATTTATACGCTGGCTTCCCAAAATACGCTGAAAAGCACTCGCATAGAGGCATACCTCCAAGACAGCTATCGTTTCCAAAGCAAAGGGGAGAAACCATGGTACTTTACGCTGAATTATGGCGTAAGATTGGCAAATTGGAGCTTTAACAAAGAAACTATTGTATCTCCACGTGTCTCATTGGCAGCCATCCCCTCTTTCAACCAAGACATTACTTTCCGTCTAGCAACAGGACTCTATTATCAATCTCCATTCTACAAGGAATTGCGTGACACAACAACTATCAATGGGCAAACCATTGTGACTTTGAATGAGAAGATAAAGAGTCAACGGAGTATTCACTTTGTGGGTGCCTTTGATTATCGGTTCCGCATGGTCAATCGTCCTTTCCGCTTCACAGCAGAAGCATATTATAAGCTAATGAACAACTTGGTACCATACAACGTTCAGAACATGAAAGTGGTGTACTATGGCGAAAACAAAGCAAAAGGACATATCTTCGGACTGGATTTGAAACTCTTTGGAGAATTCGTTCCAGGCACAGATTCATGGCTAACATTTAGCATTATGTCTGCAAGACAGAAGATTAATGGAGTAAGTGTTCCTATGCCTACAGACCAACGCTGGGGCGTTAACTTGCACTTTACCGATTATTTCCCTGGCACAGAGAGATGGAAGATGACCTTAAAGCTTGCTTATGCAGACGGACTGCCCTTTGGTTCACCACATCGTGGATTGGAGTACCAGCAATTCCGTGCACCTGCCTACAAAAGAGCAGATATCGGTATGAGTTTCTTGGCTTATCAGCGTAATCACCAGCGAATATGGCTGGGCGTTGATGCACTGAACATCTTTGGAATTTCCAATGTCAACTCATACTATTGGGTAACGGATGTGACGAACCATCAATATGCAGTGCCTAACTATTTAACAGGGCGACAAATTAACGGAAAAATCGTTGTAGAGTTATAAAATAAGTTAAAGAACAACCCTCCGTTATAATTTATGGTACGCGTGTATACTATTTTTCGTACTTTTGTCGAATAACTAGACCAAAGTACAAGATTATGACTAAGAAATTTCTATTCATGCTTTTAGGTGCAGCTGCGATCGTCAGCTGTAACAAGTTTGACCTCAACTATGATGAGGCAGCCGCAGCCGAAAAGGCAAAAGAGGCTCAAGAGGTTAAAGAGAATGCTGCCAAAATTTTTGGAGAGATTGACCCAAAACAAGATTGGAACAGCATTAACAGCGGAGCTGTAAGCATTACCGCTAATGCAGACTTGGATGACATTGTTAAGGTACAAATTCTAACAGAAGCCCCTTTCTTGAACAACGATGCTAAAGTATTAGCTGAGGCTACTGCAAAAAAAGGATCTACTGTTCCACTTAAGTACGATGCGCCTAACGCATACAAGCAGTTAGTTGCAGCTTGTATTGACAGCAAAGGTGTTTATTATATTCAAGTATTCAATGTAGGAGAGACAAGTGTTAGTTTTGCACAAACCAATCAATCTAATTCACCACGTAGAGCTCTTGCCAGCGACGCACCAGATTTCACTAGCATCAAGCTGAAAGCCCATCAAAAGTCAATAAACACTCGTCGCACTGAATCAACCGATGCAAAATTCAGCATGTGGAAGGATTCAAAATGGAGCGACAACATGTGGGTCATTGCTGATGGGCAGACCTTTAGTGACGGTTGGAAAATGGATTCACCAAAAGAAGGTGAAGGAGCAGATGCTGCAAAAAACAGGGGGGTCATCTACCGCGACATTGATGGCTTTGCAGATGGCGAATTGGCCAATGTGGAGTTTATCATGAATAGTCTTTTCGTAAAATATGTCAACAAAGAAAAAAAGATTAAAAAGAATAATGCCGCATCAGTTCGCAACAGCGCTTACAATGTCTCTGGCTTCAACTATTTCGAGACAGATGGTGTGAATCCCGTTACTCTGATTCCCATTCAGGCTTATACGGATGACTTTAAGCAGAACCATATATTCTACTATTATTATAAGCCTGAGGACGTTATCGCTAGTGGCATGGACGAAGTGGAGTACATCAAACAATTGCCAAAATACATGGCTATTCAGGTGGAGCGTATACAGAAGACTGTTGAAAAGGATGCAGGCGCTTACTACCGCAGACAGGAATTCTTACTGCCGTACTACAAAAACGATCCTGTTCAAGGTGACAACGAAGCTAGTGCTATTTTCCCCAAGGGCTACAAGGTTGGATTCCTTAATTTAAAGACAGTTAACATAGGTACCTATAATATAGATAATAAAGAATATGGTTGTACCTATGGTGATGGTCGTCTGAATTACGAGATTAACCATTACGGTAATTTTTTGAGTGCTATGGACATAAGTTTAGGTGGCAACTGTGAGGGTGGTATGAACTGGACAGACCCACGTATTGCCATATTTACAGCCAACGGAAAAACCTATATGTGCTTTGAGGAAGGTGTAGACTGCAACTTCAGCGATATGTTGATTGAAATTGGTGGTGGTCTCAACAGAATTGACGAGACTCCCGACCCAGACCCTGAAACCTACACCATGTGTTTTGAGGATCGTCCTGCCACAGCTGACTACGACTTAAATGACGTAGTATTACGTTGCACCCGCAAAGACAAAACAACCTTGATATTGTCTATTGTTGCTACCGGTGCTTTAGACAATGTTTATATTCATGGAGCTACAGGCTGGGCACACAACGACAAAGAAGTACATGAGTTGTTTGGAGCTGTTGATTCAGAAGGCAACAACCATTTTGTTAATACAGAAAAAGGCGGGAATGTAAAAGATGCTATTTCTGCCGAGGTTACTGTTTCAGAAACTCTTTCTATACCTGATTACCTAAAGAATATTTTCATTGAAAACAAGTCAACAGGCAAAACCGTTGGGATACCACAGACTGGTGAACCTCCTTACGCTATTATCGTTCCAGGAATCTTTGAATATCCTTTGGAGCGTGTATGTATTAATAATGCATACTTGAAGTTCAACAACTGGGCACAGGATATGACTACGCACACGGACTGGTATACAGAGCCTGAATCAGAAAAGGTTTACGAATAAGAGGAACTTACGTCATAAGGAAAAAGGGTTATTCTTCAGGAATAGCCCTTTTTTGTGTATAAATATAGCCTTTGCTGATACAATTGCGAAAGTTCACGAAACATAGCACAACGTTTTTCTCATTATTATTATGTAACTTTGCAACCATGAAGATGAAGAAAACTATAATACTTACTGCTGCATTAGCGATAGCAATGAACAGTACAGCACAAAATCCTTTTGTGCAGACTTGGTGTACGAGTGATCCAGCCCCTATGGTACATAATGGCAGAATGTATGTCTATACGGGACACGATGAAGACAATGCCGACTTCTTCTGGATGCAAGAGTGGCGAGTTTATTCTACGGACGACATGGTAAACTGGGTAGATCATGGTTCACCATTAGCCTTGGAGAGTTTCTCTTGGGCTGACGACAGAGCATGGGCATCACAATGCGTAGAACGTGATGGCAAATTTTATTGGTACATCTGTGCCCATTCTAAGATTTCTAATGGTATGGCTATTGGTGTGGCAGTGAGTGACACACCAACAGGACCTTTCCGCGATGCCATTGGAAAGCCCTTATTCGAGAATGGCAGTTGGGATCATATTGACCCAACAGTATTAATTGATGATGATGGGCAGGCATGGTTGATGTGGGGCAATCCACAGTGTTACTATTTGAAGTTGAATCGCGACATGATTTCCTATAGTGGTGAGCTGGGCCTTCTCGACATGACAGAGGAAGCCTTTGGTGGTCCCATTATGAGCAAGCGAGAAAAAGGAAAGAAATATAAGGATTCTTACGTGGAAGGTCCTTGGCTTACCAAGCGCAATGGCACATACCAATTACTCTATGCAGCTGGTGGTGTACCAGAGCATATTGCTTACAGCACAGCCTCTTCACCTACTGGCCCATGGAAATATGCTGGTGAGATCATGCCCCTGAGTGATACCAAGTCGTTTACCAACCATTGTGGTGTTGCTGACTATAAAGGTCATTCCTACTTTTTCTATCATACTGGAAAACTACCCAATGGCGGAGGCTTTGGACGCAGTGTTGCTGTTGAGGAGTTCAAGTACAATGCAGATGGCAGTTTCCCAACAATTCTTCCTACAGACGAGGGTGTTAAACCTGTGGGCAAGTTCGACCCTTATCGTAAGGTGGAAGCTGAAACTATGGCCTTTTCAAAAGGTGTAAAAACTGAGCAGAACGATCAGATTGGTGTCTATGTAACAGATATCCACAATGGCGACTATATCAAGTTGCAGAACGTACATTTCTGCAATAAGATTCCTCGCACCTTCACTGCACGTATAGCCAGTGGCTTGCGTGGTGGACAAATCGAAATCCGTATCGATAGCATTGGTGGAAAGCTGCTTGGAACTGTGAATGTTCCAGGAACTGGTGGTTGGGAGCAGTGGCAAACCATTACCACTGATCTGACAACTATTGCCAGTGGACATCATGATATGTATTTTGTATTCAAAGGCCGTAAGGGACCCAAGCTCTTCAATTTCGATTGGTGGGAGATGCGTGGATTGGAACAAGTGAATATGCCACTTTTCCAAACCAAATATACTGCAGACCCCTCTCCTCTCGTTGTAGGCGACACCTTATTCTTATATACATCCCACGATGCTTCTCCTGAGGATATTCCTGACGAGAACGAGAAATCATCAGCAGGATTCTTCATGTACGATTGGCTGTTGTGGTCTACCACCGATATGGTCAACTGGACGGAACATGGTGCAGTGGCTTCACTGAAAGACTTCCCATGGCGCAGTCGTGAGAATGGCGCCTGGGCTATCCAGACTGTCGAACGTAATGGCAAATACTATCTCTATGCTCCTTTGCATGGACATGGTATTGGTGTGTTGGAGGCAGATTCCCCCTATGGTCCATTCAAAGATCCCCTTGGAAAACCATTGGTTTGGGACCAGAGCAATTGGTATGACATAGACCCCAGCGTCTATACTGACGACGATGGTCAAGCCTATATGTATTGGGGCAATCCCCATACTTTCTGGGCTAAGTTGGGCAACGACATGACCTCACTCACAAGTGGTGTTACCAAGTTGCCACACATTCCCAACTATCAGGAAGGTCCTTGGTTCTACAAACGTAATAGACATTATTATCTGGGCTTCGCTTCAACTTGTTGTCCAGAGGCTTTGGGCTATGCGATGAGCGATAGTCCCACAGGTCCTTGGGAGTGGAAGGGTTATATCATGAAGCCCACTCCTCGCGATAGAGGCAATCATCCTGGCATTTGCGATTATAAGGGACACTCTTATGTCTTTGGACAGAATTATGACCTAATGCATCTTGAGACTTTCGAACATCACGAGCGTCGTAGTGTTTCCGCTACAGAGATTACCTACAATGCTGATGGAACCATTCAGGAAGTTCCTTACTGGCTCGACCAGAAGCCCATGAACCAATTGCATTGGCTCAATCCCTATCAGCGTGTAGAAGCAGAAACCATGAACTGGGGTTATGGACTGAAGTCTTCGAAGATGGGCATCCAGAACACAGGCGTTGTGAAGGATATGCCTGAATCCACTGGTAAGCGTAATCTGTATATCTATGATATCAACGATGGCGAATATATCCGTCTGCGTGGTGTTGACTTTGGAAGCAAGGGCGCTAAGCAGTTTGCCATAACAGCTTCTGCTGCTATAAAGGCAGGTTGCACCATCACACTCCGTTTGAACAGCAATAAAGGTCCTGTTATTGGGACCCTGAATGTGAAGAGTACTGGCAGTGTAGACAAATATCGCACATTCACCACCAAAGTGAAGGAGGCCACAGGTGTTCACGACCTTTACATTTGTTTCAGCAATGCCCAAGGAGACGTACATCTTGATTGGTGGCAGTTTAAATAGGACAAGACAAACGCAATGAAAATTAAAACAATGACAATGATGTGCACAACAGCACTTTTCATGGGGTGTAGTGTCCCTGACCTAGAGCAACAGGTTGATGAGCTCTATGGCAAGATGACGCAGGAAGAGCGCATTGCCCAGTTGAGAAGTATGTATATGGAAGATCTCTTCGACGAGCAGGGGCAGTTGGATACTGCAAAATGTCGTCAACAGATACCCAACGGTATTGGGCATTTCGCCCAATATGCTTTTCAGAAGCAAAGAGATCCTAATCTTCTGCGAGATATGGTGGCAGCTTTGCAAAAGTGGTTGATGGAAAATACGCCCAATGGCATCCCTGCCCTCTTCCATGAAGAGGTTCTATCAGGTGTCAACGCACGTGGAGCAACTATCTATCCCCAACAGATTGGCCAGGCTTGCTCGTTCAATCCAGAGTTGGCAGAGTTGAAAACCCTTCAGACGAGTACAGCCATGCGAAAGATGGGTGGTGTCTTGTCACTCTCGCCCATGGTGGATGTTTGTCGCACACCTAGTTTCAATCGTTTGGAGGAGTCATATGGAGAAGATGGTTACTTGTCTGCTGTTATGGGAACAGCCTTTGTTCGCGGATTGCAGCAAGGCGACTTGAAGAAAGGCGTTGGTGCTTGCTCCAAACATTATCTTGGATATGGTGGAGGTGGTGATGCAGACGAGAAGGAATTGATGGAAGAAATCCTTTTGCCTCATGAAACCATGATACGCATGGAAGGCAGCAAGGTCGTTATGCCTGGCTATCATGCAATGGCAGATAATAATGGTGAGAATGTCAATTGTGTGGCAAATGCAAAGATTCTGCAAGACATTCTGCGTGACTATTTAGGCTTTGATGGTATGGTAGTGAGCGACTATACAGCTATTGACCAAATACCTAACCTTGCCACCCCAATGGAGAAGGCTGTTGCAGCTATCAATGCAGGCAATGATGTAGACTTCCCCTTTGGTGCCAATTATCAGTATCTTCAGGAAGCCATCGACAAAGGACTGGTAAAACCAGAAACCTTTGAACGTGCTGTCAAGGATGTCTTGCGCTATAAGTTCCGTGCTGGATTGTTTGACAAGAATCCTTATCTTTATAGTACGGAGAAGATAGAATTAGACACTCCAGAGGAGCGCAAAACTGCCTACAAGATTGCCACACAGAGCATTGTGCTATTGAAAAACGATGGTACTTTGCCACTTGATGAGGGGAAGTCGCCTGAGAAAATCCTTATCACAGGTCCGAATGCCAACTCTATGTGGGCCATGTGTGGTGACTATTCATTCCCGTCTATGAGCTATTTCTGGAAAAAGGTTGAGAAAGACCTTGACCATCCTCATGTCGTTGGTTTGCTGGAAGGAATGCGCGACAGAAAGCCCTCTCACATGAACATTCTCTATTCTCGTGGTTGCGATTGGACAGAGGAGATTGAGACCAAATTTACAGAAGGTGGCGACGAGCGCGCTTGGGAGTATGAACTTCTGCATCGCATGGTGGATGCTGGCGAAAAGGCCGATCCCCAGGAAGCTCTCAAGATGGCTAAGGAGTGTGATGTCATTATCGCCGCTATGGGTGAAAACGTCATGCTTTGTGGCGAGAATAGAGATCGTCAGGGACTTCATCTGCCTGGAAAGCAGGAACAATATGTTGAGCAACTGCTGGCTACAGGCAAGCCTGTCGTTCTGGTCTTGTTTGGAGGTCGTGCCCAGGTCATCTCCAATCTTGCTGAGCGTTGCTCTGCTGTTGTTCAGGCATGGTATCCTGGCGAAGAAGGAGGCCATGCTGTAGCTGATATTCTCTATGGAACGGTTGCTCCTTCTGGCAAACTTTCTGTCAGTTATCCCAATACGGAGGTTTACGAGCCTCTTTGCTATAACTACTCTGCAGAACAGGATGCACGTGTACAATGGCCTTTCGGCTATGGTTTAACCTACACCACCTTTGAATACAAGAATCTCAAAGTGGAAAGCGAAGTCCAGACCACCAATCCGTTTATCGACTTATCGTTTGAAGTAAAGAACACTGGTTTTATGGCTGCTGATGAGATTGCTCAGGTATATATCTCCTCCACATCAGACGACCAACCAATCCGTCCTATCCAACTTCAGGGCTTTACTCGCATACCTCTCCAACCCAATGAGAGCAAGACTGTTAAGGTGAGATTGTATACAGAGCAGTTTGGTTTTTACAGTCACGAGAATGGCAAGCGCCAATGGAACATTCTTCCAGGCACCTACGCTATCAAGATTGGAGCATCGTCTGTTGACATCCGTCTGCAAAAGCAGATAACGCTGAAGGGTGAGGCTGTCAATAAGCCCTTGAGAGAGTACTATTTCTCAACCAGTTCAATTGAATAAAACGATGAAAAGAATCATTACTATCCTTATCGTATGCTTTAGCGTACAAACCATTTTCGCCCAACAACCTTTTGGGCGAGGAAAGATTACCGTTCAGAAAGTGGCTCACAATGCTGTGCGGATCCAGTATACAGAAGGCAATATACAGAATGATCTTCCTGACTGGATTTATGTAAAGCATGAAACAGTAAAGAGCAATGATTTGAAAGTAACGCTGGACAAGAAACACCAACGTTTGTTCATCAAGGACAAGAGTGGAAAGACTGTCTTTTCAGCTACCCGTCATCAATTTAATGGGAGTGAGGCTACTCTAACGTTCCTATCTTCCAAAGACGAGTATCTCTTCGGACTGGGCCAGTTTCAAGATGGCTATAGCAATGTTCGTGGACTCTCCAGACGCTTGACTCAAGTGAACACGCAGATCAGTCTGCCTATGCTTATCTCTAGCAAGGGATATGGCATTTTGTGGAACAACTATGGTCTGACGGATTTCAACCCATGCCACCAGAGTGTGAAATTGCAGAAGCGAAGTGGCGCAGGAAAGCAGGAAGTGGTAAATGTCACATCAACTGAAGGTGGTAAGAAAGAGGTGCGCGAGCGCCATATCTTCGAGGCTTCTATTGATATTGCTGAGGCTGGTGATTATGCCCTTTTGCTGGACGTTGGTCAGAAGATGGCGCGTCGCCATAACCTTTGCATTGATGGACAACCCGTCATTGAGATGCAGAACCTATGGCTTCCTCCAACAGCTTCCAAAATTGTACATCTTTCAAAAGGTCATCATCAGCTCACTGCTGAGCTAACCAAGGACGACGCCCCTACCCTATATTATAATAAGGTAAAGGACGAAACCACTTTCCATTCGCCCGTAGCCACTTCAGTAGATTATACCGTTTTCATTGGCTCCGCTGATGAAATCATCGCCAGCTATCGCGAACTGACGGGTGTTTGTCCACAAATACCTAAATGGGCTTTGGGCTATATCCATTGTCGTGAACGTTTCCATAGCTCACAGGAAATCCTCGAGACAGCCAATCGTTTTCGCAAGGAGAATATGCCCATCAGCCTCATCGTGCAGGATTGGCAATATTGGGGCAAGTATGGTTGGAACTCTATGAAGTTCGACGAGGAATTCTATCCTGACCCCAAGGCCTTGACGGATAGTCTGCACAAGATGGATATCCGACTGATGCTCAGCGTTTGGTCGAAGATTGACAAGAACTCTGACGTGGGGCGCCAGATGGTGCGCGACCAGTATTATATTCCTGGAACTGACTGGATTGATTTCTTCAATCCTCAAGCTGCATCGTCTTATTGGCAGAACTTCCGCGAGCGCTTGTTGCCTTTGGGTATTGATGCTTGGTGGCAGGATGCTACAGAACCAGAGAACGACGACCTTGTGGGGCGTCGTGTCAACAATGGGCGTTGGAGTGGTGAGCAGGTGCGTAATGTCTATCCCTTGTTGGTTAACAAAACCGTTTATGAAGGATTGGTAGCAGCTGGTCGTGAGCCTATGATTCTCACCCGTTGCGGATTCCCTGGCATTCAGCGCTATGGTTCTGCTCTCTGGAGTGGCGATGTGGGCAATGATTGGGAGACCTTCCGTCGCCAGATCGTGGCAGGTTTGGGTGTTCAGGCTGCTGGTGTTCCTTGGTGGACCTACGACGCTGGTGGATTCTTCCGTCCTGGCGACCAATATACCAATCAGGACTATATCGAACGCATGCTGCGTTGGATAGAGACTTCTGTCTATCTGCCTCTGATGCGTGTTCATGGCTATATGAGCAACACAGAGCCTTGGAACTATGGTGCTGAGGCTCAGCAGATTATCACAGAATGCCTAAAAGAACGTGAACGTCTGCGTCCTTACATTGAGCAATGTGCTGAGCGTGTAGCCAAAGAGGGCTATACCATCATGCGCCCCCTCGTCTTCGACTTTGCCAACGATCCTGAAGCCCTTCAGCAAAAATATGAATACATGTTTGGTCCTTCCCTACTCATCAGTCCCATCACAGAGCCTGGTGTCAAAGAGTGGAAGACCTACCTGCCCAAGAACAAAGAAGGCTGGACCGACTATCGTACAGGTAAGCACTATGCTGGTGGACAAACCATCACGACTCCTGTAGACAAAGCCCACATCCCAGTTTTCATTAAGCAAGGAGACAATTCATATTTCCCTTAATGCTAAATCATATTCCAAGTCCTGAAATAAATATTCCAAGTCCTGAAATAAATATTCCAGGTCCTGAAATATATATTCCAAGGCCTGGAATATGATTTTCCACGTTGATAAAATTTTTTTTTCGATGATGTCGTAAGAAACAACTACCCCTATTTCTCATTTTTCCTATCCAAATTACACCCGAAATAGTATATGTTACATCCTACTATTGCGAATGTGGGGAATTTTTAGTATCTTTGCCATCAAATTGCAACAATTAAAAACAATGAGAAAGACATTAATATCTGTATGTATGCTTTGCCTGACAGCTGTAGCAATGGCTCAGCCTGCAGGTGGCTTTGGAGGTGTTCAGCAACAAATAAAACTGGAGACCTCGCAAGAGTGGAAGGACATTAACTATGTGGGCGATGATCAGACGTATCACACTTGCGACATCTATCTGCCCAAAGAGCAGAAGGACAGCTATCCTGTGGTGATTCACATCTACGGAAGTGCCTGGTTTAACAATAACGGCAAGGGAATGGCCGATCTAGGCACCATCGTCAAAAGTCTGTTGGACGCAGGTTACGCTGTGGTTTGTCCTAATCACCGTTCTAGCATCGATGCCCCATGGCCTGCCCAGATAAACGACATCCGTGCCGTGATACGCTTTGTTCGTGGCGAAGCAAAGACTTACAAGTTTGACACCTCATTTATCGCTACAAGCGGATTCTCCAGTGGTGGTCACTTGGCCTCTATCGCAGCAACCACTAGTGGTATGAAGACAGCTACTGTAGGCAGTGTTACACTCGACCTTGAGGGCAACTTGGGTAAATATACCGATCAGCTCAGTACTGTGAATGCCGCTTGCGACTGGTCTGGTCCTGTAGACTTGACCGCTATGGATTGTGGCGAACACATGACCATGGGCGAGAATAGTCCTGAGGACGTGTTGCTCAGATCGAAACTCTCGAAAGAGCCCGATAAGTACCTGAGTCTCAGTGCCACACAGTATATCAGCTCCAACACACCCCCTATCATCATTTTCCATGGTGACAAAGATGGTGTGGTTCCCAATTGTCAGGGTAAGAAGTTCTATGAATTGCTGAAGGCAGCAGGTGTCAAGACTGAGGCAACCTTCCCTGCAGAGGGCAATCATGGAGGACCTGAAATGTACACTCCAGAGAATCTGAAGAAGATGGTTTGTTTCTTGAACTGCGTCAGGGAAAGTAATTGTTGCAATAAGGGTTGCTGTCAAAAACAATTTGTCGAAGTTTAATGCCCAGAATCCCCTACCCGTCTTGAACTGAAGTAAAACATAAATAAAACTATGATATTATGAAGACGTATTCAAAAATCCTACTGCTACTGTTGGCTTGTCTGCTATCAGTAAATGTGTCAGCACGCAAGAAGCCTCGTCAGGTCGTAAGCGCTGACACCATATATGTAAAACCTTTCGAGATGCCAAATGCAGGCTATTATCTGCCAGCACCTCCAGACACTGCCAGCATGGACTTTGTCGATGACATGATACAATGGCAATGGGGTAAGTCACAGCGTAATACTCCACGTGGACGTCAGGCTGATTTGGAATCACCCTGGATGCCTTACATCATGGAATCGGTAATGTCACAATGCTTGGGACTAGACACCATTTGCAAAGAAAAGACACCTGCATTGGCTCGCCTGCTGCTGAGAGCCTATAATACGGGCAATAAAAGTACAGCTGCTGCCAAGACTTTGTATATGAGGACGCGTCCCTTCGTGCAAATGGGTGAAGACACGTGGGCAGAGTATGACACAGATTTCCTGCGCACCAATGGCAGCTATCCCTCTGGACATACCTCACTCGGATGGGGCACCGCATTAGTCTTTGCTGAGATGTGGCCAGAACTACAGGACACTATCATGCGTCGTGGTTTCCAGTTTGGCGAAAACCGCATCATTACGGGTGCACACTACCAGAGTGATGTCACTGCTGGCTATCTATGTGCTTCAGCAGCTTTTGCACGTGCCCACCTGCATCCAGAATTCGATCAGGATATTGAGGCTGCACGTGCAGAGTACAAGCGACTGAAGGGTCTGCCTGCAGACTATGACCCCACAGCTTCCACAGGATTACCACAAGGATATAAAATCTTGAATGCGCCTGTAGATACTACTAGCTATCGCTACGAAGGCGACCTGTTCCGTTTTTGGAAGGCTAAGCAACAGCGCTATGGCTATCGTGGTAAGGTGGCTGCACAGAATGACAACCTTACGATAGATTATCTGATGAAAATCTACGGCAAGGCTATCGGCATCACTATCTCCAGAGAATCTACACCTCATATCGTAGCCTTGATGGAATTGGTAGACAAGCAGAGTGACAAGTCGGCTAGAGACTTGAAGAACCAATATTTCCGCAAGCGTCCCTATGTGCAGTTAGGTGAAGGAACAGCTGTTCCTCAGTGGGAAAAAAGCTCGCGCAAATCGAGCAGCTATGCATCACATCATGCCAATCTGGGTTGGAGCATGTCAATGGTTCTGGCAGAGGTGGCCCCTGAAAATCAGGATGAAGTGTTACGCATTGGCTTCAACTATGGTTACGACCGCGTAATAGTTGGTTACCACTGGCCATCAGATGTAGAAGCTGGACGATTGTTGGGAGCAGCTCTTGTAGCTCGTATGCATGCTGACGCAAACTTCAAGCAACTGATAAAGCAAGCCCGTGCAGAATATCTGGAAGCCCTAACAAAATAACCCTTCTGTGTGATATGAAGATACTACGCTCCTTGCTTATCTCGATTCTGGTAATTGGCGCTTTACAGGCATCAGCAACGCAATACTCATCGCCCAATGAAAAAATATGTGTTAAGCAGGACGGCAACCATCTGACTGTGTTTTACCAAGGTAAGATGGTGTTGGATGCCAGTGTAACAATAGATAGTCCGTTGCAATGGGTTCGCAAGGTAACTGACGATTACCAAATGCTGACGGGCAAGCGACTGCACTGCCATAACGAAGCCAACGAATATCGTAGTGGAAAGATGCTGTTGCGTGTGTATAACAATGGCATTGCTCTTCGGAACACGGAAGTGGCTTATCGCATTCCTGAAGGTATGCATCGCTGGATGCAACAATGGTGCGACTCATATGAGGGTTTCTTCCCGCTTGATACAACATATAAGGTAGCGACCATTCCTTCGTATAGTGGTATTTCGAAATCGAAGGAAGGATGGAACAACCATTGGGGCTACCCTGTCCTATTGGAGCCAACAGATGGAGTGTTCGTACTCCTTTCTGAAGCGAACATCGAACAAGGACAAAGTGCTTCTTCCCTATTCAACGAAGGAGTATGGTATCGTGTCATTCCAGCAGAAACCATAAAGGGTAAGACCTGCGACCATACCCCTTGGCAACTGGCTATCATTGGCAGTTTGAGTGATGTAGTTGAATCGACATTAGTAACAGATGTCAGCAACCCTTGCAAGATAAAGGACACAAGTTGGATAAAGCCAGGTGTGGTGTCATGGATCTATTGGGCTTACAATCATGGTTCGAACGACTATAACATTATCCAAAAATATGTGGATATGGCTCGCGACCTTCAGTTACCCTACGTGTTGATTGATGCCGAATGGGACGAAATGAAGAATGGCAAGACCATAGAGGACGCTGTCAATTATGCTAAAGCACAAGGCGTAAAGCCATTGATATGGTATAACTCGTCTGTAGGTTGGGTAGATGGTGCCCCAACGCCAAAGTTCCGTTTGAACAAGGCTGATGACAGGGAACGTGAGTTTGCATGGCTTGAGAAAATCGGTGTTGCTGGTGTGAAGATTGATTTCTTCTCTGGCGATACACAACGGAATATGGATTATTGCATCGACTTGCTGGAAAGTGCTGCTCGCCACCATCTGCTAGTCAACTTCCATGGAGCAACGATTCCTCGCGGATGGCAACGCACCTATCCGAACCTCATGACGACAGAGGGAGTATATGGTGCTGAATGGTATAACAATGTGGCAACGTTTACAGACAAGGCTGCATGTCATAATGCCACATTGCCTTTCACTCGCAATGTTATAGGGCCGATGGACTATACCCCATGTACCTTCAGCGATTCGCAGCATCCACACATCACAACGAAGGCTCATGAGTTGGCATTGACCATACTTTTTGAGAGTGCCCTGCAACACCTAGCTGATCGACCTGAGAGTTATATGGTTCAACCCCAAGAAGTGAAAGACTTCTTCACGAACCTGCCTACTGTTTGGGACGAGACACATCTACTGTCAGGCTATCCTGGAGAATCTGTCGTGATGGCAAGGCGCCATGGAAAGACTTGGTATATAGCAGGTATCAATGGTACGAACCAAGAAAAGGAACTGACTATTGACAAGAAAGCCATTGGTAAGTTTTCGAAAGCAACGCTTTTCGAAGATACATCAAAAGGAGATTGGAATATCCATCAAATAAAGAAATTGCCAACTTCTATAATATGCCAGCCTCGTGGTGGCTTTATCATAGTAACTAAATAAATACAAATTAAACTAGAGAACGAAAACCTTATGAAACATTATTTGCTATCAACTTCAGTTCTGTGTATGGTCGCTACGATGACTATGGCACAGAACCCCATTATTCGTGACCAGTATACTGCCGACCCTACTGCTCGCGTATTTAATAATAAGGTGTACCTGTATCCCTCGCACGACATCACCCCACCCGCTGGTCAGCGACAGGATTGGTTCTGCATGGAGGATTATCATGTATTTTCTTCCAGCAACCTGACAGACTGGACGGATCATGGGATGATCATATCACAGGAACAAGTGCCTTGGGGAAAGAAAGACGGCTATTCCATGTGGGCCCCTGATTGCGTAGAGAAGAATGGAAAGTATTATTTCTATTTCCCTAATGCCCCAAAGACAGGGCGTGGCTTTGCCATAGGTGTAGCTACAGCAGATAGTCCAGAAGGACCCTTCACCTTGGAGCAAGAACCCATTAAAGGTGTATCAGGTATCGACCCTTGTGTACTAATTGACAAGGATGGTCAGGCGTATATCTATTGGAGTGGCATGGGTATTCGCGGAGGCAAGCTCAAGGATAACATGAAAGAACTAGACGGAGAATTGAAAGAAGTAAAGATGCCCCAACGTGAAGGAATGCCAGAAATGCCCCCTATAATGGTGGGAGGCGAAGAAATGAAGGGTCTACCCGAAGGGTTCAAAGAGGGTCCTTTTGCCTTCCGTCGTGGTGATTGGTACTATCTTACTTTCCCATGGGTTCGTGGTTCGAAAGAGAATGGAGCCAATCCTACAGAGACACTAGCCTATGCTATGTCAAAATCGCCTTTAGGTCCTTGGGATTTCAAAGGCATCATTATGGCAGAGCATGCAAATCATTGTTGGACCAATCATCATAGCATCCTTGAATACAAGGGACAATGGTATCTGTTCTATCACCACAACGACTTCTCACCTCGCGATGATAAACGCCGTTCTGCTTGTATTGAGAACATCTATTTCAATGCAGACGGAACCATCCGCGAGGTCAAGCCCACCAAGCGAGGAGTTGGTATCAATCTGGCAACAGAGAAAATCGAGATTGACCGATTTAGCAATGCAAGCAATGATGTGACTACGCAGCTGATAGACACTATCAACACTTTCCGTAGCTATCAGGCCACCCTCCCAAAGAAAGGTAGTTGGTTGCGCTATAATGATGTGGATTTCAGTCCGATTACGGATGGTTATTTGGTTATCAGCGCAATGGCCAAGGAGAACACTACACTGTATGTTCGTGAAAAGAGTGCCAAGGGAAAAATCATTGCCAAAGTCGACATAACCGTAAAGAGCGAAGCAGGTCCTTTCCGTCGTGATATGTCTGGACAATGGCTTACGTTGACAGCACCTATGCTTTATACGCCCAAAGGTGTTACCGACCTTGTTGTGACCTGCGAGGGAGATGGTGTAAGTGTCGACTGGTTACAATTCAAGAATCGTCCTCACTACTTCTCCTCTGTCCCTGCTAATGCCGCACCATCTAAACCTGATGACCAAGGATTCATCCGTCGTTGGCGAATGATGGAACCCATAGCTGTAGACGTTCGTTCCAACGTTATCTTCACTGACTCATGGCTTCGAGCCAAATTCTCTGAGGAACTAAACAAATTACCGAAGCAGAAAGGAAAATGGTACACTTTGGATAGTGAGAATTATAATATGAAGCTGTTCCGTTTTGCAGAAAAATATGGAAAGCAGACCTATGGTTCCTTCTTCTGGTGTGAAACCATCATCGAGTGTAATGAAGAACTGCAGAACGTCCGTTTGGCTGTGGGTTCAAACGGAGCTTCTATGTGGTGGTTGAACAATGAGGAAGTTCTGTTGTTGGAAGGCGATCGTCGCATGGTGGAGGATGATGGTGTATCTCATCGTCTTACACTGAAGAAAGGACGTAACATCTTGCGCTGTGCAGTGATTAACGGACCAGGACTCAGCGACATGTGTGCCCGATTTATTGATGAGAAAGGAAATCCAATTACCAACTATACCATTAATGCCCGATAAAGTCATGAAACAGATTCTAATTATACTATTCGCTTCCTGCCTATTTATTCCCTCAGCAAAGGCTCAGTCAGGAACTCCCTATATCCACGACCCCTCTACCATAGCAGAATGTGAAGGTAAGTATTATACCTTTGGAACAGGAGGTGGTGGACTGATTTCCGAAGATGGATGGTCTTGGCACTCTGGTGCAGAACGTCCTGGAGGTGGTGCCGCACCCGATGTCATGAAGATTGGCGACCGTTACCTTATTATATATGGAGCCACTGGCGGTGGACTGGGTGGTGGACATAACGGACGAATTCTGACCATGTGGAACAAAACACTCGATCCCAAATCACCAGATTTCAAATTCAGCGAGGCTATTGAAGTTTGCTCCAGTGATGGAATGGAAGATCAGGATGCCATTGACCCTTGTCTGTTACTTGACCCAACAACAGGTCGATTGTGGGTTACTTACGGCACCTACTTCGGAACCATCCGACTGATAGAACTGGACCCAAAGACTGGCTTCCGTATGAAGGGGAACAAAGAGAAGGATATTGCCATAGACTGTGAAGCCACCGACCTGATATATCGTGACGGATGGTATTATCTGCTGGGAACTCACGGCACCTGTTGCGATGGCGTGAACTCTACCTATAACATCGTCGTTGGACGTTCACGCTCTGTAGAAGGTCCTTATCTCGACAACATCGGACGTGACATGTTCCATGGAGGTGGACGAATGGTAATAGCAGCAGGCGACAGAGTATGTGGTCCTGGTCATTTTGGACGCACCATCATTGACGAAGGCGTGGAAATCATGTCTTGCCATTTTGAAGCTGATTTCGAACGAAGCGGTCGTTCTGTATTAGGCATCCGACCTTTACTTTGGAAAAACGGATGGCCTATTGCAGGCGAACAACTCCGAGGTGGCACGTATGAGATTGAGAGCGAACGACGAGGATATGCTTTGGAACTGGCTGTCGACTTTGTCCGCATGCAACAGGAACGTGAGCGTTTCTGGCAAATGGATCTAACCAAGCCTCTGGTTTCTATTCCGAACCAGAAATTGGAAGAGGTAAATAGCAATTGGCCTAAGGGAAACATCTCTCTACGATGTGGTGATTACATGTTCCGTCCCCACCAGCGTTGGACAATTACTCCTATAGAAGAGGCTGGCGGATATCTCAGCAATCCATATTTCAAGATTACCATTGAAGGGACTGAGCGCACTCTAGCAGCAACTGCAGACAAAGAATTGACAACCGTTCCCGTCTTTACAGGAAGCGACGAACAACTCTGGCGCATTGAGCAGTTGACCGATGGAACCTATCGCATCATGCCAAAGCGTATTCCTGGAGAAACAGGACTCAACACCCGTTTTGTTATCTACTCTGCAGCCGACTCTACTCCTACCCTAGCAGAGTATGATTTCCATAGCGATAACTCAAAGTGGAACCTTCGTCAACACTAAAAAGTATAAAAAAGCCAAAAAAAGAGGAGTTTACTTCGTTATGTGCCTGAAATTGATTACCTTTGCACATTATTAATAATATTCTAACATCAGAAAGATATGAAGATTTCTCACATTGAGCATCTGGGCATTGCAGTCCAGAGCATCGAAGAGAGCCTGCCGTACTTTGAGAACGTGCTGGGCCTGAAGTGTTACAACATCGAGGTTGTAGAAGATCAGAAGGTAAAGACTGCCTTCCTAAAGTGTGGAGAGGTAAAGCTGGAATTGCTGGAGCCCACATCTCCTGAAAGCACTATCCAGAAGTGGCTTGACAAGGGCAACAAGGGTGTGCACCACGTAGCATTCTGCGTAGAAGATGGTGTCGCCAATGCTTTGGCAGAAGTAAGCGAGAAGGGTGTTCGTCTGATTGACGAGAAGCCACGCAAGGGCGCTGAGCAGTTGAACATTGCTTTCCTGCATCCGAAGTCAACCTGCGGAATCCTGACAGAGCTCTGCGAACACCCAGAGTAAAGATTCGAAATAACGAAATAACGTAATAACGCGAAATAAAACAATGAGTAAGCAATTAGAGAAAATCAAACAACTCATCGAGAAGCGCGAGCAGGCTCGTCTCGGTGGTGGCGAGAAAGCCATACAGAAACAGCACGACAAGGGCAAATACACCGCTCGCGAGCGCATTGACATGCTGCTCGACAAAGGCTCTTTCGAAGAGTACGATATGTTCAAGGAACATCGTTGCCACAACTTCGGCATGGAGAAGAAGCAGTTCCTGGGCGATGGTGTAGTTGCAGGTTCTGGTACCATTGACGGTCGTCTGGTCTTTGTCTTCGCACAAGACTTCACCGTTCATGCTGGTTCTCTTTCAGAAACCATGTCGCAGAAAATCTGCAAGGTAATGGATATGGCCATGAAGATGGGTGCTCCAGTTATTGGCATCAACGACTCAGGTGGTGCACGTATTCAGGAGGGTATCAACGCTTTGGCTGGTTATGCAGAGATTTTCGAGCGTAACATTCTGGCTTCAGGTGTTATTCCTCAGATTTCTGGTATCTTCGGTCCTTGTGCAGGTGGTGCCGTTTACAGCCCAGCTCTCACCGACTTTACCTTGATGATGGAAGGTACATCATACATGTTCCTCACTGGACCAAAGGTTGTGAAGACCGTTACTGGCGAGGACATTGACCAGGAGCATCTGGGTGGTGCATCTGTTCACGCTTCTAAGTCGGGTGTTACCCACTTCACTGCAAAGACAGAAGAAGAGGCTGTTGAGATGCTGAAAACCCTGCTGAGTTATATCCCATCAAACAACATGGAGCTGGCTCCTCGCAAGAAGTGCACTGATCCCATCGACCGTTTGGAGGATTCACTCAACGAGATTATCCCAGAGAATCCCAACGAGGCATACGATATGTACAAGGTTATCTCGGCTATTACCGATGACAATGAGTTCTTCGAGGTACAGCCTAAGTTTGCCAAGAACATCATCGTTGGTTTCGCCCGTTTCAATGGTCAGAGCGTAGGTATCGTAGCCAACCAGCCTTCTTGCTATGCTGGCGTACTGGACGTAAACGCTTCTCGTAAGGGTGCTCGTTTCGTTCGTTTCTGCGACGCCTTCAATATTCCTATTGTTTCACTTGTTGACGTTCCTGGTTTCTTGCCTGGTACAGGTCAGGAGTACAATGCTGTCATCCTGCATGGTGCTCAGTTGCTTTATGCTTATGGTGAGGCTACAGTTCCCAAGATTACGGTTACACTGCGTAAGTCATACGGTGGTTCACACATCGTAATGGGTTCTAAGCAGCTCCACACTGACTTGAACTATGCTTGGCCTTCTGCCGAGATTGCTGTAATGGGTGCATCTGGTGCTGCTGCAGTACTCTATGCTAAGGAAGCTAAGGCTAAGAAAGAGGCTGGTGAGGATGTTAAGGCCTTCATCGCTGAGAAAGAAGAGGAATACAACGAGCTGTTTGCCAATCCATATCAGGCAGCCAAGTATGGCTACATTGACGATGTGATTGAGCCTCGTAATACTCGTTTCCGTATCTGTCGTGCACTGGCTCAGCTCGCTACCAAGCGCGATGCTCTGCCTGCTAAGAAGCATGGAAACATTCCTATGTAATCATTATTTCTGCGTATGAAGAACGAAGTTTATGCAGCCATTGCGATGGCACTTTACGAGTTCAAGGGCAACAATGTCCATGACAAGGAGCCTGGCATCATTACGATTGCAGAGAAACAGACTCAGTGGAATGGCTATGCCCTGACAATGACAGAACATCCCTAAGGAAGTGAAAAGTGATAAGTGAAAAATGAACAATTATGAAGAAAGAATATAAATACACCATCAATGGCAATGAGTATGAAGTTGCCATTGGTGAGATTGTAGAGAATGAAGCCGTAGTCACTGTGAATGGTGAGGAATATAAGGTAGCATGGGAGCCTGAGGCTGAGCCCGAGAAGAAAGTTGTGGTTCGCCCCGCTGCTCAGGCTAGTGAATCTAGCGAGGCTAGTGAATCTGGTTCTGCCAATGTTAACACCAACAATGCTATTAAGGCTCCACTTCCTGGTGTTATCACATCTATCAACGTCAATGTTGGTGATGAGGTGAAGGCAGGCGACACACTGCTCGTGCTGGAAGCCATGAAGATGGCTAACAACATTGAGGCAGAGAAAGACGGTAAGGTAACTGCTATCTGCGTAAAGCCTGGTCAGAGTGTAATGGAAGACGACGCACTGGTCGTTGTTGAATAATCAAACCAACACTTAGATAAAAGAAAAGCCGCTCGATGTTGAGCGGCTTTCTTATTTTATAATCTGTTTCCTTCTTTAGGAAATACAACGGTGGGCGTGAACGTCTTTGCCTCTTCAAAATCCATGTGGGCATAGGAGATAATGATAACAACATCTCCCACCTGTACCCTACGGGCTGCAGCACCATTCAGGCAGATACAGCCTGAACCGCGTTCACCTTTTATAATATAGGTCTCAAAACGCTCGCCATTGTTGTTGTCAAGCACCTGTACTTTCTCTCCAGCTATCAAGTTGGCAGCATCCATCAAATCCTCGTCAATGGTGATACTACCCATATAGTTAAGATTAGCCTCCGTCACTGTCACACAGTGAAGTTTAGACTTCATTACTTCTATCATCATGATTCTTTATACTTAATATGATCAATTAAGCGGATAGGTGTTTTTCCGCAATATACGGTAATACAACCAACTACATAAGGTGTTTCATCCCAAGACTCAACATCCTGCAACGTATTACCATCAACGATCGAGAAATACTCTACGTCCAATCCGTCCACAGCATTAATATCTGCCACCACCTTGTCATGTGTTTCCTTCACCGTATGCTTCTTGGCATAGGTCAGACTCGCCTTCAGCGCCTTATAGATATTGGGGGCAATGGCACGCTCATCCTTCGACAACAAAGTGTTACGACTGCTACGAGCCAAGCCATCTTTATCGCGAACAATATCACACTCTACAATCTGAACAGGAATTCCCAAATGGCGAACCATCGCTTTTACAACAGCAATCTGTTGCCAGTCTTTCTCTCCAAAATATGCGCGAGTAGGTTTCACGATATAGAACAAGCGACTAACTACTTGACATACACCATTGAAGTGACCTGGACGATGAGCCCCCTCCATGACCGTTGACACAGGGGGATATTCAAACTGACGCGTATCGGGTGTAGGATATATCTCCTCCACCGAAGGAGCCAACACATAATCAGCACCACAAGCTTCAAGCAACTTGCAATCAGCCTCTAGCGTACGAGGATAATTCTTCAAATCGTTCTTATCGTTGAACTGAGTCGGATTAACAAATACAGATACTACTGTTATCCCATTTTCGGCCACACTACGACGTACCAGCGAAGCGTGTCCTTCATGCAGGGCTCCCATGGTGGGTACCAACCCTATTTCTTTCCCTTGCTTGCGATCCTCAAAAAGCTGATTTTGCAGATCTACAATCTTTTCAAAAACTTTCATTCTTTTTCCTTACTTTGTCGTAAAACGGGTGCAAAATAACAACATTTTTATCAAATAAGGAAAAAATATCGTAAAAATATGCCAAAATAGGGGCTAAAAATCCTTAAATATGCACGTTTCTGTCGTTTTGTGAATTAAATTTCGTAACTTTGCAAAGGAAAAATGTAACCCATATGGCAAAAAAGATATTATTCATCAATCAGGAGATAACCCCTTATGTACCCGACAGCGATTTATCACTGATGGGAAAAGCACTCCCGCAGGCTATGCTGGAGAATGGTCACGAGATTCGTACGTTCATGCCCAAATGGGGCAATATCAATGAGCGTCGCGGACAATTGCATGAGGTCATCCGTCTCTCTGGTATGAATTTGATTATTGACGATACAGACCACCCACTGATTATCAAAGTGGCCTCTATCGCCCAGACACGCATCCAAGTCTATTTCATTGATAACGATGATTATTTCGCCAAGCGTCAGATGACTATTGACGAGAACGGCGTTGACTATGCAGACAATGGTGAGCGTGCCATTTTCTTTGCTCGTGGCGTACTGGAAACTGTCAAGAAGTTGCGTTGGGTGCCCGATATCATCCATGTTCAGGGATGGATGGGCGCTGTTATACCTCTTTATATAAAGACAGCCTATCATGATGAGCCTTCATTTGCCAGCACCAAGGTGGTAACATCACTCTTCAGCAAGAGTCTGAATTCTAATCTTGACGACAATTTCAAGAAGAGCATCGAGTTCCGTGACGCAAAGGCTTCATTGCTGAAGAAGTATAACGACCAGTTTGACTTCGAAGAACTGAGCAAGTTGGCTATTGACTATAGCGATGGTGTTATTGCAGGCTGCAACAATGTTGATAAGAAACTTCTGAAATATGCTGCAGACAACAATATTCCCACGCTGAGTTATCCAGGCGAAGACTTCCAGAATGCCTACGAGGAATTCTATGATAAGATTTAATATTCAAGGATAATATTATTTAGACAAAAGAACTTCAGTGATGAGAAAAATAATAATGGCGGTGATTGCACTCGTTGCGGTTGCAATCTCTTCATGTACGGAAACCACTGACCTGATGGGCAACTCGCTGACGAGTTCCAATGATAAATACGAGGTCTATACTGATACATTTGATGTAGCCACACAGTCCATCAAGGTAGACTCCGTGCTTTCAAGAAGCGTCTATAGCTATCTTGGCAGATTGAAAGACCCAGAGACAGGTTCTTACATTATCAGCCACTACATGACGCAGTTCCATATCTTGGAGAATCAAGCCAGCAAGATGTTCCCTAGCCAACAGACTATTGCTGAAAAAGGTGGTATCTTCACTCCTATTGCCGACTCTTGCTTTGTTCGTATCGTTGTCAACAGCTATCAGGGTGACTCTTTGGCCGCTATGAAGTTGTCATTACACGAACTTGCTAAGCCCGTTGAGGAAAGTAATCTTTACTATACCAACTTTGACCCAGAGGAAAAAGGCTATGTTCGCAAGGATGAAGGCGCTATTTCCCAAAATGTTGTCTACTCCATGACTGACTTGACAACCAACGACAGTCTGCGCTCTGTTTATCGCAAGAAAGGATACTACGAGACGGTAGACATTCCCCTGAACGACGAGTATTGCGACAAGGATGGTAATAAGTATAACAATTACGGTACTTACTTAATGGAAAAGTATTATGACCATCCTGAATATTACAAGAACTCAAAAGCATTTACTCGCAACGTTTGTCCAGGCTTCTATCTGAAGTGTGTGGATGGATTGGGTGTAATGACTGAAGTTGCTTATACACAGCTGGTTATCTATTACCATTATATTGTTAATGATGTAACCTACATTGAATATGCAAACATCAACGCCACAGAGGAAGTGTTGCAGACTACGCATATCATCAATGACCAGAGTCGTATCGATAAGCTCATTGCCGACGAGGAATGCACCTATCTAAAGACTCCTGCTGGCATTTATACTGAAGTTACATTGCCCGTAGAAGACATTAAGAGAGGACATGAGAATGACACGATTACCTCTGCCAGAATTGTGTTCAACCGTATGACTGACAAGAGCAATTTCAGCGATATTGTGCTTGAAGAACCTACCCAATTGCTGATGGTTGAGCGCGACAGCTTGAAGACTTTCTTTGAGTTGAATAGCGTGCCAAACAACAAGACTTCTTATCTGGCTACGTTCAACACCACCTATAAGACTTATACGTTCAACAATCTCTCAACATTGATTAACCACATGTGGGAGCGCCGCTATACAACGGTTGATTGGAACAAGGTGGTATTGATTCCTGTACAGGTTGAGACCTCTGGTACAACCAATGCGACTACTGTATCGAATGAGATGAATGTAAACAGTGTCCGACTGGTTGGAGGCAAGAAGAACAAACATACACCTGTGCGCATCAGTATCATATATAATAATAACAAGAACTGATGGCAGACAATTTTCTCGAGAAACACTTCGAGGAATATGAAGCACGCAAAGCTGCATATCTTCGCAAGAAGAAGCACTTGCCCAAAATAAAGCATCATCTTCCAGAACGTCCGGAAGATGATGCTCTTTAACTGATTATCGTATACTTCGCAAATTTCAAGAGCAATTGTTTAGTTCCAGCATTCCTGAACTCTACAGTTGCTTTTGTATTTTCGCCAGAGCCTTCTATCTTAATCACCGTTCCTATACCAAAGCGCTGATGCTCTATCACGTTGCCCTCTTTCAGTCCTATGTTACCAATAGCCGACTGTGGGCGTGGCGCTTCTTGTCGTATAGGCATTAAGCGAGGTTTTGGATCAGCCACAAACTGCGTAGCCACAGGGCGTGGATTCTGGAACCTTGAAGGCAGAGGGCTTTTAAACTCTCTAGAAAATCTAGAATCACTAGGCTGTCTAGAATCTCTAGAAAATCTAGATTCTCTTGAATAACTAGACGACCCAGAAAGGCCAAAGGTGCTAGCGCTTCCACCCTCTATCCTAATCAAGCTAGGGTCGAAGTCCTTGATAAAGCGTGAAGGTGTGTCAACTTCCATCTTGCCATAGCGGAAACGGTTCTGCGCACAGGTCAGGATGCAATGTTTCTCTGCTCGCGTGATGGCCACATAGAGCAAACGGCGTTCTTCCTCCAGTTCGCGCATGGAATTTGTGCACATAGGTGACGGGAAGATGTTTTCTTCCAAACCCACAACAAATACGGTGGGAAACTCCAGACCTTTTGCTGAGTGAATGGTCATCAGCGTCACCTTCGCTTGATCTTCATCGCCCTCACTATCCAAGTCTGTCAACAAAGCCACCTCTTGCAAGAAGTCGCTCAGCCCAATTTCCTGCTCACGTCCTTCCTCTTTCCTACTCTCCACGAAGTCCTGCATACCACTCAGGAATTCCTCCAAGTTCTCCTGTCTCGACAAGTCTTCTGGATTGTTCGAGCTATAGATATCCTTACTGATGCCACTCTCCATGATGATTGAGTGACCAAGCACGTAAGCATCCTCGTCGCCAATACGATTCATCCATCCTCCCACCAACGTCTTAAAAGCCTCCAACTTGGCCAGCGTGCCACTCGATAGTTTCAAATCGAAAACCATCGGTTGTGCTATCACCTGCCACAGGCTGACGTTATGCAGATTGGCTGTTTCCACTATCTTACCCACCGTTGTATCACCAATACCTCTTGCAGGATAGTTGATGATGCGTCGCAGTGCCTCTTCGTCATTGGGATTAGCCACTACGCGGAAATAGGCTATCACATCCTTAATCTCCTTGCGCTGATAGAAGCTCAGTCCACCATAGATACGATACGGAATACCATCCTTGCGCATCTGTTCCTCGAACGAACGACTCTGTGCATTGGTGCGATAGAGAATGGCAAAGTCACTATATTCACACTGCTCCTGTCTGCGAATTCGCTTGATGTCGTTGCAAACAATCATCGCCTCCTCCTTGTCGCTATACGCTGGTTTCAGGGTTAAGCGCTCACCCTGTTCGTTCTCGCTGAATACGTCCTTGTGTATCTGTCGTTCGTTCTTGCGTATCAGGCTGTTAGCAGCCTGCACGATGAGTTGTGTCGAACGATAGTTCTGTTCCAGTTTATATAGTCGTGCCCCATCATAATGCTTCTGGAAGTCCAGGATATTATCGATGTTAGCACCTCTGAAACTATAGATGCTCTGTGCATCATCGCCAACCACACACACCCTTCCGTGCTCTTTAGTCAGCAACAATACGATGGCTTGCTGAGCAAAGTTCGTGTCCTGATACTCGTCAACCAGTACATAACGGAAACGCTCTATATATTTCTGTCGGATGTCCTCATGATTCTTGAACAGCACAAATGTCTGTACCAACAAGTCGTCGAAGTCCATCGCATTAGCCTGACGACAACGCTCCGCGTACCTATTATATATTTGGGACACCATCGGACGTTTATGCTGAGCATCGTCAGCAGCCCACGAACTAGTGGCATATTGCTGAGGCAACAGCAAGTGGTTCTTAGCCATTGAGATGCGGTCAGCCACCGATGCTGCCTTATACGTCTTGTCATCAAGCTGCATCTCCTTGATGATGCTCTTTACCAGCGAACGAGAGTCTGACTGGTCGTAAATGGTGAAGTTGGCACCAAAGCCTATATGCTCAGCCTCTGCTCGTAGAATTCGTGCAAAAACCGAATGGAAAGTACCCATCTGCAAGCGTATGGCCCTATCCTGCCCTACCAGTCTGCCTATGCGCTCCTTCATTTCACGCGCAGCCTTGTTGGTAAAGGTCAGCGCAAGAATGTTCCAGGGAGCCATATCATAATGGTCCAGCAGATAGGCTATCTTGTAGGTCAACACACGCGTCTTTCCTGAACCAGCACCCGCTATCACCAACTGAGGTCCGTCACAATACACCACAGCCTCTCGCTGACTCTCATTCAGTTGTGCCAACAAACTATCGTCGAAATTTCCCATACCATTTTCTTTTAGCCCACAAATTTACAAAGAATCCATGAGATAACCAAATTTGCAACAGGTAGTCCGTCAGTTATTATCGTTATTTTATTCGTAGGCATATACTAACCCGTACTTCTCATGCAGTTTCCGAAGAGAACCGTCGGACTTCATCTGACGGATGACATTGTTCACCATCTGCAAGGCATGGCTAACCACCTTGTCGAGTTGGTCACGCGAGTGGCTGTTCTGTGTTGCTGCATAACTGACAGCGATTCCCTCAGTCGGCACCGTCATCGTGCGGATGTCAATCGTGAAACCGTCGGGATGACCCTGACTGAAAGCCCAAACCTTATCAGCTATCGTTGTTATGTTGCTCTGCTCTGTTGCATTGTCCTCATTTGAAGCGCACGAGGCTAAACTGGTCGGTCCGCAAATGACCAGAACAGCTATCAAAAACCAGGTCTTTAATCTTTCCAATCCTATCATTGTTTCTATACTGTATTTATAATCGGCTACAAAATTACGCATTTTTCATCAGAAAAAAGTAGTGAGACTAACTTTTTAGTGCTGACCAACAACTTTATTAGTCCGTCCCGACGGACTGCCAGTCCGAACGGCTCGGACTGAGAGTCCGAAGCCTACGGACTAATTGCTACTATTAAGACTAAAAGTTGTAGCACCATAACCCAGGGTTATTTTCCAATAAGCGTACCTTATTTCTCAATAAGTGTGCCTTATCCGAACCAAGAAAAAAATGGTTTTTCGATTTTACCCTCCCTTCCTCCCTTTTTCGCTCGGAACCCCTTTATTTACTGGCGTTCGCAGACGTGAGGGAAAACAAATTTCCCTCCCGTCTCCCTCCCGTCTAGGGTCCCTTGTTTTCAAAATGTGAGGGAGCGAACAAAAAAAAGGGAGGGTAACGGGAGGGATAATCATTCTCCCTCCCGTGCCTCAAACGCCCTGTACATCGGCATTTGAGAGGGGTGACGGGAGGAAGGGAGGGTAAAATCGCCTATCCCTGTTTTTTTGACCTTTGCATCATCGGCTACGGAAACAGGGTTAAGCGAAAAGTCAAACAGAAACAATACTCCAAGAGTAACAAAAATTACTTTCGGAGTAATTAAAATTCTATTCGGAGTAATTGAAAATACTTTCGGAGAAACTCAAGAAATGGTCAAAAGAACTAATGCCATGATTCATAATCATGAGGTCGCCGGTTTAATCCCGGCTCCCGCTACATTGAAAATCAACGAGTTACAGAGATGTAGCTCGTTTTTCTTTTGCCTATGGTGAAATTCAGGTGAAATTCGCAACGAAAAAGTTGATAGGTGAAATACCGTGCAATCTTTCCAAATGACATGCGATACCAAGAACTGTATATATGGCTGAGTAGATTGCTTTGGAGAACCTCATTCCGCTAATATTATATAAAAGGTGGGGTAATATGCATTGTTTCTCAATTATTAGTAGTACCTTTGTTGCTGGATTTCGCATTCGTGTGATACCCAAAGACATTGTGGACAAGAAAAATGGCGTTCGCTATCTCATTCAACGACCTCGAAATGTAGGAAGTTTCAAGGAATAATTGTCAGAGAATGGATAAGGTGAGCGTTCACGTTATAGCGTGGACGAAACTTATCTGACAATTATGGAGTGGATTAGGAAAGTTTAACGCCCGGCGATGCAGGATTTCCTGCTTCACGACGTTTATATAGACAGAAACATTAACAACAAATATCGAAATGAAAACAATGAAAATCTGGAGAATCGCTTTTATGATGCTTGCTGCTTTCTCCCTTGCCTCTTGCAGCAGCGACGATGATGACAATTTTGATGCAAGCAGACTTGAGGGAAAGTGGAGAAAAGCCATACGTAGTGGCGTTATGGACGGTGAGACGGTAATATATACCTTCTATCCCGAGAACTGGTATTCGGGACGCATAGAGGAACAAGTTTCTTCATGGCCTAACGAAGGTTGGAAAACGCAAGACCTCAATTATCGAGTCGGAGAAACGGGACACATGAATATTTTCACTGGAAGAACTTACAATGGTGAATCCAAAATCTACCTTGAAGTTGATGTCCGTAAACTGACTGACTCTGAAATGGTCTGGTATCAAACCGATTCCAGCGAGGAAGTAGCTCGCTTTACAAAAGAGAAATGAGATAAATCGGAAATTATATGGCTGTACCAAAGAAATCTCTGGGAGTAATCGTCCTGTTGATTGTACCTTGTTTTGCTATTGGCCAAAACTGCATGGACAATACAACGGTCAAGCAAGACAGCATAGCCATTAGAACAGACTCTTTATGTCAGCAGAAGGCTATGTGCAAATGTGACACAGTTAGAATAGACAGTTGCCAACAGCAGCATGGACTATCTTTTGTCCGCAAAGCGCAAAGGCAAACATGGGGTATTAGTCCTAATGCTGTAAAAATGCAGAAGTTCGACCCATACAGAAAGAAATTTACCGATATGCGGATAATGGAAACTATAGGCTCGCACGTAAGCAGATAAGATACATCCTAATTTTGTTTCATTTTAAACTATTTTTATGACGTATTCTAAAAAAGAATGTATTTTCAAGATGGCAAGAGTCTTTCTTGCTTCCTTCCTTTTGATGTGCGTTTTCCTGTTGCCCTACTTCGTCTATATTTTCGGGCGGGACATCCCATTCAGCCGTACCACATTAGATATAGGTAACCTTCTGTGGCCGTTGGCAATTTTTGCCGTCTTACTTTACGAAGAGAAGAAAGAGAAGTTTGGAATATGGCGTAATCCGAGCCTTGGAATGAACCTGAAGACGGTTATTCTATCCCTGGCATTGGGAGTCCTCTGGCAGCTCATTATACTTCTGCTGACC
>CACZMV010000016.1:0-59671 GCA_902782305.1 uncultured Prevotellaceae bacterium
CTTTGATAAAGCATCTAGACATTCTGCATCTTGCATAAACTTCAGTAATGCCTCTTTGTCAGATTCGCTTCCTGTTTTTTGCTGTTCCATGCTGTTGTTTTTGTTTATAAATCATTACTTGTCAAAAATGGCATCCCAAGACCTTTCTACTACAGGATGAGAAGGATGCCAGCCAGCCTCCGGCCCTATCTTTGAACGAGCTTTCTACGACTGGTTCTTTTCCTTATTATTCCTTCGACTCGATAGCCACAAGCATAGGTTGGCGAATCCACCAGACAGCATAGGCGATGAATTTGAAACCACGAGTTGAGTCATACTTCTGAGCCGCCTTTTCGAGTCCAGACTTTCCAACCTCTACCAATTCTTCGAGAGAGAGGCCCTTGTCTAAGTATTGCTTTGCAATACTAACCACAAAGCGGTCGTACACCTCGTGCAGCTTCTTCATCTCGTCACAGTCTGTACCTTTGTCCTGTACAGCCTTCGTCAGAGCGAAGTCCTCCTCTGCAGTTAGAGTATTGCAAGCCGCAACCTCCTTAATCAAAACGTCAACGTCCTTTTTAACTTCCATATTTACTCTTTATTTGGTTTGTTACGTAACCAATATAGATATGTTGAGTGAGAAATTCAAAAATTCCATCACAAAATCTTGAGTTCGCCCAATGCTTCTTCTTAATACATTATCTCCATGTAATAGACCGTTCTGCCTATTTCCCAAGTATCTCCGATTTGTATCATGTTAATTCTTCTTCAAGACGACCATCTTTCATAGTCCAAGGACCATGTACATCAATTTTCTCTCCTCCAAGTTTACCATCGTATCGGGCAAAAGGATGCTTAGTAAAGTCGTATGGAAATCCTGTACGGGGATTTGGAGGCAAAGTGCTTTTCCATTTTTTATCTAATGCTTTTGCTTGATCAGATGTAACAAGGCATATATATGCATTATTAAAAATATTCACAAAGTCTGGTTTACTAAAACTTTTTAGAGCTGCTTGCTTGCAAACTTCACCAGGAACGACATGCTCAATACTAATCCCTAAGCCCTTATCGCCTAATTTACAAATATCAAAATATGGACTCAATTTAGAACCGAATCTGCGGTCCTGCAAATCTAAGACGCCATCATTAATAAGTTGATTATAAAGTGGTTGAAGGCTTTTAAGGGTCTTCCCTCTCAGTTTCTTCTCGGCTTCAACAGATATATATATCCTTGAAACAAAAGCATTCTTGATGACAAATTTAAGGTCTTCTTCATCAATAATTGAGCGAATGCTTAATACATCGTGGATATGATCATATCTTTGATTTAGTGTATCTTGACTCCAGAAACCAGATTTCCCTCTATAGTTTGAACTATAATACTTTCTTCTATTTTCCATAATTGTATCTATTTATTTTTCGTTGTTTTCTTCCAGTAGTTTTAACACTCTATTCTTTTCGTATTGAAAGATATCAACCACCTTGCCATTATTGTTATCACAAACAATATCAACATAATGCTCGTACCTTAACAAAGTAACCTTACGATATCGCTTTTCACTTTCAATCTCATCCATCACAGTGTATGGATTAATCTGGTAGTAATGCTTCACCTCTTCGATGACTTCATCCGCATTTTTACCGATGTAGTCACTCCATTTGATTGGCGCTTTGCCATTGTCTGCTCCGATGTGTAATTTTGCCATAATTAAATGTATTTGTATGTGTTAATCTTTGTCATTAATATCTTAGGTTTTTAGTTATATCATTTTTGCATATCCTCCTTAGTGAGTGAGCCGATGTGAATGGTCATCTTGCGTAGTTCCGGGGTCTGGGCTACCATCGTGTCAACTTTCTCCTTGCAGCAAGCCTCTTAGGACCAAATACATAGATAATTGTTCTTTTCATCGTTCAAATTCTTTAGGACTTGTTATTAGGATTTAGTTTAGCTTTTAGAATAATCTCTAAGTCATTTTTCATTGCATCTACGATACTACGAACCTTAACGTTTGTATCAATTTTCTGAGACTTATAAAGAAATCCGCCTTTGTAGTGGCATTGTGTTGAATCTGGCTTAGATTTATGATCAGGCAGACCACCAAACTTGAATTCGATGAAATTCCGAAGCCATTCAGATAGGGAGGTACTATTATGAACGATGTTTTGTTTTTCTATTCCATGACAATAACGGTTGCCTTGTATTTGCAACACAAGACAGCAGTCGTTTGACACTTTCACCTTAGCCTCAAACAGTCCGATGCCATGACTCATGCCGCTACCTATAAACACCTGCTGAAAAGGGTTTGCCTCAGGACAGCCATAGAATGCAAGAATCTCTTCAGCATCCTTGTGCTCACGCCTCAGAATAACATCTGTATTGCTCATACCTAATACAACATTCTCCTCTTCAGAAGCCACACTTTCCAATAAGGACTTCATTTTCTCAGCGAGCATGGCTGCAATCTGTGCATATCGCACCTTTTCATAGATATCATTCAGTCTCAGTTCAGCCAAACCCTCTTCTTGTGCTAAGAAAGTATCATCTTCCTCGACCTTCCATCCTTCAGCCAATTTGCTGAGTTCTCTCACATATGCGCAATAGTCGCTAACGTATATTTGGTGATTTTTACGGATATCAGCAGTGCAATATTTGCTGATTACATCTGCCAATTCATCGTAATGATGAAGTTGCCAACATGTGTTTTCGTCTAAATACTTGCTTCCAGGGAAATTTTTTACCAATGAGAGTACAGCATAGGAGCACCCCTGATTGTAGCCCTCAAACACCTTCTCATATCGTTTCAGTTGCATTCGCTCAGGCAAGCTTTTCACCTTATTTTCCAGAATAATGAATACACACTCTTTCTTAACAGATTCGCCATTGCGCATCTTTCCTGTATCTTTCAGGTAGGTTACGCACAAATCCAAATGCTTATACTCACGTTTAACTTCCCAGCCTTCTGGCCAAGTGGCATTTATATTAAGTAGCCTTGTCATTGTCTGCTGAAAAGCATCACGATAGTTCACACCTAACCAATAGAGGAAATTGCTGTGAAACAATTCCTTTGACCCACCAGACAAATATAACATGGGCGATTCCATGAGTCCTTTTACCTTGGACATTGCATTTTCTTTTAATTTCATATTATCTACAAATTCTTTTAATGATTTTATCTCTTTAGGAGTAGCTCTCATATCTACGTCTATTGTTTGTAATTTTTATTTCTTAGTTATTATAGTCAGATGGCATTAAAAATCAATGAATTCTCTTCTAAAAGGAATGGAATGACACCGATATATATAATACCCTCCTCGTCAGTCCATGTCAATAAATACTCGCTTCATTTCTCTTCGTTTTTATTGGTTTGTGAAGATAATATAGTAACATTCGGAGAAAAATTCAAAAAAAACAGAGGTACTTTTGCACATGACTACAACAAAGGTGTCATATAAAGCGGAAGATATGTGATGCCATCCTCCACCTTATAGTCGGCTGCATGAAGCACTGTTGGAGTAGTCATATATTCCCCAAACTTCTTCATACATTTCGTCAGAGAAGACAGCGTGTAGTTCTTACCGCTCTTGACCTCTAAAGGACGGATGTTGTGGCGGCTGGTCACTTTGTCCTTCTGGAACAGGAAGTCGATTTCCATACGTTCCTCGGCATCCTCTGATGACTTGCTATAGAAGAAGAGCTTGTTACCGCTGGCTGTAAACATCTGGGCCACAATGTTCTCTATGAACATTCCCTCGTTCACCTCCAACTTCCCAAAGAGTAGTTTCTGGTAAATCTCAGACGAGACGATACCCTTTTCGTCGAAAGCATGGCTGATCAACAAGCCCGTATCATTCATATAACACTTCAATGTCGTGCGGTCTTCGTTCATCTTCAATCCGATGTTTGGCTCTGTCGAATTATAGCAGATGTTGACCACTCTCGCATCCTTCAACCAGAAGAAAGCGTCGTCCCAATCTCGATATTTCGCACCTGGCTTCAGGGCAGATAGGCGGAACTTCTTTTCATGCTTGGAGAGCTGAGGGGGAATCTGGTCGAAGATAGATACTACCTTGTCGGCTATCTCCCCAGCATAATTGAAGATGTCGTTACGATATATGGCAAGCACATCGCGCTTGGCAGCATCTACAGCATCAAAGTCTTTCGTCTCGATATATTTCTTTACGGCCTGTGGCATTCCTCCAACAATCATGTAGAGACGGAAAGCATCCATAGCCTGACGATGGAAAGCTTGGCCCATCGGCTTCCGCTCTGCGTACATCTTCTGTATCAAGTCCATCAGCATGTCATTGCCTGTAGCCCAAAGGAACTCTTCAAAGTCCATCGGGTACATCTGGATGGGGCGTTCTTCCGAGGGGAGTACAATGCCTTGAGTATTCTTCTTGATGCTCACCAGCGATCCCGTCTCGATATAGTCATATCGACCATCAGCCACCAGAAATTTGATAGAAGCTCTAGCCCTAGGACACAACTGTACCTCGTCGAGAATGATAAGCGACTTGCGTTCATGGAGTTTCACTTTGTAGTGCTGGCTCAGATAGAGAAACAGCGTGTCGAGGTCTTCCAAATAGAGGTCAAACCAATCTCTGACCATCTGAGGAGCCTTATTGAAGTCGATGAGGATATATGATTCATACTCATTCTTTCCGAACTCCTCTACGATATAGCTCTTTCCGATGCGTCGCGCTCCCTCTACGAGTAGTGCCACCTCACCGTTCCTTTTCTCCTTCCAGTCAAGGAGTTGCTGATATATTTTCCGCTTCATAATGATGTTGTTTGCACCTTTTTGAGATTTTTAACCTATACGATTTTACACCTTTTTGAGATTTTTAATGCTGCAAATATACACCTTTTTGAGATTTCTTGCAAGTTTTTGATTAATTATTTGGGTAAAATTTGTTTTTTTCCTAAAAATGAGTACCTTTGTATCAAGAAAACAGAAGATTGTTATGCCCAAAAAGAATAGTGGAATATGGTATGAGGTGCATCCGACGCCCGTGAAAGGAAGCGACGGACGCAACCTGATGTATGTGCGCCCCAAGAGCGGCATGAAGCTGACAATGAAGGAGTTGGAAGAGAAGTGCGAGTTCTATAATGCATTGCGATACGGTGAGCTGAGCCGTGCCTTCGATGCCTTTATCCGGGTGGCAGGGCGCTTCCTGGCTGAGGGATATCGTATCGAAACACCCATCGGCTCGTTTGCGCCTAAGTTGTCGCTGGCGAAGCAGGTGACCAGTGCTGACGAGGTGAAGGACCGCGATGTGCGTCTGGATGGTGTGGAGTATAATCCTGGCAAGTTGTGGAACGAGGAGATGAGGAAATGGCATGACGGATTCCGACGCTACCAGAATACTGATACTCAGGAGCTTCTGGCCGACAAGGAGAAGCTGGAGCAGTTGATGCGCGAGTGCCTCCAGAAACATCATGGCTACATCACTGCCGGCATGTTCTCCAGCTATTCAGGACTGACCCTCTATTCGGCCCGCAAGCAGCTGAACGAATGGACCAAGGGCGAGAATCCCAAACTGCTGAAGACGCCGAGGGGCAAGGAGCATATCTATACGGAAGTATGATGTAAGATGTATGATGGTTGAAGGATTTATGGAGCATCACTATAATTTTAGGCGATTGAATTTGGGTATAGGCACACAGTTGTTTGCGTATAGGCAAACAATCGTTTGGGTATAGGCGCACGATGATTAAACGGGCATTTTTCCCCTATAACCCTTATGTTTTCCCCCTGCAAGCCTTAATGCTTCTCCTTGCAATCCTTAATGCTTCGCTTCGAGACACAAAACGGTCACGGTCACAGCTGTGACCATGTGACCGCAGAGGAGGATGAGAACAAATAGACTGTGCGTAATTAATTGAAAATTAAATATTTATATAATATTAGAATGTGCTGATTGGGTAAAATGGTCACATGGTCACAGCTGTGACCGTGACCGTTAGAACCACCCCAAAACGATAGAAAATATGACTACAGAAGAAATAAAAAGAATTGTTGACGATGAGCGCGCTGAGCAACTGACTGTCCAGCTGTGTCGTCATTGGGAAGTGGCCACACAAAGACTGGATACATTGGCACAGGAAGTAACAAACGGTATGGATACCTGCACAGAAGCAGAAATCTATGCTGCCCTGATGCGTATGCAGCGTGCCGTGATGGCCCTGATGGATCTAAACAAGATACCCACGGCATTTCTGTTCTCAGAATACCTGGACCGTATCAGTCAGACCATATCAGCCCCCAGCATGCAAAAGTCGGTCGTGACGCTGATGGAACAACTGCTGGGTAAAACACCTGCCAATAAGCAAGAAGCCTCATTCTTCGACCAGGTTATCCAGATGATAGCACAACACGAGGCATTGCCCAAAGAACAGCAGGAAGCCATACAACAGCAGTTCTCACCCATGAAATACATCTTCGGCGTATGTGCCCAGCATCTGAAACCTGAGGCTTTGATGATGGTGGCACAAATCATTCAGAACATCAATAAAGAAGACGACACAGAAGATCAGGAAGAAGTTACCAGTCAGATTCAGGACATGCGACAAGCAATGGAAACGCTCGACAGCCAGATGAGCAAGAATCTGCAACTGATGCTGATTTGGCTGTTATCACTCATGCTGTTACCCAGTCTGCTGGTCAGTGTTTTTCAAAAAACCAGAGGCAACAGCCAGACGATGGCCCAGCTATTTAATAAGGTACTCGTGCAGGTGCGCGAGAGCAACCGTTGGTGGGAGTATTGGAAAGAGCATTGCGCGACACTCCGCGTGGTGAGCGACAGCAGTTCGTGGCGAGATACCATGACGGCCGAACGCACCAAGGAGCGCACAGCACTGGGGCAGGTGCCTGGAGGCTTGTTTGCCAAGTGGACGACAGACCGCAAGGTCTTCGATGAGTTCTTTCTCGACGCCCACCTCGACGACGATGCCCTGCGCCATTTCATTTTCCATTTGGCCACGCTGTCGGAGATAGCCAGAGAACTCAACCCCACCAGCAAGTTTGGCGACGAGCAACTGGTGCTGGACGACCAGCAACGCGTAGGCGAAGCTGTGCTAGAAGCAGCCCATAAACTGGACGATCTGGTAGCCAAAGCGTGGTTTCCCTACTATGACGCTATATGGCAGGAACTGATAAACGACGAAACCATCTTTGCTCATCTGAAAGTGACGCGCAAGAGTCCGCATAACAACCTGTTTACTGCACGTTTTTTCTGCCATCTGGTGGGAGAAATGAAAAAAAGTGCAGTCTTCGGAGCCCATTCCGATGGTGATTTGGCAGAAAAGCTGACTGAGAAGCAGTATGTGGGCACTTTTCGTAAAAACATTCAGGAAGGAATGGGCGAAGAAATAAAAATCGTGCAAAAGGCTTTCAATACTATCTATCAGAAATACAAGCAGTTAGCAAACGTCCGCAGATAGTGTAGTGTATTTGCACTACAGCTACAGAAAATCCCACTTTGAAGGTGCAAAACCCCTTGTGACCTTTGCCGTCGATATGATTAGTATAGCAACATCATTTAGCGGCAAGCCTCGCAAGGCGAGCATGGCTGCTTATCGTCAACTGCTGGCGAAGAATCATGTCGACGAGATTCTCCTCGACGTGAAGCAGAACAAAAATTTGGATCGCAAGAAGGAATTGCCCGTTTGGTTGCCTCTTGCACAGTGTTTTAATAATGGTACGCGCAAGGCTGAAGATGCGGTGCCCTCAGGACTCTTCTTCCTCGACATCGACGAGAAGGGGCTGACAGAGCAGCTCTGGCAGAAAGTGCAGGACGAGAACCTCATTGAGGAATTTCGTATTGTGTACTTTGCCGAAAGTGCCGGAGGTGGTACCCACATCTGGGCTTGGCGAACACCAGGAGCTACCATCGAAGAGGACATCCAGAAGTTGGCCTCTCGCCTGGGTGTCAGCTACGACTCGCATGTTACCGACTTGGCCCGCTGTTGTTTCATGGTCAGCGAGCAGTATGTGAAATTGCTCGACCCAGTGGTGTTTGAGGAATCAGAATGGAAAGAGGAGAATCATGAAGACAAGGCCATGATTCAGGCTGAGCCCGAGTCCTCACCTCTCACCCCTCACCCCTCACCTCTAAACTACAAGGGCATCCCTTACGAGAACATCGTGCAGGCTTTGCTCTGGAAGTTGGGTTATGGCGATGCACCTGTAGAGGGTGAGCGCAATATGGCGCTTTACACCATGAGTCGATACCTGCGCTTCATCTGCGACTTCGACGAACAGCGTTTGTTCGCTATCCTCCCCCATTGGGGACTGTCTGACCATGAGGTGCTTTCAACCATCAAAAGTGCCATTGGCAGCACCCGTCCTGCAGGCATTCCTTCCATGATGAATGAAGTTCTTTCGTCGTTGGGAGCAGCTATTGAAGCTGGTTCTGCAGAGGTCGAGGAAACAACAGTAGCTCCTATCAATACTGAGTTGCCAGGCATCCTTCAGGACCTTAGCGATCATGCTCCTGAGGAGTTCCGTGAGGCTACGCTGATGGCGGCAATGCCTATGCTGGGCACACTGGCTACTGGCATTCGTGCCAAATATCGTGATGGAAAGCTGAACTCACCCAGCTTCATCGTGGACATCGAGGCCCCTCAGGCCACGGGTAAGTCGTTTGTTGACACTGAATTTGAGTTGCTGATGGACCCTATCATCAAGCAGGATGAGGTGGAATGGCAGAAGGAAATCGAATACTCACTTGCGAAGAAAAATGGTGAGGATGTGGAGAATCCCTGTGCCCAGATTCGCATCATCGAGCCCAACATCGGTGTGTCTGCATTCTTGGAGCGCGCCCTCTATGCCAAAGGCAAGCATCTGTTCACCTATGCCCCTGAGATTGAGACCGTTCTGAAGAACAACAAGGGTGGAGCCTGGACAGAGAAGAACGATCTCTTCCGCTTGGCTTACGACAACAAGCCCTGGGGTCAGCACCGCATCTCGAAGGACTCGTTCTCTGGCAAGGTTACCCTCTATTACAATATGGTGATGTGTGGTACGCCTAACAAGTGCCGAGCCTTCTTCGCTGATGCCGAGAGTGGATTGGTGAGCCGCGTGACCCCTGTGGTATTGCCCGATATGGTGGGCGCCAAGATGCCAGAGTTCAAGATGTGGACGAAGGAAGAGGAGGAGAAGGTGAAGCGCCAGTGCCTCTGTCTGATGGACGAGGAAGGTGAGGTGGACTTGCCCCTCATCAACAAGGCCATCGAGGAATGGGACGAAGGCAAACGCCAGGAGTATCTGCAGACCTTGCGCTATTCGCTCGATGTACTGCGTCGTCGTGCTGCCCTCAATGGTTTCCGTGCTGGCATCCTCGCCTATCTGCTGGAAGGTCGTCAGGAAACGGAGCGCGCCATCAAGTTTGCCGTTTGGTATGCCGAGCGTTGTCTGCACTATCAGTTGCAGCTCTATGGCACTAAGATTGACGCTCTCCACGACAATGCGGTAAGTCCTCAGACCTCAAGGGGTAACATCCGCTATCTGGATGCACTCCCCAAGGAGTTCACAAAAGAGGATTTGGTGAACCTCCGTCTGGCCAACAACGAGTCGCCAGTAGTGAAAACCATCATCTATCGCTGGGTAAAAGAAGGCCTCGTCGTGAAGATCGGCCCCAACCTTTGGCAGAAGATTGAGCATTAAAAGAGCCTCCCTTCGGGGAGGCTTTCGTTATCTTCGCTTAAACCAACTGAAGCCACCTGATGAGGAAGCATAGATGTGACCATCAGAGGTGGTGGCAATCAACTCGCTACCCATGTCTTGTATATCCACAAAGTTTCGTTCAGAACTATTTCGCTTTGACCAGGCCTTACCAGAGTTCCAAGAGAAATAAATTCCTTGGTCTGAACACAGGATTATCTCTCCTTTATGTTTTGTCAATGCACGTACATTTCCCATACCAGAACATCTGTAGCGCATAGACCATGAGAGGCCTCTCGAATTTGAAGCTTCAATCGAGGCTGTTGACGGATTGTATCGGATCATTTCAGACCCATCAGAAACTATTAATGACATAATCTGTGTTTGCTTTTTATGAATCCATACAAATTACTTTTTATTCAACATATTTTCATAATAGTCTAATTGTCGCTGAAAGTCAGGATCTCCCATTAAACTTCGCCCTTTCATTATTACTTGTTCTGTTTTGTTACGCCAGACTTCTGCCGTACTATTCCAATCGTCATAGCATGGAATAATCTTCCATAATGCAACACGCACAAGTCCCACAGGTATCCATCCCACAATAGCTGCAATAAAAAGAATCGACCATCGGTCTTCACCACCATATATAAGTATTAAAATCGCTATTATAACGCATATGATTCCAATGATTATAATTTGACTAATGTCCGTATTAAGGAAACAACCTTTTTTCTTTGAATTTGTGACAGAAAGTGCTAAAAATTCAATAATGTCTTCTTTTGTATTAGGCACAATATACATTGAAATAGCATCTTTAATTTTGGGAACTATATACCTGTTGACTCTAAATATCAATAGTGTATAGATATACAAAAATGAGCAGCCAATCAAGGTTGCTCATTTAATTTAATATTAAGTTTCTTCTCAAGTATTGATTAAGAACCTCAGATATAATTCTATTGATTCTATTTTTGTTTTCCATTAGTCCAAACTGTTTTGGTTTTAGATTCACTTTAAAAACATAGACATATGGTTGATTTGTTGTATAATCAGTTTGAATCGTGTAGGCAACATTGTAGCCGAAATCCTTTATGAATATTGCTCCATTTGGAAAACGTGGATACCTGCCCATATTGTCCCAAGCTATCGTGGAATCTGATAAGTACCTTTTAATCCCACTGAGATATTCTTTCCAATTATTAAGTGCATCTATATTATGTTTATTAAGAGCATCAATTCTTTTAATCTCTTGTGCGATTTTTGATGAAAATCTTACTATTAGTTTTGGTGGTAATCTATCCTCATTTATCCTATATTGTTTTCTCATTAATTCTAATATGTTTTCCCTATGTTATTTATTACTTCATTAGCATCTATGCCCATTGGAGAATTAACTTTTATGATTCTAATTGGCTCGTTGGATTCATTAATAGGTAATTTAGAAAGATATTCTTCATATTGTTCTTCAGTCAAATCACCCACAACATCCATATATTCTTCAATAGGTAGTTGGTTGATACGCTTGATGTCTAAGCTACCGTCTTCTTTTAAGTATTTCATATCATATAAACTTTAATTCAACAATAAATATCTATTTTTTGGCAAATATATGGATATTTTCTGAGAAAAACAAACTCTATGTGATATTTATTATTAAAATACATATAGAATATGGATAGAATCAATGAAATAGGTGATACCAAGAAAGGTCAAGAAATGCTTGGTAGAACAGCAGAGAGGGCATATCAACGTGCCCAACGTACAAGTGGTGCTGATAAAAATAGATATATGAGAACATATAACGATACCTATAAAACTGGTGGCAAATCCTCCAATAAACATCTTGGTGGTAGTAGAGAACATTTTGATAATGGTAGGGATTATGAGTATGAGAAATGGGCAGATGAACATAATGGAAATGTAGCAGAATCAAAAATTATGAATAAGAAACTTATAAGATTGACAGAAAGCGACCTTCACAAGATTGTGAAAGAGTCTGTAGAAAAGATTTTAAGCGAAAGCGAAATTGGAGATAGGGTAAATGCCCTTAAAGGAATGTCAAGAACATATAAAAAAGGTTTGACAGACAACGATAATGAACTATCAAAAACTTGGAATCGTGGAATGGGGTTACAAAGTTTTATTGAGGTACTTCCTGATGAAGGAGTGATACTATATAATTCTCTTCAAACTTACAACAGGGATTTGGAAAGAATTAAACAAGTTTTTCCAGAATATAAATTGGTTAAAGTTGATAAGCCATATTATAGTCATAGTAGCTTGAGAGCGCATAGAAATGGTACTGCTATATATTAAGCAGCCATAAATCAGCATAAGGGCAATCACAACACGGTGGTTGCTCTATTTTTATGCACTGACCTTGTTGTGCATATACCAATGAAAGTAAACGTTATGTTTGAATACACGATACTCGTCATTGACAACACTTGACAGTGACAGTACATCACTATAGTCAAAGTGCTTGCAAGCCTTAACGAACATATCGTGGAATCTGAAGGATGCTTTCTCTTCCCTTGTGTTCCAACGATAAGCTTGCTCGTCAATATAACGAGGTAAGTAGTCCTTACTAACACAGTGATATGTACCAAACACAACACGCTTAAAGTGTGCCCAGAACCCCTCAATGCCATTGGTATGAATGTCATTAGACCTAACAAACTCACGCTTGCCGTGATTAACGAACAAGTGGTCATAGCCATTCTCAGTCAGCTTATTGTAGATGCTAGCCTCGTCAGTATACGTGGTAGCACCTTCCTCAACGAACTGAGACACAATGGGCATAAGAGTAGCACCCTTGGTGTCCTCTACCTTCATTGCCACCACAGTCCCCTTCTCACGGTCAATCATACCGAAGATAGGAGTCTTGGTCTTGGTAGAGCGACCTTGTGTACCCTCAGTCTTCTTGGACTGATGCTTGTTGGTCTCCCTACCACCAAGGTACATTTCGTCCATTTCAACAGTACCACTGAGCACTGTTTCGTCAGACTGACCATACAGCCCACGAACCTTATGGAGAATGAACCACGCAGTCTTTTGGGTCACTTGAATATCTCTTGCCAACTGACAAGAAGATACACCCTTCTTATGGCTGCTGATAAGGTACATAGCCATAAACCACTTTCTAAGAGAAATCTTAGTGTTCTCGAAGATTGTGCCAACAGTGACAGAGAACTTTCTCTGACAGCCCTTGCAGATGTAGCGACCATCCTTGCAGACGTGGGTATGTGTAGAACCACAATAAGGGCATACGGCTGCGCCATTACCCCAACGCTCTTGGGCAATGGCTGCTTTGCAGATTTCCTCAGAAGAGAAGAAATCAGCAATCTGAATGAGTGAGTCGAACTTTGTGAAGTTAATGTGTATATTTGCCATAAGTCTTTTCTTTAAATTATAATGCAAATATACGAAATTTCCGTGAACTGGACAAATCTAAGTTGAAAAAACAGGACTTTTTAACAAAAATCACTTTACTTTGTAAAGTGTAGGATTGCATAATAGGATAAAAACTAATACAAAAAAAGTTGCCGATAACTATTGAATAGTTTTGCGGCAACCCTTACTTTTTGTGTGTTGACGTATATTTATACAAAGGAACTATTTAGAGTCAACAGGTATATAGTTCCCTTAATTTTTTTATTCTTGTCTTTTACATTTGAAGCTTTGATTTTTTCCATTTTCTCTGTTAAAATCTTGACAGAAGATGCCACTTTTCCTTTTGTAAACTCATATCCACACTCACATTTCAAAGTCAAAGGAGGAACTTGTTTACCACATCTGGGGCAAACTGGACCAATGGCCTCTTTCTTTTCTTTCTCATATTGAGCATCCAAAGCTTCATTCTTCTCTCTGAGTTCCATTTGGCGTTTCTGTAATTCTGCATTGATATAGATTTCCAACTCAACTAAATCCATACCCTCTTTTTGAGCACGTTTTACAAGCGCTTCTTTCTCGTAATCTTCAAGTTTCCCATCTATGAGGGTTGCCTGAATAAGGTTTTCTAATTCTTTTGTCATAATATGTCGTTACTCTTTAATATATAATATTGTTGCCGATTACATTCCTGACATAGTTAGCGCAGTTCCTTAGAATAAGTTCCATTACTTCGTCTACCAATTGCCATAACAAATCAAGGAGCAGTCCCCATAATTCATCATTTCCCTTTTGCGGCATAGATTGCAGTTCCTGTAATAACAAAAACGCTTGCAACTATAACAAATATTCTTGATGTTCTTGCATCTTCTTCTAAAGCATTTCCTTGATGCCATAATGCATAACTCTCTGTGTCGTTTTGATTATCGTTCCATTTTACCCAGTTGTCTCTTCCCATTTGGTCATATTTCGATATTTGCATTGAATAATAGATAATAAGTATAGCAGACAGTATACATTCCACGAGAACCCAAACCCATCTATTCTTTATGATAGAAATAAGCGCTTCTTTCCGTTCCGTTTCTTTTAATTTACTTTCAGCAATTTTCATTTCAGAATCAACTTCGGCAAGTAACACTTTGATTTTAGGATGATTACTATAATATAGTCTTGCTTTTCGAGCATATCGCTCTACAGTCGCCTTACTTCTCTCAAAGTCTTTCCTTGATTTCATTTTAACCAATGCATCTTCCAAGTTTTCAAGGATTTCTTCTAGCTCTTTTGAGGCTTCTGGTGTTATAAACTGTCCGCAATTAGGACACTTATCTGCCAACTGAGGGACAGATGCTCCACAATATGGACATGCTTTGCTCTTCTGTCTGCGCGCTGCCGCATCTGTTGCTTGGTCTATTTTCTGTACTTCGGCATCCAGATAGAGGTCTATCTCGTCGCGATCGAGACCCATACCTTCTGCTTTTTTTAAAATTACTGCGCGCTCCTTGTCTGTGAGCACACCATCAGTTAAATACTGATTAATAAGAGCTTGAAGCTCTTCAGGAATTAAAGCGTTTGCCATATTCTTAATTGTAATTTATAATTCCATATACAGTTCTATTAGCCATTATGACACCAACATATATAAGAAATGTCTTTATTATAGTTATATTTTAGGGTTTACTATATAAAAATGGGTTAGCCAATCCACGTTTTCGATACTTATTGGGAATACGGAATCCTTTTAGCTTGGCAATCTCATCATTAGCGATTTCTCCTTCGAATGCTATTCTTCCATTAGGTAGACTTACCCAACGATTAACTATAAAAACTTCTTTTACAATACCAGAAACGACAGCTAATACGTATTTATAGTCTTCTGCTTTTTCAAGATTTGCATCCCACGACTGACGAGTGGCCTCATAGATGCTACCACCTCTTTCATTTATCGTTTGAATAGTAGTTTTTATAATAATATACTTTTCAGAGGGTTCAGTATATTCCTGGATATTATAAGACATATATAGATCTTCGACTGTTATAGCACCTCGTTCAGGATTATGACCACGTTGAATATTTGTTAACCATGGATATGCATCGATTAAGGCAGCTTCAACTTCAAAAGCCTCTTCTTTAGTTAAACCCCGCCTATGTATAATGGAAATAACTTTCTTTCCTGCATTAATAATATCCAAGATCTGCCGAGATTTCAATGATTCTTCATCGTCACATCTCCCTGATTTAATCAATTTCTCAACGTTGTAAGCATGCTGAAACACCCTATTACCACAACCTTTTCCCACATAAAAAGTCTGAAAAGTTCTGGGATCAACCAATCGATATACATAATATTTTCTATCGACATCAATATTAAGTATATCTTTGATACTATTGAATGATATATCCATAAAACATACCCTTATTAATCTATACAAAGACCCAAAATGAGATTCTTTTCTCATTTTTTATTTAGCAAACCTTCATAATAGTCAAGTTGTCGTGCGAATTCAGGATCACCTCTTAAACTTCGAGCTTTTATCATCACTTCTTCAAATTTATCTCGCCATGCTTGGGCTTCCTTAAATTCAACAGAATCTGGATTGTAGGAATATTTATCAAAGAACTGGGATACTAGATAACCTAAAACAAAGCCCGCAATAACGCCAGCCCCATTGAAAAGTAAATAACCAATTATAGCCAATCCAATGCGAACGCACCAACTCAATGGTTCTACTTGAGAAAATGTTATTATTTTTTTCTTAAATAATCTTGCTTTTGGAACTGCTGTGGACAAAAAATCTACAATATCCTCTTTTGTATTAGGTACAGCAAACGAGGAAATTGCAAAAATAATGCTTTCCCATTTTTTCTTTTCTTCCTGTTCTTGTTCGTCTTCCAAAAGATTTTTGACTTCGAACTGCTTAAAACTCGCACTATATTCGGGATGTTTTTTGTCAACTTCTAATTCTATTTTTTCTTTTAATTTATTAATAACTTCATTATAGTTATTATCTATTTCCTCTATATTTTTCATCAATAGAGAAACTGACGATTCTTTCTTAACTTTAACAAATTCATATCCACAGTCGCAAACAAGCGTCAAAGGAGGAACTTGTTTGCCACATTTGGGACAAACGGGGCCAATGGCTTCTTTCTTCTCTTTCTCATATTGAGCATCCAATGCTTCATTCTTCTCTTTGAGTTCTCTTTTGCGTTTCTGTAATTCTGCATTGATATAGATTTCCAACTCAACTAAATCCATACCCTCTTTTTGAGCACGTTTTACAAGTGCTTCTTTCTCGTAATCTTCAAGTTTTCCATCCTCGAGGGTGGCCTTAATCAGGTCTTCTAATTCTTTTGTCATAGTATTCAATTTTAATTGTAATTATTGTTTATCATTATATTCATGGCATAGGTGGCATTTGTGGTGCACTACCTTGAAATAAAGGTGTAAGTTCCTGTACTTCACCTGCCAATTGCCATTGGGGCATACCCTGCTTCCAAACATATGTCTGATGAGTAAGCTCTCCTTGCAGAACAAGTTGTTGCAACTGATTCCAATTATAAGGACCCATCTGCTGACCATTAATGCCAACCATATAGCTTACTTGAGGAACAAAACCAGGCATTGGCGGAACGCCTCCCATTCCTGGCATTGGTGGAACGTCAGGCATTTGAGGCGCAAACATACGTCCTTGAGCCTGTGCTACCTGAGCTGCTGCATTAAGGTCTGCTTGATGTGCACCCATGAAATTGGTTTCAGTCTGCAGACGAGATGCACGCTGAAGTTCTTCACGCTGAATACGCATCGTCTCACGCTGATGTTCCAATTGTATGCGTTGCATTTCTTCTTGTCCACCAAGGCTCATTTCCTGCCTACGCGTTAAAGAATCTGCTTCAAGTTCTGTAGTAACAGCCTTTAGTTCGCGGTAGCCACGACTATCATGGTCAGCGCGAATCTCAATTATATCAATGCTACGAACATTTATACCAAAAAGACTTTCAATCTTTGGTGTAACATATTGCTGAACAAGTTCACTTATTTCTACAATCTTACGCTCCAATTGAAGAACTTGTATATGGTTGTCCATTGGAGCATTTGTCACAACACTTTTGACATACTTGGTCACCTGTCCTTTCAACTTTTGCTGAAAAACGCCATCGTTCATGTTTTGACTTTTGTTGATACTGTTGAATCGGGCTATATCTTCGACAGCGTAAACAATCATACCATCAACAGCAACCGGAACGGCAAAGTTTTCAAAACGCGGGTCAAATACATCAAAGAACGGAACAGCAAACGGGACCTGACTTCCCTTCGCTAGGTTCGACAGATCTGATTGTTGACCTTGGAGCACGGATTGCCGACCTGCTTCTCTTCCTGATTGTCTTGCCAAGCGCTCTTTCTCTTCAACTTCTTTTTTTGAACTGAATCCGAATATTTTCATAATATCATAGTTTTCTATTATACATTATTGATTCTTATCATCAGGCGTGCCAGGCATAGGCGGAGGTGTCTGTGGCATACCTGGCATAGGTGGAGGCATCAGTGGGTTGTTCCACTGCATCTGGTTCAACTGATCCAAGTATGGATTTTGGGGTGCTGCCTGCTGTTGCGGTGCTTGTGGTATCGGTGGGGCAATCGCAGCCTTCAGCTCGTTGACAATTACAAGGTAGTTCTTTCCTGACTCTGGGAAATCAACCATCTTTTCTACCTTGACATTAGGATTCTCTGTACTTAGGAATTCAAGCAGGTGTTGCCCTGTCGGTAATTCAGTCTTCGTCACTTGTCCTGCTTTCAACGGGACATCCACAAACTCACCGTCGCACTGCATGAAGCAGTCGGCATCTACGCGCACCGTTACGTTAGCCAAACCAGTATCAGGCTTCTGCTCTGGCTGCTTCGGCTCTTCTGGCTTTGCTGGCGCAGCATTCTGTAGGAATGAAAAATCTACTGGCATATCTTTTCTTTTTTGTTAGCGAATCTTTAACTTCTGTATCTCACGCTGCAACTCAATGGTCTTCTCAATGTAATGAGCCTCATTCTCCATCAATGTTGTTGCCTTCATCACAGGTTTATAAATGTTCTCATCAAAATCCATTTTGAATTTCTGGAACTGGTCATCTTTCCAGATATTACCTATAGACTCCGTTTGCTTCTTTATTTGTTGGGTAATCTGTAGCAATTGTTGTTGAGCCTTTTGCAGGTTTTTTCCGTAGTTTTGGACTGCGGAGATATTGGTCATAATACTGTTATCTGCCATATCATTTATTGTTTTAAGGGTTTGTATTCCGGGTTATAATGTTTCTGTATCTGGCATCTGATAAGGAGTGAAAAGCACAGGATCGTCACCTTCAGGATAGTAATATGCCCTCAAGTGTTCTTCCTCATCGCTCAACGTCTCCACATCTATCTCCTGACTGAAACGCATGGGCTGGAGGAACTTGTTCTCGGAGCGCAGGATAATCTTATGACGGAACTTGTCGGTATCATTCACGTCATAGTCACCCTCAAAGAGGATGTTGGCTGGTTTGTCAACGAGCAATAGCGTATGAACACCCTGCAAAGGGCCTTCGTCTAAGATATAGGAAAGTGCTTTAGGATAGGTCATTTTGTCAGCAAGACTCGGTTCACCTGCCGGTTCATTTTCCTCTTCTTGCTGTATAGCCTCAGCCTTTGGTTCGTCTTCTTCCAACATCTTTTGCAACTGCAATTTCTGTTCTTCTGTCAATTCCGGAATTACGGAACTCTCGTCAATTTCCAAATCAGGCAATGGTTCAAATGAATCAAAATCGAAATCATCATAATCATCCAAATCGCCACTAGCAGAAGAGAGTCCTTGAAGCGATAGTTTACGCTTCATCTCTATGAATCGCTCCTGACCAATAATGACCAGGATAGTTGGAGAGGCTGTATTGTTAGAGATATTGTCAACAAGCTCATGCAATACGCCACCACTCTCTTGGCGAGGAATCAATCTGCAAAGGCCTTTCGCTTTCCAGTCTTCAAGAAGCGTCTTGTATTTTGCATTCTGCTGAACCAGACAATCTATTACCAAGAACTGGCATGCTATGCCTTTCTTCTGATATGACATTATGAGTGAAGCCAATGTATTCATAGCCACACTAGCGGTTTGCTCTTCCTTATTGGTGCCGAAGATGAGTATGTTTTCCGTGAAGTCATTACGCAAAGGTAACGTTGTGGCTCCTGCATTGATGCCGATGTTCTGACCAATAAGCGCGATAGGACAATCGTAGTCACTTTGAATAATTGCATCTTTGTTTTGATCCAAATAGAAGAGTGACGAACCGCAGAAATAATGTTCGCCATTTCCAGGAACATCCAAAGCCTTCGCCTGAGCAGCCTCGATGGCATTGACCAATTCTTCGTTGTTAGCATAGAATGTCTGTACCTGACTCTGTAATTCACGCTTGTGATAGTAGCAAGCCATACCAGTCATCTGACGGCTAGTCATATCACTACTCTCAGGCACCAATCTGTCAGAGTCAGTAGGAGCACTCATCAGCAGGAAGCACTCAGTCAGGTTCTTCAATATCTGACCAGAGATATCTGTTTCATCAAGTTGCTGGGTTGCCAAGAGCATATGAATGCCTTGGCTTCGGCCTTGGGTCGCAATGATGTTCAGAATCTCAGAAATCTCCTGCTGTATCACACGCTCTGTACCATTGCTTACATTCTCTTTGAACATGACTTGACATTCGTCTGCTACAAAAAGTATTTGAGGCAATCGGCTATTAGGATACTTCTTATTGTATCCATCGATATTATTGACGCTCTCCTTCTGCCAGAGTTTTACACGATATTTATTCTCTTCTCGCAGTTCGCGAAGCACCTCAAGGGTCATCTGTGGGTCGCTATTATCTACAAGAACAGCCTTTGTATGCTTGATGCCACGATAGCGATTGAATTCTACTCCCTTGAAGTCCATCAGGTAGAGCATCAAGTCTTCTGGTGAATACTTCAGGATAGCACTACTGATGATATTGTTGAGCAAGACGGACTTACCTGAACCAGACTGACCAAGGATAAAAGCGTGGATATAGTCACCAGAGTTGAAGCGAACTGTAACTGGATGTTTGTCATTAACATCCAAACCTACCGTAACACTTATTTCTGACATTACCGGTTCGTATGGAGTATTCTCCAGTTGGGCAAAGTCTTGCTTAAGAGCTGAAGGACGGGCATTCTTTTTGGCTACCTCCACTATATTATTAATATATGTAGCCCAAGTGTTAGCCTCTGCAGGATCTATGGCAGTGTCGTCCAACGTTAGCGTAAAGCGATTCAGAACATCATCGTGACCTGAGTTGCTGAAATAAAAGGCTCCATCCTTGGGGAAGAGAAGTTCCATGTTCTTCAGCATAGCTTGGGCATCGAAAGATGAAGAGCCATTTTGTGCATCACTAAAGTCTGCATTCATGTCCCAGCTCATCATCACATAGATACCAGCACGACTACCAGTTTCTATAATCTGAGCAAGTTTCTGCACAGTTTGCATCTTTACGTTGCGAGGGAAATCTGTCAGAATGAAGAACTGATATTTCATACGAGCATCACGCCCCAATGATTCATTTAGTTCTACCAATGTCCGTTTGCCAGCGCAATTGATAGCAGACATTCGCTGAACGATAGAAGCGTATGCATCGCTCACCACTTTGTCAAAAACGTCTGCATTACCATCGAAAAGTACTCGATCATCGCGGTTGCCTACCAAATATTGGTTCAGTCGAGAATGGGTATTGAAGAAATCACCAGCATTTCCACCATTATAAAGCACGATTTCGCATAAATTGGCTGGTACGGTAATAGCTATTCTCCATGCCAATTTCTCTAAAACATGATTAACGCGGGTGCGAGTATCCTCGTCGTTATAAAGCATACAGAATGCTTTTACCTCGCAGATGTCTACAAGAGCTGGCAATTCCATATCGCCACCACTCAGAGAACCAATATAAAGGCCCTCGAAGGGAAAATGCTGCTCTTCAGAACCATTCAGGATGAAATATCTCGAATTGGCTGATGTTGCTTTGTTTGAGTCGTAGTAGCTTGCCATATTTAGTATTTTGCTTTTAATTAATAAAGTAGGCTTGAAATCTCTCGAGCGTCACTACGAGTAAATCCACGAACCCGTATCGCCATTCCACCTTTGGTTTCAATAATCACATCTGCAAACAGCAGTCCTGCCTCGACAGACACACAGCCTATGGCAGCGACATTGATTTTTGTCTCTTTATAGCCGACAATCTGCCCCTTGCGATAGGTCACGGTGTCATCCTCAATGATGATTTCGTCTGGAAATACGGCATTCCCATTTCCCGTAACCCTGCATGCGGTGTAATGATGGTACATACTTATAGTTTTTTCTGTTTTTAGGTTTTACTTTACACAAAGAGTGTGAGCTATGCTCTCCTCAATGTTACCATCTTTTCTCAAAATGACGCTACAAAGATATGAAATATATTTGAAAGTCGTATCATTTGAGCAAATTTTTATAATGACGATATCAAAATGACGATACTAAATATCATACATAGCCGACTCGGGGGCTCCGATAGCTCTTAGATACTTATTGACTTGTTGCATGGCTTTCATGAGTTCCTTTATTTCCTCATCAGTCAGGTTACCCTTGCCATTCATCTCTTCTATATAAGCATCCAGCTCGGCAATCTTAGCCTTGAATCCAGATTCTCTAACTTTCCTATTTTTCTGTTCCATATCAGTTTTATACATCGTAAGGTTATTTATTCGTTAAATCGCCAGACACGTCATAGATAGGCTGTAGGTCTTCTTTACCATGCCAGTCAACAGCAATACCGGTGAATTCGCCACTGGGTGCGTCTTGAGCATATTTAGTGCAATTCTTATTCAACCATTCCTTGTAGTCTTTGTATATGGTGTCGACATTCTTTTCTCCTAGAATCAGATAATGGTCTCTATATTTCTGCACTCTGGTGCCTCCATAACAGAACTCGCCTCGACAATCCTCCAACAACTTTTCAAGTGCTTTCTTCTTCAAACGTAAAAGAACTTCTTCTGGAGTGAAAGGTTCTGCCAATTTCACTTTACTGTTATATTCCACTTTCTCCCCAGTGAAAAAAGACCAGCATAGGTCTTCATACTTCTGCTCTTTCTTGGCATAATACGATTCTATGACCACTTCAACAGAATCTTTCCCACCAAAATATTGCTCAGTACTCTCATCTGCCTGATACGTAGCAACCTGTGCTGGACATCCCTCTTCGTAGGCCAGTGTTTCATGATGTCCTAGCTCTTTAGTCAAACGCACTGTTCTAACAAAGTGATCATCTTCTCGCTTTTCAGAAAGGATATCGGCTTTTGCAAATGCCACTTTGCCATTATTATCAATGCAAAGTGTATCACCAGATTGGAATAGAGGGGCAATGTGGCTTGCTTCACAATAGGCAGCCCACGACTTGAATTTTGTCGACTCATTGGGATAGCCATCATAGTTGTGTTTTATGGGCGCCACTCTGCTTCGTATGATTTCTCGACCATCTTTCATTACTTTCACAAGGAATGTCAGGTTTACAGAAATGGGAGGATAGCTTCCACGAAAGGTATCTGCACGGAACACCATGTCTATGCCATCATTCTGTATGGCGACCTCTTTGCTGTAGTCGCCTTTTTCCTTCTTTTCTGCCTTCAACTGCTTGACAACTATTTCAGCAGTTGAAAGAATTACTCGGATGATATGAGCGATTTCCTTATCAGGCATCAGTGCTCCATGTGGTGTTATTTCTTTCATACATTTTAGGTTACTTTTTGCTTTTGTTTTGCAAATATAGTCACTCCCGACCAAGAATTCAATCATTTAATAGAATTTAACAAAAGCAGACTGTAAACTATATATCCATAAAAGATACGCCCTTTGGCTAGAGTTGCCTGTGGATTTTGGTGACAATCTGATGAGGTGTTCGTCTTATATGAAAACTAATCAAAATAGAAAAAACAATGAAACAGAATTATCCAAAGATTGGTATTCGCCCTACGATTGATGGTCGTCAGGGTGGTATTCGTGAGGGTCTTGAAGAGAAGACCATGAATCTGGCTAAGGCCGTTAAGAACCTGATTGAGAGTAATTTAAAGAATGGCGACGGTTCAAAGGTGGAATGCGTTATCAGCAATACGACGATTGGACGCGTGGGCGAGAGTGCCGCTTGTGCAGAGCAGTTCGAGCGCGAGGGTGTGGGTAGTACCATCACCGTTACATCGTGCTGGTGCTACGGCTCTGAGACGATGGACATGAACCCCTACTACCCCAAGGCTGTGTGGGGATTCAACGGTACGGAGCGCCCAGGTGCCGTGTATCTGGCAGCTGTCCTTGCAGCTCATGCCCAGAAGGGTCTGCCCGCCTATGGCATCTATGGTCACGACGTGCAGGACTTGGACGACAACACCATTCCTGAGGATGTAGCCGAGAAAATACTGCGCTTTGCCCGTGCTGCACAGGCTGTGGCTACGATGCGTGGAAAGAGCTATCTGTCGCTGGGTAACACCTGTATGGGTATTGCTGGAAGTATCGTCAATGCTGACTTCCTGCAACAGTACCTTGGCATGCGTACTGAGTATGTATCGCTGGTAGAGATTCTGCGTCGTGTTGACTTTGGCATCTACGACAAGGACGAGTTTGAGAAGGCCATGAAGTGGGTAGAGAAATACTGCAAGCCTCAGGAGGGTCACGACTATAACGAGGACCGTCCCTTGTTCCCTGGCGTTCCTATGACCACTTTCAATGGTAAGGGTAAGGGCAAGAATCGTCAGGAGAAAGACGAGGACTGGGAGTTTACCGTTAAGAACATGATGATTATCCGCGACCTGATGCAGGGCTCTGAGAAGTTGCTGGAGATGGGTTACAAGGAGGAGGCTATCGGACACAACGCCATTGCTGCGGGTGTGCAGGGACAGCGTCAGTGGACGGACTATAAGCCCAACTTCGACTTCCCTGAGTCGATGATGTGTACATCGTTTGACTGGAATGGTCCTCGCGAGGCTTACACATTGGCCACTGAGAACGACTTCCTGAATGGTATGTCGATGCTGTTTGGTCATTTGCTGACCAATCGTGGCGTGATGTTCTCAGACATCCGCACCTATTGGAGTCCAGAGGCTGTTAAGCGCGTCACTGGTACTGACCTGAGTGGTGCAGCTGCTGGTGGTTTCATCCACCTCATTAATAGTGGTGCTACCACGCTGGATGCCACAGGTGCTATGACAGACAAGGACGGCAATTCTACCATCAAGCCTTTCTGGGAGATGAAGAACGAGGACATGGAGGCTTGTCTGAAGGCTACCTCTTGGATGCCTGCCGATCGTGACTACTTCCGTGGTGGAGGCTATTCGAGCCACTTCGTTACAAAGGGTGGTATGCCGATGACCATGCTGCGTCTGAACCTTGTAGCAGGCTTAGGTCCTGTATTGCAGTTGGCTGAGGGTTGGACTGTAGAGCTTGACCCCAAGACCCACGATATTCTGGACAAGCGTACAGACCCCACATGGCCTACCACTTGGTTTGCTCCACGTCTCGACCCCACAAAGGATGCTTTCAAGGATGTTTACAGCGTTATGAACAACTGGGGAGCTAACCACGGAGCCATTTGCTACGGACATGTAGGTGCCGACCTGATTACGCTATGTGCTATGCTCCGCATTCCTGTTTGCATGCATAACATTGCTGATAAAGACATCTTCCGTCCTGCTTGCTGGAATTCCTTCGGTATGGACAAGGAGGGTGCCGACTATCGTGCATGCCAGAACTTCGGACCGATATATAAATAAATGAGAAATGAGAAATGAGAAGTGAAAATGAAAAATGAAGAAATGAAAACGAACGATATGAAGCCAAAAAGAATAGCGAACAAAAGGTGGAAGGTATTGATAGGGGCATTTCTCATTGGTCATTCCCCATTTCTCACTTCTCATTCCTCATTTCTCATTTGCGGAGCACAGGCGCAGACATACGAGACGCGTTTCGAGCGTAGTGTGACAGACCTGATGCAGGACGTGGGCAAGCGCTTTGGCGTGAAGTTCAAGTTCGACAAGAACGTGGACACCGTAGGCAAGAAGATGCCTTATGCCGATTTCCGCGTGCGCCCCTACTCGCTGGAGATGACGCTCGACAACATCTGCAAATACTACGACTGGAACTGGTGGAAGCAGAGTGGCAACACATATAAAATCAAGTTGTACGAATATCCTCGTCGCCACGAGGCAGAGGGTAAGATGATGCTCGACTGGCTCTCCACCTTATATAATAATAAGGAGCAATGGGAGGCTCGTCGCGATACTCTGCGCAAGGAGGTCCGCCAACGTCTGGAACTGGATAAGTTCCTCGATTCGTGCGTCGTAACGAAAGACAAGAAAGCCGTGAGCACGGGCTTTCAGGGCAACTTGGTGCGCCCCGTCATCCTCTCGAAGATTCGCAAGCACGACGGATACACCACGCAGAACATCTGCATTGAACTGACTCCTGGACAACATCTATTTGGCACCATCTACGCACCTTTAGGCAAATCAAAAAGTTCAAAGTTCAAAGTTCAAAGTTCAAAGAAGTACGCCCTGATAGTCTGCCCTGACGGACACTGGCCCTACCGCTATCGTAAGGACGAGCAACAGCGACTGGGAACCCTCGCACGCATGGGTGCCGTCTGTGTCGATTTCGATCTTTATGGCTGGGGCGAGAGTGCAAAGGAGGTGGGTGACCATCATAGCAGTCGTGCCCACGTCTATCAGGCTGCTTGTGGTTACATCCTGCTCGACTGGATGCTGAAAAACCGCAAGGACATCGACAAGGAACGCGTGGGTGTGATGGGCGGCTCTGGTGGTGGTACGCATACCGTGCTCCTATCTCTGTTGGACGAACGCGTCACAGCCTCAGCACCTGTGGTTCACCTGGCTTCACATTTCGACGGTGGCTGTCCTTGTGAGAGCGGCAAACCCGTACAGCTCGCAGCTGGTGGAACCTGCGAACCAGAACTTGCAGCTGTCATGGCTCCTAAGCCCATGCTTATCGTCAGCGACGGTGGTGACTGGACGTCAAGTGTTCCCACATTGGAGTTCCCCTATCTGCAACGTATCTACGGATTCTACGGAGCCCAGGACAAGGTACGTAACGTGCATCTGCCCAACGAGCGCCACGACTTCCGCGAGAACAAGCGCAAGGCCGTCTACGACTTCTTCATCGACGTCTTTGGTCTCGACCGCTCGATGCTCGACGAGAGCAAAATCACCATTGAACCAGAAGAAACGCTGAAATCGCTGTATAAATGAAAAGACTATTATTAACCGCATTATCATTATGCATGATGCACCATGCATTTTGCATAGGATACAGACTGTGGTACAACCAACCTGCACAAACGTGGACACAGGCATTGCCCGTGGGTAATGGTGTGATAGGTGGTATGGTGTTTGGTACACCCGCTGTGGAGCACATCCAGCTGAACGAGGAAACCATCTGGGCAGGTCAACCCAATAACGTGGTGAACCCCAACGCCAAGAAGGCACTTCCCAAGGTTCGCCAACTCATCTTCGAAGGGAAATACAAGGAGGCACAGGACTTGGCCAACGCACAGGTGATGCCTAATGCGGCAGGCCAGAATATGGGTATGCCCTATCAGCCCTTTGGCGACCTGTATATCGCCATGCCAGGACATGCTGACTACCAGGACTATGAGCGATGGCTCGACTTGGACAATGCCAAGAGCATAGTCCGCTATAAGGTAGATGGTGTGCAGTATGAACGTGAGGTCATCACCCCATTGGGTGGTAACCACGTTATTGCCATCCACTTGACAGCCAGCGAGAAAGGCAAGATTACGTTTACTGCCAATATGACGACACCTCACGAGAATCCGCTGGTGGGTATGGATGGCAACGAGGCCACACTGTTGGGAGTTTCCAGCAAGCACGAAGGTCTGAAAGGCAAAGTGCGCTTTATGGGGCGTATGGCAATACAGACGAAAGGTGGTAAACAGCGTGGTTCGAATGGTAATATCAGCGTGGTGGGAGCTGACGAAGCAACCATCTACCTGACCATTGGCACCAACGTGAAGAACTATAAGGACATTACTGGCGATGAAGAAGTGCAATCGAAAGAACGTCTGCACAAAGCGATGTCGCTAGGCTATGAGGTGCTGAAGGCACAGCACGAGAAAACATATCATAAGTACTATGATCGTGTGAAGCTCGACCTGGGCGAGGACACCTTTGCCAACGTGCCCATGACTAAACGCATAGAGCAGTTTGGTAGTGTCACAGACAACTATCTCGTGGCAACTTATTTCCAGTTTGGACGCTATCTGCTTATCTCGTCGTCGCAGCCAGACAATATGAACCCTGCCAATCTGCAGGGTATCTGGAACGATAAGATGTTCCCATCGTGGGACTCGAAATATACCACGAACATCAATCTTGAGATGAACTACTGGCCCTCTGAGGTGACGAATCTGACAGAGATGAATGAGCCACTGTTCAAACTGATTCGTGAAATCTACGAACAAGGCAAGGAAACGGCACGTGACATGTATGGTGCTGAAGGCTGGGTGTTGCATCATAACACAGACCAATGGCGCATCACGGGACCTGTAGATAGAGCACAGACGGGTTTATGGCCTGTAGGAGCCGCATGGCTCTGTCGTCACTTGTGGGAACATTATCTATATACAGGCGACAAGGACTTCCTGCGTCAATATTATCCTATCATGCTCGATGCAGCCCGCTTTTTTACACAGACCCTCGTCAAGCATCCTACCAAGGGCTATTTAGTGGTTTGTCCTGGCGAATCGCCAGAGCATGGTGGCAAGGGACGCCCCACCCCACTGGATGCTGGAGTAACGATGGATAACCAAATCGTGACAGAGCTTTACACCAATGTGCTGGAGGCCAGCAAGATTCTTGGCGATAACAACTCTACGCTATCAACAATCAATTCTCAATTAAAAGAGCTTCCTCCCATGCAGATTGGTCGCTGGGGACAGTTGCAGGAATGGCTCGATGATTTGGACGATCCCAAGGACGACCATCGCCACTTCTCTCATCTCTATGGTCTCTATCCTTCTTATCAGATTACACCCACTCGCACCCCTGATTTATGGAATGCTGCCCGCAAGTCATTAGAGGCTCGTGGCGACGTATCTACAGGATGGAGCATGGGTTGGAAAGTTTGCTCATGGGCCCGTTTGCTGGATGGCGAACATGCCTATAAACTGATCAAGGACCAATTGACGCTGACTGCGGATACCTTCTTGATATTTGGCGCTATCAAGCAGCGTGGTGGCACCTATCCCAATATGTTCGACGCTCACCCACCCTTCCAGATTGACGGCAACTTCGGTTGTACGGCTGGTATTGCAGAGATGCTGATGCAGAGCTACGATGGTTTCATTTACCTGTTGCCTGCCTTGCCCAGCGTATGGAAAGACGGAAGCGTGAAGGGACTGGTGGCTCGTGGTGGTTACGAGATAGACATCGAGTGGAAGGATGGAAAACTCCAGAATGCTACCATCCACTCAAGAAACGGAGGCATCTGTAAGCTTCGCTCGAACACTCCGCTCAAAGGTAAAGGACTGAAAAAGACCAAGGAAGCCAACACCTACACGTTGTCAACGAAGGCTGGTGGTATTTATATCTTGCAATAAAATCAACTTACCTTCAGACACATCATCGTCAGGTCATCATTCGGTTCGGTGCCCTGACGATGTTTTTCTATCTCAGCGGCAAGTGCCTCAACCACCTGCTGCGACGAGCTGTAACGAGTTCTTCGTAAAGCATCTATCAAGCGTGCTTCACCAAATTGTTGACGCTGCGGATTCTCTGCCTCGTTCAAGCCGTCCGTATAGACAAACAACGGACGATTCTTGATACTTTCAATCTCCTCGCCCACAAAATGCAAGTCAGGCCATAGGCCAATGGGCGCATTGGATTCCATTTTGAGGAATTCGCCTTGTTGCAAACCACCACCAATAACAGGAGGATTATGTCCTGCATTACAGAACAAGAGATGTCCCGTCTGCAAATCAACAAGTCCTATAAACATGGTTACAAACATGCCATTCTGATTGTCTTCACCAGAAAGGGCAGCATTAATGCGGGTACATATTTCAGCAGGCATCATGCCTTGTTTAGCCAACGTCAAGAACAGACGTGTAGCCTGAGCCATAAACAATGAAGCGGGCACGCCCTTACCAGACACATCACCCACTGCGAAATATAATTTGTCACCTTCTATCTGATAACCATAAAGGTCACCACCCACCTCTTTAGCAGGCGTCATGGCAGCATATAAATCCAAACCCTCACGATGAGGAAATTCACTAGGCACCATCGACATCTGGATATCACGAGCAATGCGAAGTTCACTGGCCATACGTTCCTTTACAGCTGTGGCTTCTTCCAATTGGTCATAAGCACCCTTCAACTGTTCATGTGCTAATTCCAAGCGCATAGCTGCACGATGACGGAAGAAGATGAAAAGAACAAGTGCCAAGACAACGATTGCTAAAACGATAATGGCTGCTACAAAACGTTGGTGTGAAAGCGAAGTCTGTTGTTCAACAATCTGAAGATCCTTCTCTTGTGTCTCATAGATAGCCGACAATTCTGCAGCCTCGTCTTGTTTCTGCCATGCGATAGCAGAATCCAAAGCCGTCATGATGCGCAATCCAACAGCAATGGCACTATCCTTATTACCAGCCCCGGCATTCGCACGGAACTTAGGAAATACGTATTGCTGGATGATATCCAATGAGGGGCGGTCTACTCTTCGACGTATCTCATTCTCGATGTCAGCATAGCTTTTCACTGCCTCCGAATAGAGTCCGGCTTCTAATTGGAACTCACCAGGGAATCGCTGCGAACCATCTTGATAACTCTTTGTATGTTGATACCTTTCGTACCACTTGAGGGCTTCTTGTCTATTCCCTTTTGCCAAAACGATGCGAGAACGGTTGTTACACATTCGGGCATATTGCTTATCGGCTTGAGCACTGTCTGCTTGAGGCTGTTGACAATAGACCTGTATCAGGGAGTCAACACACAAGGACCAACGCATGGCAGCATCATACTGATGGGCATCTATACAGAAAAGTACTGTATTGTTCAGAATCACAAGGGTTTTCTCGAAAGTATATAAAGTAGTATCTGAGGCTATTCCCTTCCGAAACTCAGCAAACGATTCTTCAAAGCATTTGTCAGCCTCAGCAAAACGCTTTGTTTTCAAATGACAGATACCTATATCACCCAGATGCGTTCCAAGGTCGGCAGAACTCACAATACCCGATTTTTTCATCTTAGCCACGGATGGAACAGACAAACGAAGCGCTCCTTCAAAATCATGTTTAATCTGGTATTTATGGGCTAAGCCTATAATTGCTCTGTAATTATAACGTTCTTCCGCCTGGCCATGAGCCTCAGAGGTAGCAGCAAGTTTCCAATATTTCTCACACATACAATCTTCTTTTAAAAGATTGTAGATGTGGCCTCGTTCGTAATTGGCACGAATAGGACCAATAGCATGGATTTGCTCAAGACTATCAACAAGTGCGAAAACAGTATCTATGCTCAAAGTATGCTTAGCCTGAAAAATGAGCGAGTCATTATGAAGGGCTTGCTGTGACTTCTCATCAATAGCTGAGTAACTTGAGGCATTATAATCACAACTTACAAAAAGTAAGACTGTCCAAACAACGAGTAAGAATCTGTTCATAGCCATAAAGGTTGCTTTTGGATGGTTTTCAAATTCGCCACAAAAATACAAAAAAAATCTGAGGCAGGCGAAAATTTAGGTCTAAAATACGGTTCAGATGTTGCAAATAATTTAGGATTTGTTTCATTTAGCCAATTGTTTTTGGGTTATTCGTAATAATAATGTATCTTTGCAACAGGAAATTTCTAATCATAAAACAATAATGCAAATGAAACGTATGACGCTTGTTGCCCTGTTTGTGGCAACGACACTGGGTCTATCAGCCCAGAAGCCGATGAATGCCCCCAAGGGTGGCAAGGCAATTAGTGACGAACTGATTGGCATTTTCTTCGAGGACATCAGCAGCTCAGCTGATGGTGGCCTTTATGCCGAGTTGGTACAGAACGGTTCGTTCGAGTACAGTCCAAGTGATCGTGATGGTTGGGGAGCTGGTACCTCATGGAAACAAGTTCGTCCAGGTCACTCACTGGGAACCCTGGAGGTTCGCAAGGACAATGGTATCCATCCCAACAATCCCACCTACATGCGATTGCATGTTGAACGCGTGAAGGAGTTCTACGACTATAATGGATGGAAAGGCTTTGGCATTGAGAACGAAGGTTTCAAGGGTATTTCTGTCAAGGCTGGTGCCAAGTATGATTTCTCTGTATTCCTCCGCAACTACGGAACTGCCAAGCAGGTTCGTGTTGTTTTAGGCATTCCACAGGGATGGGGAAAAGACCCCAAGGTGCTGGCTGAGGCTACCATCAATGCTGACAGCAAAAACTGGAAGAAATATGATGCCGTTTTGACATCCAGCGAAGATTGCACGAATGCCATTCTGCAGATGCTCATACTGAATCAGGGCGACATTGACGTGGACATGGTATCACTGATGCCTCAGGACACCTATAAGGGACATGGATTGCGCAAGGATCTCGCTCAGGCTTTGGCTGATTTGCAGCCTAAGTTCATGCGCTTCCCTGGTGGATGTGTCGTACATGGTGGTGGCGACGGATTCTGGGACACCTATCGTTGGAAGACCACTATTGGTCCCAAAGAGACACGTCGTGGTTTGAAGAACACATGGGGCTATCATCAGAGCATGGGCTTGGGATACTATGAGTATTTCCAGTTCTGCGAAGACCTGAACATGGAGCCTGTACCCATCCTGCCCTGTGGTGTATCTTGTCAAGGTACCAATGGTGGCTGGGGCATGAAAAACCAGGCACAGGAAGTGGTTCCCATGTCTGAGATGGACGAATGGGTAGCTGAAGCCATTGATCTTATCGAGTGGGCTAATGGCGATCCTACTACCAACAAATGGGCCAAGATGCGTGCTGATGCTGGTCACCCCAAGCCTTTCGGACTGAAATACTTAGGTATTGGTAACGAGGAACGTATCTCTCCTGAGTTCTGCGAGCGCTTTACTTATATGTATAAGAAGATTATGGCTGTTCATCCTGAGATTGTCATCGTAGGAACAGCAGGTCCTGGTTCTCATCCTGGCAATCCCGATTTGGAGAATGGCTGGAAGTTGGCTGAGGAGTTAGGTATGCCCATTATCGATGAGCACTACTACGAGCCTAACACTTATTTCCTGAACAATCGTCAATACGACAAATATCCTCGTGACCGTAAGACAAAGGTTTATCTGGGTGAGTATGCTGCCAAGGACAAGAAGCTGATTGATGCATTGGCAGAGGGTCTCTATCTGTTGCATGTTGAGCGTAATGCAGACATTGTATGCATGACCTCTTACGCTCCTCTCTTCGCCAAGAAGGATGCTACCAACTGGAATCCTGACATGATTTACTTCGACAACGAGCGTCCCTACCTGACTTGCAGCTACTATGTTCAGCAGTTGTTCGGACAGTCTAGCGGTCAGTACTTCTATGGCGACTGCGTACAGTTCGAGGGCGACAAGGCTGGTATTATTCAGCCACAGGCTGATGTTCACTATGGCCAGAGTGTTATTCTCAACGTGAAGACTCGCAAGCTCTACGTGAAGTTAATCAATGCTACGGACAAGGAGAAGGAAGCCGATATCAACCTCTCTCGTTTCCCCATCAAGAAGAACTGCATAAAGACTGTGCTTGTTGGTTCAGCAGACGATGAGAACAACTACGAGAAGCAGCCCATTGCTCCCCAAAAGGAGACTATCAAGGCTAAGAAGAAGTTTGATATCGACTTGAAGCCATACTCAATGGTCATGCTCGAATACCAGCTATAAAGTTTACTCGACCTAAACCTTCAACTATCAGACTGACGACATTTTCAATGCTCGTCAGTCTTTTTAATATATATAGGTGGACTATGAAGAAACTAATCATGATATTGAGCCTTGCGTTGTTGACAGTGTCAGCACAGGCAGGCAAGCCATGGGACAATGGCAAGTTGAAGGTATCGGATAACCAGCGTTATCTGCAGTTTGAGAACGGACAGCCTTTCTTCTGGTTAGGAGAGACAGGCTGGCTATTGCCTGAGCGTCTGGACAGAGCAGAGGCTGAATGGTATCTGCAAAGTTGTGCAAAGGCAGGTTATAATGTAGTACAGGTGCAAACAATTGATGGTGTTCCTGCCCATAACATCTATGGACAGTTGTCGAACATAGACGGATGGAACTTCAAGAACATCAATCAAAAGGGTGTTTATGGTTATTGGGACCACATGGACTATATCGTCAATATGGCACAACAGCATGGCATCTACATCGGTATGGTGTGCATCTGGGGTGGATTGGTAAAAGCTGGTCTGCTGAGTGTGGAGGACGCCAAGAAATACGGAACGTTCCTGGCCAACCGTTATAAGGACAAGCCCAACATCATCTGGTTTATGGGTGGCGATATTCAGGGCGACATCAAGCCCGAAGTTTGGGAAGCATTGGCTACCACTATCAAGTCGATTGACAAGAATCATATCATGACCTATCATCCTCGTGGACGTTACACCTCTGCCAAATGGTGGAGCAAAGCCTCATGGATGGATTTCCACACCTTCCAAAGCGGACATCGTCGTTATGGACAGCGTATGGGTAATGTCGACTATCCTATTCCTGACAATACGGAGGAAGACAACTGGATGTATGTAGACTCCACCTGGAAGTACAATCCCATCAAGCCTGTGCTGGATGCAGAACCAAGTTACGAGGACATCCCTATGGGACTCCACGATACCAACGAGCCACGCTGGCAGGATTATGATGTGCGTCGTTATGCCTACTGGAGTGTGTTTGCAGGCAGTTGTGGACACACCTACGGACATAATGCCATCATGCAGATGCTAAAGCCTGGCTATCCAACAAGCTATGGTGATGCTGGCGATGTAAAGACGTGGTATCAGGCTCTGAAAGACCCTGGTTTCAACCAGATGCAATACCTGAAGCGTCTTATCCTGTCGTTCCCCTACTTTGAGCGTGTTCCTGACCAAAGCATTATTCTGGAGAATGGGGAGAAGTATAATCGCCTTATCGCCACCCGTGGCAATGACTATTTGTTGGTTTACAACTACAACAACAATAACATGAAGCTCGACCTCACAAAGATTAGTGGTGCCAAGAAGAATGTGTGGTGGATGACCGCTGCCACAGGAAAACTGAAGTATCTTGGTGAGTTCGACAACAAGGTACTCACCTTCCGCTATCATCCACAGTCAGCGCGTGTGGAAGATGGTGTACTCATCGCTATAGACAGCACAAAAGACTACTTGAAGAAAGACCAGACGGAGCTATCGCCTGATGGTTACAAAGCAAAAGAACGAGACTTAAACGAGTAATATGAAAAGACTCCTTATCATATTGTTGGCGATGTTACCCCTGATGGGCATGGCCAAGAAAAAAATGACAAAGCCTGACGTAAGCGTCAGTTGGCTGCGTGTAGAGAATCTGGAGAAGCCCTTGGGTATCGATACGGATAAGCCTCGCTTCTCATGGCTCATCCTGTCTGACAAACAGGATGTCAAGCAGACAGCCTACCAGATTATCGTTACCACAGACAAGGGAGAAGTTTGGAATTCTGGACGTGTGGAGAGTGACCAGCAGTTGTGGGTGCCTTATGGTGGCGAGAAGTTGAAGAGTGCCACCCAATGTTCATGGAAGGTAAAGGTGTGGACAACGGCTGGCGAAACAGCATGGAGCGAAGAGGACTGTTTTGGCATCGGACTCTTGAAAGAAAACCACTGGACAGGACGCTGGATAGGACTGGAGCGACTGATGCCCGATGAACAGCGAGGACTGCATAGTCGCTTAGCAGCCCGCTATGTCCGCAAGGAGTTCGAACTCAGCAAGCCCGTAAAGCGTGCCATTGCCTATGTGGCTGGCATCGGACTGCATGAGTTACACATCAATGGTGTTGCTTATAATCGTGAAGTATTGATTCCCATGCCAACAGACTATCGCAAGACAGTGCTCTATAACACCTACGACATTACAGAGGCGCTCAAGGAGAAGAATGCCATCGGTCTTGTGTTGGGCAACGGCCGTGTGTTCCCCATGCGCCAGAATAAGCCTTACAAGGCTCCCGTTTTCGGACTTCCTAAATGTCGCATCAACATCCTCATCGAGTTTTCAGACGGTACGACAAAGCGTATCTCAACGGATGAAAAATGGAAGATAACAGCCAATGGTCCCATCCGTTCGAATAATGAATACGATGGTGAATTATATGATGCCCGTAAGGAAATGGAGGGTTGGGATATGCCCAACTACGACGACAAGTCCTGGCTTCCTGCAGAACGCTCTGAAATTCCTCTTGGAACCCTGCGTGCCCAGATGGCTCCAGGCATGAGCATGGAACCTTTAACCACTACCCCAACCTGCAAGGGCAACATCTACGACTTCCACCAGAACACGGCTGGATGGATAGCCTTTACACCTACAGGAAATCCTGGCGACACTATTCGTGTGAAATACGCGGAGAAGTTGAATGCAGACGGGACTCTCTATCTCGACAATTTCCGTGATGCCCAATCTGAGGACATCTATATCTGCGGACAATCGTCCAGTAGTAAATTGTCAAATGGTAAATTAGAATGGCATCCCATCTTCAGCTATCACGGTTTCCGTTATGCCAAGATTACAGGTCCTGTCAAAGACGTTCATGCTTATACTGTCAGCGACGACATGCAGACCATTGGGCGTTTTGAATGTGCTGACGAAACCTTGAACAAGGTCATGAAGAATGCTTGGTGGGGCATCTATTCCAATTATAAAGGAATGCCCGTTGATTGTCCACAGCGCAACGAACGACAGCCCTGGCTCGGAGATCGTACGATGGGTAGTCTGGGCGAGAGTTTTATGTTCAACAACGAACGACTATACACCAAGTGGATGCGCGACATCTGTGAGTCACAACGAGAGGATGGTGTCTTCTCTGATGTAGCACCAGCCTTCTGGAACTACTACAATGACGATGTCACATGGCCTGCTGCCCTACCCTTCGGCTGCGATATGCTTTGGCGACAGTTTGGCAACCGCGAGGCTATCGACAAGTCTTATCCTTACATCAAGCGCTGGTTGCAACATCTTTCCGAAGAATACCTTGAAGATGGTATCATTACCAAGGACCAGTATGGCGATTGGTGCGTGCCCCCAGAATCCTTAGAACTTATCCACTCACAGGATCCTGCCCGTAAGACTGACGGAGCCCTCATCTCTACAGCCTACGTCATCCGCGTACTTCAGTTGTTAGAGCAATGGGGCTGTGAAGCAGACTATTGGAAGCCCCTGCGTCAACAGATGACAGAAGCCTTTAACAAGAAATTCCTAACGGTAAAGGAAGGTACCTCACAGGCTCCTGGTCATACGCTCTATCCTGACTCCATTTTCTATGGCAACAATACGGCTACTGCTAACCTGTTGGCCCTGTCGTTTGGCATCGTTCCAGAGAAATATCGTCAAGAGGTAACGAAGAATGTGGTGGAGAATATCATCCTGAAGAACAATGCCCACGTGCCTTGTGGTGTCATTGGCATCTCATGGCTGTTACGAGGACTCAGCGACAATGGCTTCAGCGACATAGCCTATATGATAGCCACCCAGCACAGCTATCCCTCATGGGGCTATATGGCAGAGAACGGGGCTACCACCATCTGGGAACTATGGAATGGCGACAAGGCCAGTCCCAAGATGAATAGTGGCAATCACGTCATGTTGTTGGGCGACCTCATCACATGGTGTTACCAATACCTAGGTGGCATTCGCCAAGACGGAACATCCTACAAGCATATCGTGCTCAAGCCCGACTTCACCATCCAGGACTGTTCATGGGCTGATGTCAGCTACGATTCGCCCTACGGCACCATTGAGAGCCATTGGACGAAGACTCTGCAACATGTAGAATGGGATGTACGCATTCCTTGCAACACCACTGCAGATGTCTGTCTGCCCGATGGTACTATCAAGACCTTAGGTTCAGGCAAGTATCATTTCTCATGCGACATTCCCACCGCTTCGCCTGCCATTACCAAAGATGAGTTCTTATATGAGCAAGCCAGTTTCCCACAGTGCCATGCTGCCACTATCGTAGAAACCAAGAAGGGTGACCTCGTTGCCACTTATTTTGGAGGCAAGCACGAGCGTAATCCTGATGTTTGCATCTGGGTCAACATCAAGAAGAAAGGCAAGAAGGAATGGAGCAAACCCATCCTTGCTGCTGATGGAGTCTTCACCCTTGGCACAAAGAATGCCGAAATTGCTGGCATTACTCCTGAAACCACACCTGCCTCTGAAGGGCCCGTGCGTCGTGGTTCAGCCTCAGCTAATCAGCGTCGCAAGGCCTGCTGGAACCCTGTTATCTGCGAAATGCCTAATGGCGAACTCTGGTTATTCTTCAAGGTAGGTCTCAAAGTTGCCGATTGGACTGGATGGCTCTGTAAATCGAAAGACGGAGGCAAGACCTGGAGCGACAAGGAACCTCTGCCTCATGGATTCCTTGGACCTATTAAAAATAAACCTGAAATCATCAACGGACGTCTGCTTTGTCCTTCCAGTACGGAGGACAATGGTTGGAAGTTCCACATGGAGATTTACGACATTGCCAAGAAGGAATGGAAATACGTAGGTCCCATCAAAGCAGAACTCGCCATGCGTACGGAGGACATGAAAGCCGCCGGTGCCAAGAGCGACAAGGAGGACATCGAGGCTCCCGATGCCGGAGGTGTCGCTACGAAGGACGGTCGCCATCCCATCGACTGCATACAGCCTTCCATCCTCAAACTAAAGGACGGCCGCCTGCAGGTTCTGATGCGCACCCGCAACGGACGCATTGGCACCTCCTTCTCCAGCGACAATGGCGACACATGGACAAACGTTACACTTTTGGATGTTCCCAACAACCAGAGTGGCACTGATGCTGTTACCCTGCAAGATGGACGTCACGTGCTCATCTACAACAACTTCGCCTCGCTCCCTGGCACGAAGAAGGGTGTGCGCACGCCTCTCTCTATCGCCATCAGCGAAGATGGCACCCACTGGCGTCATGCGCTGACATTGGAGGATTCACCCATCAGCCAGTACTCCTACCCCAGCATCATTCAAGGTAAGGATGGCAAACTGCATGCTGTCTACACTTGGCGACGACTGCGTGTAGCCTACAAAGAAATAGATCCTGCTCAGCTATGATAGCTGAGCAGTTTTTTTAGTAGCCCAGTTTGTCATTTGCATCTATTCCTTATGCCGCCAAACGTCTTTTTCTTGTGAAAAAATGTAGATAGATTTGACTTGAGGGTTTCTCCATCGTATATATGTTAGAAGGTTTAACTCGACGAAGTGAACAAAGAATAAAATGGAGCAGATAGACAACGAAATACTCACACGATGCCAGCGCGGCGACAAGACCGCGTTCAAATGGGTGGTAAAAAGGTATCAGCAGATGCTGTTTTCGTTGTCGATGAAAATGTTGGGCGATGAAGAAGAGGCGAAGGATGTGGTGCAGGAAACTTTTATACGAGTGTGGCAGAACTTCAGAAACTATGACCCGAAGAGGTCGTTCACTACCTGGCTCTACACGATAGCAACAAGACAATGTCTCGATCGGATGAAAGCCACCAAGTTTGTCTGTCCGATGCCTGATGACGAGCGTGTCCTACATTGTTTTGCCTCTGACAACGACAGTCAACGAACGTTGGAGAACAGCGAATGGATATCTATTGTCAGGCTGTTGACTGAAGGGCTGAGCGAGAAGCAACGGCTTGTGTTCACGCTCTGCCAACTGGAAGGGCTTTCCTCGCAGGAAGCTGAGCAGATAACAGGAATGGATGCCCGACAAGTGAAAAGCAATCTCTATGTGGCTCGCCAGACTATACGTAAACGACTAAAAGACTTAGGATATGAAGAAGATTGACGACATACTCAATAGTTTACAGCAACAAAGGCCCGTCACCAGCGACCCTGATGAACTGACGAACCGCATCATTGACAGCCTGCCAGACTTGGATTACCCAAAGGCCAAGCCTGCTAAGCGGGTCAGGATTTACATAGCCACTGCCGTCGCCATCGCTGCCTGCATCATGCTGTTTGTCATGCTAACGACGAATATGGATACCAGAGAAAATGAAAAGCCGATAGCACAGAACGATTTAGTCCGACGGGAGCGGACTCCAAGTCCGACGGGAGCGGACTTCAAGTCCGACGGGAGCGGACTGAACACGGACAGTAAAGCAGATACAGCCGACTTTAGTGGAGAGCTGCCAACAAAGGAGGCAAAACATAAGGCTAATAGAACAGACATAAAATTAGTTGTACGGCATCATCAGACTGTGAGGTTAGAGGATGCAGCCGCGACAGCTGACAGCCTCGACTACTATATCAACAAGATAGAACGTGAACTGGCCCTAGTTGAGGACAGCCTTTATATAGAGCGCATTCATAAAGTGATGCATGCTGATGAACGACTGCAGCGTATTGTCAACAACTACATCCTGAATGAGTTGCATAAAGATGTCCAGTCCAACGAGGCCGCAATTATGAACCCTGTAATAAATAATGATGATGAAGAATAGAACGATTGTTATGGTGATATTCCTGATACTGGCTGTGTCAGCCCAGGCTCAGGTGAGCGATGCCGTTCGTAATATCCATGATAAGCTGCAGGCTTTCGTTGCCTCCGGCGAGTATAACGTTGACAAAGGACGGGTCGTCAACAGCGACGAAGTTTCGGGCAGTAAGACTATTGCCTACAGTTTCAGTATGGTGTTTGGCATGGACGGCGACAACTCGACTATCCTGTTTCCGCACCTGAAAGAACTGGAACAGACCTTGCGTAGTGAAGCGATGCATGCCAAGGAAATCTACATGCATGATGCAAAAGAAGGAGACCCATTGATACCTGGCATACAATGGTCATCAGGGAATGCCAATGGTTACGTAAGCGGAAAGTATGTATTTGGAAAGAAACAGAACATCCGGCTACTGTCCTTCGACATGACAAACGGCTATCGCTATGCCCTTCTTTTGTTGTGGGAACAGCAGATAAAGCAGGACAAGCAGATAGGCAATACATGGCTGATGAATGGTACCATCTTTGAGATTCATGCCAAGAAGCTCGGGCACGTGCCTTTCATCCGGCCTTATTCTGAGCGAAAGGAGCAGGAACTGACAGCCACTATCAAGTACGCTCCTGATTCATCATCCCCTCAGACATACGAGGAATTGCTGGCCAAGGTCAGGCAAACCTGTCAAATATACCAGCGTGAGACAACAGAAGGAAAGACGGCTGCCGTAGTTATTCTTCACAAGATGTGTGACGGCTATCCCAACACCCTGACCCGTGAACAGTACAACGCGCTGATTAACATCCTTCATCCTTTCACCGAGTCTGCCGTCGGACAGAAACACAAGGAAATGTTTGGCTATACCTGCTATACGCTCTACAAGAAGAGCGAGCACTATCAGGATGAGGGCGGCGAAGTGAAGAGTCGGCCTGCCATGATCGTGTCATCCTCTGTTACCACCTCACAACTAAAGAAACTTGTAACCCACAATGGACTGGTGGTGAATGAATCGTCAGACCTGCAACTGGTTGACTGTCAGATTAGTGGCACAGCCCCTGACGATGCCGACAGCATCAGTGTCCGTCGTAGTGTGTCGCATTCTGAGGTGTTTGGAAGATTTCCTGTTAAAAACGGTCGTTTCTCTTTTACTTGTCAGTTGCCTAAAGATGAGGTATGCTACCTCTTGCTAGACAATCGTTCTATGACCTACTTTTGGGTCGATGGCCAACCCATCAAAGCAGACCTGAAGCATGGTTCCGTCAAAAGTTCAAAAGCATCGCAACTGCGCAACAACTTCGTGAATGAGACGGAAGCAGAACGAGTGCGTATGCTGAAAATAAAGAACCGTGCAGAATTGGATGCTGCCATCAACAGACAATGTGAGCGCTATCGACAAGTCATCTTCTCTGGCAAGGACGATCTGATGAGAACTTACGCCCTCTACAAGTTTTATTCTGAACTGACCTACGACGAGTTGAAGCCCTTTGTAAGCAACAAATTCCGTTACGCCAACCATCTGCTGATGGCTCCTGTCAAAGAATACGTGGCAGGTTTGGAGAAACGTCTTCCTGGAAAGCATTATGAGAACGTGCTGCTTGTGGACACACTGGGTAACTATCATGAACTGAAAGAATATGTAGGCAAAGGATATGTAGTGCTACACTTCTGGGAGAGCTGGCACCGCGACCAGTTTGACATTCTGCCACAGTTGCGCATACTCTATGAGAAGTATCACAAGACAAAAAATGTCGAAATCATCAGTCTGGCTACTGATGCCATCAATAACCCTAACAGCAAGTGGAGTGAGCGTTTGAAAGAGGAGCAACTCCCCTGGCCACAACTGGCTACGAAAGCGGCTTGGAATTTATATGGCATCTGCTCGTGGCCAGAGACAATAGTCATTGGTCCTGATGGTACCATCATAGCCAGTCCACGGAATGTCGAAGAACTCGAAAATGTTCTTGAGACATTAAACCCAAATCGGTCATTAGACTGATTTGGGTTAAAGGAGCTGCGCCGTCTGGCAGACAACTAATTAGCCTCTTATCAAGCTCTTGCTATTTAAACATCTTCAGCCATGTAGTGATGACTTCAAGGGCTTCTGGCGCAAAAGTTTCTTCGATATCCTTATATTCGCTCGGATCGCCTGTATTGCAGTGCTGGAACATGTGATTGAGTCCTTCTATGGCTTTGATTTCTTTCTGACCAGCCAACCTGTCCATAAGAGCATTCAAGTTTTTCTTCGCTGTTCACTTGACGGTCTTTTGTTCCGTTCAGCGCCAGCACAGGACAGGTTATTTTTCCCAGACGGTCGGTCAAGTCCAGTGCAAGGAAATAGCGCATATAGGGTGTACTGCTCTGTACTTTTGCTATTTGTAGGTTTTTCTCCAGTTCTGTAGGTAGGCCGTAGTTGGTCGTTTCAGGATTTCTGCCAGCTTTCAGATCGTCGAACAGGCTTTCGAGTGCCGTACAATAGCGGTCTATCACATCTCGCGAGTATCCAGTCTTTTGAAGTGTCCATCGGTTTTGTTCCAACAGTGTTTTCTCAAACGAAACGACACCTCCAGCCAGACTCACCACGAAGTCCACTTTACCCTCGGCTGCCAACATCAGTCCGATGGTGCCCCCTTCGCTATGCCCAAGTATGCCCACACGGTTAAACTGTTTACGCAAGAGTTCCACTCCTGCCAAAGCATCATTTTTGAGGTCTTCTGTGGTGACATTCACGAGGTCGCCCTTTGATTCGCCGAAGCCACGGTCGTCATAACGAAGCGTAGCGAAGCCCTGCCGCGCCAGAGCGTCAGCAATCACAGCAAACGGCTTGTGTTCAAAGACTTCCTCATCCCTGTTTTGCAGGCCGCTGCCTGTCACCATCAACAGTACCGGGGTTTGACTGGAAACATTTTCTGGTGTGACCAGCGTACCTTGCAATACGGCATCGCCGTTTCTGAAATTCACCTCTTGCGCTTGATACGGATAGGGAGGCGTTGGGGTCTGCGGACGGTTACGTTTCACTGAGCCTGGTTTGAGAGTCAGCGGGAACGACTGCCCGTGTTGTTTGAACGTACCCATAACGGAATCGCCTATATTGACACCCTCATAATTGGCATTGATAGACGGAACGGCGACTTTGATGCCCATTGCCGTACGTTCCAACTGTGCAGGAATACCCTTTGCGCCTTGGTCAGGCGAGTCTATCGTACATTTCTCACCATCAAAATGGAACACAAGTGGAATTTCATTTCCATACACACTCAGCTTTCCCGTCCAATCGCCTTTTATGTCACAGACTTGTGCTTTTGTTACGATAGCTATGAAGCCAATCAATAAAAATAGAATGATAAATCTTGTCTTCATGTCTTTTTTACATTAAGATAACCTTTCAGAGCTTTAACATATTCCTCAAAAGCTTTCAGTCCTGTAGGTGTGATACGGCAGAGGGTACAGGGTTTCTTGCCCTTAAAAGTCTTCTCCACCTCAATGTAGCCCGCTGCCGAGAGTTTGTCTATCTGCACACTCAGGTTGCCCGCCGTGGCTCCCGTCTGCTCCTTGATGTACGGGAACTCGGCTTCTTCTGCACTGATGAGCAGCGACATCACGGCTAGTCGCAACTCGGAGTGAAGCAGGGGGTCTAATGGCTTGAACATGTTCGTACCTCCTTATTTCTGGTTTTGCAAGAGAATCGTTATGCCTGGCACAACCAGACCAATCAAGGCCACAATAGCCATCACATAGAGTTGTGTATGACCAGAGAAATGAAAAGCACCGAAAAATCCGCCGATACCCGCGATAAGACCGCATACCTGAATGATGCGGTTTCGGATGACAAGTCCCGTGATGGCCGTACCCATCCCAAAACACAAGGAGATGACACTTGTAATGCAGCCAAATGCATACACTTTGGGCAAAATCAGTTCCATTGGTAACACACCGCAACCGATAAAACCAAATATCATGCCTATACCACAGCAGAATATGCCAAATGTTGACCACACATAACTGACGATTTTCCCCACAAAGGTTGTAGGTACGCTCTCCCTTCGCTTGTCAATCATCCAATTGCCTGCATATCCTATCAACCATAATACAGCCCAAAGCATATTCCACACTGGCCCACCATGATTCTTCCACAGGTATGCGATAAAAAGCGAAAACACGACAACACAGCCTCCCCACCAGATAAGCGGCAGAGCCGAATTCTTGTTGATGGTTCGCTGACTGCGCTCTATTGATTCTCTAATTATCTCCAGACTGCGCTCAGCAGTCAGATTGTTATCTACTTCCATTGTTGTTTCATTTTAAAAGTTGTTCTACGTTTGTTTTAATACTCTCTGGCCTCGTTCGTGCTCCTGCAGAAAGCCCGAATTTAGCCTATTGTGTCCGGTTCACGCTGCAAAGATAAAGAAGTTTATAATATAAACCAAATTATTTCGCAAATACTTTTTCGTTAAGGCACAAATTTAACATTTCTTTAAAGATATTACCCATGTAGCACTAGCTTTACAATAACGACCCCAAAGAACTCCAACGGAACTCTAAGAAGGCTCATAAAGAAAGTATGTTTAGGGCATTAGTAACATTACCTCTGCCCCCATTCACCTAAGTATCAGTGCTTATCTTTGTTCGTTTAATATTCGTCTTTTGTGCGTTTGTTGTCCGTTGTTTAATCGAACAACAATCGGACAACAATCGGACAACAATCGAACAACAGCTATAGGTGAAGCAGGGGAAAGATATGACTGGAGAGTAGGAAAGCATGAGTTGAACAGGAGACTTTTAGGAGAGTAATTAGAGAGTCATCGGAGAGTCATTAGCATCTTGTCAGAGCTTGACTAAAGTGTACTATGGACTCTATTGTATACATTAGCTGATGACAAATAACGATGTTATCAGTCTTTTTTATATAATAAAACTACTTTAAAAATGAAGAGAATTACAGTCATTGCTGTTGTCGCCCTATTAGCCATTACGGCTATGGCGCAACGAGTTAGCATCCAGACAGGAAAGAAAGCATCAGCACGTGAACAATATGCTGTAGAATACCTGCAGAAGAAATTAACGGAGATGGGCTATACCGTCAGCCCCAAGAAAGCAGACTGCAAGATTACGCTTTCGAACGCAAACAGCGGAACAACAGAAGGTTACACGATAGCCAAAGACAAAAAAGGCATCACTGTGACGGGTAATGACGCTACGGGTGTCATCTACGGTTGTGTGGAATTGGCTGAGCGCATCAAGACGACAGGTTCGCTGGATATACAACCCATCACAGAAACCCCAGGAATGGTGATGCGTGGCACCTGCATCGGACTGCAAAAGACCGTTTACTTGCCTGGACATGCAGTATATGAGTATCCCTATACCCCAGAGAATTTCCCATGGTTCTACGACAAAGCAGAGTGGATAAAATACCTCGACATGTTGGTGGAGAACAAGATGAACTCGCTCTACCTCTGGAACGGTCACCCCTTCGCTTCGTTGGTGAAGTTGAAGGATTATCCCTTTGCCCTAGAAGTGGACGAGGAGACCTTCAAGAAGAACGAGGAGATATTCTCGTTCCTGACCCATGAGGCTGACAAGCGAGGCATCTGGGTTATTCAGATGTTCTATAACATCATCCTGAGCAAGCCCTTCGCAGACCATTACGGACTGAAGACACAGGATCGTCATCGTCCCATCACCCCACTAATCTCTGACTATACTCGCAAGAGCATCGCAGCCTTTATCGAGAACTATCCCAATGTCGGACTGCTGGTATGTTTAGGCGAAGCAATGGCTACCATTGACGATGACGTCATCTGGATGAAGGAAACCATTATCCCTGGCATCAAGGACGGACTGAAGGCTAGCGGTAGAACAGACATTCCTCCTGTGGTGCTTCGTTCGCACGATACCGATGGACCGTTGGTTCTCAAAGAGTCGTTGCCCCTTTATCCTAACATCTACACCATGTCGAAATATACAGGCGAATCGCTAACAACCTATGAGCCTGGTGGACCTTGGGGCGAGACCCATCGTCAATTGGCTGCAGCTGCTCCTGTACATATTGATAATGTACATATCCTTGCTAACCTCGAGCCCTGGCGCTGGAGCAGTCCTGCCTTTATCCAGAAGACCGTTCAGGCCATGCATCGTGTGCATCACTCCAAGGGTTTGCATCTTTATCCACAGGCTTCCTATTGGGATTGGCCTTATACAGCTGATAAGTTGCCTAATGGTGAGCGTTTGAAGCAGTTGGATCGCGACTGGATGTGGTATCAGGCTTGGGGACGTTACAGTTGGAATGACCAGCGTGGTGCAGACAAGACCTTTTGGAAAAAGGAGTTAGCTGATTACTATGGCATCGACACCATTGCTGCAAGTCATCTGCTGAATGCTTACGATGAGGCAGGCGAGATAGCACCTAAGTTGTTGCGTCGCTTTGGCATCACGGAAGGCAATCGCCAGACGTTGCTCTTGGGTATGACCATGGGCGAATTGGTGAACCCTTACAAATACACCATCTATCCTGGCTTCTACGAGAGCTGTGGACCTGAGGGTGAGAAGCTCATCGAGTATATTGAGAAGGAATACAAAGGACAGGCTCACAAGGGTGAACTACCATTCGACATTGTTGACCAGTGTGTGAATCATGGCGATCGTGCCCTCATCGAGATGGGTGCTGTTGGTACCAAACCTACTCGTCATGCTGAGGAATATGAGCGGGTGTGGAACGACTTCCTCTGCTATGCCACCTTTGCCAAGGCTTTCCAGCTGAAGGTGCGTGCTGCTGCAGAAGTGCTACGCTACAAATGGACGAAAGACATTGCCCACTTGGAAACAGCAGAGAAATGGTTGGAACAAAGTCTCAGCATTTGGTACGACCTGAGTCGTATGACGGATCAGTGGTATCTCTATGCCAATTCCATGCAGACTGCCCAGCGTCGCATTCCTGTTGGAGGCGATGGTGGCAAGATGAAGACATGGAGCGAACTGGCTAAGGTTTATCAAGAAGAACTTGATGCTTTCAAAGGCCACATCGAAAAACTGAAGCACCCTGTGGCTCAAACGGATGTTCTTATCAATCCTTTAAAACCAGCGGACGTGACAATTCATAAAGTTCAAAACTCAAAATTCACAGTTCAAAGTCTTCAGAAAGGTGCCATCCTCTTTGAGAATCGCCCTGATACCCCCGTCGATAGTCTTGCACCAGAACTTGTAGGTTTGCAGGCCCTTGTACTGAATCGTGATACCACCCGCATTGTTGGAACGAGCATCGAATATGAGAGCGACAAACCCGTAAAACTCCTTGTAGGACTTTTCAAAGATGACGACAAGAAGTTTGCCAAGGCTCCCAAACTGGAGATTGATGCTACAGGCAACGAGTACGGACAGGCTGAGCCCATCCTTACCAATGCCATCAGCATCGTACAACTGCCTAAAGTAAACATCCATCAATATTCTCTCCCTGCAGGTCGCAACACCATCCGTCTGCCTAAAGGCATCTTGATGGTGGCAGGTTTCACCCAGAGCGACATCAATCCTCGCGACTGTGGCCTTAACGGACCCTCTAGCGAGGTCGATTGGCTATTCCAGAAATAATGAATAATGAAGAATGCATAATTCATAATTACGATGATGAAAAAATTCTTGCTGACTACCCTCTCATTATGCATTACGCATTATGCATTATGCATTGAAAAAGAGGTCATGCAGCGCATCTACAACGAGGTGCGCACCCCCTACAAATATGGTATGGTGGTGGCCCCTGCAGACAACTATCATAAGATTGATTGTCCTACTGTCTTCCGTGTTGGCGACAAATGGCTGATGACGTATGTGGTTTATAATGGAAAAGACGGACTGGACGGACGAGGATATGAGACGTGGCTGGCATCTTCTGACGACCTATTACATTGGAATACCGAGGGACGCATCCTCTCCTATAAGGACGAAGGATGGGACATGAACCAGCGAGGCGGTTTTCCTGCTTTGATTGACTGGACATGGGCTGGGAGCTATGGTATTTCCAAATTCAAGAAGAACTATTGGATGACCTACATCGGTGGACATGGCACTGGTTATGAGGCTGTTCGTGAACCACTGAACATTGGCATAGCCTGGACGGATGGCGACATCACTCAAGCACATGAATGGCAATCTGGCGACAAGCCCTTGCTCAGCATCAACGATAAAGATGTGCAATGGTGGGAGAAGCTGGTACAGTATAAAAGCACTATCTACGAAGTGAGAAAGGAGAACCAACGGTCGACGGCCGAAGGGAAAGTCAAAGGAGAAATGAGAAATGCCATGCCCAAGGAACTAAAGAAGTACCGCTTCATCATGTTCTATAACGCTGGAGGTATCAACCCAACCAACAATCTCAAGGCTGAACGCATAGGTATCGCCCTCTCCAACGACCTGAAAAAGTGGAAGCGCTACGAAGGCAATCCTGTTTTTGCCAACGAGGTAGGCGGCATCATCACGGGCGATGCACAGATTGCCAAGATGGACGACCTCTACGTCATGTTCTACTTCAAGGCCTACGACCCCAGTCGTAAGTATAACGCCTTCAACACCTTTGCTGTCTCTCGCGACCTCATCCATTGGCAGACGTGGGATGGCGAAGACCTCATCATTCCTTCTAAGCCTTACGATGAGATGTTTGCCCATAAGTCATATGTTGTCAAGCACGATGGTGTGGTTTATCATTTCTATTGTGCTGTCAACAACGACCAGCAGCGTGGTATTGCTGTCGCCACTAGTGTTCCCATGGGACGCAGCAACGTCACCTTCCCAAAGCCTGAGCGTAAGGGTCGTCGCACCCTCACATCGCTCAACGATGATTGGAAGGCATGGCTTACAGAGGCTCCCGATTCCGTTGTAAGCACCACCCTCCCCCATAATTTCGACGATTACTATGGCTATCGCCAACTTCGTCATGGTAACCTGCATGGCAAAGCCACCTATGAGAAGACCTTCACCACTGAGAAACAAGAGGGCAAACGCTATTTCCTGCAATTTGAAGGCATTGGCACTTATGCCACAGTTACCCTCAACGGTCATCAATATCCAGAAGAACTCGTAGGACGCACCGTTTGGACGCTCGACATCACAGATGCGCTCCATCATGGTGAGAACAAACTCAAGATAGACGTCAATCATCCTGCCATGCAGACGGCTTCGCCTTGGGTTTGTGGTGGATGTAGCAGCGAATGGGGCTTCTCGGAAGGCTCGCAACCCTTTGGCATCTTCCGTCCTGTCACCTTGGTGGAGACAGACAACGTCCGCATCGAACCCTTTGGTGTTCACATCTGGAACAATGCAGCCTGCGACTCTGTCTTTATCGAAACAGAGGTTAAGAACTACACCCAGCAAGAACAAGCCATCGAACTAGTCAACAAGTTCACGCTGGCCTCTGGCAAGCAGGTATTCCGCTATGCAGAGACATTGTCACTACAGGCTGGCGAGACAAGGACTATCCGTCATGCAGAACGTATAGAGAATGCCCATCGTTGGAGCCTTGAAGATCCTTATCTTTATAATCTTACGACGATGATTAAGCGCGAGGGCAAAACCACCGATGAAGTACGCACCCCATTTGGCATTCGCAGCATCTCGTGGCCCGTCCTTCGCAACCGTTCTGTAAGTTCTACGTTGGCAAAAGACAACCGCTTCTATCTCAACGGACAACCCGTCTTCATCAATGGCACTTGCGAATACGAACATATCCTTGGCAATAGCCACGCTTTCACACCAGAACAGATTCGTTCACGTGTAAAGCAAATCCGTAATGCTGGCTTCAATGCTTTCCGCGAGGCTCACCAGCCCCACAACCTGCTCTATCAGCAGCTTTTCGATGAACAAGGCATGCTCTTCTGGAGTCAGTATTCTGCCCATATCTGGTACGACACACCCCAATTCCGCGAAACCTTCAAGCGTCTGCTGGTACGTTGGATTAAGGAGCGTCGCAATTCCCCCAGCGTCATCCTTTGGGGATTGCAGAACGAAAGCATCCTACCACGCGAGTTTGCAGAAGAATGCTCAGCTATCATTCGCAGTCTTGACCCCACCTGCCAAGACCAGCGTGCCATCACAACCTGCAATGGTGGCGAAGGCACTGACTGGAATGTCATCCAGAACTGGAGTGGCACCTATGGTGGCTCAGCAGAAAACTATGACAACGAATTGAAGCGTCCAGAACAACTGCTTAATGGTGAGTATGGCGCATGGCGCACCATCGACTTGCATGGTGCAGCAAAGTATAGTGAGGAATCGTTTACCAAACTATTGGAAACGAAGGCCCGTTTGGCTGAAAGTGCCAAAGATAGTGTCTGCGGACATTTCCAATGGCTCTTTATCTCCCACGACAATCCTGGTCGCACCCAACCTGATGGAGCCCTGCGTCGCATCGATAAGATAGGTCCTATCAACTACAAAGGACTTGCTACCATCTGGGAAGAGCCTACCCCAGCCTATTATATGTATCGTAACCGCTATTATCCTGTAAGCCAAGGTCTTGCCTCGTCCCTTCCCACTGCTGCAGATCGCAACCACGACCTTGTCAAGGGCGCTGAGGGCTATCATTACCTCTATCGCATCAATTGTGGTGGCGATGCTTTTGTCGATGAGTTTGGCCAGCAATGGATAGCTGACGACACGCTCTACAGCCACTCCTGGGGTCAGGACTTTGGCATGCATCCCTATCAGGCCAGCCAACGTCATATCGCAGAGAAGATTCATGGCACCAAGAGCCACGAACTCTTCCAGTTCTTCCGCTTCGGGCGTCATCGTTTGTGGTACGACCTCCCCGTTCCTGACGGAGAATATCGCGTTGAGCTATACTTCGCAGAACCCTGGCATGGCAAGGGTGGTGGCGAAAAAGATGACTATGAAGGTATGCGCATCTTTGATGTAGCCATCAATGGCGAAACGGTAATTGATGACCTTGACCCATGGGCTGAAGCTGGTTATTGTGGAGCACTGAAGCGTGTGGTAACAGCCAAGGCAAAAGCAGGTCGCATCCGCATTTCTTTCCCAGAGGTCAAGGCTGGTCAAGCCATCATCTGCGGTATTGCTGTCGCCAATGTTAAGTCTGTCGCTGTAGCACAGCGACAAGCAGCACAGGTCGCCTCATGGCACTATTTTGACACCGATACCATTGCCAAACTTCCCAAGGAGGAAATGCCTCAGGACACAGAAGCCCGTCCTGCCAGCATTTACCAACCCACCAAAGGTAATCAGTTCATCATCAAGCCAGGCTTAGGTCAAGAGTACGCCCTCCGATTCCGCTATAAGAATACGACGGGTAGTGCTGTGAAAGCCCGCATGACCATCACCGATTCAAAGCGAATCGTATTGGTTGACAGGGATGTCACCTTCCCTCCGACACCCAATAAGTTTAAGATGCTGTCTACCACCACAGGCACCCAGATTAATGCTGGCACCTACACAGTCCGCATAGACACCAAAGATGTAGAATTTAAAGAACTGGAAGTACAATGAAATATCCCCTACTATCGCTATTAGCCCTCTTTCTCCCATTCGCATCCTCGTCAGCTGAGAATCATCACGATTGGGAAGACAACCACGTGCTGCAAATCAATCGTGAACCAGCACGAGCCTACTTCATTCCCTTTGGCGAAAGCAAAGGCGACCGTATGCTGTCGCTCAATGGAGAGTGGCTGTTCCGTTGGACAAAGACACCCGACGAGCGCATCAAGGACTTCTATCGCACAGACTTTGATGCCAGCAGTTGGAAGACGTTGGCTGTTCCTGCCAACTGGGAGGTAAATGGCTATGGCACACCTATTTATATCTCTGCAGGTTATCCGTTCAAGATTGACCCGCCTTATGTCATGAAGGAACCCAAGAAGGAGTGGACCACCTACGTGGAGCGCAATCCTACAGGACAATATCGTCGCACCTTCACCCTTCCTGCTGAATGGAAAGAAGGTCAGACGTTCCTCCGCTTCGAGGGCGTCATGTCAGCCTTCTATGTTTGGATCAATGGCCAGCAAGTGGGTTATAGTCAGGGCTCTATGGAACCTTCTGAGTTCAACATCACCCCCTATATCAAGAAAGGAGAGAATCAGATAGCCATCGAGGTGTATAAATATAGTGATGGTTCCTATCTCGAAGACCAGGACTTCTGGCGCTTTGGTGGTATTCATCGCGATGTCTTGCTATATCACACCCCGGATGTCCGCTTGAGAGATGTCGCTGTGCGCACCACCCAAGACAAGGATGGTTGGACGCTGGCCATCAATCCTCAGTTCTCCGTCTATAAGGATGAAACAGGCGAAGGCTATCAACTCGTAGCCACCCTCATGGATGGCTCATCCATCGTAGGTTGCGATTCCGTTGCTGCCTCTGAAGTCCTCGACCTCCAGCACAAAGCAGCCCGCATGAACGAGTGGTTCCCACAGCGTGGCCATCGTAAGTTCAACCGCATGGAAATCAAGGTCAGCAATCCTCGTCTTTGGAGTGCTGAGCACCCCAACCTATACACCCTGAAACTGGAACTCAAAGACCCCCATGGCCAAACCATCGAGAACACCCGACAGCAGGTGGGCTTCCGCGACATCCATATCAAGAATGGTCAACTGCTCATCAATGGTAAAGCCATCAAGATTCGGGGTGTCAATCGTCATGAGCACGACCCCTACACCGCTCGTGTAATGTCGGAAGAGCGCATGCTCCAAGACCTCCAACTCATGAAAGCTGCCCATATCAATGCCGTCCGTCTGGCCCACTATCCCAATTGTCCTCGCTGGTATGAGCTCTGCGACTCCATAGGCATGTATGTGATGGACGAGGCCGATTGCGAGACCCATGGTTTGCGTGGCACCTTGGCTTCCACCCCCGATTGGGGCGACGCTTTCCTCGATCGTGCCATCCGCATGGCTGAGCGCGACAAGAACCATCCTTCGGTCATCTTCTGGAGCTTGGGCAACGAGAGTGGCTATGGCCCCAACCAAGCTGCCATGTCTGCTTGGCTTCATGAGTTCGACCCCACCCGTCCTGTTCACTATGAGGGCGCACAAGGCAATCCCGACCCTTCTACCGTCGATGTCATCTCGCGCTTCTATCCTCGTGTCATGCAGGAATACCTGAATCCTGGCATCCCTGAAGGCAGCGATAAGGAACGTGCTGAGAATGCCCGTTGGGAACGTTTGTTGGAAATCGCCCATCGTTCGGGCGACCGTTGTACATGGGTAGGCTCCGATGGAGGTCCACGCCCCGTTCTTACCAGCGAATATGCCCACTGCATGGGCAATGCCCTTGGCAACTTCAAGGAGTATTGGGACGAAATCAACTCCAATCCCCGTATGCTGGGTGGTTTCATCTGGGACTGGGTGGATCAGGGCATAGCCCTAAATGAGAAATTAGAAATGGAAAATGAGAAATGGGCTGGTATTCCGAAGGGCGCCATACTCTATGGGGGCGACTTTGGCGACAAGCCTAACCTCCATGCTTTCTGCATGAATGGTGTCGTGATGAGCGACCGCACCCTGACGCCTAAATACTACGAGGTGCAGACCGTTTATGGCGAGGCTGCAAAGCTCTGTGGCGAAGTTGCCGAACATCCTGTTCCCCAATCTCTGCCTTACAAAGCCAAGAAGTCGAAGAAGAAGCTCCTTCCCGCTTCCCTCTTACCTCTTGTATCTTCCATCAAACCGCAGGTATTCCGTGCGCCAACAGACAATGACAAGAGCTTTGGCAATTGGCTCGCCAAGGACTGGAAACGCTGCGGACTCGACACGCTTACCATTCCTATGACTACCGAGCAGGATGGCAATGAGTTCACCTTCACTTTCGAAATTCCTGATTCTTTGCCTGAAATTCCACGCTTGGGCATTCTGATTGAATTGCCTCGCGACTACGAACAGCTGTCGTGGTATGGTCGTGGTCCTTGGGACAACTATCCCGATCGCAAGCAGTCCTGTCCTATCGGATTGTGGAAATCTACCGTTTCCCAGCAGTATGTCCATTATCCCCGTCCTCAGGACTCAGGCAATCATGAAGACTGCACGATGGTTGAGTTGAAGACGAAGAAGGGTAAGACCCTGCGCATTGAGGCTGTCGATAAGGCATTCTCCTTCTCAGCCCTGCCCTACTCTGCCCAGTATCTGGCATCCAAGTCGCACGATTACGAGTTGCAAGACCAGGGCAAGACCTACCTCAGCATCGATTGTGCTGTCATGGGATTGGGCAATAGCAGTTGTGGTCCGGGCGTATTGAAGAAATACACCATCGACAAGACCAAGAAGTATCAGCTTCGCATTCGCATCCTTTAGTTCAGCGCTTGAATACGGCCCGAACTACGAACCATCCGTGAAGGAGGACGGTTTGAATGTAGCCATAGTGTTCAGCCATCACGTTGAATCGTTCCATCAGCGAGTCACGATGATGCTGTGTCGTGTCGCCACCCTCCTCAAAGTTAGCTACTATCACGTGGGCATTCACCAAAGCCAGTCCTCTGCGCTCTGCCTCCTTCATGATACGGATACACCAATCCACATCCGCTGAGTGTCTGTACTTCAGGTTATAGGGAAACTCACGCGCTATATCCAAACGCACATAAAAAGCCTGATGACACACCAGCATACCCTTCTTAAACGAGCGCCATGTCAACGTCTTGGGGGGCCTGTGTCTGCGCAGTCTGAGGAAATTTCCTTCCGCATCCGTCGTCGCAGTGTCGCCATAGATGACAGCAGGTCTGCTTTCCGCCTTTTCAGCAATCGTCTGTATGGTGTTCTCCGCATACAGCGAATCGCCCGCATTCAGGAACACGATGTAGTCGCCCGTAGCCTTTTGCAGTCCCTTGTTCATGGCGTCATACAGTCCCTTGTCAGGCTCCGACTGTATCCTCACCTCGTGCGGACTCGTCTTTTTGTATTCCTCCGCTATCTTCACGGTATCATCCTTCGAAGCACCGTCAATAATCAGGTGTTCAATATGCGGATACTGCTGACTGCACACACTGTCCAGTGTCCGTTGCAAACTACGCGCTGCGTTATAGGTAATGGTAACTATCGATATCCGTATCATTTGTTCAATTGTTTGGGTTGCATGGCTGCTTCATATATTTCCAGATAGCGGTTGGCCACACTCTGCTGCGAGTAGCTATGAGCCACCTTCATCACACATTGCTTGCTCAGTTGAGCATAATCCGCTTCGTCCAACACATACCTGATTCCTGCAGCCAAATCGTCCACATCGCGAAACTTTGCCACGTATCCATTCTGCTGGTGATTGATCATTTCCGGAATACCACCTACCTGGAATCCCACACAAGGCACTCCGCAAGCCATCGCCTCCATCAGCGTGTTAGGCAGGTTGTCCTCCAACGAAGGCAACACAAACACATCAGCACTATTATACACCTCTACGATGCGCTGTGGCTTACTCACATATCCCAACGCATGCACAGGCAATGCCAGCTGTGCAGCTACATCCTCCGCATGTCCACCCAGAATGGCCACCATCGTGTTCTCCTTCATCTCCGGATGCTGCTCAGCCAGCGTCCTCACAGCATCCACGAAATAACTCATACCCTTACGCGGGTCCGTTACCCGTTGCGACACAAACAGTATGATTCGCTTATCCGTGGGCAATCCTAATACCTCCCTCGCCTTCTGCTTATCCTGCGGACGGAACACGTGCGTATCTATCGCATTCGGAATGTTGGTCACCACCTGCCCCTTCAGCAGAGCACTTTTGCGAGCCTCCTCCGCCAGCCATCTGCTGCATGCCACATAGGTCACACGCTGTCCTTCCAACATACGCTGTTTGCGCTTCCACACCTTATGCGCCAAGTCTATAGATCCAGGCAACAACGGACAATTCTTACACTCTGTATGGAAAGCCTCACACCCCCTTGCATAGTGGCAAATAGCCGTCGCAGGCCATATATCATGCATCGTCCAAACCACAGGTTTCCCTGTAGCCAATATCTTACGGATGTTTTCCAGCGAAAGCATGCCCTGATTCACCCAGTGCAGATGAATCACATCCGCCTCCTCAAACTCAGGCATTTTCGTAATATCCACGCCACAGTTTGCTATATCCATCTCAAACAAGTGCTCACGCTGGAAGTGCAGATGCACCCAGATCACGAAACGCTCCCACAGGAAGTTCCACTGTGTGCGCCATTTCGCAGACAGCCCACAAACCGTCAGTGAGTCCGTTTCCTTGTCGCGTACCAGCATTTTCGCCTTCACCCCATTGTTCTTCAGCGCCTCCATCAGTCGGTTGGCAGCTACAGCAGCACCCCCCGTTCGTTCACTTGTGTTGATAATCAGAATTCTCATTTTCTTAACACGCTATCAAATACAAATGCAAAGATAGCACTTTTCCTGATAACATCCAAATTTGTGTCCCAAAATTATAAAACAATGTATTAAATTGTTAACATCTGTTGTTTGCGCACACAAATGCTTGATTTATATCAAGAACAGTGGGGGTTTTACACTAAAAAGGTGAAAACTATTTGGTGGTTCAAAAAATGTTCGTACCTTTGCATCGTCAAACAATAACACTCAGTTATGTTTCGACACTTTGACTAAGTGAAGTCAAAGAATCATAATAGATTGTTTTAGGTTAGTAGTAATATTTATAGTTTTAGGTTTTTAGTTATTGGTAAAAAGAAAGTTTTAAATGTGTGAAAAACAGTGGGCACCGTGAGGCGGTCATAACTTTCTTTTATTTATTCCTGCTGTGAGGCAGGCCTCCGGTTCAAAAGACCGGAATTGTTTTGAAAAAGGATTTTTAGTTAAACATAGGCTTTTGGATGCCGCTGCTCGTTGATGGGTAGCGGCATTTTTCTTATATGATTCACGGGGCCTCATGTGTCCACTAATCTATCATGATGACCGTTCCCGTTTCTTTCATGTCACCTCCACACTTAGGACATTTCCTCGGAACCTTTTCCGTTTCGATTTCACCCATCATACCCATAGTGCGTCCTTTCCTGGTTCCAGTTATGGTATAGCCACAACCGTTGCATTTGTACTCTTTTAATGTTCCCATAATTTATAACCCTTTCCGTTTTAAATATCTCTGATAATACTCGATAATCTTCATTGACAGGTCATCCGCTTCGAAGAACAACATATCCGTTCTGAATGCTTTAGCCAGCCGCTTCACGTCCTCCTCTTCCTGCCCATAGATCCAGTTGTTCCGAATCCACAGCCCCAGCGAAAAGTGATACTCTATGGCATCACCATTAGCCAGTTCGCTCTTTTCCTTTTCACTCAGCATCGCATCCAACTGAGCAAAGGTTTCATTCTTTGTTTGAGGTATCTTTGTTTCCATCATATTCCTCCATGACTATTTAAATAATCCATTTCTTCTTTTAACTCCTCTATTTCATATAGATTCAATGGGTTCAATTTTAGTGTTTTAAGACCACCAACATTTAAAAAAGAAATCTTTTGGGTGTCTATAATTATACGCTTAACCAATTGTAGAGTTATATCGTCTTCTCCTAATACATAGACTGACGTTATTGCATCAGAAATATCAAGAGCGGCATCAGGTTCTTTACTTAAATAGCGATATTCGTTTTCATACCTCCAATGGTAATGTTTAACAAAAAACAGTTGGTTTATATTATTCTCAACAAATGTCTGTGCTGCATCATACTTTTCTGCATCTACTCCACCAACATGTGTTGCAAGAAGAGTTTTACTATACTTTACACCCTTTTTATATATTATTGTTTTGGGGGGCATCTTTATTTTTGAAGTATCCAATTCGACACAAACTCCACTCCTTTGATAATCACGTGCATAGTGCCCCCACATCATTGGTGAAGCATACCCCTCAATACCATCACGATAATCTTTAGAGAAACTGACCTGTTTGTATCTTTTTATTTCCTCAAAAACGTCTAAATAGAATTTTCTGAATGCCTCAGGAGGACACTCCTTCCCATTGTATATTTTACTACCCAAAGTGAACTTGAATATTTTCTCTCTTTCAAACACATCATTGCAATTTGTCCATTCTGAAAACTTTAGCTTTTGCTGAATCCAGATTGAACAAAAATTGGTAAAAGTAGTATAATGGTATAATTTCATCTATTTATAGCAATTAAATGTGGATGCTTATACAAGAGTTGACTGCAAATTATTATTATAACTTCTCCGCCCCAATCGTACCTCGGTCGTCTTTCTTCTCCTTATTCTTATAGCGCTGAATTTCCTCCTGTTCCAACTGGCAGAAGCGCTCGTAGTCTGCAGCCATTGCCTTTGTGTCGTACTGCTTCGCCTCTGCCTCGTCGTACTTCAGATGTTGCAGGTTAAAAGCTGCAAGCATATCACGCTGGTGGGTGTCGCCGTTAGATAGCGTTACGTTGCGTTCCTTCAGTTCGTGCTTGGTAAAACTGCCGTCCGTAAAGTCGTATTGGCTGGCAGCATTCTTTGTATCCACCTTCACCACCTCGCCGCCTAGCGACTTCACCTTGTTTTCCAAGATGCTGACAAACATAGAAGGTGCATGATTGGCAACCGATTTACCAAAGCGTTTCTTCTTCTGAATCTTGCCAGTCTTCTCGTTCACCTTGGTTTCTTTGGCCCTTGTGGTCCAACTGCTAATCTGGTTGTTCTCCACAATAAACGTATCGCCCTCCTTCAGTAGTGCATTGGCACGGTCTATGTGTTGCTGCTTGCGGATGGCAGCCTGTTTGCGACGCAGCTCGGCCAACTCGCGACGCAGTTCCTTGTAGCGTTTGGAGTCGTTCCAAACCAGCTTGATGCCACGCTTGATGGTGCCATCTTCGTTGAAGTTCTGCGGATTGTTGGCTCTGCGACTGCGGTCTATCTTCCTGCTCAGTCGGGTTATCTCCTCCTGGATATTGTCGCACTTCGAGGCCAGTTTGTCGATACTCACCACATTCTCGCCACTTACGGCTACCATAGTAGGCCCGAGGTCGATACCTACATTACCCATGCCCAACGTGCGTCCTTTCTGAGGTTTCTCGCCCTCGATGGTCAACTGCACATAGTACTTGTACTGGCTGCGCACCAAGCGACGAACCACCTTCACCACTTTCACGCTATCAACACCACCTTTCAGCGCCCACATCTCATACTCTGCATGCTTGGGATTATGCTGCATCTTCAGCGTGATAAACTTGGCATTATTCCCCTGCTTGCCATTCATCTTAATGGCTAACTCCATCGTGTCAAGAAGCAACTCCATACCAGAGAAATACACCTTTCCTCCAACAACCTTCCTGCGGCTTGAAAAGGAATCTAACTCACCATACTTCTTAAATGAAATTCGCTTGGCTTTGAAATCGTATAGCATCTTTTCCCATGCAGCCCAGATACTAGCAGACAAATGGTCTAAAATGTAAGTTGTAAAACCAAGGTCTGCATAGGTTATGTTCGGTCCTGCCGATTTTTGTGCAAGTTTCTCTACAAATCCGTTAATTCCATTTTTGTCGAAAGTAATGTCAAGCTGTTCCTTGTTTCCGTTAAGCACTCCATTGATGTGAAACGGATGTGCCCTGAAAAAGTCTCTCTTTTCTTTAATCTTCTCGCAGGCTTTATACTCTTTCATCTGCTCAAAGTACCTGTATTGTCTGAGCAACTTGCCTTGCACGTAGTTGTACAATTGGCGAAGTTGCTCATAACGCTTGTTGAGAATATCGGCCTGATACCTCTCAACCAGCAAAGGCAATTCCAATACAAATACTTCGTTCATATTTTTACATCAATAACCTACATTTCTCGGTGATTAACACCGGTGCAGTATCAGAAGAAGGACTTCGAGGGCCTGTCACTAGCCTACATTTCTGGGTGATTAACACCGTACAACGTCAACAACGCTTGGATCTTCAACCTGTCACTAGCCTACATTTCTGGGTGATTAACACCCCTATTGAAGCGATACCCAAAGGCCAGGGTCCAGTCACTAGCCTACATTTCTGGGTGATTA
>CACZMV010000016.1:59701-62078 GCA_902782305.1 uncultured Prevotellaceae bacterium
GTCACTAGCCTACATTTCTGGGTGATTAACACCCCTGCACACGTTGAGGAACTGATGAAGAACCTGTCACTAGCCTACATTTCTGGGTGATTAACACCCTATGGCGTGTAATCACCTGGGAATGAAATAAAAAGGCCATGATTAGCATACTCGAGGACTTGCTCTATACTCCCATTCCGCAAGCGGAACTGACTGTTATTTTTGCATTCCACCATTCTGCATAATCGTTTGTCGCACCAGCCGCCCACTGGCATTAGCTTAACGTGCGCAAGGCCTGACAACACCTTTATTTCGCAAAGATACAAATTGTTATTAATAATATATGTTGTACACGAAAGAAAATGCTAATTATTAACAGTTTTTATCCAAAATGTATAAGTACTTACACATTGATTCAGGTTTGTAAATTACATATATTCCCAATCTTGAAATATAAGATGTTTTATGAGAGCGGATTCACAAACTTTATAATGAAGTCGAAGTAAATGGAGCTCTCGTCTTGTGCTGTCCTTCGCGGCCTTCAGCATTTGCAATTCTATACAAATAACTCGCCCTCAACCATCTTGTTATTCATTCGAGACTTGTCTTCTTTCGAGAAGTGAATGGTGGACACAATGTCTTTGGAAGGGATTGGCTTAACGGTTTGTGGTCGCTGCTCGACCCTGAGGGAAGCTTGCCCAAGCAAGAAATTACGAACGTTAGCGAACGAGGTCTTATCACACACATACTCTGCCAATAAGAACAACTTGGTCATTGACAGGTCTACCAATGCATCCATCGAAAAAGTCTTTTTTGTTTCCATAACCATAATTTTTTAGTTCTACATTTTATGTTTCTGGGTGCAAAGTAAAAGGGAGGGTGTCTCAAAAGTCGAGACACCTTCTAAAAATTAACTTTCTTTAATATTTGTAGGGAATTCCCATGTGTTCCATGGTTATGGAAAATGATGTTTCAAAGATAGGGGACAAATAATGTGGGAGGAAACTTGCAAAAAATACAGGGGATAGACAAGAGTACTTCCGTACTTCGTACTTTAGTACTTTAAGAGAATTTTTTGGGTACAGTAGGGGAATGGGGATGGAGAAGGAAAATGTAAAGAATTAATTGTTAATATATTTAATACTTATATATAATATATATATTATATATAAGTATTCTTTCTTCTCTGTGATTTTCGAAATTGCTTAAAGTACTAAAGTACGAAGTACGAAAGTACGGAAATGGGTAGACATACTGTCTCTTCCATACTGCACAACCCGTCAGGATGATTTTTTTGAAAAAAATGGCAAAAAATACCCCCTTAAAAATGCAGTTTTTGCTTATTAAATTTGGAATCGGCTTTAAAATGTTGTACCTTTGCATTGTCGAAAGGGAGATAAAATTTACGCTCTGGGCAGCGAGAAAATTTTTCTAGTGCACGAGGAAATATTTCTCTAAGCAAATGGCAAGAATGAAGCCCCTGACGGCAGAGAGAATTAAACTTAATAATTAATTAAAAAACACAACAAAATTATGGCAATGAAAGTGAAAGCAGTAGAGAAGCTACTGAAGTTTGACAAGAATTCAGCGGGTGTTTACCGCTATGTGATGAGTCCCGAGATGTACTCGAGCCTGAACCAGAAGAAGGCAGCTGGTGAGGTGATCAAGGCTTGGGCTACCGAAGGCCACAGCGTGGCACTGCCCGGACTGGGTACCATGCGCTTCGGTCTGCGCTCGAAGTCTGTGGAGGACGTGAACAAGGTGAAGACCGGTCTGATTACCAGCCGTCGCATCATCTTCACTCCCGACACCGACCTGAAGGACGAACTGAAGAACACCGCCATCGTCATCACCTGCTACGACCGCGACGGTAAGGAGGTGAAGCGCGTGACTAGCGACGACGACGCAGAGGTGGAGGACCCCGAGAACGAGAACGGATCTACGGAGAATGGCGGATCTACGGAGAATGGCGGATCTACGGAGAATGGCGGAACCCAGAACCAGGGTGGTAACAGCAACACCGGTGGTGGCGACTTGGGACAAAATTGATGGATGATGTAAGAAGGAAGATGTAAGAAGTATGAAGACGAATCGTATTGTTGAGGTAGCGGTGAAGGTGATAGTAGCCGCTTCTGTGAGCGAAGTGAATAGTGAAACGCTTCGCTAGTGAATAGTGAAGAGTGAAAGAGAATGGGACTGCCAAAAATTGGCGGTCCCATTTTGTAAATGAACTTTTTGGCAATTCATTTGGAAGTTACATTTATTATTCGTATATTTGCAGCATAAAACAGGGACCAGTCCTAGGTTGTTAAGTTAGCATACCATTTTATGCTATATTTTTAACCACATTCATTCTTTTAATGGAGGGGTTTGGCAATAAGTTGTCCCCTCTCCATTT
>CACZMV010000017.1 GCA_902782305.1 uncultured Prevotellaceae bacterium
ACATTCTGTATTTCAGCTTCTTACGCGGATTTGTCACTAAGCAAAAATTTTTTTTCTCGCCATTTATCTCCCGACAAAACGAGAAAATCACATTTAGATATTGCCGCATCAATACCTCCTGGAACATTCTTGTATGTGAAAGACCATCCTCACGAGTATGCATATCGTAATGCCGAGGATTATTACCGGTTGATGCAAATTCCCAATATTAGATTGATTCACCAATCTATACCAGGAAAGGTGCTCGTTAATAAAGCTATTGGAGTGTTTACCATAAATGGAACAGCAGGGATTGAAGCGATGATGATGGGCAAGAAGGTTTATTGTTTTGCCAAAAATTTCTATTCATTTTATAAGAGAGTTCATTATATACCTAATATTAAGGATACACGAGATGTCGTTTATTCAGATTTTAATCAAGAAGATAAGGACGATATGGACTATATGGCCTATGTATACGCGTATCTTAAATCTAACCATGTTGGTTTTGTTGCATATTTCAACTTGTCGATAGAATCAGAGATAGAAGAAAATAAAAATGCTCAGTTAGTTTCTGTTGCGATAAGAGCATTATAATTCTCATTCAAATCTTTTTATCTGACGGCACTATATTTAATCAAAATTATTTTATATTTGTATTATGAACAATTTGAATGGCTTTGTCTGCAATATAGATTTTTCAGACAACAAAATGGCTTATGATATCCATCATGATGGTTTTAGTGTATACACATATGAGGACAACAAATTACATGTTTGTGTTCAGACTTCAATAAAGTTTAGAGATGAAGCTTCATGGTTGGCATCTGAATATAAAAAAAGCATAGGTGAATTTATACCGCCCCGGGACATTCATGGCTCCTTTGTGATTATAGACAAATATAAGAAAATGCTTGTCTGTGGTCGTGACAGGTCACAGGCATATCATATGTATTATGCAATAAAAGGTAGAAGAATCTTGATATCCACAGACATACGTACGTTTTTAGACGAATATAAAGTCCTTGACGCTGTTGCAATAGATTTAGCCATTATGAAAAACTATACAATGGCACAATTTCCAGTAATAAAAGGGGTTAAGGTCCTATTACCAGGCCGTTGTATAATATGTGATTCTAAATTGGAAATGAAAGAGAAAACTTTTTGGAAGATAAATCATGTAGAAGTTCCAGAAAGCTATGAAGAAGCAGTTAATTACTATGCTAAATTACTTATGGATAGTATTAGTTCAAATGTATCTAATGATACTGCCTCTGTATATTTATCAGGTGGAAGTGACAGCGCAGCAGTGATGGGGGCTTTGAACAAGCTTGGAGTGGGGAATGTACACGCTGTACATATATCTATAAAAGGTAACTATCAGTTTGAGGATGATGATGTTAATTGCCTACATGATAAATATAAATTCAATTTGAAGTTTGTAACGCCAAATTATAAAAACACAAGCGAATGGAGAGAGTATGTTAATAAGATGATGTTTGAAGGTTCCATTCATTCAATTTATATATCATTCCCCACTAATCATCTCATGGGTTCATATTTGTCTCAAGTGGTGCCTAAGGGAACAACTGTTTTTAATGGAGAGATGTGTCTTTTAGATGTCGGTTTTAGTGAATCTGGTGATACTACAAGAGGATCACGACGTTGGCTTTTTGTAGAGGGAGGCCGTTCCTTAGGCTATAGTTTAAAAATAGTACCAGATTTTGTTAAAGTTAATTGGGATAACAATCGTAGGCCATATTTTATAAGGCAGAATTTTGGTGATAAACTTTTTGTTTTAAATACTTCATTAAGAAGTTTCCTTCACTCAATAGGTCGTCCTTTAGATTATTTTGGAGGAATGAAATTAGGATACAATGGATTTCCTGGTATCTTTCTCGGACTTTCTTTGTTACCTAACGGATACAAATCAAATGCAGTAAGTCGTTCTAAAGAGTTTTTTAATGTCTTTGTAGATGATTTGTGTTCAAAAGATTGGAAAACCGCAATGTCAACTATGGTATCTTGTTGGTATTCAGAAGCGAGCAATTTTACTATGCTTAGTGATGTAGCTTCATATGGGGGGGTAACAATGTGTTTTCCGTTCAGTTCTGTAGAACTTATGGATTATGCATCATCACTACCAACAGAATGGTGTGTTGATAAAAAGATACAAAAGGATGCTTGCAAAAAAGTCTTCGATATGCCCGATCAGGTAGCTTATAGAATGAAAAATCATAAACAGGCATTTTCCTATTTTGACACATTATATGGTGGCTTAAAAGATGAGATGCTAAAGATCATTTTAGATACAGATTTTGGCCCACTAAATGATGGAATAAGAAAATTATTGTCGCATAAGTTGGTTGAGGATCAGGTATTTGCCTTGTATGGGTTTGCTTTGTGGATTCAAAAATATAATTTGAAGGTCGAATAGTAAATTATTTAGGCATGAACATTATAATAGGAAACCTTTCTAAAGCTTCAAAATTAGCATTCCTTAGTTATGGGAATCAGATAATTTCGATGGCTTTAATGTTTGTTGAAGCTAAAGTTCTTACAAATCTGCTTGATATATCAGATTATGGTGCATATAACCAAGTTTTAACAACTGCTTCGTTAGTTACAACAGTTTTTAGTCTTAATTTAGGTCATGGGTTTATTAGATTTGCAAGCGGATTTCCTGATGAAAAGAAAAAGGAAACATTTCATACAGTTCTGCTTACACAAACACTTTTATATTTGTTTGCATTTCTTCTGACTCTTCCTGTTGGTCTAAAAATCTCAGAGTTCCTGACAGATTTGAAAGTTATTTATCCAGTTTTTTTTATAGGGCTTTTAGCTATAATATCAGGAGGAATATGTAATATCCAGAATTTTCTTCTTGTTTCTGGTCAGGATGTAAAAATGCTATTACAAAACCTATATAAGACAATTATTGATGTCGTTTTTATAATTGCAGCCGTATTAATAATTCCCAGTTTATTTGGTGCATTATTTGGATATTTGTTGGGTGAGTTATTCTGTTTCTTTTTCTTTTCTATTAGTAATAAAATTAAATATAAGGGAATTAATGTTCACATAGAGATATTAAAAGAATTGTTGAGATTTAGTTTACCGTTAATGGTAACAAGTATTGCTTATTGGATAATAACTTCAAGCAATCGTTATATTATTAATTATTATCTTGGATTGGAAAGTGTAGGACAATTTGCTATAGCTAACAGACTTCCAATGATGATTGTAACCATATTTACTCTTCTGTCAACTATTTTTTTATCTAATACAGCTAGATTATTTGATAGTGGTAACATCAAAAGGACTTCGTATTGGTTTACCCAAATGATCAAAGTATATATACTCATAGGTGTTTCCGGATCTGCATTATTAGTTGTAGCACATCGTTTTATTACTCTAATTTTATCAACCCCTCAGTATTTGTTTCCTGATATAGCCCAATTCTATATATGGCTATGTGTGGGGAGTATTTGTTTTGGTTTGTTCCAAATTATTTCAAAAATTTACGATTTAGAGAAAAAGGTAAAAATAATAAGTATATTCTGGGGTATTATACTGATACTTAACATTTTATTAAATTTTATTTTTATTCCACCTTTTGGGTTACTTGGTTCTTCTTGGTCTTCTGCTATTACATTTTTAACAGGTTTGATATTAGCTTTAGTCTATCGTCCTAAACAGATAAGATTCGACTTCTCTTGGATAAATATTACTATTTATGTAGTACTAAGTTTACTCTTTTCGTCTTTTTTTACAAAAGAGATGCTAAAGCATGATTTTAGCATATGGGTTGAGGCCATATTCTCTTTAGTTAGTTTTTTTATAGTGTTTATTGGAGGTCTGTTCATGAAAATAATAAGTGTTGAAGAACTTAAAGAGTTAATTTACAAAAAAAAGAACAGTAGTAATGGTTTATAATGAAGGTTTCGATTTGAATATTTGTGCAGTGGGAGATATTTCTCTTGCATATTATTCTAACAATAATGCAATTTGTGATGATGATGTATCGAAATATCTACATAATGCTGATTTGGTTTTAGCCAACATGGAATATGTAGTAAAAGATAATTACATAAGGAGTGAGGAAATATGCCTTGTTGAATCTCCTTCTTCGGTTAAGACCCTAAAAGATCTAGGTATAGAAGTTGTTTCTCTTGCCAATAATCACATCGTTGATTATGGAACAGAAGGACTCCTTTGTACTAAGAATACTTTAGAAAAATATGGTATTAAATATTGTGGAGCAGGAATTAATGAAGACGAGGCAAGGAAACCTGTTATAATTTATAAAAGAGGTAAAACTGTCGCTATTTTTGGAAGGATTCTTGATGAATGTTTTGAAGAAGCCGCCCCTATTGTTGCTAGAAGGGATAAGTTTGGTGCGGCAAAATTGACATATGAAGATATAGATGAATGTGTGCGTGATTATCGTTCGAAAGCCGATTATATGATTATGTTTGTTCACTGGGGAATGCAGTTGATGAATAATCATTCTAACAAAATGGAGCGTGTCGGAGAGTATTTGCGTAAAAGTGGTTTCGATATCGTGTTTGGAAGTCATGCCCACGTTATACAAGGTGTTTCTGATGCTATTTATTACGGTTTGGGTAATTTTTATTTTCATCCTATTCCGCATAATCAATTTTTGGGTGGTCTTCTTTATGGACCTAGATACAAAAGAAATCGTATATCAGAAATAGCTGTTGTTGGGCTGAAAGATGGTAAGGTCGGATTTAGCTCATTACAAATGATTTATCAAGATGTAGATGAAATAGTTAAGTTCTTGCCAAATAAATATGCATCTAAGTATGTAAAGAATATATTTGGGAAATGGTCAAAGTTTTCCCTTGCATATTATCAGTATGAGTGGAGATGTCGGTCTGTTGGATTGTGGCTTCATAATATCCTCGTTGCAGTTGAAAGTTATAATACAAGGACGTTATTATTTTTATTAACTAAAGGTTTTGTTAAACTATTAATCCAAATAGTAAACCCAAAAACATTAGGATAATTGTATATTTAGTTATGCATTTAGAAAAAACAGCAATAGATGGAGATGTATGTAATATTAGTTTAATTGACTATATAATAGTCTTCTTATTATTGTTTATAAGTGGAAATCCAATATCAAGTCTTTCGGACTGGTCTTATGCGCTTGCTTGTGTTCTTTTTTTATTTATTGCAATAAGAAAAAGGGTTCCTATTACAAACAGGTATTTATTAGGAATATTATTTGCGTTCATTTCTGTCTTTTCTGCGCATTATCTCTGTTTGGAAAATGTTTCTGTAAATGCTGATATCAATCAATTGATCAAGTTATATGTGGCTTTTCTGTCAACAATTATTGTTGGAATACAATTTAGATATGTTTATTTTAAAGTAGTTACATTTTTAAGTACGATATCTTTGTTGTGCTTTTTTCTAACATTGTTGTTGGGAGATTTCCCAGGCATAGTTGTTGATGAAATTCACAAATCACTTCTTTTCTATAATCATATTTTTATAGGAGAACATGATTCTCCTGTTGGCATTAGAAATTGCGGTATGTTTTGGGAACCAGGTGCTTTTCAAGGTTATATTAATTTAGTTTTTCTTTTGTATATAAAGGATTTTATGTCATTATATAAAAGCTACAAGAGAGAGATTTGGATATTAATTATAACACTAATAACAACTTTTAGCACTACAGGATATATTGTCTTTGGCGTTTTTTTATTATTTGTAATTTTAGGAAGTATTAGAAATGTTGTTTTAAGAATTTTCGCTTTCGTAATATATGTCTTAATTACATTGCTGTTTTTCTTTAATATTGATTTCTTAGGGGGAAAAGTTGAATCTCAATATGAAGAAAGTCAAGTAATAAAAAATGAAGGAGCTGCTTCTTCAAGAATAGGCTCAGCAATTGTTGCATGGGAAAATATAGAACAGCATCCGTATATAGGTAATGGATATTTAGTAAAAGAACGTTACAAGAAATCATTCTTCGATGAATCTACTGGTGGCAATGGTTTTTTTGGTTCTATGAATGTTTTAGGTATTCCTATGATACTCATATATTTGGTGCTCTTATATAAGAATTATAAATCATCATCTTTGTTTAAACTTTCTTTTGTTGTCGTCATAGTAATTCTTCTCCAAGGAGAATATTTTTTGGATTACCCCTTATTTTGGAGTTTGTTATTTATAAAATATCCCAAAGTAATAATGGATAGTTTTAATTGTTCTTCTTATAATATAATTAGATAGTATAATGGGTATAATTAAGGAAAGAATGTCAAATCTTGAGGCTTTAAGGCTTCTATGTATGTTAATGGTTTTGAACCTTCATAGCTTTCATGGTTGGACTAATGGTTCTGGATTTTGGCAGGCATTCGATTTTTTTAGAGAGAGCTCCTCGATTTGTGCAGTTGACTGTTTTGTTTTGATATCAGGTTATTTTGGAATCAATTGGAAATTTAAGTCATTTTATAACCTTGTGTTCCAAATCTTTTTTTATAGTATTGCTATATATGTTTTTGTATCTTCAATAGGTTTGTTAGAGTGGAATAATCGTGATTTTTTCAAATGTTTTGGATGTTTATATAATGACTCCTGGGGCTTTGTAACAGGATATATAATTCTTTATTTCTGTGCACCGATCTTGAATGTGTTTGCAAATCATTCTTCGTCTAGAGAGTTATTATATTATCTTATTGTCTTTTTTATAGCTACTAACTTTATTTGTGTATCTCTACATTCAGATCCTGCTTTTATGTTCTTTTTATTGTATTTATTAGGACGTTTGTTGCGGAAAATTAGAATTGAGAGGTATACTCCTTCCATAAAATTTTGGGGAATGGCATATTTAATAATAACTGTTATCATATTTGTCATAATGTATTTCCTACTTGTTAAGGTTCTTGAAATAACTGATTCTGATAGGGTATGTTCTTTCCCAATAGGTTTTATTGGTTATAGTTATACATCACCGTTGGTTATCCTGCAAGCCATTTCCCTTTTCTTGATTTTTTTTACGATTAAATTTTAAAAGTAGACTTGTTAATTGGGCTGCAGCCTCAAGTTTTTCGATATACTTAATCCATTTTCATCCGGCTATTAGAGAAATGGGCTATATATCATTTACTAGGAAACTTTATGAATTAACTCCATGGGAACATTTCACATTAGTTTTACTATTTATACTTTTGGTTTTTTCTATTAGTATTATCATTGATAACATAAGAATATTTGTTTCAAAAGCCTTCTTTCGCATATCAAAATGGGCATGGAGTTTTATAAATATAAAATTGGATTTTGTTAATAGTTCAAAAGAATTTTTATATTTGAATAGAAGAGTTGATATTAAATAAAACATATGGAAAATTGTATTTCAAATAAACATATTCTTTTTCTGTGCTTCAATTTTTACAATTATAATGTTGAGATAAAGAAAAAGTTGGAGGAGTTAGGTGCCCGTGTTGATATGTATGAACAAATAAAGTATAATTTGTTTTATACGTTTTTGTTACGTCTTAGATTAGGAAAATGGTATAAGAACAGACTAGCTAGTAAGATTATAAATACATGCAAAAATGTAGAATACGACTACATTTTGTCATTAGAAATAAAACAACCTGAAGCTTTCTATCAAAAACTGCACACATTGCAGCCTAAAGCTCGGTTTGTGCTTTATTATTGGGATTCAATTAAATTTTTCAATTATTTGCCATATATTAAGTATTTTGATAAAGTATTTTCTTTTGACAAAGATGATGCTGAAGCAAATGACTCTGTTATATATTTGCCACTTTTTTATATTGATAGTTATGCTGCGATAAGAACGAATGATGTGTCAGAAAAGAAATATGATTTACTATTCATTGCTTCATATAATGAGGAACGATATCATAATTTAGAGCGGTTCTTAGAAGAATTGCCCCAAAATGTTAAAATTTACATATACCTCAGAGCTACTTTGGGTATATATATTAAATGTGCATTGAAAGGGCTTAAAATGAAATGGTTTGGAATTAGGAAAATGACTCAGAGTGAGATTGCAAATATGTATAGACAATGTAACTGTGTGTTAGACTTTGACAAGAAAAGCCAAAGTGGTCTAACGATGCGAACTATAGAAAGTTTGGGGGCAGGAAAAAAAATAGTTACCTCAAATAAACGCATAAAAGAAGAATTGTTTTTCAACCAGAACAACATTTTTATACTTGGAGACAATAATCCTAAGGCGTTAGAAGATTTTGTTAAGAAAGACTTTGTTTCCTCTCCTCGTATAGAAGATTATTCTATTGAAAAATGGTGTCTTAAATTATTTGCAAATAATGTTTCTGGCGAATTAGTGTAAAATATTTGATATATTGGCAAATGAAGTTTTTTTTTATTATAGGTAGTTTTGGTTGGTCTTTTCCGGCGAGGGTTAAGGCTTTAAAAAAGAAGTTAGAGGATGAAGGTCATTCTTTAATAATAATGGAATTGTTTTCGGGTTATAATACTTATGAAAAAATTCCAAACCAACAAAGGTTTGGATTGCCGATTGAAACAGTTTTAAGTAATACGAGCGACAAATAAATCAATAATACCGAAGCTTTCAATAAATTGACAAAGCGTTTAGATGAAATCAGTCCTGATGTTATTCTAGGAGGGCCCATCCAGTTTACGTATGGAGCAGCTTCGCTGAAATGGGCTAAGTTGAATGGGAAAGCTTTTGTTGGTTATGATGATGCTAAATATGACACATTCGAACGTAATATGATTGTAACATGGGCTCGTTCGGAACTGATAGCATCTGCAGATGCGATGCTTTTACCTACTCATGATTGGGATACATCTGCATTTAAATGGGGGCTTAAGCCTGAACAGTTATTTTATGGTTATAGTGTTTGGTTATAGTGTTGTTGACAATAAATATTGGCAAGAGCCTGTTGAAAACCCGATGAGGGATAAATTACCCTCTATATACTATATCAATATTGTACGTCAGATAGAGAAGAAAAATTTAAGAAGACTAGTAAGGGTTCACAACGCATACATTCAGAAAGGTGGTTTAATCCCCTTGGTTCTAATTGGTAGTGGCCCAGAGCATGAGGTACTTATTGATTTGGCAAAAGGAAATAACCACATAATATTTTTACCTGAACAGAAAGACCTCCGCGGATTCTATAGGAACGCCAAATTTATGTTTCTTCCTAGCAACAAGGAAGAAACCTGGGGATTTACCACCAACGAGGCTATGGCTAGTGGAGTGCCATGTTGCGTAAGTGAAGAGTGTGGCTCGTCTTCAATAATAGAAGACGGGAAGAATGGATATTTATATCATTTTGATTCTGAGACGGAAATAGAAGAGGTGATGTTCAAGGCTGAGAAAATGGACAACGTGGCATACAAGCATATGAAGGTTAATGCCTTAGAAACTATCTCCCATTGGAACTTGGACAAATTTGCGAAAGGAGCATATGACGCTTGCATGTATGCAAATAGTCATAAAAGAAAACTCTCACTCTTTGCAAAACTTATTTTGTTATATTGGAAAGGACATTAAAATCAATTATTATGATTATATCACGAACACCATTTAGAATTAGTTTTGCTGGCGGCGGTTCTGATCTACCAGCCTTTTATCACCGAGAGCCTGGAGCTGTACTGAGTTCGGCAATCAATAAGTACATGTATATTGCTATACATCCATATTTTTACAAAGGAAAATCATTAATTAAGTATTCAAAAACGGAAATTGTAAATTCTATTAATGAAATACAGCATCCACTGATTAAACAGGTACTAAAGGATAATGATTTGATGGGTGTTGACCTAAATTCTATAGCCGATATACCATCAGGGACAGGTTTAGGATCAAGCAGTTCTTTTACTGTTGGGCTTATTAATGCAGTAAGAGCCTACCTTGGAAAAGCCACATGAAACGTTCCATTTAGAAAAAAGGCATTTTGGCTTTATGACTGCGTCATTTCATTTTGTTACCATACTTATTCGATGTTGTTTCCCTAATTTATGGTTGCGGCTTGGTAAGTAAAACAACGGCATAATAAAAGAGTAGATATACCTTGGAATTTTATGATTATTTCTGTAATTATACCTCTTTATAATAAAGAAAAATATATTAAGAATACTATTCTTTCTGTTCTTTCCCAGACATATCAGGACTATGAATTGCTTATAATCAATGATGGGTCAACAGATAATTCACTTGACTGTGTGAATTCTTTCTCCGACCCAAGGATACGGGTAATAAATAAACAGAATGAAGGCGTATCAGCAACGAGAAATAGAGGTGCAAAGGAAGCGAAAGGGGAATGGCTCTTCTTTTTAGATGCTGATGACTACATCTATCCTTGTTGCTTAGAAGAATTAGTAAAACTTAAGGATGAGTATCCTCTAGCTACCCTTTATTCAGCGAACTATTGTTGGATAAAAGATGGTGTAAAAAAGGCACATATAAAACTGGAAAAAAAAGGTTATGTAGATGGAGCCTTAAGAAAACTTTGGTTGAGGGAATGGGAGTTTAGAATAGGAAGTTTTATGGTGTCTAAACAATCGTTTATTGATAACGGAATGTTTGACACGAAAATGTCGAATGGCGAAGACAGTATGATGATGTGTCAATATGTAAAGAATTACAGTTGTGCATATTCACCTGTACTTATTATGGATTATGTTCTTGATGCTGGTGTTTTGAGTCATAACAGGATTGATATAACGAAAACTATCGAATGGCATATATCCTTTCAAGAAGGAGACAAATACCTAAAATTGTTTTATGGAAGTATGTTTTTTCGTAGGATAGTTTTGTATACCATTCATGGTGATTTAAAACATGTTTGTTCTCTAATAAAAAGACATGGTTTATTCAGTGTCATATTTTCTGCTTATTCTTTTGTTAAGTCGTTAATTTCGTAAGAGTGGCTATGGAAATGTACAATTTGGCAGAGGAACTTGGGCTATTCCTGAACATTATAATTATTTAAACGAGAAATACAAGCAATGAGCAAAATATTAATATGTGGAGCGACGTCTTTTGTGGCTAAAGGCCTTGCTGAATTACTAAGAAGTAAAGGACATGTAATAGAATGTTTTTCGCGGGGTAAAATCTCAAAAAACAGTTTAGTTATAAAAGGTGATTATCTTACGATAGCAAATAATGAGTATCTGGCACTTGGTTATGATGTAGTTGTAAATTATGCTGTAATTAAAGATGGTACAGTAGAATCTAATCTTCAATATGTCAAGTCGTTGGTGAAAATGTGTCAGGATAAGGGTGTGAAGAAACTTATTCATTTCTCTTCCGTGATGACCTATGGCTATCATATTGGAAAGATTGATGAAAACACTCCGATAGAAAAACTTGGAGAAACCTGGAAGAAGGGGTATGGAGAATTTAAAATTGCAGTAGACCAATATCTGATATCAATTCGTGATACTTTGCCTTTTGAGCTGGTTCTGGTCCGCCCCGGTTATGTTTTAGCCGATAACAGACCATGCCCGTTTATCAAGCCTTTGCCTTTTGGCTTTACTTTGATAAAAGGAGATAGCAAGAGCAAACAACCCATTGTGAAACGTGAAGAAATACATGAGGCTATACTTAAGATCATAGAAACGGACAACAATTATCCTGTTTATCATTTCTTTCCCAATGATGGTATGACAAAGTACCGCTTTGCGATACAGACGGGATATAAGCATTTAATACCAATGCCACGGCTGATATTTAAGTATCTGCCATTGTTATTGATGAAAATCGGTGCAATGTCAAAGGCTATGTATAGCCGTTTTGATGGCATGTATAATGAGAATGAATTCTATTCAGAACTTACAGAAAATAAACTCAATATCAAATTTTCATGAGAAACCGTTCTATTGACATTGTGAAGGGAATGGCCATACTGCTAGTGTACTTGGATCATTCAATCATCTACCATCCGATAGACCTGAAAACAATGTATCCATGGTGTATGCAATTGTGGGATTTTATTACCTCTTTCAACATGCCAATATTCTTCATTGTTTCTGGCTTTCTATTTAGTTTAAGTAAAAGAGATAGTCTTAGTCTGTTGAATTCTAAGATTTTGCGGCTTGCAATACCAAATTTATTTACCATGTTAATTGTTGAGCTCGGGAAATATCTACTCCCTGGTTCTATGGCAAAGAATACAGTTGGGGGGGCATAATAAATGTTTTAGATAGTGTTTTACTTCATGGTGGTGATAGATGGTTTGTGTATGTATTGTTTGTGATGACAATCATTGTTATTCCGATACGTAATATTCTTCACAACGTGTGGGCAAGATTTTTGTATATATAATTTGCATATTGGTGACATCATTTGCGTGTGCTCCTGATATATTTTGTATTTCAACCGTTATACGATTTCTCCCTTTCTTTGTTTTTGGATATGCTTTGAACTATTATTACAATACAATATATTCGTTTTGTATCAAGTTGAATAATTTTCAGGCGATATTTGTAGTCTTTATATTGCTGAATTTTGTTTTTGTGGAATATTTGAAACAGATAAATTATATATGGTTATGGATATTACCGCTAACTGGAAGTATTGCATATTTAACAATTTCCTGGTATTTTGACAAAACGCATGAGAAAACTGATGGTTTCTTTTTAAAGTTTGTTATTTATTGTGGAAAATATTCTTTGCAGTTATATCTGTTTTCATTTCTATATCCAATTATCAGGATGTTACCTACATATGTGTTCCATAATGAGAATCCTTTTTTTATAATTCCATTTGTTTATATAATGCAATTACTATGTGCCATAAGTATCATTGAGGTTACACGACGAATAAAGTTCTTGAAGATACCATTTGGATATTAATCTAAATATATAGTTAAAAAATGAATATAGCTGTTATTGGAGCCGGTACTTACGGCAGTTATTTGATTGATGCGCTTTTGCGCAAATACCCCGATGTGAACATCACATTGTTCGATGTGGGTGACAAAAAGATTAAGAGTGAGAAAGAGATAGGTTATTACTCTTCACTCAAACATGCCTTATATAAGGGGTTGACAGATGGGCGCCTGTTCGGTTTTGGTGGTGCTTCGGTGAAATGGGGTGGACAACTACTTACATTCACAGAGAACGACTTCGCACAGCCCGATGGGTTTATGAAGGATGTGACTAAGTACGATAAGCAGTACAAAGACTTCATGTTGGCTAAGTTCAACATAGAAAATAAGTTCCCAGAGAAGCATGTTTCCGATGATCTGTTTACAAAAACAGGTGTTTGGCTGAGCGCCTTGCACCACGATTTTTTCAAATGGTTTAAAATAAAGAAACGTAAGCAAGTAAAGATTTTGCAGTATAGTCGTGTAGTTCGACTTGACTCTAAGGACGGAAAGCATATTGATGGGATTGTTTATCTGGATAAAGGACAAGAGAGGACAATGACGTTCGATTACTACTATCTGACCGCAGGAGCGTTTGAGAATGCCAGAATCTTATTAAGTTCGGGTATGATACCTGGCGATAAGGTCTATTTTTCTGACCATCTTTCTCAAAAGGTGTTTAAGGTAAGGAAATCAACTGTAATCGGTGATGAAGATTTTGTCTTCAGAATGAGAGGAACTTCTCTGATTACAAAGCGAATGATAGGCGAAGTAGATGGTTGCTCATACTATGTTCATCCTGTTTTCAATCTGAATTTCCCCTTCTTTGAGAGTGTTAAGGAAGTTTTGTTTAAACGTCATTTTGAATGGAAGTACATATGGAATATTTTCAAAGACATCCCCAACGTGATTGGTTTTGCTTGGTCCGTACTGGTGCTTCGCAAAATGTACGTAATGAATAACGAATGGTTCCTATACATTGATATTGAGAACCCAACAAAGGAAAGTTACGTGGAGTTGTCCAAGGAAAAAGACAAGTTTGGGCTTCCTGGTCTGGATGTGCATTACTATGCAGATAAAGAAGCTGCTGGTATATATGAAAAAGCCAAAGCAACAGCCCAGAGGCATTTGGATAACTGTAACGTAGACTATGAGTTATTAGCGGAAAAGATAGATGTACAAACCTGTGAAGACATTTATCACCCGTATGGTATGTTCCATTTTGAAAGTGCTGAGGATTATTTTAATCGCTGGGATAATATGTTGCTGGTGACCACGGGTTGTCTTTCTCGTTCAGGAGGTATTAATCCGACCGCTTCGATGCTACCTATGGTAGAAGAATTTATAAACAACCATTTCAAATACGGTAAATAGTATGCTGAAAGTATTGGTAAACGCCTATGCCTGCTCACCAAACATGGGTAGTGAGCCCGGTATGGCGTGGAACTGGTGCTCAAACTTAGCTAAGCATTGTGAGCTATTTATTATCACAGAAGAAGAGTTTCGTGATAAAATTGAAGCTGTGGTTCCAACGCTACCTCAAGGTAAGAATATGCATTTTTACTATAACCCCGTTACACCCGAGGTGAGGAGGATGTGTTGGAATCAGGGGGACTGGCGTTTTTATTGGCACTATCGAAAGTGGCAAAAGAGAACGCTAGAGATGGCAGAAAAGATTTGTGCAGAGCAAAAGATAGACATTCTTCATCAACTGAATATGATAGGATATCGTGAGCCTGGGCTTCTTTGGAAGATTAAAGGTCCAAAATTCGTTTGGGGACCTGTAGGTGGAATGGAAACCATGCCTATAGCATACCTTAAGGGAGCCGGGGCGAAAACCATTTTGTTTAACCGTCTGAAAAATCTTATCAACTCTTTGCAGTATCGCTACCAACCCAATGTTAGAAAAGCAGTTAAGAGGGCAGATGCTATCATTGCAGCTACAAGTGGATGTCAAAAGAAACTGCAGGATTATTATCATAAGCAGGTCTATCTGATAAATGAAACTGGCTGTGAGGTTATTGAGAACTTCAAAAATGAGCCCAAAGTCACAGATACATTTGATTTGTTATGGGTGGGGAAAATGGACTTTCGCAAGCAAATATCACTAGCAATAGAAGTTCTGGGAAAACTTAAGGATCTTAATGTTGTACTCCATGTCTTAGGTGGCGGTAGCCCTGAGCAGATACAACAAATGAAAAAGCAGTGTACTGCATTAGGTGCTGATGATAAGTTGAACTATCATGGCATGGTATCACATGATGAGGTTCAAAGACTGATGAGAAGTTCAGACCTGTTCTTGTTTACGAGTATTATGGAAGGGACACCTCATGTTGTTCAAGAAGCGATTGCGAATCACCTGCCAGTTATCTGTATTGATACCTGTGGGCAGGGAGATTGTGTGACTGAAGATTGTGGAATGAAGGTGGCTTTATCTGATCCGGAAACAACGGTTGAAGAAATGTCGCATGCTATTCGAGAGTTTTTTGAAGATGGGGCAAAGTTAAAACAACTGTCTGACAACTGTATGGAAGCCAGCAAAAGGATGTCTTGGAATAATAAAATATCTCAAATGGTAAACATCTATAATAGCATCATATAAAATTAATCATGCATACTTATTTTAATATTAATTATGAGCTTGACAAACGTCAGGTTCATCAGTCCATTGCATCTGTAATAGATCGAAGAGAAAAAGCATATATCTGCGTGGCGGATGGTGTTGTGATGAATACTGCAAACCGTGACAAAGATTATCAGAATGTAGTTAATGGCGGTCTGTTTGCTATTTGTGATAGTGGCTGGGTGCCTCTGTATTTGAAATCTATTTATGGCATTAAGTATGAACAATATTGCGGGGCAGAGATATTTAAGGATATTGTTTCTTCTGGTAAGTACCGCATGATATTTATGGGTACGAGTCAAAAAACACTTGATGCCCTGCAGAAAGAACTAATGGTTATGAACCCGAACGTAAAGGATATGAAGTTTGTAGAATTGCCATTTAGGGATGTTGAGGATTTTGACTATCCAGAGATTGCCAAGATGATAGAGGAAGATGGTGCCCAGATAATCTGGGTGGCTCTCGGTGCCCCCAAACAAGAACGATTCATGAATCGCCTATTACCTTATTTGAAGAGTGGAGTGATGCTGGGTGTAGGCGCAGTGTTTAAGTTTTATAGTGGTCAAGAGGAAAGTCGTTGTCCTGAGTGGATTCAGAAACACCACTTGGAATTCGTATATCGTATATACCAAGATCCCCCAAAACAACTTAAACGCTGTTTCTGGATTGTGGCTACGTTACCAAAATTGTATTTAGGTGAGTGGAAAAGGAAATTCCAAAGCAACAGAGTAAACACTTCGCCAAAGTTGTCGATGGAGTGAATACATTCTCGGAACTTCGGATTTATGGGATTGTTCTTTGAACTGATTCAGGTAGCACTTGGTATTCGTAATAGGTTAAGTAGGAAGCCTACTGATGAGGAATGGGACTGCTTGTATCATACTTGTCAAAAGCAATCTATCGCAGCTCTTGCCTATACCGCATTAGAGTCGTTGAGTGAGATTGGACAGAAACCTCCCATAAATCTTCTATATGAATGGATTTGCCTATATGAACAGATAAAACAACAGAATAAGATAGTCAATCGAAATACTGTCGAACTTTGTTCGAAGTTAGAGAAAGATGGTTTTGATTGCTGCATATTGAAAGGTCAAGGGAATGCGGTGATGTATCCAGACCCATATTCACGTACACCAGGCGATATAGATGTATGGCTTAGGGGTGAAAGAAGTAAGACGGAAGATGTAAGAAATATTATAAGGTATGTAAAGGAAAACGGATCAACTGGAGATGCTACATATCATCATATTTCTTTAGGTAATTATAAGGACACCGAGGTAGAATTACACTATCGACCATCACATTTGTACAACCCTAAGCATAATAGGAGATTGCAGCGATGGTTCAGTAAGATGGCTGATGGTGGCTGGCAGATGGCAGAACTGCCAAATGGTGCAGGTTATATAAGGATACCGAATAGAGAATTTAACATCGTTTTTCAACTGTCGCATGTGTATAACCACCTACTGCATGAAGGAATTGGGCTTAGACAAATAATAGATTATTACTATCTACTTAAGTCTGATGTAAGAGGGAATAAGGAAGAAGTTGCCAAAACCCTGAAATATTTGGGTTTAGAGAAGATTGCTGGGGCAGTGATGTGGGTATTGCATGAGAAACTGGGATTACCAGAGGATTACTTGATAGCCCCTATGGATGAACGGAGAGGTAAAGTGTTGCTAGACGAAATCATACGAGGCGGTAACTTTGGACACTACGATTTCGATAATATCAAAGCGACAAGTCGTTTAAAAAAGAATGTGCAGAGAGTTAAGCGTGATTTGCGTCTAATGAGGTGTTTCCCTTTGGAATGCTTGTGGGAGCCCTTGTTTAGGGTATATCATCTACTATGGAGGGCTTATTACAATTGAAAATTCTCGTTAAGGCAAGCGAATAAAAGAAGCTGTTAAAAATATATAGATTATGGATAAGAATATAATTGCATTACAAGAGAAAGAGAACGACGGACAGAGCATTATGCTCTACTATGATGCCATGGCTGGGGTGTATCTGGCCTATGGATTGTCGGCCTATTATTCAACTTTGGTAACGGATCCGTATCTGTCGTTCTCAGAGGCACTGCAGATGCCTGTGGCGCTGCTACGCAGGAACCATGTGAATGATCTTCGTCAAAGCCTGACGAAGGTGGAACATACCATCAAGACTTCTTATGTGTTTCGCCTGAGGTATGCATTAGGTTCTGAGGGGTATGAGAAATGGGCGAAGAAGGTGCTGGACAGGCATCTGACGGTGTAATAGTACGGAGTCACGGAGTTACGGAAAAAACAGAATAACGGGGTTATGAAGAATGAGTATATAGGTTTATTGGTGTTCGTGGTGGCCATGGTGACATCGATGGTGGTGTATCCGTTGGCACTGAAGTTCGCTAGGAATCATGATATCGTGGACAATCCGAATGCGAGGAAGCTGCAACGAAGACCGGTGCCGGTGTTCGGAGGTGTTGTAGTATATTCGGGTATATTGGTAGGCTCATTAGTATTGTGGTGCTTTATGCATAGCGTGGTGCTGCAATATGGTATTGTGGGCATTACCTTGTTGATGCTGGTAGGTTTATGGGATGATATGAAGGACATATCGGCCATCCTGCGACTGCTGATAGAGATATTGGTGGTGGCTGGGTTTATTTTCTTGACTGACAGATATGTGGACGACTTCCACGGACTGTGGGGTATCTATGATATTGACCCGTGGATAGGGGTGCCTTTGTCTATCTTCATCGGAGTGGGCGCTATCAATGCGGTGAACCTGATAGATGGGGTGGATGGATACTCGAGTAGCTATGGCATCTTGTCGTGTACGTGTTGCGGATTGGCTTTCTGGTCGGTATGGAACCCGGTGTTGGTGTGTGAGGCCTTGATAGTGATTGGGGCGCTGATACCTTTCTTCCTGCATAATGTGTTTGGAGCCAAATCGAAGATGTTTATCGGAGACAGTGGTACGCTGATGATGGGCATGGTTCTGGTGATGCTGGCCTTCTGTGCCATGTCGAGCAAAAGCCGACTGGGGGTTCTGGAGCAAGAAGGGATGTGTATACCGGCGTTTGTGATAGCCGTGGGTGTTATACCGCTGTTTGACACGGTGCGTGTGATGACCATGCGTGTGTTGCGTGGACATTCGCCCCTGAAACCGGACAAGACACATCTGCACCACTTGTTTATAGATATGGGATTCTCGCATCTGGGGGCTGCCGTATATATCATCTTCATCAACCTGTCTGTGGTGCTGATATGGCTGGCATCATGGCTCTTAGGGGCTTCGATAGATATGCAGCTGTATATCGTGGCATTCCTGGGCATCATGGTGACCTTCGTGTTCTATCATGTGATGAGGAAGAATCAGAATGGTGGACCGGTGGATGAAGAGGGGTACCCTCAGGGTACGAAACTATGGCATTTTATGTGTCGACTAGGTGAATATACGCACCGCGAGGACAAACGCTCGTGGAGAGTGATGAAGCACCTAGTTGATGGCCCTCTTATGTTAGGGGGGGTAAAATGACGCTTCGCTAGTGAAAAGTTAATAGTGAATAGTGAAAAGTGTAAAGTGTATAATTTAGAGTGAAGAGATATGGTGAGTGGAGATTTTGTGGTGAAGAATGAGGTGATGAACGACGGAGGGTCAATTCATATCTATTTTTCAGAGAAGTATAATGAGTTTGTGGCCTTTGGCTTTTCTGCATTTCAGGCAATGAAGACGCTGAAGGCTAATGAGATAGAATTGCGACAGAAATATTCGGTGGAATTTCAGATGCCGATGGTGATTATCAGCAAGTGGCAACTGGAAAAAATAAAAAATGGGAGTGTGGCGTTGCAGGGGACTATCGAGGGGAAGTACTATCACCTCCAGAGCTTCATCATGATGAATGAGGAGGCTTATGATGCGTGGGCGGAGTTTATGAGAACATAAGATATCAGAAAATAGATCTCCTTCATTAGCAATGATCATGTTCAAAAACATAATACGGGGAATATGGGTTTTCTGCTCATACCTTTTTTGGCCACAATGGGGTAGACGACATGAAAGATGACAGGCTGATGCAATCGAGCACCAGCCTTTCGTCGTTTTATACCCCAAACGCAGCCTTCATTAACTCATACCTATCTTTCAATTCCAGATTGGTATATCGGAACACCGCATCTGATCCCGTCCGATGTAATCCTGCTGCATAATAGTTAATCTGAACCTTATTTAACATGTCGATGTGTGTCTTGCGGGCTAACTTTGAAGTTGCCACCTCACAAATAGGTTTGTAGATATTATCTCCTGATTCTTGACAGAATAAACATACTTGGCGGGTGATTCCACAATAACGCAATAATTGCCGCAAAGACTTGTTGTACCGTTGTTTGCCGTAGTGAAGATTGTGATCCATAAAGTGCAGACCAGTCCTCTCGATAATCTCTAAAGCTGGCTCAATCAACGGTGTCATCACCTCAACGTTGGAATTTTGCAGTCTCGCCGTTTTCGACGGTATATAATGTACATATGGTATTCCATCTTCCGAAACCGCCACCTTGTCCATCGTCAACCGGAGCAAATCCCCAATCCTGCATCCAATCGCGCAATTCAACACAAACAAATCCTTCGCCCATTTTAATTCCACAGGTACGTCCGTTGCAATTACCACTTTCAATTCTTCGGCCCGCAAAAACGCTGGTGCATCGTACATAGTATGCATGATAATACGCCGCTTCTCCATGGATAATTTCCGGAATGGAGAGCGGCGTATTTCGTCTGCGTTCTCAAGTTCTGCAAAGAATGCCTGTAATAATTTTAGGTCATGCACTACTGTCGTATCTCGAAGTCGTTTCTTGGGCCAATGATGACCTGAGCCTCGAGGATAGAGGTGAGGGTAGAGCGGTACATATTTGTATTCATCGTAGAGAAATTGTCGGAACTCAAGCACCATATCGGTAGTGAATTCTCGCGCCGTCATCGATCGTTGGCCTATAATAATAAGGAATCGATTCAGTTTGGCTGCTTTGCCCAGAGCCACGGCATAGCGCCCATCCCCTATCATCCCATCGCGATGGGCTTCTTCAATGTAACGTAGAAATCTGGGATAAAGCGGCTCAGATCTTTTACTTGTGAAATACGATATTACTTGAAAAAGAATTCCAGGAGCGGACTCTGGAACATTGTGACGCATCTTTGTTGTTACCATAGCTTTTCTCGTTTTAGATTTAGACATCAGAAGCCCGTATCCTTTTATTAGGAGCGGGCTTCTATATTATAAAACGAGCAAAAGCGGAAAATAGTCTTCTATTTAACCAATTTTATTCGAGTATATCTTTAGGAGATAGTGGTTCGTAGGGACCGTCTTTGACCTCCAAAATGACAGTGCCAGACTCCAAGGCGCGGACAGTGTGCCACTGACCTGCGGGGATGTTAAGCGCAACTACAGGACCGTTAGACGAGAGTTCTATAGCCTCTGTACATATACGCTCTAAGTCATCATAGTACTCCTCAACCAACCGGCCACGAAGGCATACTACTGTCTCTGAAGTCTTCTGATGCCTGTGTATCGGCACTTTCGAACCAGGCTCGATGGCATTCAGCATGCGCTGGGATGTGTCCTCAGATGAATCCCGTAGGTCTAAGTTCATGCGTAAACGAGGAGAGGCTTTTGCTTGGGCTGTAAGGCTGTCAAGTATTGTTTGTGTAATCTTCATATCCATCAATTTCTAAATTTAAGATTACTTCTTCAGCGAAGCCAGATATTCTTCGTGTAAATGATAATACTTCATCTTAAACAGCATATACGCCACAGCCAAAACTAAACCAGCAGTCACTAGATAAATCCAGTGCGCAACAATGGTGTTCGGGATTAGGTATATGAATCCGAGCGAAACGACCAATTGTAATCCCATGTAAATCAAGGAAACTGTGACGTGACTCATCTTCAACTCATTCGCCATCAACTGATAAGCATGCTTACGATGCGCTTGTCCCAAGTTCTCATGAAGCATAATACGGTGACAAATTGTCAACACTCCATCCACTCCATATACCAAGAACAGCACTATCCAAGTAATATCCCCTGTGAACAGCATTAACCTGCCAACACAAAACACCAAGATTAACGCCATACCAATACTACCGACATCCCCTGCAAAACACTTTGCTTTTCCTCTTGGACGGAAGTTAAACAAGCTGAATACTAACACTCCGATAATGGCAACTATCAAGTAAGATTCTTCCACGAAAGCCATATTTCGATTCGCCAATGTTATCGGTATCAGCATTGCTAGTGAATACCCTGCCGTACATATCCCAATGCAGTAGGCCTATCTCCTGGAATACTAAGAACATCGCTGTAAACTGCACTACTAAACGTAGTGAGTCTGGCAGCGAATGAATATCATCCACAAACGATATTCCAGCTGCAAGCGTTACACCTGCTAACAACCATGGATAATGGAATCCAAACATAATACTCCATATCCAAAGCCCAATGGTGAAGATAATTCCGCCACCACGCAAAACTATTGTTTTGTGTGAGGAACGCTCATTTGGTTTATCTATAATGTTGCATTTGTCTGCAATGCGAAAATAAACCAATTCTGCGATTACTAGGAAAACGGCTATTGAAATATAGGCTAACAAACTATCCATATATAACAACTTAGAACTTTCTCCAAACCATCTTATTCACTATTCCTACATAACTCTGGATAATTTTTACCACCTTGGTCGATACATTCTCCTCAATGTAGTCAGGAACAGGAATGCCGTAGTCACCATTCTGGTTCAGTGTCACTGCAGTATCTACAGCCTGGAGCAATGACTTTTCGTCAATACCTGCGATGATGAAACATGCCTTATCGATAGCCTCAGGACGCTCTGTAGAGGTACGGATGCAGATAGCAGGGAATGGATGACCTACGCTTGTAAAGAAACTGCTTTCTTCTGGCAGTGTACCAGAGTCTGATACTACGGCAAAGGCATTCATCTGCAGGCAGTTGTAATCGTGGAAGCCAAGAGGCTCATGCTGAATAACACGAGAATCTAACTTGAAACCCGAAGCCTCAAGCCTTTTCCTACTCCTGGGATGACAGGAGTATAATATTGGCATATCGTATTTTTCAGCCATCTTATTAATCGCGGTGAAGAGACTCATAAAGTTCTTCTCGGTATCAATGTTTTCTTCACGGTGAGCAGAGAGCAGGATATAATTCTGCGGTTTAAGGTTTAAGGTGTTTAAGATGTTTGAGGCCTTGATTGCATCAAGGTTCTGATGCAGTACCTCAGCCATTGGCGAACCTGTAACATAAGTGCGCTCCTTGGGCAGACCGCAATCAGCCAGATAGCGACGTGCATGCTCTGAGTAAGCCATATTCACATCACTGATGATGTCCACAATTCTACGGTTGGTCTCCTCAGGCAGACACTCGTCCTTACAGCGGTTACCAGCCTCCATGTGGAAAATAGGGATGTGAAGGCGCTTGGCACCAATGACTGATAAACAGCTGTTGGTATCACCCAACACCAGAACTGCATCAGGTTTTGTCTCAACCATCACCTTATATGACTTGTCGATAATGTTGCCCATCGTGCTACCAAGGTCATCCCCAACAGCTTCCATATAGATATCAGGATCTGCAAGTTTCAAATCCTTAAAGAATACACCATTCAAGTTGTAATCATAGTTCTGACCAGTATGTGCCAGCAAACAGTCGAAATACTGACGACATTTGTTAATAACAGCTGCAAGGCGTATAATTTCAGGCCTTGTACCTACTATGATGAGAAGTTTCAGTTTCCCGTTATTCTTAAAATTTGCCATATCTTTTATTTTACAGGTTCAAAAAATGTATCAGGTTTGTTTGGATTGAATATCTCGTTGCAGTACATTACCGTCAACAAATCCTCCGTATCAGAAAGGTTAATGATGTTGTGCGTGTAGCCGGGCAGCATATGCACAGCCTGAATCTTATCGCCGGAAACCTCCCACTCCAACACCTTGCCCTCAGGATCATTGAGGTTCCGCTGCTGGATGAGCCCGTGGCCAGCGACCACAATAAACTGCTCGAACTTGGTGTTGTGCCAGTGCTGGCCTTTGGTAATTCCAGGCTTGGAGATGTTGATGCTTACCTGACCTGTATTGAGGGTGTGAACCAGCTCGGTAAAGCTTCCGCGGTCATCCACATTCATCTTCAGGGAGAAAGCAGTCTTCTCGTAAGGCATGTAGCTGAGGTAGGTGCTGTAGAGCTTCTTGGCAAAGCTGCCCGCAGGAATCTCCGGTATCATCAGGGTCTTGGGCTGTTCAGCAAAACTCTTCAATAAATCCACAATCTCGCCCAAAGTTGCCTTATGAGTAGTAGGTACATAGCAATACTTACCATCTGCTTGTGGTAACACATCAAGACCACTGAACTCACATTGATGCTCTTTACCCTTTAGACCGGCAATCATTTCATCAACAAGGTCATCAATATACAGCAATTCCAGTTCCACGCTGGGGTCATTGACTGTATAAGGCAGGTCGTTAGCAAAGGCATTACAGAATGTTGCCACTGCACTGTTATAGTTAGGACGGCACCACTTACCAAACAAGTTTGGAAAGCGGTAAATCAACATTCTTGCACCAGTCTCTTTGCCGTACTCCAAGAACAAGTCTTCCCCAGCCTTCTTCGAGCGACCGTACTCTGAATTCCCGAAGCGGCCAGTCAATGATGCTTGCTGCGAAGAACTGAGCATCACTGGGCAGGTGTTCTTATGCTTCTTCAATGTATCCAGCAATGTAGATGCAAACCCAAAGTTCCCCTGCATGAACTCCTCCTGGTTCTGAGGGCGGTTCACGCCAGCTAGATTGAATACGAAATCTGCTTCCTTACACCACAAATCCAACTCTTCTGGTGTAGAATCCAAGTCATACTCATATACAGCCTCAATGGTCAAACCCGGGTGGGTCTTGTCCTTACCAGCCTGTATGTTCTTTAGTGCCCAACAGAGGTTTTTACCAACAAACCCCTTGGCACCAGTCACGAGGATTTTCATTCTTATACGAGGTTAGGAATTCCGTTAAGTTCATTCTGAATATATTCCAGGCTTGCTATCTTTGCCTTTGTCTCTTCGAGGTTCAATCTCTTGGTGTTGTCACTATTAAACTCCTCGATAGTTGCACGCTTCACATCGCCCTCCTTGAAATACTTATCATAGTTTAGGTCACGGTTGTCTGCCGGCACAGCATAGAAGTTACCCATATCAATAGCCTTGGCTGCTTCTTCCTTGGTGAGTAGCGTCTCGTACATCTTCTCACCGTGACGGATACCAATCACCTTAATTTCCTCTTTTTTACCACCAAAGAGCTCGCACACAGCTTCTGCCTGTGTCTGAATGGTGCAAGCAGGTGCTTTCTGAACCAGGATGTCACCATTCTTGCCATGCTCGAAGGCGAAGAGCACGAGGTCAACTGCCTCTTCCAAGCTCATTATGAATCGAGTCATCTTAGGTTCGGTAAGAGTGATAGGATTACCCTTACGAATCTGGTCAATCCAGAGAGGAATAACACTACCACGGCTGCACATCACGTTACCATAACGGGTGCAGCATATTTTGGTGTCACCAGAGAGACGTGATTTAGCCACTGCAATCTTCTCTTCAATGGCTTTGGTAATACCCATGGCGTTGATGGGATAAGCAGCCTTATCCGTGCTCAAACATATAACGCACTTCACGCCTGCATCAATGGCTGCATCCAGCGTATTGTCCGTACCAATCACGTTAGTCTTCACTGCCTCCATGGGGAAGAACTCACAAGAGGGTACCTGCTTCAGCGCAGCAGCATGAAACACATAGTCCACACCCTTCATTGCGTACTTCAGTGTGCTTTTGTTGCGCACGTCACCGATATAGAACTTAATCTTATTGGCCACCTCCGGCATACGCGCCTGGAAGTCATGACGCATATCGTCCTGCTTCTTCTCGTCACGCGAGAAGATGCGGATTTCACCAATATCTGTTCTAAGAAAACGATTCAACACTGCATTACCAAAGCTGCCCGTACCACCGGTAATGAGCAGCGTTTTTCCTTCAAAAACACTCATAATTATTATATTCTTATAAAATATTATTATTCACATTAATTCGCTTATCCCAATTAAGCTATTATTCCGTTATCTGTTCAAAGGCTTACAAGTTATCAGTTCATAGTTTCACTTCCTTATCAAAAAAATGCGCCCACACGCTATTAAAAAGGAAAGACGGCATAGAGGTGTAACCAAACTGCTGGTACTTCTTGCCGTTGCGAAGGATGCTGAAGAACAACTCTACACGCTTTCCAAACCACGTGCGAGGGGTTTTTGCTACAGGGGCCTTGAATATCCCATCAAACACCTCTTTATACGATGGTTGCAGATCCTGATATGCCTTCTTCCCTTCCACCACATCAGCCAAGGCATCTATCAATGGCAGGAACTTATCAAACTTGAATTCCTTACAACGCAAAGCCAAGAAATCCCGATTGAAATACTGCCGGCGGAGCGCCACCCAGTCCACGATATGTTTCAGAGTCAAATGCCCATGCAGCAAATCACCCAAGGCGTGTTCAATACATAGCATTACAGTAAACATCAAGGGAGGACAAATCAGATTTGTACCTTCAAAGTAATGCTTGTGTTCAAAGTTCAGCAACGAACGCAGATACAACTCAAACGCCTTCAAATGCTTATTACCTCTTACCGGAGTAATATACCTATGACATTCCACATAGACATTGTCTAGCGTGAATTCCACCTCCTTATACACCTCACGTTCCAGCCGTATCCCTTGCCCTTCCAACAACTCACAGGCACGTTCCCACTCGCCTCCTATGAACACATCCAGATCACAGCTGTAGCGATGTGATGGCACAGGATAGTATTTCGCGATAGAACGCCCCTTTAAAACAGTAGCCTGGATACCTTCTGCAGCCCATAGCTCATCCAGCTTACACGCCACTCTCCAGGTATGCTCAAATTGCTGCCGAAGCATTTCCGAAAGCCCAATCCACTGCAATAATGTCTGCTGTGGAATGGTCCCCAGAGGCAGCTGTTCTATTGCCTCAAGACAAATCCCAGATACGCCTTGACAAGATGCAAGCTCTAACACCCCTTTCCAGTCAGTGTCTTTAGGCAATTCCAATTGATAAGAATTGTCTACGGCCTTTCGGAGTAATTGCAGCAAAGAATAATAATTCTCCAATTTTCAAATTCTTGAATTATATCTTGTAATTCGTCAGCACATCCAACGGTTCCCAACCAAGCTCTTTACGAGCCTTCTCATTGCTGAATGTAAGAGACTTTGTCATCTTCTCAAGTTTATAACTATTGATGGGAGCCTTAGAACCTAATAAATCACCCACCTTCGCCATACACCATGCCATCCAGTAAGGAATGCTGATGGGTTTATGCTTACCCAATTGCTTGACTACAGACATTGATATCTCACCGAAAGAAGGCTGTCGTGTGTCACAGACATTATAGACGCCACCTTTTTCTTCCAATAAAGGAACTAAACGTGCAATGTCCTCTGCCATTAAGATGCTCTTCACCACCTTCCCTCCAGCAATGTTCATGTAGAATCCTTTCTTGATTCCATTAACCATAGCGCCAAGATTTCCTGGAGCATTCTTACCCGCAAGTAGTGAAGGACGAAGAATGCCAAGTATAACACCATTCTTTGCGCACCAGTCAGTCAGGTGTTTTTCAGCCATAATTTTGCTCTCCGCATACGGGCTATCTCCTTCAAGTGGATGATCCTCGGTAATCAAATCTCCATACTCACATCCATAGACAGCTACTGTTGAAATAAAAACCAAGGCTTTAGGCACACCTGCTTTCTCTAGTGCTGAGCACAGGTGAACGGTTCCCTGATAGTTCACATCATAAAAAACCTGCTTCTCCGCCTCAGTCTTGGGAACCACATGCGCCTTTCCACAGGCATGCAGCACAACGTCATAGCGTTCTGGCAAAGTGGGTACTTCCTTAGCCAGATTTGCCTTTATCATATCATCAGTTGTGATACCACATGTTGTAACCTCATACTTTTGAGTAAGTATAGGCATCACATTTTTCCCAAGAAAACCTGTACCACCGGTAAACAATAGCTTCTCCATTATATCACTTCTACAAATTTGTTGAGTATTACATCCTTAGCATATTCAGTCTCTGCCACATGTCTTGCTCGCTTGCCCATTTCAGCGAACTCTGGTTGTTTGTCTTTCGATAAACTGGCCAAGAATTTCACAATTCCTTCTTTATCATCTGGTCTGAAGACAACACCAATCTGCTTTTCTTTCACAAGAAGACCTATCTCGCTATCAGGTTCGCCAATATACAGAACCGCTTTTCCTGCTGCCATAATGTTGTAGGTCTTTGATGGCACGCCAAGACCAAACATTCCTTCTGTAAGTGTCACCAATGCCATATCACAGCTATTGATGACCTCACTTTGTCTCGACCTGAGATAAGCACCGTGGAATACCACATTGCTCATTTTATAGCTTTGAGTATAGTCTTTCAATCGATTCTCTTCCGCTCCTGTTCCCCATAGATGGAACTCCAGATTGTTATTTGAAGATTCTTTGAGATTCTCAATTAGTTCCTGTAGCCCTTGTACTCTCCCAATGTTGCCGGCATACTCCAAGACAAACTTATTCGGATGTAATGGTATATCCACCGGAGAAACAATATCCAAATCCGCCCAGTTCTCAATGATCGTTACTTTGGGATTGTTTTCAAACCTTGCGACCTTCTGCTCCAGAACCTGCTTCATGTCACGCCCAAGGGCTATCAACTGATCTGCTCTGTTGTACGCCTTATCAAAAAGATTCTTCAAGAATTGATAAGCCCATGAAGGCAGTTTCAGTCCAGCTGGTTTGGTATTTTCGGGGAATACATCATGCACCAGAATATTTAACTCAAAGATGCGTTTCTTCCTCTGTCTTGAAATCATGGCAACAACAGGTGCCGGATTCGTCACTAACAAAACCTTGTCACCCTCTTTGATATTTTTCTTAGCTATCGCGTAAAGTTGGCGGCTGATGACTGCAAACCGCACGGCTTTGCCAAAGAAGGTATTCTTATCCAGGTCCACACCCTTAACATGAATAACAGAGATTTGTGGGTCTAACACAAACTTATTGTTTGGATCTATTCTTTTACGCTTGTCGTATATTGCAGGCCCGCAAATTACCTTTACATCATATTTCCTCGCCATCACATTAGCTATCTCACCTAAGATAAATGCCGTAGAAGTTTCATCCGGTGGAAACAGCTCTGTAATAATCCATAGCGTTTTATTGTGACACATCGTTTTGATACTCAGCTTATTAACGTTTCGTATAGATTGAAATATCTCTCAAAACACACATTATTATTATATAATTCAACAGCTCTTTGTCTACATGCAGTTGCATAAAAAGATTTACCTCGGTTCAGAATCGTTGTTATAGAATTTCTAATACCTTGTACATCTCCGGGCGGCACTATTTCTCCTGTTTCTGATGTTATCAATTCAGGACTAGCAGTTTTATTATAGACTACCCCTGGTGTACCACATGCAAATCCTTCAACTGTCGTCAATCCAAATGATTCTTCATAACTAAGGTTAAGTACAATATCAGCAAGAGTATACCACATCGCCAATTCACGCTGACTCTCAGTTCGCTGAAGGCCAATGATGTTACAAGGCATATGTTTTATTATCCCTTCATGGAGGCCAATTAATACTATAACAATACCATTAGGCAATAATTCTGCCAATTTTAAATAATCGTCCAAACCTTTCCGTTCATCCCATACGCTCGCAACCCCTAATAAGATTTTTTTATTCTCAAGCCTATAGCGCGCACGGAGCATGTCAGCATCTATCTGTGGGCTAAAAATATTAATATCTATCCCGTTATGAATGACTTTCATTGGTATATCCTTCAAGAATGATTGTTTTACAAGTTTACCCAACCATTCGCTAACTGGGACAAGAGTTAAGTTCTTATTAGAAGTAAAACATTTACGTTTCAAAGCCCAATTCTTCTCAGATCTTTCAAATAGTAAGGACTTGGGGAAAAACTTCTTACAGGGGCAAGGTGAGAGACAACCGTCCATCCACTTCTTGCACTTTGCATAATCAAAATATGCACAGTGTCCTGTGAAAGCCCAACAATCATGAAGCGTCCATAAAACAGGGGTATTGCTTTTTGTCAAATAATCAAAGAGTATTTTATAGTTTATATAATATCCATGAATATTGTGAAGGTGAATAATGTCTGGACTTATTGCAGCAATGTGTTTTATTAATTTACGAGTTGCGTTACGGGACGATAAACCACAATTATCGAATAATCTACTTTCGAAAGCATGTTCCTTCACACTATAATCATTGCCAATCCGAATAAGTTCACTCTCTGACGCTTTATGGTTACGTCCATAAACAATGATTGACCGCCACCCTTTAGTTAGAGCCATTTTTCCTATGTCTTCTGCTATTTTTCCAGTGGAGCCCCAATTTGCAGTAACATTAATTTGAAGGAGCGTTTTTATTTCACTCATACCACCGCCCTCCTTTCTTTTTGCCAAAAAAGATCCAAAGCGACGGCACAACAGCCAATCCTACATTTTAAACTTTCACCTTTATAGTTCAAAACTGTCCCTCCCCACATACGGTTAATAAGTTCTACATATTGAGCAGCAGCATTAACCTCAGAAAAAAGGTGTCGGACTTCCTCTGAATAACTTTTCTTGTCAAAAGACACTCTTAGCATTTTGGAACAAAACTCTTCCCAATTTTCAGTAACAAAGAACTCTCCCTTATTCAGCGATACTTCTCCTTGGAAACCATACGACTTACCTTTTTCAAGGACAAATAGATCAGCAACTAAACGACATTGCATTGTAATCACCTGTAATTGTGCATTAATTAAGAGTTTATCACTTTTTATCTACTTCAGAAGATTAATCCAATCTTTAAACCCAACTTCTATCAAACCATTACTAGCCACATATTGTCTGTTCATATACTCATTTATACGTTTAATAGAGAACAAATCTATGCTTTGTTTATCAATGATTATATAATACTTCGACATTACTTCTAAGGAATCATTAACTGTCCATAATAAGTTATGACCAATACACTTCAAAAAATTAGAACAGATATAGGCTTCACTAATTCTTTGTGATTGAGTAAGGGTACAATCTTTATCCCATATAAGACTTGGGTCACAGCACCAGTATTGCAACATGTCATCAATATGGCCAAACAACCACATATCATTTATATCATATACCCTATCTCTATACGTATTTGATCCAACAGCAACAATCCTTCTATTCAGGGATGTAATACCCTCCGGAAGTGGAAAGATGTCTTGTAAGTGGGTTAAGAAACAAAAAACATCAGTGGCATACATTCTTTGATCTGTGCGTGTCTTGCAGACATACTCACACCCTAAGGACTTTGCCAAAACAATCGCATTGTACGTAGATATTATTTGCAGGTTACAATTACCACTAATGCTCTTTTGTGGTTTCTCAGATATGACCAACTCTACATTCTGGTTCTTAATACCTGCCAATTGGGCATCAGGAGTATCTGACCATGTTGATACGATAATTATCGCTTGAGGGTAATTTTTTTTGTATAACCGAACTGTTTCTATAGTAAAATTATAGTCCTCCCAAATACCGCCTTGAATTATAATCCCAATGCGACCGTCATTTCCACTTTTTTCACAGAAAGAAGGCAGATCGACTTGGGCTGCATTTTGAGGTCTATAAGCAATGGAAATAAAACTTCCACGGAATGCACGAATTCTATGAATTAACTTGTCAATTAACATATAATAACTAATTTATTCGAACCAATCAGTGGTAATTGAAAAACAATTTGCGCCACTACTTTCTGCTGCAAGGAAACCAATTTTCGAATCCTCAAAAATAAGAGTCTCACTAGGCAAGACCCCTAATCTTTCTGTAGCTTTTAAATATATTTCAGGAGATGGCTTTCCATTTTCAACATCTTCTCCTGCACAAACAAAGTCAAAATGTTCAGAAATTCCTAAATAGTTTATTACATTCAGCAAGTTTTCTTTACGCGCCGTTGATGCTATCGCTGTCTTACCACCTGCTCTATGAAAACAAGAAATAAAACTAAATAGCACAGTATTCAGTTTTATAAGATCAAAAAAATCCGAATACACGCGCATTTTGTTCTCTCTAATTGTCTCAGCGACACTCATATCAGATACAGACATTTCATTCATAAATCTATCGAATCGATAACCAAAGCATTGACGGTATTTTTCCGATGTTAGACTAAGTCCAACTTCAGCAAATGCCTTTTGATAAGCGCAAAGGTTAGCTTCAAAAGTATCAACCAGTGTCCCGTCGAAATCTGTAATAATAGCACTAATCATAGATAACGTTTTAATTCTTCTGGGGTTCCGTATGAGCGATAGTTCTCCATTGTTGCAAGCTTTACGATTTCTCCATCTGCGAGCATATAGTTATACAGAAGAGATACATAATACTCTGGCTTCGTAAAAACGGGTTCGTTGAGTAACCTGTGGGCAGCCTTTAAGAATCCATTTGCAGAAGAGAAGAAATAGGCGCCACATAGAGCGTGGTTACTTATGGCTTCTTTCTCTGCAGTACGCTTCACAATCATGTTTTCGTCTACCTCAGCGTAACTATAACGAGGTTCTGTTGATTCAAATGATACGAGCATACCACCATTAACCTGGTTAACAGGCTTCTCAAGAATGCTTTTAATACCCTCTGTGTAGCCTTTGCTGCGAAATTCCAAGTCACAGTCCATCACGATAATGGAGTCCTCTTCTGAAATGGCACTCTCCGCCATTAGACATGTTTCAACAGCTCCACGAGTAGTCTTCTCTACAAAGAATACGTTTGCATCTGGCAGAATAGCCTTAATCTGTTCATCTATGTGATACTTATCAATATGTTCTTTTCGCACAATGAAACTGTATTTCATTGGAGCACCTGGAACTGTTACACTTCCTATAGCTCGTTTGAACAAAGGAATTCCGTTTAACTCAATCAATGGCTTAGGGATTTTCCACCCTTCTTTTAAAAAGCGACTTCCTTCACCGGCCATTGGCATTATGATATGTAAATTTCTCATAAAATAAAATTATAACATTAATAATTATATCCTAAACGCTTTGCTACATGGCCCATCAGTAATTTGACACTCTTCTCCTTTTAATAAGGCCCTTACCAATACTATGAGATTTGCTGCGGCAATCTCAGGCGACCACATTGTATTTATAGTTTGGCGCGCTTTGTTGGATATATTGGGGATTTTGTCAACATGCTGATACAGCCATTCTACTTTATTAAATAAATCCCCCATATTATTACTTTTAAAAATAAGACCGTTTATTCCATCATTTATTAAATATGGAACGCTACCAATCATATCTGATGCAACTAAAACACAACCATTACTCATGGATTCGTTAGCCACAGCCCCCCATCCTTCGTTTTGATCAGATGTGAAAAGGAACACATCATGTCTTCTCATTTCTGTTAAAATCTCATCATTTGGTTTATTTCCACATAGTTTTACACAATCACTAATTTGATATTTTTGAATAAGCTTTGCAATTTTTTCCTCTAATGGTCCAGAACCAAACATATCCAATTTGGCTACGTACCCCCTTTTTTTTAACTGCGCCATGAGAAGAATGGGCATTTCAGGATGCTTCCAGTCTATCATTCTAGCGCACCACATAAAACTAAGTCCCCCTTTTTGGGGAACAGGTGACCTCGAAAAAAACTCTTCACCTAATGTGGTTTTTGTGAAATATCCCCATTTATAACAACGATTCTTATATGAATGCATAAAATATTCATCTCGAGCTGTGAATGCACTAGAACATAACTTATAAAAGTTATGCTTCCTAAATCTTGAGAAATAATAGAATTTATTTTTTATGAGTCTTGGAGATAACAAATTTATCAACCCTTTCTTCAACCATCGTTCACTTACTTCGAACGACAACTTGTTTGTTGATGCACGTTTTGCAGCAAACCACAAAACCTCTTGACCACAAAAAAGAGCGACATCTGCCGTAAGAGCAAGATGCAAAGCATAATTATTTTGTTCTTTATCTTCCCACGCTTTTACGATATATGGTTTATAGGAGTAGTCTGCATAACCGTTAATTTTAAATTGATATGGCATACTAACCGTTTCAACAAAATGATAATCGACACCTTCAGTATTATATAATTCATCCGCTAATAAGGCTTGATGATGATTTATAAAATTTGAAAAAAAAACCACTGTTATCATATGCTCTTTTCTTTAATCAAAGACGATTAAGATCCCACGTAACGTTCTTTTTTACAACCCGTGAAGGATTCCCTGCCACTACTACATTACTTTCAACATCTTTAGTAATAACAGCATTTGCAGCAATAATAGAATCAGAACAAACAGTGACACCTTTTAGGATTGTTGAACATCGCCCAAACCAAACCCTATCTTTGACAATGATATTCTTTGCATAGTTTAGACGCAATCCGCTTTTACTGTCGATGACTGAATGGGAGTCACTTGTACGGAAATGTATATTATCCGCAAACAAACATCCACTGCCAATCTTGATCTCCGTACCTTCTAATACTGCAAATTCAACAGATCCTAACACGCGATTTCTATCATTCATAATTATAGAATTGTCGTTATCTTCTATCCAGAATGTTGTATTTGAAAGATAATTCCTAGAGCCTAGTTTTATAATATTATTATTCCCAACAATCTTAATCCTACAGTTTTCAAGATAATTCGCACCACCGCTAATATCTATGACATTCCCTTTTCCCTTTACACTAATGAAACAATTTTTCATATACGTATTACTATAGAGAAGTTGATTGCCTCTTTGAACGTTAACTCTACTATGATAAACTATCGAATAAAACTTTGATATAACGACAGACCATTTAGACTGTGGATTATTTTTCAGAAACAATATTATTGCGTTGACTATTTTCATAATTATTACAATCAATGAATTCTTTATTGTATATTTTCGAAGCAAGAAGTGAATAAGTAGAGTATGCCGTTCCATATATCTTAGAGCACGAAGCTAAAGTATAAAGCTCAACAACAGCATCCTTCATTCCCTGGACAGAGCCTCTATCGAGTCTAAGATCCTGAGTCAATATTATATCCCTTCCATATCTGTTGATAAATTCATTTTTCACAAGCTCTGAATCTGAAGCAATATAAAACCGAGCCCTAGGGTTCTTACATAACTCATTATCTACAGCATGAAAATAATTTTCTGTAGGGCTATTAAGCGTTGATCTCATATTATCTGTCCTTCTTATATGTAGCCCAATAATATCATCATTCCAACTATCAGTCACCTTCTCCAATCTTTGCTGTAATTCTGGTTGCAAGACAAATATCGTCCCAATACTATTAACATCTTCATAACTATACTGACAAAAACTATTAAATGCTGTTATGTAAATATTATGCTTGTTCTTTATCTCCTCATCAAAATTATAATTCTTAAATGCACAATTATGATAATATGCATCATAAAATAACCACCGAAAAAAATCTGGGAAATATAAATTTCTAAGAACACCAGGACGACACTTAAAAGAAAACTTAAGAGGCTTCACATCAAACTGTTTTAATGGTAAAAACAGATCGTCAAATGAACAATAACAATCATGTGATTTCCACCAATATATAGATAGATCTACATCATTATGACTCTGCTTATACAATATCCCGGACAAAATTGCGTTCATCCTATTACATAGGCCCGCAATAGGAACTAATGTAATTCTTTTCATCTATTTGTGTTTTTATTCATATATTCAATATATCCCCTTTCAATATTATTCCAATCATATTGAGGCATAAAGCGAGTAAATTGTTTAATATTAAAGACAATTTTATTATACAAAGTAACATCCGTTGCTAATTCTTCAATAGATAATGCTAATGATTCTGATGAATATTTGTCGAAAACCACCCCGTTAAATTTGTCAACTACAATATCTTCAAAACTTTCTATTCTTGAAACTATTATAGGTTTGTTAAATGCAAATGTAGTCTGAGGAATTCCGCTCTGAGAAGCTGTTTTGTGGGGACAAACAACGGCATAACAATTACGTATCAGGTTAGCCAAATCCCTGTTCGTCAAGTAAGTATTAATAAGAGTAAAGTGATCATTATTTTTTATCTTATTTATTGATTCATCATATCCTGCACCTGCTATCACAAAATGAAACTCATTTAGTTTATCTTGCACTTTTTGACATGCGTCAATGAATACATCGATACCTTTATATGGTAATATATTACCAAAAAATAGAAAATACTTATGCGAGACTATCGGTGGATCATTATATAAAAAAGCGCTATAACTGTCCATCGTACCAAATCTAGTCATATATATATCCAAAAGTGAACTGTTCGGATATCTTAATATATCATTTTTACTTTTTCTAGAAAAAAGCGCAATTGGAATTTTGTTATTTGCCAAATAATTGATAACAGGAGGACAAGAAGAAAAATCTGGTTTTAAATGATTACATACTTCATGCAGACTGACTATCTTAGCGCCATTCAAATAGCGGCAAAAACTTATTATATCGACATTAGTATAAACTGCTATGATGTTAATTAAGTTATACTCTTTTCGATTAATAACAGATGCGGCTTTTTTTATCATCATGTCGCGGTATCGTGACATAACTCTATTTAATAGATGTACTCGTTCATATGGTCTTGGCAATCTTATTGTATAAAAACAAAGTTTCTGGGTATTTATGAAATCATTTATGCTTTCATAGTAGTCGCCAGGCACCTTATTAACCCCTATTTTCGTTTTCCAATGTAAATCAGATAGAGCTTCTTGCGGCTTTAAAACATCTGCAGTTAATATATAAATATCAACGCAAAAATCATCATTAATAAACGCGCGAGCAAGGGGGAGTATTGTTCCCATAAAGCCCGTTGTCACGAAGGCAATTTTTTTCATTTGATGAAATAATAGTGATTCATCTTATTCATATAAGACGGCATGCTGTTTCGTCCCAACAAATTTCACTTAAGGGACTTTATTTTCACAAACCTTTATCTTATATATATTTGAATCAATTAGGTATATAATAATAGCCATAAATACTTCACAACAGGGTACTGTAAAGTTAAAAAGAAGAAAAATCATTGGGCTATCAATGATTAAGCATAGTGTCATAAGTTTCAAATAAAGGTCAAAGCGTGACCAATACCTTAGTACTTTTGCCACATAAAACAAAAAGACTAGTATAAATAAGTAACCAAGTCTATACATTGCACCAACAATTCCAACGTCTTCTGTAAAAAACCACATATCATGATCACTTTCAACTAATGCAGCATATGCTGAATTACCGCCAGGAAAACCATGACCAAAGAATGCCGTTATAACATTGTCAAATTTTGAAAAATAAGCATATTCTAGAAATCTTGTATAATCTTCATTATCTAAGTCTTCCGCTGTAGCGGTATACAAATCGTCAAAAAGGCTATTTGAGAGTATTAAAACAAGCACTGAAGCAAAAATAAACAATGCTAATATCTTTTTGTTAGAATTTAGTAACGACCCAATAATAATCGACAAAATAAAAGTCCCCATAATCTGCCTTGATTGATCTAAAAACATACCCAATAACATAACAAAAAAAGCTAAAACATATTTAGGACTCATCGATTTAGTTAATTTGTCATAATAGTAAAAAGCACCGAATAAAGGTAGATAAACAGCATCTGCAATCAAAAATCTGTAAATGCCAGACCTACTACCTATATCATTCCACCTTCCAAATTCATCATAGTTACCATGAATGTATGTAAAAGGTGCGTTCGGATATGTAAACTGTTCAATAAGCGTTATACCTGTTCTAGCTAAAGCACATATAACTAAAAAACGAATTAAAAACCTTGTATCAACCTCTTTAAGAACTAAAAAGAAATATACTAATAATACCAAGTTACTAAGTAATTTACTTTGAGCAAGTGATTGATAGAAAGATTGTCCATATGTTATATAACAAGGTACTGCTGTAAAAATCGCTATTATACATATTATCAGTACGAAACGTGCCGATTCGTGTTTGACTGATTTTTGTTGTATTTTTTTTCTATGTATTAAAAGATACAATATTAATAGACTTACACCAACCTGCGTCAAAAGTGCATGCACTTCTGAATTCAGATTGGTATATGAGAAATAATCCGAAAAAAACAGAAAAATGAATCCGACAAATATGTTATTAATCTTATTCTTATGCATCGAGGCTATTAATCTCTTTTCAGATATCTGGAAAACTGTTTGTTATCTATATAATAACGAATGATATTATGAACAACGGCATTTATCCTATAAAACAAAGATGTCTTAATTTTTTCACTTCCCTTAAAACCTGCGGGTAAAGAGTATATTTCATTGAAGGGATTGAACTCGAATAAAGCACCAGCAAGATAAGCTTTAACAGAAAAATTAACGTCTTCTTTCTCTAACCAATTCAAAGCGGGGTCTAGATAAAGACCAAAATGCTTTTTTATTTGAAAAAAACCTCCTGCGATGTAGATATTAGACGTCCACTCATTATAATTCAAGATGTTTCGCCTATACAATAGATTACGTATACTATTTACCCGGATTGGAGGATAACTTACCTGTAGCCAGTCATTCATTCGGCGATTTGGCTCGTCCTCATTAAGAATCATACAACAAAGAATGTCATAATAGTTTCCATATTGTTTCATTCTTTGAAACCAATCCTTTGATAGCATGATTCTATCATGCATAACTATCAAATTATTGTATTGGGCGTTCTTAATAATCAGATTTTTCTTCTTCGATATTGGGATACGAATATCTTTATACAATCCATCATCACTAATGACTCTCACATATGGAGGGAGAGTTAACGATGGGGGGGGGCCGCAAATTATAATTTCGAACTCTGGTATTTTAAAAGATTCAATTCTTTTAATGATTTCAAGTATTCGTTCGTTCTTCGATCCGTTACTCACTATACCAAAAGACCATCTATCAATAGTATCTCCCGGTGGTAAAAAAGACTGTGTCTTCTCAAATTGGAAAAAACCCTTATCGCTGGAAGCATCATTCAGTGTCATTAATATTCGTTCTCGAAAAACTAATGACAATTCAGATAACCACTCACCTCTTCCTCTTAATGCGGGACTATTTCCATCTACATATTTATTAAAAAACTCAATTGATAGAACGCCTCCCACAGAAAGCATATAATCACAATACCGGAAAAGACATCGAATATAATCGAATTGTTCTAATACACCTTTGATTACTATACGTTTAATACTCTCCGGCCTAATTGAACCATGAGAATAAAAAAAGGGAACGCATGGATGGAAATCCTCTTCAGAAAGAACTATACCATCATAATTTCTTTCTTTGATTTTATCCCCTAAAATATAAACTGTATTTATCTGCTCCATAGAAAAGAAAACATCAATTAAGTTCCTTTATTCTTTTTGCTGGAACTCCCGCGTATAAATAGTTCGCATCACAATCGTCTATTACAACCGCACCGGCAGCCACGACTACACCATTCCCGATTTTCACACCTGGGAGTATTGTAACATTACATCCTATCCATACGCCATCTCCAATTATTATACTTTTCTTTATGCTACCGACTGCGCGCCTATTTGTGCTTCCTATTTTATGCGTGCTATTTATAAAAGAACATCCCATTGCTATACTAACTCCATGGCCAATAATTATATCCGCACCTAGATCTAAAAAACAACAAGAATTTATATATGATCCTTTCATCATATTCAACTTGCCCCCCCCCACACCGAGCGTACAATGAGAATAGACCAAATCATTTTTATGACCATAACAAGCATAAAGTAATTTCCTACAACACATCGGACAAAAAGAGCTAGCTGCAATTCCATTTAGGATGATATCTTTAACATAGCAACTAACCAATAATAAATGATTTCTTATGTATGAAAGAAACGTGTCTTTTGTCATGCTTTATAAACTACTGTTAAATTTTGAAAGAAGCTGCGATTCATATGCAATTACATTATTAAGGCCTTCCACTATTCCTATTTGTGGGCTCCAACCATAGCGTTCCTTCGCCAATGTATTATCACATAAAGAGTATTTATTAATCTCATGTGCCAAAATCTCATCCTTGATTGGATATGCGCCAGAATACAACTGAGGATATTTCTCCCAATAATGAGCATTGCTGGCATATTCAGCCTTGATATCCTTACCCATTATTTTCTGTGCAATTGCATACATCTCATTAACAGAATAATTCTGATTAGAAGAGCAATTCACACAGTCAAATCCTTCGTGGTTTTGAACCTTGATAGCGAGATCTATCAAATCCTCAACATAAATATAATCTCTACGCTGTTTACCATCCGAATGGAACACCGGAACACGATCATAATACAATTCGCGAATCATATAACCGACGAACGGCGGTTGTTTTCTTAAACAATCAATATGCGGCCCATACACATTTGCGAAACGAATACAAGTCACATTCATACCGTATGTGCGGCAGTAAGATTCGGCAAATCGCTCAGCACAATATTTGGTATTAGGATATATCAAAGTAGGCACCTTGAAGTTGTCTTCACGCGTAGGGAATTCAGTCTCATTCTCGTACATCGCATTGGTACTTGCCTGAATAACCTTCTTAACGCCATACTGTCGCGCCATCTCCAAGATATTAACAAATGCGGTTAAGTTGACATCAATGGCATCGCAAGGGTTAGTCTGGCAATCCGGGAGAGGTGCAATACCTGCAATGTTGTAGACATAATCAATCTTGTTGGCCTTGAACAATTCTTCCATAGCCTTTCTATCGCGAATGTCTATTTTCAAAACCTCATCCACGAAACTATGGTCATCAAATGTCAGATTATCATTTGAACCATAAGAGAAGTTATCAACCAAAATCAACTCTGCACCCTCTTTCCAAAGACGGTGTGCCAATTGTGAACCTATGAAACCAGCGGCTCCAGTAATTAATACTTTCATATCTGTAACGTTTTATTTCTGTTGTAAATAATACTCATACAAGCTTGTGTTTCCCCAATCTTTAAAATGCTCAACCTCAATGGGCCTAAATTGATAACGGTCTAAAAGCATTTGGTAAATGATGTGAGAAACATACACTTTAGGAAACTTCGCCTTTAATTGTTCATAATACTTACAGAAAAGTGATGCATCTTCAAAACATGAGCCTCCCGCATTGAAGTAGTGTCCAATAACCTTCTTTTCAATGACATTTGTAATATAATACATATCATCAACGGACACATAACTCTTGTTTTTAGGATTAACAATATCCATCTGCTCAAGCGGGAAGAGGGCTATACCATTAGCTCTGCTTACTTCCGCTTTATAGTACCCGTCTGCATCTTTGATGAAAATAGCGCCTTCAATATTCGCCTTTTTAATAGTCTGATACAACGTCTCTGTTTGTGAAACCGTAGATTCGTCCAAAACCACCACAGATACATTATCCAAACCTAGGCGTTTGAACTGTAACTTCATCATTTCATCAATACAGAATCGTTCAACATGTTTTCGAAGAACCGTATAGTAGATTCTATCAAAAGAACTTGTGTTCAAACCCTGTATTGCATCTATGCAAAGCATTATGCCTTTTTCGTTCAAGTTGAACACATAAGGCAATGTCTCGTCTTCGGTATCAGCAGCAGCGGGAACTATAAGAGAGAAATGGTCTTTTTGTTTTGACTTTGCATTCTCATTAGTAGTAACCATCACCTTTTCTTCCTCTTTTAGCACACGTCCTATTTCTTCCTTTAGATAGGTGATAACCTTTTCTTCCTTAGCATACTGTAGTATGCGTAAAAGGTTCAGAAGCTGGTATATAGTGTAGTAATCTTTATACCATTGATAACGCTTACCATAAGCATCGATTTCTTTATCTATCTTCTCGCACACTATCTTCAATCTCAGTTTATCGTATGGATTAGTGTACATCAATTGAGACCAAAGATGAGCTGAATCTTGGCGAATCTTAATTATGTCAAGTAAAGGTGACTCAATAAATGAATCTAGGAAATCGATGAGATAATAGTTATTACCATTAAAAAGAATATTTGAGAAAGTAAGGTCGCCATGGCAGATACCCATTGGAAGCTCAACTGTTGGTTGTTTTGCAAAATCCACAAACTGTTGTCTCGAAAGAGCCATGAGCCTTTGTATCTCTAGGTCAGAAGCGAGCAACGGATTTGCGTTGACTTTGCTCTCCACATCATAATACTTGTCCAACGTAACAGAGGTAGGAACGTTCTGTACCGGGGATGCCTTAAGCTCCTTTTCAAGGAAAAGAATCAAAGCTTTGATGAAATAATCAATCTGCTCAAATCCGGCTGTCTCGAAGAACTCAATAAAGTTGCGGCTATAAACATACTCCATGTTTATCAGCACATGTTCATCATCTCTTTCCACATTAAAAATCTGTGGAATACGGATATGCTGATACTCATCCTTGCATGCCTCTTGCTGCTTCTCCGCTTGTTTTGCAAGTCGGGCAAGATATTTGGGGTCTTTCGACCATTTATGTATCCTCAGATTATTGCCTTCATTGACAATATCTATGACACAGCCAGAGTGGCCTTTAACTTTGAGTTCCATATTATCTTCTAATTTTATTTTTAATACCTGTTAATAACGATGTGCGCTCTGAAGGATACAATCCCAATATTACAACCAAAGCAACTACTATGAATTCACAAATGAACGTACTCATTAAAAACTTAATGAAGCCCTCACAATGAAGATAGTTTGTGACTAAAATACTTACCCCAACAGAAAGAGCACTTACAAAGAAAACTTTAAGATAAACCTCATTATAAAACCTTTTTAGCGAAAAGCCTGTATACTTCTGAGCATAGTATGCATCAAAAAATGTCTCCAAAAGCCATGGATAAATGTTAATTAATAAAACAAGACCAGGAGAACAACCAAGGCGAAGTGCTAGATAACAAACAGGCAATGATGATAATATAAAAAGTCCCCCTGTAAGGTTTGGCATCTTCAATTTACCTCCTGCATGTGTTACAGTTACAACGGGGCCTGCTAAAGACTGAATTAAAGATTGCAAAAGAATAATTCTTAAAAATAGAGGTGTTTCCTCAGGATACTTACCTAACCATATCTTCAAAATGAATTCAATACCTAAAAAAAAAGGTAACATAAGAATCAACAAAAGATAGCCAGAAAGACGTGATGTCCGAAGTGCCAAATCTGTCATTCCTTTTACATCTCCTTCAGCATAAAGTTTTACTATTTGAGGATTTGCTGCCACTTGAAAATTACGACTAAAACCTAATATGACATTATTAACCTGAAATGCAACTCCTCTAGCCGCATTTACCGCTGTCCCCCAAAACATGTTTAGCAAAACATTGATTCCCTCTCCATTTGTTGTATATCCTAAAGAACCGACTAATGTCCAAATAGAAAAACCTGTCATTTCCTTTAATATCTTTCGATTTGGCACCATTCTGAAGGTTACCTCTTTGAAACTTTTCTTACAATAGGCAACATATATAAAAAAACAGCTTAGCTGGACTATACATATCATTATGCTATATAATACAAGTTTATCATAATTAATTTTACATACAAAATAAACAATAAGCAACTTCATTATCGCATCATAAATACTTAAATATGCATATATGTTCATTCTTTCATGAGCAACAATGCTAGATAAGAAAGGAACTTGTAGCACGGATATAGCAAAAGTAATTATGGAGAATTGATAAACAAGAAGAGCTGCTATCTCACGTCCCTCGGGTATATTCAGTTTATTTATCACAAACCACAAACCAACTGTTTCCGCAAGCAATAGTGCTATAAACGTAATAAGGATATGAATAATCAGCGAATTAGAAAAAACGGCCCTAAGCTTTTCTACATTATTTTCTCCAAGGGTGAAGGACAAAAAACGCTGTGTTCCATTCGCCATTGTAACATTTAAGAACCCCAACATTGCGACAAAACCACCAACTACGTTGTATAGGCCAAAATCTGAAATACCTAACGTTTTTAATATGACCCTCGACGTATATAGGCCCACTGTCATTGTTACTATCATTCTCAAATAGAGAAAGATAGTATTCTTTGCTATACGTTTATTTGAATGGTTTGCGTCAACTCTATAATCCATATTTATGCCTTATATAATAAAGAGAGGGTAAATACACATTTAGGAGTCGCCCAACAATGACAAAAGGCAATCTAAGTGGGGCATTTCTAACAACAAATTTCAAATAATCCTTATTTGAGTGCAAAGGATGCTTATAATACTTAATACGTTCTTTTAAACTCATTGAAATCACCTTTTTTGCCAATATATTTATAGACTCATGATCATTATCACAAAAGCCACAATAAGCACTTGTTAAAAGTACAGGATAACGTTTCCTTGCTTTTATTGTATAATCAAAATCTGCCAAAGCATGTCTATAACCCTTGTAGAAAATACCCATATTATCCACAACAGTTTTGGCAATCAGTAGAATATTGGCATTAGCCATATCGCACATTTGCGGTTTTCCTATAGGATCTACCAATCGGCTATTTGCCAAAAATTTATTTGTCCAAAGTTCGCCTCCATATGTAGTTTTAGTTCCATCTGAAGAGCAACATATTCCAGAATAAACACCACCATTATTATAATTATTCATTGCATAGTTATGTAACTCCATTAATTGCAGAAACACATTGTCAAAGACTACGGTATCATCATTTAACAATAAATAAAAATCAAAGTTTTGCCCACAATTAATAGCTGCTCTCCATGCCATTCTCATTCCCCCTGCCCAATACAAGTTGCCATCTCCATTTAAAATAACTATATTTCTATCGGTCGAGAACTTAGAGATTATGGAGTCCTTGGTTCCATCTGTGCAGCCATCGTCAGTTAGAAATAAAATATTTTCTATCTTCTCATCATATAATTTATTGTAACAGTCAATAGCTTTATATAATGCGTTAAGGGATGCAATTGTTTTATCCTTTCGGTTGTGACTGGTAATAATCGTTGCAATCTTCATATCATCCAATTATAAAAGACATCTTTCAAATAACATATAGAATACTATACCACTCTTTTTCTCATTACAAAATTGTTAATTACTTTTTCATAATAGACGAAACAAGGGGTAAGTAGTATTGTGAACAAAGCATATACTACAAAGCTTTCCATTACACCCATACTTTTGTAATTTAACAGGTATAACGTAAGAGCATTGGCTGCAAAAAGCTGGAAGCTGTATTTTCCCAATAACGATATAAATCTTTGGAGTCTCGGAACTCTTTTAAATACCGATTGCAAAAAGAAGAATACAATAAGAATAAAAGGTGTTGTCATATCTATAGAGATGAAACCTTTAATTCCTTTAATGAGAATAAAGATTAATGATATAAAAGATATTATATACGAAAAAATGTAAAACTTATTCTTGTTCTCACTATTAATATTTTTCGTTCTAACAAAAAACCATGTAATTCCTAAATAAAACATGGGAATTCTACCTAACAAAGCCTTTTGCCACCAATCTAAATCAACATACGAAAGGAGGAGAAGACTTGTAACAATAATTGCAATATAGCCAATTAATCCTATATAAAAAGCAAGATAATAAAATATTGGGAATAAAAAATATAATAATAGTATTCCTACCATATACCACTCAACGTAAATTCCCCCTATATTAAAAAACCATAGTCCAAATAAATCACAAATCCATCCAATATAAGATACCCCCCCCAGGATAGAAACAATAACAGAAAAAGAAAAATAGATTGGATATATTCGTTTAACCCTTCTTCTGTAAAATTCAATTAATGAATATTTCTCAAAAGAATAACAGCAACCAAGTCCACTAAAAAACATAAACACATCAACACCCAAATATCCATATGAGAATAATGGTAATGGTTTGTAGCCAAAACAATTAGTATGGTATAATAGAACTAATATTATACTTAATCCGTAATAGAAATCGCGGTTAGACAAAAAGGAGTTTGATATTGCATCAAACTTTACATTGTTTGCTATCATTTTTTTATTCATTATCTAAGCGAATTCTTATACCATTGGAAGAGTTTCTGAACACCGTCCTCTATCTCAACCTTATGAGTCCAGCCAAGGCTGTGAAGTTTCGAGACGTCAATGAGCTTCCTCATAGTTCCATCCGGCTTCGAAGCATCGAACTCCACCGCACCAGTAAAGCCTACAGTCTTCACTACCAGCTCGGAGAGCTCACGGATAGTGAGCTCCTTGCCGGTGCCCACATTGATGTGGCAATTGCGGATCTCGCCCAGGCCGGGGATGTATCCACCACGGCCTGCGCTGTGGTTGCGGTCCACGGCACCGTCAGTGCTGGCACCATAGTGCACCGAACTGTATTTCTCTATCCCGATGATGTCACTAAAGTTCACGTTCAGCAGCACATGGACTGAGGCGTCCGCCATGTCCTCGCTCCATAAAAACTCACGGAGGGGGGTGCCTGTGCCCCAGAGGACAACACGATTGTCGTAGATACCGTATTTGGCGAGAACACGAAGGGCTTCTTCTTTTTTAGACGAACACGAATCACTCGAATCTAACGAATTAAGGCCTTCGCCGGTGACGCCTTCGACAGGGCGTTTGTTCATATCTACTGCTATCTTGTCCCAGGCACCTTCGTGGATGAGTTTGGCGAGGTAGACCTTGCGCATCATAGCGGGCATCACGTGGCTGTTCTCCAGATGGAAGTTGTCGTTGGGGCCATAGAGGTTGGTGGGCATCACGGCTATGTAGTTGGTGCCGTACTGCAGGTTGTAGCTCTCGCACATCTTCAGTCCGGCTATTTTGGCAATGGCGTACTCCTCGTTGGTGTATTCCAGGGGGCTGGTCAGGAGGCAGTCCTCCTTCATGGGCTGGGGTGCATTCTTGGGGTAGATGCAGGTGGAGCCTAGGAACAGGAGTTTTTTCGCGTTGTGCGCGTAAGCTTCGCTTATCACGTTGCACTGGATCTTCATGTTCATCATGATGAAGTCGGCACGGTAAAGCATGTTGGCCATAATGCCGCCCACAAAGGCTGCCGCCAGCACCACTGCATCGGGCTGCTCTTTATCAAAGAACTTCTTCACCGCATACTGGTCGGTCAGATCCAGCTCCTTGTGGCTTCGGCCCACAAGGTTGGTGTAGCCCCTCTGTTTGAGGTTGTTCCAAATGGCTGAACCCACAAGGCCATTGTGGCCTGCCACGTAGATTTTAGAATTCTTATCAAGTGCCATTACTTTACAATACCTTTCTCCAAGTATTCAGCTAAGTTGGTTCTCACTTTGGCGGCGGCACCTTCGGCAGCTACTTTGGCAATATCATGCTCAACCATAATCTTCACCAACTCCTCGAAGCTCGTCTTATTAGGATTCCACTTCAATTTAGCTTTTGCCTTTGTTGGATCACCCCAAAGGTTCACCACGTCCGTAGGACGATAGAAATCTTCGCTAACAGCGACAACGACCTTACCAATCAAGTTTTCAGGGCCATTAACTACAATACCCTTCTCGTTAATACCTTCGCCCTCGAACTTCAGTTCAATGCCTGCATGTTTGAACGCAAGTTCCGTGAACTCACGAACAGAGTGCTGTACACCAGTAGCAATCACGAAGTCCTCAGGTTCGTTCTGTTGGAGAATAAGCCACATACATTCTACATAATCCTTGGCGTAGCCCCAGTCGCGGAGCGAGTCCATATTACCCAGGTACAGGCAATCCTGCAAGCCTTGAGAGATACGTGCGGCAGCCAAAGTAATCTTGCGGGTAACAAAGGTTTCTCCACGACGTTCAGACTCGTGGTTGAACAGAATACCTGAACAGCAATACATGTTGTATGCCTCGCGATACTCCTTCACTATCCAGAAGCCATACTGCTTAGCAACAGCGTATGGTGAATAAGGATGGAACGGTGTATTCTCATTCTGAGGTACTTCTTCTACTTTACCGTAAAGCTCGCTGGTGCTGGCCTGATAGATACGGCATTTATCTGCCAGTCCACACTGGCGTACTGCTTCCAATACTCTCAGTACACCTGTAGCATCAACATCAGCCGTGAACTCTGGTGAGTCAAAGCTCACCTGTACATGGCTCTGTGCTGCCAGATTGTATATCTCATCGGGCTTTACCTTGTTGATGATCGAGATGATACTCATAGAGTCACCAAGGTGACCAAAGTGCAAATGGAAGTTTTTCACACCTTCCAAATGAGCAATACGCTCACGATAATCCGATGAATTACGACGTATCATTCCATGAACATCATACCCCTTCCCCAATAAAAACTCAGCCAAGTAAGAACCATCCTGGCCTGTAACTCCTGTAATTAATGCAGTTTTCATATCCTTAATTATTTATATTATCTTAATCATGCCATTCTTTTATTCTCTGTTCTTCGCTTAATTGGCAAATAAGCAAAGTGGTATTGTGTTCTGCAACTATACAGTTTTTTAGTCCTTGAATCACTACAGATTTGTCTTTGGGCATACGAACCATACAGCCCGTACTCTCCACCATCTTCACATTGTTACCAATGACAGCATTGTCATTTTCGTCATGCGAAGAAAGTGAATGAAGTGAGCCCCATGTTCCTAAATCGCTCCAACCAAACTCAGCCGGCATCACGTATGCCAAAGAGGTTTTCTCCATCACCGCATAGTCAATGGATATCTTTGTGCAATCAGGGAACAATTGATTGACAGCTTCCTGTTCCTTTTCGGTGAACATAGTGGGAGCTATTTTGTCCATAATGGTAGCAACTTCTGGGACAAACAGTCGGAGTTCGCTCACAATAGTCTTAACCGACCATAGGAACATGCCACTATTCCATGTGTATCCACCTTCCTGAAGATACTGAATGGCCGTCTTGAGGTCTGGCTTCTCACGGAATGACTTTAGCTTGAAAACGCCATCCTCTTCTGCATCGCCTTGTTCAATATAGCCATAGCCAGTGTCGGGTCTTGACGGCTGCATACCAAGAGTTAGAATCCTATTGCCTTTTCCAACGAACTCAAAACCTTTATTGATAATCTTTTTAAACTCATCAACTTTTAATATCAAATGATCCGAAGGTACTACTGCAAATATTGCTTCCGGATCTTCCTTTTGAATTTTCCAGCTAACGTATGCTATACAGGGGGCTGTATTGCGCATACATGGTTCCAAAAGCACATGCTGAGGATTTATTCCCTGCAATTGCTCTAATACCAAGCTTTTATAATCTTTAGATGTAACCACCCAAACATGATTAATATCAATGATTCCGGTATAACGATCAAACGTTTGCTGTATCATTGTTCTGCCATTGCCAGTAATATCCAAAAACTGTTTTGGACATTGCGGTGTGGACATTGGCCAAAATCTAGAACCAATACCACCTGCCATAATAACTAAGTGTTTTGCCATAATGTTTTCTATTTCTGTGTTATATGCAGGAATCTCGATACTTTATGGGGAATACTCCTGTCTTTATTGTCAATAAATGCATCAAGAAGTTTTGAAGCGCCATCTAAAGGTGTAACATCATAATCGGCAATAACTGCTGGTATCAAAGCACTGTGACCTTCTTTCAGTATTATCTCATCGCCTGTGCTTCTAACTTGAATCTTGCAATCTCCCTCAATACACATTGTAATGATAAAACTGTCATATTTTATAAGGTTACGATGCATTGGCTTGTTGATTTCCATCACACGTACATCGAAATAGGGAGATTCAATTATTTGTACTGCTTTATCTGGCGTTTCGCAATATTCAGTACGGTAGTTTTCCTCAACCTGATAGTCTAAAGCTTTTGCTGCTAGTTCCGTATGCAGTTCGCGAGGTTTTCCATCCATTCCTGGTCGATTATAATCGTAGATACGATAGGTAACATCAGAGGATTGCTGCACTTCGGCCAACATGATACCACCACAAATAGCATGAACACGACCAGCAGGGAGATAGAAAACGTCACCAGATTTTACTTGATGATCAGCAAGAACTTCAGTAATAGTTCCATCCGCAATTCGCTGTTGGTATTCTTCTGGAGTGATTTCTCGCTTGAAGCCCGCATAAAGGTGGGTTCCTTCGTCTGCCTTGATGATATACCACATCTCCGTTTTGCCCATCTTCCCATGCTCCCGCATAGCCATCTCGTCATTGGGATGAACCTGAATGCTCAGGTCGCGCTTGGCATCAATGAACTTAACGAGCAATGGCAGCTTGCCTTGATATTTTTCATTAACCTTTTTACCTAGAATGGCATTGGGCTGTTCGTTGATAGCTGTAACCAGGTCCTTCCCTGCCAGCACTCCATTGCTGATAATGCTTGTACTTGTTGGCACAGCACTCACCTCCCAACTTTCGCCAATTGACTCGTCAGTTGGTTCCAGCCCTTTAAATGGTCTTAGTTGATTACCACCCCATATAACAGAGTGCAGATTCGGTTCAAAAAGGAATGGATATAATTGCATTGATTGTAGCTTTATAATAAAAGGACAGGGTCATCAGGATTATTGAACCTTATTTTTTATGAGAGACCCTGATGAGAGCCTGCCCCTACATAACGATTTTTTATATAATCTGCTTCCCAGCAGTATGATGTTGTTTCTTAACTCTTTAAATCATCTTCATTGACATATCGGTTAATCCCGCGCGGATTAACCGAAAAGGTGAGGGTAGTGCGTATTATAAATAAGGTAGAGGGTGGGGTGGTATTCCACAGATTTCTATATGTGGTATACTTTGGATTACTATTTGGGGCGGTAGTTGATGATTTTGATATGTATTGGGGTAAGAATTCTTAAAAAATAGACAGGAAGGAGTAGGATATGAATTTAATTTCGTATTTTTGCACCGTCGAATTTGTCCATGGGGCAGTTGATAGAGAATGAATAATATAATTTGGATAAGATATGAAAACAGCTTTAATTACAGGAATTACGGGCCAAGATGGTAGTTACCTGGCCGAGTTCCTATTAGAAAAAGGTTATGATGTGCATGGAACGATTCGTCGTTCTTCGGTAGACTTTCGTGAGAGAATAGCACATCTGGAGGGTACACCTCACTTCCATCTGCACTATGCAGATTTGGGTGACTCGATGAGTGTGCTGGGCGTTATTGGTAAGGTACGCCCTGACGAGATATATAACTTGGCGGCTCAGAGCCATGTGCAGGTGAGCTTTGATTCACCTGAATTTACGGCGGATGTGGATGCTGTAGGTGTATTGAGAATACTGGAGGCTGTTAGACAGCTTGGTATGACAGAGACATGTCGCATCTATCAGGCGTCGACATCGGAGCTCTATGGAAAAGTGGAGGAGGTTCCTCAGAACGAGAATACGCCGTTCCATCCTTATAGCCCATATGCTGTGGCTAAACAGTATGGTTTCTGGATTGTGAAGGAATATCGTGAGGCATATAATATGTATTGCTGCTCGGGTATTCTGTTTAACCATGAGTCAGAAAGACGTGGAGAAACGTTTGTGACGCGTAAGATTACATTGGCAGCAGCACGTATATCTCAGGGATTGCAAGATTGCTTGTATTTGGGTAATATGGATTCGCTTCGCGACTGGGGATATGCCAAGGATTACGTGGAGTGCATGTGGTTGATTCTGCAGCAGAAGGAGCCAGAGGACTTTGTTATTGCCACGGGTGTGCAGCATAGCGTGCGTGAGTTTACTCAGCTGGCTTTCAAGCATGCAGGTATTGAGCTCAAGTTCGAAGGTGAGGGTATCAATGAGAAGGGTATCGTGGTCAGTGGACCTGAGAAATTGATTGGCAAGACAGTGGTAGCTGTATCAGAGGACTTCTATCGACCTACGGATGTTGTCAACCTCTGGGGAGATCCAACTAAGGCTAAGGCTAAGTTGAAGTGGAATCCGAATAAGACTTCGTTTGAGGAGCTGGTGAAACTGATGGTTGAGAGCGATATGGCCAAGGTTGCATCGGAAGATGCAGCGATGAAGGTAAGGACGAATTTGGCGGAATACCTGGAGAAGGGTATTGTGAAGTAAGGATACGGAGATACGGATTCACGGAAATACGGATTAACGAATTCTCGGATATACAGAATGATAATGGGTCGGTGCAATATAAGCATCGGCCTTTTGCTGTTTACAATGGATAGTCGGAGATACCTTTATTCGAAAATAAATTGGCATTTATTTTGTATTTTGCTCGTTTAATCGTATCTTTGCAACTGAAATGGTTAGAAATTCCAATATCCCTACGGACCATCGTCCTTGTGTAGAGGTGGTGATTTGACAACTATTCACTTCGCGGATTTTATTCTTTGGCTCACTCATCTGAGTCAAGGGGAAGATGTGTGAAGGGATAGTGGTCAAGAATCTACGGAATTACGGAGGCACGGATTTACGGAACCAAGGAGATACGGAGGAACGGAGTCACGGAATGACGAAACTACGGAAAAGCGATTATGACGGATTATATAAATTCATCACATAAGAAGGGATCTACGAATTCACGGAAAGACGAATCTACGGAAGTAAGGACTTTCGGAGGTGAGTTGAAATCTCTGATGACTGAGGAAGAGAAGTCTAACGCACAGATATTAGAACTGAGTTATGACTTCTCTTGTCGCATTATCCGGCTGTATAAGTATCTGAACGAAGGGAAGCTAAGTAAGGCGGATAGGGATATTGTTGATGCGCTGGGTAGGCAGTTGTTGAGGTCTGCTACGAGTATCAATGCCAATATGAATGAGGCACAGCATCCGCAAAGCGAGGCTGACTTTCTGTCTAAGGCCAGCATCGCTTTGAAGGAAGCCCGTGAGTCAGAGAATTGGCTTCGCTTGCTCTCTGACAACGGATACCTCTCAACTGTTCAAGCAGAGTCGCTTCTTAGTGATTGTTCACGGATAAATAAAATCCTGATAACAATCACTGCCAAGGTTAAGAAGCGGTTGAACAGTTGATGGATTTACGTAAATACGGAACTAGGGAATTATGGATCAAGACACTCGTTGGTTGACAAGATATAATGAAGTAAAGAGCTTCATTGAGGTAAATAAGCGGAATCCTTCTAAATACGTTGATTCTGAACGCGGCCTAAGGAATTGGGTCAAGCAACAAAAGAAGCTCATGAACGCTGGTGCGCTGGAAGATCAACGCCTAAATATGTTCAATGAGCTGCTGGAGATGGGGGAGAGGTATAAGAGGAAGAATCAGTATCAGTGAGATTATGATTATTCGCCCAAGGTTGTCAGACTATTATAATATCCCACTTCTTCAAAGTGATGTGGATTTTGCTATCCCATTTATGGATGAGGATATTCCGCTTTATGTGGATCCTTTCCTTATGTGGAAATCCCCTTCGCAGATGGATAATATGCTTCACGATGGGATATTGTCTGCATTTAATAACCTTGGGAGAATGTACTTGGAGGGTAAATGTGACGAGGCTGTATCAAATCTTGTTTTTTTGAGTGAATGTGATGAGGTTGGGTTAGGCTTGTCAAAAACTAGAAAAGGGCGGCCCATCAGTAATGATGTGGCCAAGGACATTCTTGAGTTATTCGGGGCTATTCCGCAAATACAACAATATGGTTTCAGGCACTTCGAGCAGATTCAATTACTTGTTGACCAGATTTCTAAAGACCGCGTAAGCGACATAGCGTGTTCACTGATAAAGTCCTTTTTAATTGACTATACTATTGATCAATGCCAGAAGTTTGGTATACCATTACAGTCTGTAGAGGTTTTTAGATATGATTACAAACGATTTAAGATAGTAAAGGAGGGGGTTAAGCTGCCTGTGAACGAAGAGAGTAAGCAGCCAGTGCTGCTTGTTCCTAAAAGATGGCTTCGTTTTACGCCTTGGCTCAATTATGATGACTATTTCAAGAGCTATCTGGTTAAGGACATTGAAAAGGAGTATGATGGAACAAGAAACAGGATAGAGGTCTTGAAATATAATCGAGAGAACTTTGGCCTGGTAGAGAAATACATTGATTTGAAAGAAGCTGATAGAGGGAAATGTGAGAATGATCCTCTGTTCTCCAAGATCTCTGTTGCATCTGCCAAGCGAAAAGTCTCGGATATTAGGAAATTACCGACTGGTAAAACAGACAACGCTGATAAGAAATATGAGGAATTGATGGGTCAGGTGCTGACTTCTTTCCTTTATCCATACCTTGATTTTGCTGCAGAACAGAGCCGTATAGAGTCTGGGACACAGATACGAGATATTATTTTTTATAATAATACAAGTACCGACTTCTTGAAGGAGATATACGAGACCTATGACTGCAAACAGATAGTGATAGAATTAAAGAATGTGCAGAAAGTGGAGAGAGAGCATATCAACCAACTAAACAGATATATGTCTGACAGTTTTGGGAAGTTTGGTATCCTCTTTACGCGAAACAAACCACCGAAGGAGATTTTTCAGAATACGATTGATCTCTGGTCTGGACAACGTCGTTGCATTCTGATTATGGACGACAGTGATTTAAATCTAATGGAGTCTGTGAGTAGCAGCAAACAACGTTTACCAATAGAAGTGATTAAGAAAAAATACATTGAATTCATCCGTAAATGCCCTAATTGAATATGACAAAGGAAGAGATTGAAAGTTTTGAGAAAGTATTTACTCAGCTTATGAGTTTTCATCAAGAAACTGCTGTTCTGGTAAAGAAAGATCCAGATGGAGCAATGAATAAATTCAAGCTACAACTTATCAATAAAGTTATCGCAAAAGCCAATGAGATTGTAGGCGATACTAAGCCTTTTGATGATTTTGATGGCTTTGATATTGAGAATGACCTGCCATTCAATAGTGATGTAGCTATGATTCTTGGCCAGTACATTAACTGCATGGAACTATTGCGAAAGGATAATGTCCATATATGGTCGGGCAGATGGTATTGGAATGTTGATGGTAATTCAAGTGGAGAAACGATCCGTACAACAGATCCAATTTGTCAAAAGAAGTAAAATATGAAACAACCCACAAGGAGAACAAGCAAGCCAGTAGAGAAGAAAACTACAGATGAGCAAGTAAAGCTTTATCTTACTATTAATCCTCTGCTTAAATCTGCATTTGATGAAGTTAAGGAGTTCTCAAAGAAGAAACAGGACGAAGAACTGAACATCAAAAAGGTTAAGATGATTAATCGACTGCTGGAAAAAGCAAAGGAAATATTGAAGGACGAACCCACCGTGGATTATTTGGAACTGCTGGATGAGGATGAGTTGCCAACTAACAGTGATGCGGTTCTAACCATGTCGCAGTTTATTTCAGCAATGAATAAATTCCATGAGGATCATTACCACTATGAAAACAATATGCTATCGTGGGATAATGAGGGACATTGGAAGTAAGTAGTCGTTTTTGGTGCGCGTGGGGAGCGAAGTAATGTGCCGCGTGAAGCGCGGTACTTTACGGAGCGGGGGAAAGACTGCAAAACGGGCAATAATTGGTGATAAAACGTTAAAAATAAAGAATTATTGATAAGAAATGCAATTTGAACGAAATGAATTCGCTAATTTTGCAATTTGGAATAGTCCGCAAATTTGAATAATGAATAAAAAACTATATATGGCACTGACAGAAATAGAATTGAACGGTTTTAGGTGCTTCAATCATTACAAGTTATCTCTGAAGCAAGGTGTGAACTTGCTGATAGGTGACAATGGAAGCGGAAAGACATCGGTCATCAGGGGCATCACTCTGGCACTGAATGCCTTTTTCAAGGGTTTTAGTGATGAGAACACCTCGTGTGCGGGCATCGCCTCTGAGGATTTCAATCATACCGTATCGAATGAATCAAAAAGTCTTACTCGCCCGGCAGAGGTCGTATTCTCTACGGAAAGGTATAAGGATGTGAGAATCTACCGGGAGTCGAAGAAGACGGCCACGACATACAAGAATGCCAAGGAGTATAACTGGGCAAACAAGGACTTGTATAACCGTGTGGCCGAGGAAGATGGTGACCACCGCAGTACCCCTCTGCCTTTGTTCGCTTTCTTTGCTACTGACGATATTCATTCTAGGGTGGCTGGCATTAATGGTAAGACTTTTAAGGATTATTATCTTACACCGTCCTTTGGATACTACTTTAGCTTGAAAGGTGGTTTCCTTGCCAAGCATTGGATTAATCGAATGATTGTGCTGAAGGAAGGTGAGAAGGGAGAAGAGGAATTGGAGATTGTGGAAAATGCAATCAGGGAAGCCTTGGGTGAGAATGGTTGTGGCATTATCAGTGATGTTGTGGTAAGACCCAAGCAGGGCTATGTGTATTTCATATTCACTGACGGGCGTGAGGTGCGATTTGAAGACTTGTCAGACGGTTATTTGCGTTTGGTGAACACTGTGATGGACCTGGCTTTCAGGTGCAGTATACTTAACAGACCACTTTATGGTTTAGACGCATGTAAACTTACAGAGGGCGTGGTATGTATAGATGAGATAGACGACCATCTGCATCCTTCGCTTCAGGCAAGAGTAATCAAGGCGTTGCAACGCACATTCCCCAAAGTGCAATTTATTATATCTACCCATGCTCCGATGGTGATGACCAGTGTGGAGGATAAGGAGGAAAACGCTGTGTACAAACTGGGGTATGAGAACGGTGAATATTTGAATGAGCAAATCAGCACCTACGGACTTGATGCCAGTACTATTATCAAGACTTATTTACATCAAGCAAACAAGGATCTTGATGTGCAGCGGGAGTTGGACGAACTGTTCAAACTGTTGGATGATGAACAGGTGGTTGAGGCCAAGAAACTGTTGCAGGCGCTGGAGAACAAGTTTACAGACCGGTTGCCGGAAATTACAAGAGCAAGAACCCTTTTGTCATTTTACGAGGCTTAAGATATGAGGAAGATTGACAAGGGACTTGAGCCAAAAGAATGGAAAGCATACCGTGAGACACCTGGTGTACGGTATCAACCCATCCCAAGCTTGGTGGATGCACTGCTTGAGGAACAGGGGTATATCTGTGCATACTGTGAGCGTAGGATTCCTCATCAGGATGCTCCCGGCGAGGAAGATCACCGTATTGACCACTTGAAAACGCAGAAGCAAGCCCGTGAGGTAGGAGACGACTCAGACCTGGACTACAATAATATGGTCATTTGTTGTCCGGGTAATATTGCTAACAACAAGGATTATTATCATTGTGATAAGTATAAGGGACACAAAGACCTGACAATCTCGCCATTGAGTGCGGCGATGATGAGTACAATTAGGTTTACGCCAACAGGAAAGATTAAGTCAACCAATCCGCAGTTAGATGGTGAATTAAATGAGGGCGGCTTGAACCTGAACAATGATTTCCTTGTGCAGCATCGTCAGGAAGCATGGGCAACTGTGGCAGATAAACTTACCGATATTGGCTGGACAAAGAAGCACGTAACGGATGTGTTGGCCATATGGGAGAATAGGCACACGATTAAGTATAAAGACGAGGAGCATTTGGCATACTATCCTTTCTGCAGCATGATTTGTTTTATGCTAAGAAAGAAATTGGCCAATGGGACGTTGAAATAGTGTTGTGCTCTTAGAATTATTTGTCCGATTTTGTCCGATTAAAGGTGTAAATCGCTGAATAATAATTGTTTGCGATTTGGCTAATAATATGGCGTCTGTCCGATAATCGGACAATAGATATATGAGGGGGGCCGGTCTCTGCGGGGAGAGGAGTAATGTGCCGCGCTGGGGCGCGGCTCTTTTGCTGTGGGGAGCGGAAGGCTCTAATGGCCGCTAGGCCATTTGTGCCTGGAGCGGTGGAATGAACTAAAACTAATAATACATATGCAACAGCTGCAACCCAAACCCTTGCGGCTGTTGTGCGTTTAGAGAAAGGAGTACTTATGTTCAAAAAGATTGATATCAAGAAATTTGGACTGTATAAAGATTTTGCGTGGCATCCTGTGAAGATGAAGGAGTTTGGCCAGGTGAATATCATTTACGGACGAAATTATTCTGGTAAGACCACGCTATCAAGAATCTTTGATGGCGCAAGTCAGGGTGTATTGCATAAAGACTACTCCGACGGTGAGTTTACCATCCTTGATGATTCCGGATTATCTATTAAAGCATGTGGCGGAGTGGTTAAACGGGATGTTGGTCTTGATAGTCAGATTAGGGTATATAACTCTGATTATGTAGGGAGAAATCTTGGATGGCTGAAAGATGAAGAGGCCGGCGAAATTAGATCGTTCACTTTGCTAGGAGAAGGTAACCAGAAAGCTCAGAAAGCCATTGATGAGATTGACGAGCAGTTGGGCTCTGTTGAAAAGAAGAAGGGGCTATTGTACACCTACGATGTGAAAGCAACAGAATATAGTACTAAGAAGAAAACACACGATGGAATTAAGTCTGCCTTGGACGACCAGTTGAAAGCTAAGGCCAATAATGACATCAAAAAGAAGAACTATTTTGTAAAGCTTGGGGATACCTACAACGTTACTACCATTCAGAAAGATATTGATGAGTTTATGGTTGTAGAAAATGTGACAGTCGATGAAGAAGGTAAAACGTTAGATAAACCCAAATTCAAATATTCCGTTGATAACTCTGTGCTCCTTACAGATGAAAAGAAAGAAGAATTGGAGCGTACAGTGGATGAGAAGGAAAAGGAGACCATTGAACGATTACTGGAGAAAGAACCCCAGCTAGAAAGTTTTATAACCAAGGTTCACGAACTTGTAACCAAGAAGATTGCTCTGTCAAAAACACTTCAAGAACTAGTAGATGATGCCTTGTTGCAAAAATGGGTTGACGAAGGACGTGAGCGGAATAAGGAGAGAAAGACCTGTGCTTTTTGTGGTGGACTACTTACGCAAGAACGCTGGGATGCATTGGACGCTCACTTTAGTAAAGAGAGCGAGGAACTAAAGAAAGACTTACAAGAGCAGAAAGAAACGCTGGAAAAAGCCGGCAAGGCGTTGGATAACTTTTTAGAGATCAAGGGCTTTAAGAAAGATGGTATCTATGCATCATTGCTGGGTGAGTATGACAAAGTTATTACTGAATGGAATGCATACGTGATGCAGTATAAAGAGGCTATTGGGAAATTGACTGCCTTGATTCAAGAACGCTTGGACAACATCTTTAAACAAGTAGAGTTTGAGACGAAGGAGGGAGATAAAGGAACTACTATAGAGCTTATCCCGATACTTAAGAAGATTAATGACTTGATAGAGAAGAATAACACGTATGGCGTGCAGTTGGATGATGCCAAGAAAAAAGCTAGGAAGCAGTTAAGGCTTGACTATGTATATGGATTCTGCAAAGATATAAATTTTGCAGAGGTAATGGAGCGTTGGGCAAATGAGGAAGATGAAGTAGAGTCAATGGGAGAAGCCGTAAGACAACTAGCTACTCAAATAAGCAATCTTAGACAACAACGTAAACAGAAGGAGCTGGAAAAGAAAGATGAGGGCAAGGCAGCCAGAAAGGTTTCAGAGCTGTTAGTAAAACATTTTGGCAATGGCAGCTTAAGTCTGGAGCCAGAACAAGTAAACGATGTTGATGAAGAAACTGGCGAAGTGATACTTCATACAAAGTTTGTTGTGAAACGTGGTGATGATTACGCCAAGAATCTCAGCGAAGGAGAAAGAAGCTTGATTGCTTTTTGCTATTTCATAGCCCAAATGGCTGATGAACTGGAAGGGCCTGAAGCCGGAAGGTTGGTGATATTTATCGACGATCCCATCAGCAGCTTGGACAGCAGCCACATCTTCTTTATGTACAGCTTGATAGATAGTGTCATTGCTGCTCCTAAGAAGTATGGGCAATTATTCATCTCAACACACAATCTGGAGTTCCTGAAGTTTCTGAAGCGATTAAAATTGCCTGGAAGTGTAACCAATAAAGATGTGGAGCATTATGTGGTAGAGAAACTTCGTAAGGGTGACGACGATTATGCGTGCGTCATTAAGATGATGCCTGACTATTTGAGGGACTATGTGACGGAATATAACTTCCTGTTTCAGCAGGTGTATGAGATTGCAAGGCCTGTGAGCGGGGAGAAAAAGGAAAAGATTAAGAATACGTATTCGCAGTACTATAACGTGGCCAATAACATGAGAAAGTTTCTGGAGTGCTATCTTTTCTATAGGTTTCCTGATTCAGATGACCCAACCAAAGATCATTTGGACAAGTTGTTTGAAGGTCACGAACTGTCGGAGGTGCATAGGGTTATAAACGAGTATTCACACCTGGCCTGGGCAGAGCGTGGACTGAAGGTGATAGACGTGCCGGAAATCGAGAAAACTGCAAAGATGATAATGAAGGCACTGAAAGAGAAAGACTCGGCGCATTTCACGACACTATGCAAGAGTGTTAATGTGGATGCAACCATAAATTTTAGTTAAAATCTTACGAATAAATATACATATTTTAAGATTCATTCGTCCGTATCAGAAAAAAGCAGTATCTTTGCACCCGCTTCCGAAAGAAGCACAAAAGAACATAAGTTATTAATATACAAACAGTTTTTAGTTATGAATAAATCCGGTAAAAAACGAAAACCGGAGACAGACTAAAAATTTTCTCAAAAATAGTCTAGTCTCCGTGCGGAATAATGCGCCACGATGGCACATTATACGTGTGTACAATTAAAAATTAAAAGTAAACGTAAAATGAGACTAGATTATGAAGATTAAGTACGACAACAGCGAGAGACTGGAAACAGTCTCAGACAAGCAGTGGCGGGAGGCCTTAGACCACCTTACCGCCTACCTGCGATGGCGCCTGAAGGGCAGAACCCGCCGCGGCGCCCATAGTGAAAAGGCCCTGGGCATGCCCGCCATAGACTACTACGAAGAGATGGCCGTGGTGAAGCTGATAGAGGGCGAGTGGAAGTGGCAGGAGCGATTTACACTGGGCAAGCAACTGGAGAAGATAGCGGCGGACTTGGTAACGAAGCAGGTGCAGAAGTGGGAGAGAGCGCATCCGAACCTGATGGTAGATGGAAGAAGTAAGATGGAAGATGTAGTGCCGCAGCGAAAGCCGGAACTGATTGAGTTTACTGATGACATCGAACAGTATGGAGACACGATTGATGACGACGGACAGAAGGAGCTGGACGAGACGTATGAAAAGGTGTTTGTGCTGGTGGCGGATGACAAGGAGTTGACGCTGTATGTTGAGGCTATCGTACACTGTAACCGACTGGATGAGTTGCCGAGGTACCTGGGAGTGACGATACAGAAGGTGTATCGATTGCAGGAGAAGTTGATGAGGAGGATCAACCGGGCCAAGGAACGGGGAGTTCTCTAAACCACGGATTTATTAATCAAGAATTTAAGAATTGGGAAATTATGAAACTACTAGATAAAATTGAGAAATTTGAGGCAGAACGTAAATCTGCTGAAGAGAATTATAGGGCGTTTGGTGTTGACCGCGAGGAGCACCAGAAGAAGATGTTGGAGTTTATCCATAAGAAAATGGAAGAGGCCAAGGGACGGTAGTAAGGAATTACGGACTTAGGGAATTAAGGAAAGAAGCTCGGACAGAGATGTTCGAGCTTTTTTTGTGTCCGGATGCGGAAAGGGGAGGGGAAATGGCACATTGTATCGGTGTAAGTTGAAAAACAGTAATAATGAATTAAAATTTATATCGATTATGAGATGGTTTAATAAGAACGAACTGATTCGCTGCTATAGACAGGACAAGGCGCAGCGTTGCAAGGAGTGCCGACTGCCGCAGCCCGCAACGAGGCTGCCGAACGGCATCGAGGAGAGCTTGGCGGCTCTGGTAGTGAATGTATTGGATCCCGTGCGGGAGAAGCTGGGACGGTCAATAGTGGTGAACTCGGGGTTCCGATGCCCGGTGCACAACAGGATGGTTGGGGGCGCGACAGGCTCGCAGCATGTGAAGGGCGAGGCGGCGGACGTTACACTGGTTCAAGGTTCTGGATGCAGGGTTCAGGATTTGGCGAAGGCGATTGTAGCGAATGGGACGTGGGATCAGTTGATATTGTACCCGACTTTTGTTCACGTCAGTTACAAGCGGGGTGGCGGAAATCGGCGGGAAATTCTGAGGAAGACCTCAGGAGGCTATGTAAAAATGAGTATTAACGATTTAAAATAAGGAGGAACGAAAGATGATTGAAATTGAATGGACTAATGTAATACTGGGTGTGTTCACCCTTTTGGGCGGATGCGGGTGGGTGATAGACCGCAAGAAGCACAGACAAGAGATTGAGAGTATGAAGGCTGACATCCGCCAGAAGGAGCTGGATTTGGGTACGGACTTCGTGAAGAAGTTCCGCGAACTGATAGCCGGGCCACTGGAGGAGGAAGTCGGCAAGTTGAGGAACGAAGTTAAAGATTTGAGAAATGCGATTGAAGGTGTTTACGATTGTCCTTATAGGAATGAGTGCCCTGTTCGTGAGCGCATGCGGCAGCAGCAGCCAAGCGGCTGTGAGCCGGTTGGCAGAACTACGGATTAACGAATCTATGGAGGAACGGAGTAGGGATTCGGTGGTGGTCGCGGTACATGATACGATGATGGAAACGAAAACCATTACGATAACGAAAAACGTGGATGGTGATACACTGAGGCTCACTCAGATCACAGATCGGACGAGAGCCTCAGCGATGTCAGACGTCAGAAGTAAGAAGGAAGATGTACGGGTGCGGGTAGATACCGTGTACGTCGAGAAGCGCGACAGTGTTTTGATGGAACGACATCAGACTTCAGACATCAGCCATCAGACATCTATATTGAAGTGGATTTTTTTTATTATAGTTAGTTTAATAGTTTTAATAGTAGTAATTAAGTTTTTAAAGTAAAGAAAGGAATTGAATTATGGCAAAGTTTTCAAGTACAGTGATTGAAGAAGTGAGTGGTAAGCTGGGTAGTGGACTGGTGATGCGACAGACGGTGCATGGACCGGTGCTGGCTAAGGCGCCACGTAAGGCGAGCATACCTCGCCGCAGTGAGAAGCAGGCGAACACGCGCTGCCAGATGGCGAACCTGACCGCGAACTTCCGACTGTTCAACGGTAAGTTGGAGCAGGCATTTGAGAGTAAGAAGGCTGGCGTGAGCGACGCTAACGTGTATGTGGCCGTGAACTACGGCAAGAATCCGGTGTACATCACCAAGGGTATGCGTGTGGCTGGGGCCTGCGTGTTGGCGGAATATCAGTTCTGCCAGGGCAGTCTGCCTCCTATCAGCTACTCGGTGAACGATGGCGGGGTGTTGGTAAGTAACCTGAACCTGGGGTCGCTGACCATCAGTGCAACCACAACGGTGGCGGAGCTGACCACGGCGATTCTGCAGCACAACCAGGACTGGGAGGATGGTGACATGCTGGCCTACTTTGAGGCTGAGCAGTGGGTGGACACCGACGGTGTGCCCCGTGCGACAATGACATCGAAGAAGGTGGTGCTGGACTCGCTGAACGAGAACACGCTGTGGAGCGTGGCAGGTGAGAGGGGATTCAGTACGATTCAGGTTTCAGGTTCCAATTACCTGGGCATGGGCGGTGCACTGAGTAATCAGGGGGCTGCCTGGGCACACTCGCGCGAGAAGCAGAGTGGTAGCATCAAGGTCAGCTCGCAGAAGCTGAAGGTGGTAAGCGACATCCTGGCCGAATACCAGACGTATCAGGCCATGAAGGCCAGTGCGGCTTCGTACGGAGGTATCAACACCAAGGCGGTGTACTTGAATCCGCAGACGTACGGAGTGGTGGAGGTGACTAGCGGTGGTATCTCCTCTGGTGGATCTACAGATTCTGGGAATAATGGATCCACAGGGACTACGACTGTAGCGGCACCGACATTCTCGGGCGAGACGCAGTTTACGGAATCGACTCAGATAACAATGAGTGCTGACGACGGGGCTAGCATCTACTACACTACGGATGGCTCAACGCCTACGGCGGCAAGCACGCTGTACAGCGCTCCTGTGACGCTGACAGCTACGACCACCGTGAAGGCTATCGCCGTGAAGAACGGTGTATCGAGTGAGGTTACCTCAAAGACATACACGAAGTCTGAAGGCGGCGGCTTGGGTCAGAACTGATGGAGCAGCGAGCACAGAGCCATGCGAGCATGAGCTCTGTCGAGTCGCAACATCAGTCGACCGAAGGTCAACTAGAACCGAATAGAGGCAAAGGGCAGGTGTGAAAGCATCTGCCTTTTGCTGTTTATATGAATTTTGTTAAAAAAGGTGTTGAAATGATGTGGGTTTGAAGATTATTTTCTATTTTTGCAAAAAAATATAAGTGATGACAGAGTGTAAGAAGTTATCTCCCCAAAGTAATGAAGCCCTGCTAAGTAGCGAAAATGGCTTTACTGCCTTTAGCTATGGTGGCTACAATATCCGTTTCCGGGCACCCTATAGCCTGGAGCGGTATGTTGATGTCCTAAAGTGGGATGACGGTTATCTGGTAGTGCTGGCCAAGTACAGCCATCATGCTGAGCCTGAGGAGGAGTACATTGACCTGAAGCCGATCCTCGAGGGACTGTATATCGACTCTGCCTCATTCTTGAAACCCATTAAAAGTGTACGTATAGCTTATGCCTGATATTAAGACCATTGCCGATAAAGCTGATGTCATCATTAACGGGTATGCCTTTACCCGAAAGGATGATTGTATTCATGTGCTTAATTTAAACAGCCCTGATAAAGCTGTTGTGTTCAACATGGGTGGTGAGGTGCTGGAAACCACCATGGACGATATTGAACTCTCCATTGCGAGCCGATACTTGAAGCAGAACCTTAAATACATGGAGGACTAAACGATGCCAAAGTATTACGATTTTAAGGTGGCTGGTTATTACTTGTATTTTACTTCTTTCTGTGTTATAGAGTGTATGCATGTGCATGCAAGTGATAGTAAGCTGACAGAGGGAGGCTCTGCAAAGTTCTTCGTAAAGAACAATGGTGATACTGTACTCCAGAACCGTGGCATCCTCAATGATCGTGAGATTGCCAAGATATCTGAGTTTATTAAGGATCATTATCAAGAGATGTACCTACGCTGGTCGCTGTATAGCGAAAAAGGGTATTACGAGAAGTGATGGGATACCCGAACACCGGGACAGGTACGTGTTTCACCAACGAACACGAATCTCACGAATTTAACGAATAGAGGTATAATACACAAGATTAGAAATAAAATAACTCGCGCAAAATATGGCAAGGTGTTTTTCGTGTCGTCGTTCCCCAAATACGATGTAAGGAACGGAGGGTCTGGTTCATAATAGCAAACAAAAATACAATAGACTGGTAATATTTTTGTTAAATGATATTAATTTTAATAACACAAGTCGCATAATATTTGCAATTTGATATTAAAACTCGTATCTTTACATCGTATTTTTGATTTATGAAGAAGGTAAAAACAATCATCGAACGTGCCGGTGACGGGTCCTATAGTGTATATATGGACGCAGATGATATAAGCTATTTGATTACAGGCACTGGCAAGAATGCGGAGGAAGCCATTAATTCCTTCAAAATTAACTATGACGATATGAAGCGTTATTATGCAGAGGAAGGCAAAGAATTCGAAGAAGTTGAGTTCGTATACGAATACGATATGGCCTCATTCCTTTCCTATTACTGCAAGGCTTTTTCTCTGGCAGGACTGTCCAGAATAACTGGTGTCAATCAAGGTCAGTTAAGTCATTACGTCACAGGCCATCGAACTCCATCTGAAAGGACAAAACTCAAAATCCAAAATTCTATTCAGGAATTTGCGAAAGAGTTGAGCTTGGTTCATTTTCTATAAGTAAGATTCGTGATAATTTAATCATTCACGTGCTTAACGAACACAAATCTCACGAATAGAGGCAAAGGCCAGATGTGAAAGCATCTGCCTTTTTTGCGTAAGAAAGATGGGTAAATGAAAAAAAGTTTGTATATTTGCAAACAGAATCACTAAAAACTGAAAATATGGGAAAGATTGAATTGATGGTATTGCCGTATGCGATGGATGCATTGGAGCCAGTGATAAGCAGAGAGACGCTGGAGTTTCATCACGGGAAACATCTGGCGGGGTATGTGAATAACCTGAATGGGCTGTTGGAAGGGAGCCCGTTGGTGGGATTGTCCTTAGAGGAGATGGTGTGCAAGGCTGAGGGCGGCATGTTGAATAATGCTGGGCAGATATTGAACCATAATCTGTATTTTGGACAGTTTTGTGCACCTAAGGCTGACAATAAGCCTACGGGAAGGTTGGCCGAGGCTATCGTGCGTGACTTTGGGTCGTTCGAGGCCTTTAAGGAGGCATTCCAGAAGGGTGGGGCAACGTTGTTTGGCTCAGGCTGGGTATGGCTGTCGGCAGATAAGGATGGCAAGCTGGTTATCACTCAGGAGGCGAATGCAGCGAATCCCATTCAGAAGGGCTTGAAGCCGCTGTTGACCTTCGACGTGTGGGAGCATGCGTACTACCTGGATTATCAGAACCGCAGGCCTGACCACTTGGCTGCGCTGTGGCAGATTGTGGATTGGGAGGTGATTGAGATGAGGTATGATGGCTGATGGAAGAGGGAAGATGTTATGGATCAAGAAACACGTTGGCTGACACGGTATAAGGAGGTGATGGCGTTTATTGAGGCCAATCACAGGAACCCGTCGAAACATAGGATTGAGGAACATGATATGCTGAATTGGGTGAAGGCTAACCGAAAACAACTCAATGCTGGTAAGATGAAACCTAGTAGGGTGGAGATGTTTAATATACTTCTTGAATTAATAGAAAAGTATAAACGTATCAACCAATATCAGTGATTGCAACATCTTTCTTCGAAGAAAGAAGCAAAGAAGGTTGTTTATTCATTTTCTCGCTCGCTCCGAGAAAACGAACCAAAAGAGGGGCGTTACCCCCAAGCCCCCTACATAGGGTGATGCAAACTCGAAGTCGCAGAAACCGACGACTTCTCCTGTGTTTTGGTATCGCGGGACGACGCGATGGTTTATTATATTGGCTGCGCGTAGATTAAACATAGTAACTATACCATCGGAAACACCGAGGGACGTGGGGGCGAGGAGCCTCCATAGATTAAGTCCCGACTAAGTTGGGACTAAGTCGGGAAAATGCTGTTTAGCAATAGAGTGGGCGATGGCATGGATAATGCGGGAACAGGGGACAGGTCTATTGGAGGGTGCTGAAAAACCGCCTAAAGAAGGAGGGTAATGAAACCGTTACAAATTGTAACGCTTTGAAAATGCTCGCACCAGACGGCAAACCGAACAGGGGACAGGTACCTGTTTCATGGGTGGCTGCTTATTTTGGGTGAAACAGGTACCTGTCCCCGTGTTCGACGAAATGGTAAAGGGTCGATGCAATAAGCATCGGCCTTTTTTTGTTCTTATGTTCTGAGGATTTTTGAAAGAAAATTTGGAAATTTTACGGCTAATTGAGAAAAAAGCCGTATTTTTGCAAATAAAATATCACCTATATTTTGAAAAGAGTTATGACTCAAAAACATAAAATACAATTATTTGAAGATAAGAAAGTTCGTACCGTATGGGATGACCAGGAGGAGAAGTGGTATTTCTCTATTGTGGACGTGTGCGGTGTATTGACAGAAAGTGATAATCCGCAGGTCTATTGGAGGGTGCTGAAAAACCGCCTGAAGAAGGAGGGTAATGAAACCGTTACAAATTGTAACGCTTTGAAAATGCTCGCACCAGACGGCAAGATGCGCTTCACAGACGTGGCTGACATGGAACAGCTATTCCGCCTTATACAGTCCATCCCTTCTAAGAAAGCTGAGCCTTTTAAAGAATGGATGGCTGAGGTGGCTGCAAAGCGTATAGACCAGATGCAGGATCCTGAGTTGAATTTCGAACAGGCTTACGAGGACTATCGTCGTTTGGGATATTCTGACAAATGGATAAACCAGCGGTTGCGCTCAATAGAGGTACGCAAGGAACTTACCGACGAATGGGATAGGGCTGGTGTGAAAGATGGTCAGCAATATGCATCGCTGACGGATATCATTACCCGTGGCTGGAGTGGTAAGACAACCAGGCAGTATAAACAGTATAAGGGTCTGAAGAAGGAAAGTTTGCGGGATAACATGACTAATATTGAACTGGCCCTGAACACGCTAGCGGAGGCATCGGCTACGGAGATCAGCAAGGCGAAGAATCCTAGGGGTTTTAAGCAGAGTGCAGAGGTGGCCCGAAAAGGTGGTGAGATTGCTGGTGACGCCAGGAAGAAACTTGAGAGGCAGATTGGGCATTCGGTAGTGACGAAGGATAAGGCCTTGGATTATCTGCCGCCAGCAGATAGATGGGGAGCTTTGCCTGAGGAGGAAGATGAGTAAATCGAACACAGGCGCGAACACAGCGCGAACACAGGGACAGGTACCTGTTTCATCGCGAACTCGAAACGGGTACCAGTCCCCGTGTTCGACAGAACTGAAATAATCAATAGTTAAGCAATGCCAAGACAAGCAAGAGAATCATCAGGAACAGGCATCTATCACGTGATGATGCGGGGTGTAAATCACCAGAACATTTTCGAGGAACAGGAGGACTACTACCAGTTCCTCAATACATTGGACATGATGGCCCGTTCGTATGAACCCGATGGAACGCCCTCGGGACGGAATTATACGTTATATGCCTATTGTCTGATGTCGAATCATATCCATCTGCTCATTCGCGAACGTGAGAATAATATTGGGATGGCGATAAAAAGGATAGCTTCTTCGTATGTGTACTATTATAATCACAAGTATTCAAGAGACGGCCATCTGTTCCGCGAGCGTTTTAAGAGTGAGCCTGTGAACGATATGGCTTATTTCGTGACGCTTTTGAGGTATATACACCAAAACCCGGTGAAGGCTGGGATAGTGAACAGTGTGAGGGATTACGAGTTCAGCAGTTGGCGTGAATACGAAGACAAAAACAGTACGCTGTTCCCTTTGTGTGACACTCAAACTGTTTTGAACCGCATGTCATTTGATGACCTGAACGACCTGGTGAATAATCCCTTGACCGATGATGTGTCTTGCATTGAAATAGAAGATGTCTCTAAAGGCCGTCCATCGGATGATCAGGTAATGGGGCTGATTAAAGAAAGGACTGGCGCCACGAACAGCAACGCATTTATGCAATTGCCGGATGACATAAAAAGGCCGATACTGATGGAATTGAAGGGTAGGGGTGCTTCCCTGCGCCAATTGGAGAGATTGACGGGAATCGGGAAAAGCGTGATATATCGTTTAAGTCGAATATAGTCAAACACGGGGACAGGTACCTGTTTCACACATTTGCGATGAAACGGGGATGAAACAGGTACCTGTCCCCGTGTCCGGTTTAGAACGTGATATGGGTCTCGCCGGCCCAGTCGGTGTTCACCGTCACACCGCCAATGGTCGTCGATGACGAGCCGCTACCGTTAAAGAATGCACCTGTGAGCCACGTGATATAGTTCTGCTGCATCGGTACGTCAAATTGACGGTTGTACAACTCATTGCCCGCAGCATCCAGTCCCGTCACGGTCAGGTGAATGGTGCCCTCCACGTCATGCAGGAACGTATACAGGTCGAATTGCTTCTGCCCCGTCGTTACCGAGAATTTCACGTCCTGCTTGCTGTTCACGCAGCCCAGTCCCGTGTTGGCATCAAATGCTCCGGAGCCGCCCGTGTAGTAGAACCGCATCTGTTTCACATCCGCCGGGAAGTCGTCGGTAATCACAAACCGGCACAGGGCCACAATGCGGTCCAGCGACACCTGAAAATCCATGGGCTCCGCACCTATCGTCACCACACCGCTACAAAGGTACGTATCCGTATACCCCTGCGCATTCGTAAACTTGATGCACGTCGGGTCGGTCATCGTGGGGTTGCCGTTCGAACTGTGTCCTACGACCACCACCTGATAGTCGCCCTCCTCCAGTTGGAACGAGGCCGTACCGAATTCCGCCGCATCGCTTGTCTGGTTCACCTGCTTCACACGCGTCCCGTCCAGGGTATATATCGCAAAGTTCAGTCGCTTACACATCGCAGAGGCCGGTTCCGCCACGCGTGTCAAGCTCCCAAATGGTGTCTTCTCCATCTCAAATACCGTCACCTTCAGGTTACCTTCAGGCTCGTCCGATTCCACACCCATCAGCGGCTTCTCGCACGACACCATCACGCTCAGCGCCACTATCGCACACACCGCGCATAAAGAAAACAATCGTTTTTTCATCTGTTTGCGAATGATTTAGAAGTTAACGGTATTGCCTTCAATCCAAGCCGTCTCAACCTGAAAAGCGGCCGACGATGCACTTGCCGTGAAGATTGCGCCAGTAAGTGTGGTCTGACGGTTACGTTTCAGTGGCACGCCGGGCACCGATTTGGTGAACAGCACATGGTTGTCTGCATCGAGCGCCTCAATGGTGATGGTCATCGTCTCTTCGTCAGTAGCGAGGAAGGCATAGTTGAGGACCCCGAGATGAACATTATCTGGTGCAACTGCCGTGTTGGTGAGTGAGAATCCATTATCATCGGTAGCCAGTCCCGAAGTGGGGTCAAAACTTTTGCTGCCGCCACCATAGGTAGTCCTGATTTTTGCCACCCCTGACGAAATTTGATCCGTTGAAATGATATTCAACCGAGTAATGATACGATTCATCGTCACACTGGCATCCGCACCCGCAGCCGTTACCGTCACACTCTGCGAAGCACAGAACGTCTCACGTGGGCGTTCGCTCGTATAACCAGCTGCAGTAGGACTCGTCATCGTCAACACGTCACCATCGAAATAGCCTCTGGCAATAGCCACCATCGTGTAGGTTCCAATGGGCAGGTTGCACGAGAATTCACCAAAGGTAGTATAAGTCGTGTTGTCGCCTCGCAACTGTGTGTGCTTGTAGACCTCTGTCCCACCAGAATAGAAAGCAAGGTCGATAGCTCCCACGCCAGTGTAACTTTCAGCAGTTTGTGCGGCTCGCGTAGTGCCACCCGACGCCATCTCCTCCTGCGTCACAGAGAATCCGTTCACCCGCACCGTCACCGGCGCCAACACCTTCTCTGCGTTCGTCACTCCGTTGTCGCTCTCTATTGTTTCGTTGCTGCAGCTAACAGCAAACAGGCACAATGAAGCCCAAAACAAGATTTTCTTCATGTTTTTAAAATGATTAATTTAATTAATAATGTTATTTGTGATGTAAAAAAATCACCAACATAAATAACAACTGATTCCCTTCTACGACCTCACTATGCACCGATTTTTAACAATTTTTACCGGACACGGGGACAGGTACCTGTTTCGCACATTTGCGATGAAACGGGGATGAAACAGGTACCTGTCCCCATGTCCGATTGAAAAAAATTTGGTGGTGTGTTTTTTTATGCGTATCTTTGCAAAAAATTTGCGAGCTCGGGCTGCACCTCAGCAATTGAAATTCATTTCATTGCGTTCGGTTGGCACCGACCTTGCAGTCGATTTAGAGAAAAGGTATGGAAATAAAGCAAGCTGAATTTTCGCTGTCGGCCCCGATGGTGTCGATGTGCCCGAAGGATACGAAGCCGGAATATGCGTTTATAGGAAGGTCGAATGTGGGGAAGTCGAGTCTGATCAACATGCTGACGAATAACAGGAAGTTGGCGAAGACGAGTGCGACACCGGGTAAGACGCTGTTGATCAACCACTTCATCATTAACAAGGAGTGGTATCTGGTAGACTTGCCGGGCTATGGCTATGCCAAGCGGTCGAAGAAGGAGGTGGACAAGCTGGACCAGATGATTCGCGGATATATTCTGCAGCGGGAACAGCTGGTGAACGTGTTCGTGTTGGTGGACATCCGACTGGAGCCTCAGAAAATAGACCTGGAATTCATCGAATGGCTGGGGGTGTCGGGCATCCCGTTCTCCATTGTGTTTACCAAGGCGGATAAGTTAACGCCCAACAAGGCGCGCCAGGCGATGGAGGCGTATCAAAAGAAGCTGGCAGAGACGTGGGAGGAGATGCCCCCGATGTTCCTGACGTCAGCAGAGAAAAAAGAAGGCAGAAACGAAGTTCTTAACTATATAGAAAAAATAAACGAGGAGTTATGAAAACGGAAAGTGGATTTGAGAAGTTGAGGAAGAGGATAGGGATGGTGATGGGCCCGCTGTGTGCCCTGCTGATTTGGATGATGCCTATCGAGGGTATTTCGGAGTCGGCACACCATATGTTGGCCATCATGTCGCTGGTGGCTATCTGGTGGATTACGGAGCCGGTGCCCATCCCGGTGACGTCGCTGTTAGGTCCGACGCTGTGTGTGGTGCTGGACATTGCGCCGATGAAAGATGCCTTTGGCAACTTTGCCAATCCGATGATATTCCTATTTATGGGTGGTTTCCTGTTGGCGAAGGGTATGATGGTGAACGGGCTGGACAAGCGCATGGCCTACGGAATCATGTCGATGAAATGGGTGGGTGATTCGCCCCGGAAGATATTCCTGGCCATCGGACTGGCATGTATGCTTTGCTCGGGATGGATCAGCAATACGGCTACGGCAGCGATGATGTTTCCCATTGCCTTAGGACTGCTGGAGGCTATCCGCGAGATGATGGCTGCCAACGGAAAGACCATCGACCTGGCGAACTATAAGTATGCCACGGGACTGATGCTGATGACGGCCTATGCGTGTAGCATCGGTGGTGTGATGACGCCCATCGGCACGCCCCCGAACATTATCATGATTGGTTTCCTGGACCAGTTGGCTCCGCAGGCTCCGTCGATATCGTTCTTCCAATGGATGATATGGGGCATCGTGGCCATGGTGCTTTACTTCCTGATAGCTTATGTAGTGCTGTGGAGGATGTTCCCGGCTGACGTGAAGCATATCGAGGGTGCCCGTGAGTTTATCAGAGAAAATGTGAACTCGCTGGGCAAGTGGACCACGGCTCAGAAGAGCACCATCATTGCCTTTACGGTGGCCGTGGTGCTGTGGGTGGCGCCCAGTGTGCTGAGCATAGTCTATGGGGCGAAGTCGGACGTGATGACATTCTACGACAACCACTTCCCGGAATCCATCGCTGCCATGGTGGGCGGACTGTTGCTGTTCTTCCTGCCTGGAGATCGGAAGAAGGGTGAGACCGCGCTGAGCTGGAAGGATGGTGTGGAAGGTATCGAGTGGGGCACGCTGCTGCTCTTTGGCGGTGGCTTGGCCATGGGTGCGATGATGTACACCACGGGACTGTCGGCATGGATTGGCAACGGTATCAAGGAGGTTTTGGGTGACGACCCGTCGGAGTGGGCCTTTGTGGGTGTGTTCTGTGTAACGACCCTGATTATGTCGGAGTTGACGTCGCACACTGCATCGACCAATCTGATAGCGCCTATCGCCATTGGGGCGGCCCTATCGTTGGATATGAGTCCAATCCCCGTGGCTATCGGCATTGCCCTGTCGTCGTCATTAGGATTTATGATGCCGGTATCGACACCGCCTAACGCCATTGTCTATGCGTCGGGCTATGTGCCCATCACGAAGATGATCAAAACAGGATTCATTATTGACCTGATAGGTATTACGGTGGTAACTATCCCTGTGGTGATGTTGTTGGTGAAATGGGTAATGGGCGTTTGAAGATTAAAGATTAAAAATTAAAGATTAAATCCCAATGACACCGTATTTGGACGTACAACACCTGACGAAGTCGTTTGGCGCGCTTACGCTGTTCCGCGATATCAGTTTCTCTATTGGCGAAGGCCAGAAGGTGGGGCTGATTGCGAAGAATGGGACGGGGAAGTCGACGTTGCTCTCGATACTTTGCGGTAAGGAGGGCTACGACGCGGGGGACATCGTGTTCCGCAGGGACCTGAAGATAGGGTTTCTGGAGCAGAGTCCGACGTTTGACCCGGAGGAGACAGTGCTGGACGCGTGTTTCAATCACCAGGGAGATCCGGAGAAGGTGTTGAAGGCCAAGCAGGTGTTGACGCAACTGAAGATCAAGGACTTGGAGCAGCCCATGGGGCAACTGAGTGGCGGACAGCAGAAACGGGTGGCACTGGCCAACGTGCTGTTGACGGAGCCTGACCTGCTGATACTGGACGAGCCCACGAACCATCTGGACTTGGAGATGATAGAATGGTTGGAGGGGTTCCTGCAGCGGGGCAACAGGACGCTGCTGATGGTGACGCACGACCGATTCTTCCTGGACCGTGTATGCTCGGTGATTCTGGAGCTGGACGACCGAACCATCTATACCTATCGGGGCAACTATGCCTACTATCTGGAGAAGCGTCAGGAGCGCATAGACAACCGCAGGGCGGAGATAGCGCGCGCCAACAACCTATACCGCACGGAACTGGAATGGATGCGACGGATGCCGCAGGCACGCGGTCATAAGGCGCGCTACCGAGAGGAGGCTTTCTACGAACTGGAGAAGGTGGCGAAACAGCGATTGGAGGAGCGCCAGCTGCGGTTGAAGGCATCGAACGTGTATATCGGAAGCAAGATTTTCGAGATACAATATGTCTCGAAGAAATTCGAGGATGTGGTCATCCTGAAGGACTTCTACTATAACTTCTCGCGGTTTGAGAAGATGGGTATTGTGGGGTCGAACGGTACGGGTAAATCGACGTTTATCAAGATGCTGCTGGGACTGGAACCGGTGGATGAAGGACACATCGTGATAGGTGATACGGTGAGGTTCGGGTATTTCTCGCAAGATGGTCTGCAATTCAATGAGCAACAGAAGGTTATCGACGTGATCACCGATATTGCCGACTATGTGGAATTGGGCGGTGGAAAGAAACTGTCGGCTTCGCAATTGCTGCAATATTTCCTGTTTACGCCCGAGCAACAATATAATTATGTGTATAAATTGAGCGGTGGTGAGCGCAGAAAATTGTACCTTTGCACCGTGCTGATGCGCAACCCCAACTTCCTGGTGCTGGATGAGCCAACCAACGACCTGGACATCGTGACGCTGCAGATTCTGGAGGAATACCTGCAGGATTTTCCCGGGTGTGTGATTGTGGTATCGCACGACCGCTACTTTATGGATAAGGTGGTGGACCATCTGCTGGTGTTCAAAGGCCAGGGTGAGATCAAGGATTTCCCCGGAAACTATACACAGTATCGGGAGTGGGCCAGCCTGGAGGAAAATAAGACTAGTAGCTCTAGTAGCTCTTGTAGCACCAATACGGCTGGTAAGCCCAGCTACCGCCACGATGACCGCAGGCGCCTGTCGTACAAGGAGAAGCGCGAGATGGAGCAGTTGGAGAAGGACATCGCTGCGCTGGAGGATGAGAAGAAAAAGATAGAAGAGGCTCTTTGCGGAGGTACCACCGAGGTGGAAGAAATCACCGCGATGAGCAAGCGGTTACCCCAACTCAATGAAGAATTGGACGAAAAGTCCATGCGTTGGTTAGAATTGAGTGAGGTTAATGGTTAATGATTAAAGGTTAAGGGTTAAAGATGCAACAACAATATCCATCACAACTACTGGAGAAGGCAGTGCAGCAGTTTGCTAAACTGCCGGGCATCGGGCGCAAGACAGCCTTGCGGCTGGTGCTGCACCTGTTGCGCCAAGAGGAAGAGGAGGTGACACAATTGGCTGATGCCATCAGCAGGATGCGCAAAGAGGTGAGGCGCTGTAAGGTGTGCCATAACATCAGTGACAGCGAGCTGTGTCCCATCTGCAGCAATCCCAGAAGGGATGGCAGCACGATCTGCGTGGTGGAGAACATTCAGGACGTGATGGCTGTGGAGAACACGCAACAGTTTCACGGGCTGTATCATGTGCTGGGGGGCGTGATATCGCCCATGGACGGTATCGGACCGTCGGACCTGGAGATAGAATCGCTGGTGGAGCGGGTGAGCAAAGGTGAGGTGAAGGAGGTGATTCTAGCGTTGAGCTCGACCATGGAGGGCGACACCACCAATTTCTACATCTTCCGTAAACTAGCTCCGTACCACGATGTGAAAATCAGCATCATCGCACGAGGCATCTCGGTGGGGGATGAACTGGAATATACGGATGAAGTGACGCTGGGTCGTTCGATTCTCAATCGAACGATATTTGAAGGAAAGTGAGGCGCATACGCTAGTGAACAGTGAATAGTGAATAGTGAAGAGTGATGAATAATGAAGTATTTCAATTTTGGTTGACTACCGCAGTAGAACTGATGACGCTGTTGTGTGCCTATCTGGGTGTGCGACTGTATAAGAAGGACTGGAAGTTGAGGATGGCGCTGATTGTGGTACCCTTGTTGGTGAATGCCGTCCTATACCTTATATATAATACGACCATCTTCTTCTATCTGGGTGTCGTCCTGCTTTTATGTATCCCGTTTGTATGGCCAAGAAAGTCAGCATAGTGATTGTCAGCTACAATGTGCGCCCGCAGTTGACCGAGTGCATTGATAGTGTCCGTTTAGCCCTTGCAGGACTGAGCGGAGACATCACCGTGGTGGACAATTGTTCGAAGGATGATACGGTGGAGTATCTGCAGAAGCACTATCTCGACGTGCAGCTGATCATCAACCAGGAGAATGTAGGATTTGCCAGAGCCAACAATCAGGCCATCCGGCAGACGGATTCGGAATATGTGTTACTGTTGAACCCCGACACCATCGTCTATGAACCGACCATTCACGGATGTATCGACTTTATGGATGCACATCCGGAGGCGGGTGGAACAGGTGTGCGTATGTTGAACCGTGAGGGAAAGGCGGCCCCGGAGTCGCGAAGGGCTATCCCCACGCCTTGGGTGGCTATGCTGAAGATGCTGGGATGTACGCGTCGGTACTATATGAGCAACCTGCCCTGGGATGAACCCAGTAGGATAGAGGTGATCAGTGGGGCTTATTGCATGCTGAGGCGCAAGGCACTGGATGAGGTGGGGTTGCTGGATGAAGACTACTTTATGTATGGTGAGGACATCGACCTCAGCTACCGACTGCTGAAGGGTGGGTGGCAGAACTGGTATCTGCCTTACGACATCGTGCATTACAAAGGAGGGTCTACGCAAAAGACCTCGTTCCGCTATGTGCACGTGTTCTATCAGGCGATGCTCATCTTCTTCCGCAAGCACTATGGTCACCTGAGCTTCTTCTTCTCGCTGCCCATCAAGGTGGCCATCTATTTCCGCGCCTTCCTGGCTTTGATAGAGATGCAATCGGCCCGATTGCGCCAATTTATTAACCCTCGAACCGATGCTTATGAAAAAGATTAGACTGCGAGCCATAGAGCCCGAAGACTTGGAACTGCTCTACAAGATAGAGAATGATGTACGCCTGTGGAATGTAGGAGCCACCAACGTGCCGTATTCGCGCTATACCTTGCACGACTATATCGCTAACTCGGCTGATGATATCTATGCGGACAAGCAGTTGCGCATGATTGTGGAAGATAGGGAGGACAAGACCGTTGGGATTGTGGACTTGATGAATTTCTCGCCACAGCACTTGCGGGCAGAGACGGGTATTGTCATACTGGATGCGGAGCGCAGGAAGGGTTATGCAACGGAAGCGCTGAACGCTTTATGTGATTATGCCAGCAGGGTGTTGCACCTGCATCAGCTCTATGGGGTGGTGGGGAAGGACAATCAGGCTGCGTTGGCGCTTTACGAAAAAGCAGGTTTTGCGCGACAAGAAACTCTGAAAGAATGGCTGTTTGATGGCAAAAAATACACGGATGCCGTGCTGATGCAAAGATTTTTATAAAGTTTTTCCGAAAAAGTTTTGTATATTCGAAAATTCTGATTACCTTTGCACCCGCTAAACGACAAAAAGACAATTCTGGTGCGTTAGTTCAGTAGGTTAGAATGCCTGCCTGTCACGCAGGAGGTCACGAGTTCGAGTCTCGTACGCACCGCCAAATTCAGTAGGTTAGAATGCCTGCCTGTCACGCAGGAGGTCACGAGTTCGAGTCTCGTACGCACCGCCAAACATTAGAAAGCTCATTGGATGACTCCAGTGGGCTTTTATTACAAAATAGCATTCGGATTTATGAAACAGACAATTCTTGTAACGGGTGGCACAGGATTTATTGGAAGCCACACCACCGTAGAACTTCAGAACGCAGGCTACGAGGTAGTCATTGTGGACAATCTCTCGAACTCCAACGAGAAAGTGTTGGACGGTATTGAGAAAATTACCGGCATTCGTCCCGCCTTCGAAAAGGTAGACTGCTGCGATTATGACGGAATGGAACGTGTGTTCAAGAAATATCCCGGTATTCAGGGCATCATCCACTTTGCAGCCAGCAAAGCCGTGGGTGAGAGTGTGGAGAAACCCCTGATGTATTACCGCAACAACCTGATGTCGCTGATCAACCTGTTGGAACTGATGCCTGTCTACAACGTGAAGGGTATCATCTTCTCCAGCAGTTGTACCGTTTATGGTCAGCCCTCACCCGAGAATCTGCCCGTGACAGAGAATGCGCCTATCCAGAAGGCCTTGTCGCCTTATGGTAATACCAAGCAGATTAATGAGGAAATTATTCAGGACTACATCCACTCGGGGGCTCCTATCAAGTCGATTATCCTGCGTTATTTCAACCCGATTGGTGCACATCCCTCTGCCTTGATTGGTGAATTGCCCAATGGTGTGCCCATGAACCTGATTCCATTCGTGACGCAGACCGCCATGGGTATCCGTGAGCAACTGAAGATTTTCGGTAATGATTATAACACGCCCGACAAGACCTGTATCCGCGACTATATCTATGTGGTGGACTTGGCAAAGGCTCATGTGAAGGCTATGGAGCGTGTACTGGACAAGCCTGAGACCGATGCCGTAGAGGTGTTTAACATCGGAACGGGTCGTGGACTCTCTACCCTGGAGGTAGTGGAAGGTTTCGAAAAGGCTACCGGTGTGAAGGTGAACTGGACGTATGCGCCCCGTCGTGAGGGTGATATCGAACAGGTGTGGGGTAATGTGGACAAGGCCAACAAGGTGTTGGGCTGGAAAGCAGACACGCCTACGGATGAGGTGCTGAAGAGTGCCTGGAAATGGCAGCAGAAACTGCGCGAAGACGGAATACAATAACACATGGTGAAGATTATAAGATACATATTCTGTTTAACAGCATGGACCTTGCTGACGGTCCCTGTCTGTGGTAAGACAAACCCTAAACAGGTGCGTGCGGACATAGACAAGGCGAAGACCTATATCAAGAGCGGTAAGGACTTTGACAAGGCGGAGAAGTTGATGGTGGCGTTGCTGAATGACTCAGCCAACCACGATAACATCAAGATATACGCCACTTGGTATGAGTCTGTGCTGGGTCAGTATAATGCGGCCAACGAAAAACTGTATCTGAAGCAGAAATATGATACGGCTGCTTTCTATAACCTGACGCGTCATTTGCAGGAGGTGGCTGTGGAACTGGATGCACTGGATGTGCGTCCTGACAAAAAGGGTAGGGTCCGGCCTTCGCATCGTGCGGAGAATGCCGCCCTGCTGAATCCGCTGCGAATCAATATCTATTATGGTGGAACATGGAACGTGCGGAAGGGGGATTACGAGAAGGGCTATACCTTCTTCAACGACTATCTGGAGGCTGCCCATCTGCCCTTGTTCGAAGCTTACCATTACGAGCAGAAGGATTCGCTGCTGCCTACTGCGGCCTATTGGGCTACGTTGTGTGGTTATAGGATGCAGGATGCTGAACGTACGTTGAAATACAGTGAGCTGGCACTGAAAGACAGTGCCAAGGCTACTTTTACCTTACAGTATATGTGTGAGGCCTATCAGTGGCAGAAGAATGACAGTGCCTATATCCAGACATTGGCAGAAGGCTATGAGCGTTATCCGGAATATCCTTATTTCTTCCCCCGTCTGGCTGACCATTACTCCTCACTGGGAAAATATGACAAGGTGTTGGAATTGGCCAGCAGAGGACTGGACATCACGCCGGACAACCCGTTGTTCCTGGTGGCGAAGTCGGTGGCTCAGCTGAACCTGGAGCAATATGACGATTGCATAGAGACCAGTAGGGCGCTGATGGAGTTGAATGATTCCATGCCCGAACCGTATTTCAATATCGCTACGTGTTATCTGAATCAGGCGCTGACCATCGAGCAGGAACATGAGCCTCGCAAGAATAGATTGCGCCTGCAGAAACTATACTTTCAAGCGCGTCCGTTTATGGAGGATTACCGGAGACTGGCACCGGATGACCAGCAGCGATGGGCACCGGCCTTATATCGCATTTATCTCAACCTGAACTTGGGAAAACAGTTCGAAGAGATAGACAAATTGATGCGGAAGTAATATAAAATGTTAAAAAATAGGGTAAAGATACTGATTTTGCAAGATAAATCAGTATCTTTGCGTATTGGTTATTCACTAAATCTAAAACATATCATTTTGAAGTATGGAAAATAACGCTCAACTTATTGCTCAGTGCGAGGCACGTGCAAAGGAATGGCTGGCTCCGGCCTTTGACGAGGAGACACGTAAGGAAGTTCAGGCTATGTTGGATAACCCCGACAAGACCGACCTGATTGATGCATTCTATCGCGACCTGGAATTTGGTACCGGTGGACTGCGTGGTATCATGGGTGCTGGTACAAACCGCATGAACAAGTACATTGTTGGTATGGCTACACAGGGTTTTGCCAATTACATCCTGAAGGCATTCCCCGGCAAGCAGTGCTCCGTAGTGGTAGGTCATGACTGCCGCAACAACGGACGTATGTTTGCTGAGTCGGTAGCTGACATCTTCTCAGCCAACGGCATCAAGGTTTATCTGTTCGAGAGCCTGCGTCCTACTCCTGAGATTTCGTTTGCCATCCGTCAGCTCGGCTGTCAGGCTGGTGTTAACGTTACCGCTTCTCACAACCCCCGTGAATACAATGGCTACAAGGCTTACTGGGATGATGGTGCTCAGGTGCTGTTCCCACACGACAAGGGTATCATCGACGAGGTGAACAAGGTGAAGATCAGCGATGTGAAGTTCGAGGGCAACAAGGAACTCATCATTCCTATCGGTGGTGAGATGGACTGGGACTACATCCAGGCTGTCAAGGAGGCGATGGTTGACCAGGATGTCATTCTGCGCCAGAAGGACCTGAACATCGTTTATTCGCCCATGCACGGTACAGGTCGCGTAATCGTCCCGATGGCTCTGCGTTCTTGGGGCTTCCAGAACATCCACGTAGTGCCCGAGCAGATGGTTATCGACGGCAACTTCCCAACCGTTGTAAGCCCGAACCCAGAGAATGCAGAGGCCATGACACTGGGTATGAAGCTGGGTACCAAGTTGAATGCTGACCTGGTCATCGCTTCTGACCCGGATGCTGACCGTTTGGCTATCGTATGCCGCAACTCAAAGGGCGAGTGGGAGATCCTGAATGGTAACCAGACTTGTATGATGTTCTCTTGGTACATCATCGCCAACAAGAAGAAGCTGGGTCAGCTGAAGGGCAACGAGTTCCTTGTAAAGACCATTGTGACTACAGAGGTGATTGCCGAGATTGCCAAGAAGAACGAGGTAGAATACAAGGACTGCTACACGGGCTTCAAGTGGATTGCCAACGAGATTCGCGTGAACGAGGGCAAGAAGAAGTATATCGGTGGTGGTGAGGAATCGTTCGGCTTCCTGCCTTACGACAAGGTTCGCGATAAGGACTCCCCCGCATCTATCTGTCTGATCTGTGAGATTGCAGCATGGGCTCGCGACAACGGTATGACGCTGTATGACCTGCTGATGAACATCTATAAGGAGTATGGATTCTCGAAGGAGGTGACCATCAATGTGGTACGTCCAGGCAAGAGCGGTGCTGACGAGATTAAGCAGATGATGACCGACTTCCGCGCTAATCCTCCGAAGGATCTGGGTGGTTCAAAGATTGTGCTGCAGAAGGACTTCCAGTTGCTGGAGGCTAAGAAGGCTGATGGCACTGTGGAGAAGCTCGACATGCCTGACAAGTCGAACGTGCTGCAGTGGTTCTGCGACGATGGTACCAAGGTTTCTGTTCGTCCTTCTGGTACGGAGCCTAAGATTAAGTTCTACACCGAGGTGAAGGATGCCAGCTTCAAGGGTGGTGCTGATTATGAGCGCTGCACCAAGGCTGCTGAGCAGAAGATTGAGGCTATCAAGAAGAGCTTGAACCTCTAAGCTTAGAGCAAATAATAAAAGAAGGACACTCGCCGTGAGTGCCCTTCTTTTTTGTGTAATAGATAGAACTTTATTTAATCAAATCTACCGAACGCTTCAGGAACTTGTCCAAAGCCTCTCCCTTTAACATACCATTTTGCAACAGGGCCAGGTCGATGAGCTGGTGAACGATATCGTTCTTGGCAGCAAAGCCGTTGAGCACATCTTCCTTCTTGTGCTTCTGTTCCTCGACAGCCTTTTCGCATTCGGCCTTCATGTCCTTATCGTCCTGCGTCAGCTCCTCGGGTTTCTTCTTGTCCTGTTGCTGACGGATAGCAGCCAAGCGGGCCTCCTGTCCTTTCAGTTCAGAAACGATAGGTTTCAGCGTTTCCTCGGTGCTGGTCTTGCAGTCGTCCAAGACACGCTTAACCAAAGGATGGTCGCTGTTCAGTACCAGGTTCAGCGAATCGGGCATCTGGGCGTAGAAATTCATGCCTTGCTGGAAGCGGCTCATCTCCTTCATACGACGCATCCACTCGTTCTGGGTGATGACCACAGGGCGCTGGCTCTCGCCCAGGCTCTGTACCTCGACCATAAACTCGGTCTTCTCCATCTTGGGCATCTGCGACTTGAACACCTGTGACAAATTGGCAGACTCGTCTTCTGTCAGATTGTTCTTGGGGGCATCGTCCTTCACAATGAGACGGTCGATGATGTCACTATCGACACGGGTGAAGCGACTCTTCTCGAACTTCTGCTCGAGCATCTGGATGGCTGGAACATCGAGTTGACCGTCTAACAGCAGAACACTGTAGCCTTTGTCCTTGGCGCCCTGGATGTATGAGTACTGTTCCTCCTTGTCGGTGGCATACAGATAAATCAGATTGCCGTCCTTGTCTTTCTGAGCGCCCTCAATGAGGGTCTTGTATTCGTCGAAGGTGAAGTATTTGCCCTCAGTGTCTTTGAAGAGGGCGAACTCCTTGGCGCGGTCGTAGAAGGTCTCCTCACTGAGCATACCGTAGTTGATGAACAGTTTCAGGTCGTCCCACTTCTCCTCGTACTGCTTGCGGTCCTCCTTGAAGATAGCCTGCAAACGGTCGGCCACCTTCTTGGTGATATAGGTCGAAATCTTCTTGACCTCACGGTCGCTCTGCAAGTAGGAGCGGCTGACGTTCAAAGGAATATCGGGTGAGTCGATGACACCGTGCAGCAGGGTGAGGAACTCAGGAACGATGCCCTCGACCTGGTCGGTGACGAAGACCTGGTTGCAGTAGAGCTGAATCTTGTTGCGCTGCAGGTCGATGTTCGACTTGATGCGGGGGAAGTAGAGGATACCCGTCAGGTTGAAGGGGTAGTCGACATTCAGGTGAATCCAGAACATCGGTTCGTCGTGCATGGGGTAGAGGGTGCGGTAGAACGACTTGTAGTCCTCGTCCTTCAGCGTTGAGGGAGCCTTGGTCCACAGCGGTTCCACGTCGTTGATGACGTTGTCCTTGTCGGTGTCGACCATCTCCTTCTTCTCGCTGGACCACTCCTGCTTCTTACCAAAGGCTACGGGAACGGCCATGAACTTGCAGTACTTGGTGAGCAGCTGCTGAATCTTCTCCTTCTCCAGGAACTCCTTGCAGTCGTCGTCGATGTAGAGGATGATGTCAGAGCCGCGGTCCTCACGCTCAGCCTCGTCAATCTCGTAGGCGGGGCTGCCGTCGCAGCTCCACTTGACAGCCTTCGAGCCCTCTTTGTACGAACGGGTGACAATCTCCACCTTCTTCGACACCATAAAGCTGGAATAGAAGCCCAGTCCGAAGTGTCCGATGATGTTGTTGGCATTGTCCTTATACTTTTCCAGGAAGTCGTTGACACCTGAGAAAGCAATCTGGTTGATGTACTTGTCGATTTCCTCCTCGGTCATACCGATACCGCGGTCAGAAATTGTAATGGTGCCCTTGTCGGCATCCAGTGATACATGTACTGTCAGGTCGCCTAGTTCGCCCTTGAACTCGCCCTGCTGGGCCAGTGTCTTTAACTTCTGCGTGGCGTCGACAGCGTTGGAAACCATCTCGCGTAAGAAAATCTCGTGATCGGAATAGAGAAACTTTTTGATGACGGGGAAGATGTTCTCAGTTGTAACCCCGATGTTACCTTTTTGCATATACCTTATTATTATTATATATTAAACTTTTGGTCAAAAATTAGCAAATATCGTGCCAATTTCGTACCTTTGCAGTCGAAAAAAGAAAGAACGATGAAAAGAAGATGGCATTGTAAATCGGGGGAACAGCCCTCGGAATTGGACAAGCACATCATGTACTTGGAAAATAAAGGGGCACTGGTACCTACCCGTGAGTTGGTGCTGAGCCCTGAACAGATAGAAGGCGTCCGTCGTGCGGGTGTTGTGAATACGGGTGTGCTGGATGCTGTAGGGGAGGTGATTCATGCTGGCATGTCGACCCTGGAGATTGACCAGATTTGTCGCGACTATTGTGAGCAGCATGGAGCCATACCTGCCTGTCTGAACTATGAAGGTTACCCCATGAGTGTCTGTACCAGCATTAACGAGGTGGTGTGTCACGGAATTCCCAAGGCGGATGATATCCTGGAGGAGGGTGATATCATCAATGTCGATTTTACCACCATTCTGGATGGGTATTATGCGGATGCCTCGCGTATGTTTATCATCGGAAAGACAACGCCAGAGAAGAAACAACTGGTCAAGGTGACCAAGGAGTGTCTGGAGATTGGTATGGAGGCTGCCAAACCATGGCACGGCGTGAATGAGATTGGTCGTGCGATTGAGAAACATGCCAAGAAGTACCACTATGGCGTGGTGCGCGATTTGTGTGGACATGGGGTGGGACTGAAGTTCCATGAGGAACCTGAGGTGTGCCACTTTGCCCAGCGTGGTGATGGTATGGTATTGGTTCCCGGTATGGTGTTCACCATTGAACCGATGATTAACATGGGTACGTGGAAGGTGTTTATAGATGCAGATGATCCCTATGGATGGGAGGTTATTTCTGAAGATGAACAACCCTCAGCCCAATGGGAGCATACCTTGCTGATGACCGAAAATGGAGTGGAGGTACTTTCGTACTAAGAATAAAAGAATAAAAGAATAAAAAAATAAAAGAGATAATGCCGGATATATATATAATAGGTATAGAGAGCTCATGCGATGATACGTCGGCAGCGGTACTGAAAAATGGGGTGTTGCTGTCGAATGTGACGGCTTCGCAAGCGGTACATGAGTCGTATGGAGGGGTAGTACCGGAACTGGCTTCCAGGGCTCACCAGCAGAATGTGTTACCGGTAGTTCATGAGGCTATCAAACGGGCAGGAATCACGAAAGAACAACTGTCGGCAGTGGCCTTCACGCGTGGACCGGGATTGATGGGTTCGTTGTTGGTAGGTGTGAACTTTGCGAAGGGTTTTGCCCGTTCGCTGGGTATTCCCCTGATTGACGTGAACCATCTGCAAGGACACGTGATGGCGCATTTCATCAAGGAATCGGAGGATGACCAGTCGCAACCGCCATTGCCTTTCATCTGTCTGTTGGTGTCAGGTGGTAACTCACAGATCGTCTTGGTGAAAGCCTATAACGATATGGAGGTGTTGGGCCAGACCATTGATGATGCTGCAGGTGAGGCCATTGACAAATGTTCGAAAGTGATGGGACTGGGTTATCCGGGTGGACCTATCATTGACAAACTGGCTCGTCAGGGAAATCCGAAGGCTTACCAGTTCTCTGAACCACATATCCCGGGACTGGACTACAGTTTCTCGGGATTGAAGACTTCCTTCCTGTATAATATGCGCAAATGGGTAGAGGAAGATCCCGATTTCATAGAGCATCATAAGGAAGACATAGCAGCCTCGCTGGAATGGACCATTGTGGATATTCTGATGAAGAAACTTAAGTTGGTTGTAAAACAGACGGGTATCAAGCATGTGGCTGTAGCGGGTGGAGTGAGTGCTAACAATGGACTGCGTAACGCTTTTCATGACTATGCCAAGCGCTATGGTTGGACCATTTACATTCCCAAGTTCAGCTATACCACTGACAATGCAGCCATGATAGGCATTGTGGGCTATTACAAATTCTTGGATAAGAAATTCTGTCCGATTGACGCACCAGCGTTCAGCAAAGTAACATTTTGCTAAAAATAAAAGAATAAAAAAATAAAAAAACATGGATTTTGAAAGTAAGATTATCAGCAGGGAGATTAGTCAACTGCTGTGGGAAATGGATAAAACAGTAGGTACAGCAGAGAGTTGTACAGGTGGACGTATTGCAGAAGCCATTATCTCAGTGCCAGGAGCCTCGAAATATTTCAAAGGAGGTGTTATCTCGTATGTAGATGAAATTAAAATGAAGCTTTTGGGTATTTCTCAGCAGGTGTTGGATGAGAAATCTGCTGTCTGCGAGGAGGTGGCTTGTCAGATGGTGGTGGGTGCTTGTAAGGCACTGAACACAGACTATGCGATTTCTGCAACAGGATATGCAGGGCCTGGAGGTGGTACCAAGGAAATTCCTGTAGGCACCATTTGGCTGGCATGTGGTACCCAGGAGAAACAGGTGGCCATGATGGTTCAGGTGGACCATGGACGTGATATCAATCTGGCTATTGCCACCAATAAAGCCATCCAAATGTTTCTCGATTTCTTGAAATCGGACGCACAATCGGAGACAGAAACAGAGAAAGAGGGTTAAAAAATCTTAATTCACAAATATTTCTCATTTCTCATTTCTCATTTCTCATTAAAAATAAGTACCTTTGCACCCTGTTTGGAGTAAGTTATAATTAAGGAACAAGTAAAAGTAGATAGAAATGTCGAAAATTTGTCAAATTACAGGAAAGAAGGCACAGATTGGTAATAATGTGTCTCACTCAAAGCATCGCACAAAGCGCAGCTTTGACGTAAACCTGTTCAGCAAGAAGTTCTACTATGTTGAGGAGGCTTGCTGGATTCAGTTGAAGATCAGTGCTGCTGGTCTGCGTATGATTAATAAAGTAGGTCTGGACGCTGCCCTCAAGCAGGCTGTTGCTAAGGGTTATGTGGATTGGAAAGACATTAAAGTAATAGGAGACTAATATTATGGCAGGAAAGAAAGCTAAAGGCAATCGCGTTCAGGTTATTCTTGAGTGCACCGAGATGAAGGAGAGCGGACTTCCCGGAACAAGTCGTTATATCACGACCAAGAACCGTAAGAACACTCCTGAGAGAATGGAATTGAAGAAGTATAACCCCATCCTGAAGCGCATGACAGTGCACAAGGAAATTAAATAATCTGTTTAAAGCATGGCAAAGAAAACCGTCGCTACCCTCCACGAAGGCTCAAAGGATGGTCGCGCTTACACAAAGGTTATCAAGATGGTTAAGAGCCCCAAGAGGTTCCTAACGAGGATGTTAAGGACTTCTTTAAGAATTAATATTCGATTAATCAGATAAAAAGAGAGGTTGCAAGTGAATTTGCGACCTCTTTTTTTGTGGTTTCATCGAAATTTCGTATCTTTGCAGGGATTTAATATTGCAATATGGGTATTTTCGGTTTTTTTAATAAGGAAAAAAAGGAAACACTGGATAAAGGTTTGGAGAAAACCAAGACCAGTGTGTTCGATAAGTTGGCTCGTGCTGTAGCTGGCAAATCGAAGGTGGATGACGATGTGCTGGACAACTTGGAGGAAGTATTGATTACCTCTGATGTGGGCGTGGAAACCACGTTGAAGATTATCGAGCGTATCGAAGAGCGCGTGGCCCGCGATAAATATGTGTCCACCAGTGAACTGAATGCTATCCTGCGTGATGAGATAGCATCCTTGTTGACAGAGAATAATTCTGATGATAACGATAACTGGGACTTGCCCAGTGATCATAAACCCTACGTCATCCTGGTAGTGGGCGTGAATGGAGTGGGTAAGACCACGACCATCGGCAAACTGGCTTGGCAGTTTAAGCAGGCTGGCAAGAAGGTCTATCTGGGTGCTGCTGACACCTTCCGTGCCGCTGCCGTGGAGCAGTTGTGCATCTGGGGTGAGCGCGTAGGAGTGCCTGTGGTGAAGCAACAGATGGGTAGTGACCCTGCCTCGGTGGCTTTCGATACCTTGCAGAGTGCCAAGGCCAATGGTGCTGATGTGGTGCTGATTGATACGGCAGGTCGTCTGCACAATAAGGTGGGACTGATGAACGAGTTGAAGAAAATCAAGGAGGTGATGAAAAAAGTACTTCCTGATGCACCGGATGAGGTGATGCTCGTGCTGGATGGTTCTACTGGACAGAACGCCTTTGAACAGGCGAAACAGTTTGCTGCAGTGACCCAAATTACCAGTCTGGCCATTACCAAACTGGATGGTACTGCTAAGGGTGGTGTAGTGATTGGTATCTCGGACCAGTTGAAGGTGCCCGTAAAATATATCGGACTGGGTGAAGGTATGCAGGATTTGCAGCTGTTCAATCGCCAGCAATTTGTTGACTCATTATTCAAAAATGACTAAGAAGCCGACCATAGATTTCATTACGTTAGGGTGCTCCAAAAACCTGGTTGACTCAGAGACACTGATGGGACTCTTTGAGGCACATGGCTATCATGTGACCCATGATGCAGAGCATCCACAAGGCGAGATAGCGGTTGTGAACACCTGTGGCTTCATAGAGGATGCCAAACAGGAAAGCATTGATACCATTCTGGAACTGGCTCAAGCCAAGGAGGAAGGACATCTGAAACGGCTTTATGTGATGGGTTGTCTGTCTGAGCGTTATCTGGCTGACTTGGAGAAAGAGATTCCAGAGGTAGATGGCTGGTATGGGAAATTCAATTATAAGCAGCTGCTGAAAGATCTAGAAAATCTAGAGAAACAAGAATACCTAGAGTCACATCGCCACATCACGACGCCTAAGCATTATGTTTATCTGAAGATTGCGGAAGGGTGCGACAGGCATTGTGCCTATTGTGCTATTCCGTTGATCACGGGTAAACACCAGAGCCGTCCGATGCAGGAGGTCCTGGATGAGGTGCGTTATCTGGTGAGTCAGGGCACCAAGGAGTTCAACGTGATTGCTCAGGAACTGACGTATTATGGTGTGGACATCGATGGCCAGCAGCATATTGCAGAACTGATTGAGCAGATGGCAGATATCGAAGGGGTAGAGTGGATTCGCCTACACTATGCCTATCCTGCCCATTTCCCATGGGATTTGTTGCGCGTGATGCGAGAGAAGAAGAATGTCTGCAACTATCTGGACATTGCCTTGCAGCATATCAGCGACCACATGCTGGACCGCATGAAGCGCCATGTGACCAAGGAAGAAACCTACGAACTGATCAGACGCATGCGTCGGGAGGTGCCGGGTATTCACATCCGTACCACCTTGATGGTGGGATTCCCTGGTGAGACGGAGGAGGATTTTGAGGAATTGATAGCCTTCACCAAATGGGCTCGCTTTGAGCGCATGGGAGCTTTTGCCTATTCCGAAGAGGAGGGTACCTACTCAGCTGAACACTATCAGGACGATGTGCCTGGGGAGTTGAAACAGCGCAGGCTCGACAAGTTGATGCGCGTGCAACAGAACATCAGTGCGGAGCTAGAAGCCCAGAAGATTGGGCAGACACTGCGTGTCATCATCGACCGTATAGAGGGTGACTGGTATATAGGACGTACGGAATTCTGTTCTCCAGAAGTGGATCCGGAGGTGTTGATTCCTGCCCAAGAGGATTTGCATATCGGAGAATTCTATGAGGTACGCATCACAGATGCCGAAGAGTTTGATTTATACGCTACAACGAAGATATGAATAACAAGGAATTTTTAGCAGAACTGGCGGAGCGTACAGGGTATGCTCCGAGAGATGCTCAACGACTGGTAAACAACCTGATTGATGCCATGGGTGATGCTTTTCAGGAGGGTGATGCCATTCTCGTACCTAACTTCGGGGTCTTTGAGACCAAGAAGAAGATGGAGCGCGTCATGGTGAATCCGTCAACAGGACAACGTATGTTGGTACCTCCCAAGTTGGTGCTGAATTTCAAGCCTAACCAGACATGGAGGGATAAACTGAAGGGAGGACAATAGGTATGGGCAAGTTGACGATACAAGATATAGCCAAGGTGCTGGTGGAGAAAAGTGGACTGACTCAGAAGGAAGCGAACAAGTTTGCTACTGAGATGTTCTCCATTATCCAACAGCGTTTGGAAGAAGATGAACTGGTGAAAATCAAGGGTTTTGGAACCTTTAAGATTATCAATGTAGAAGCTCGTGAAAGTGTCAGTGTGAGAACGGGTGAACGTGTGATGATTGATAGTCATGCCAAGGTTACCTTCACACCGGACACGGTGATGAAAGAGCTGGTGAACAAGCCTTTCTCACAGTTTGAGACGGTAGTGCTGAATGATGGGGTGGAGTTTGACGATGTGGCTGAAGACAACGAGGAAGATGTAGCACCCGTTGAGGATGTTATCAGCCCTGTGGAAGAATTGCCTGTTGTGGAGATGGCTCAGGTGGAAGAGGAACCCCAGGTTGTTGAAACACCCCAGATAGAGGAGGAACCTCAGGTGGAAGAAGAGCCCCAGATAGAGGAAGAACCTCAGGTGGAAGAAACACCAATGGTCAAACTTGCGGAGGATGAGCCTGTTGAGGAAGAGCCAGTTGCGGATGAAGAACCAGTTGAGGAGGAATCCTCTTGGAAGAAATGGTTGTTAGCCGTTGCTGTTGTATTGGTTCTGATGGGCTTATCGGCTTATGGTGGGTATTATTATGCGATGCAGAAAATGTCTGCCCAGAAGACTGAAACAGCAACAATCAAAAAGGATGAGGTTGCTACTCCTGAAAAGCCCGTTGACAGTGTTGCTGTAGCAAAAGACACGGTTGTGGCAGCACCTGTAGAGGTTGCTCAAACGGAAGTGAAGGCAGAAGAATCCGTCAAGAAGGAAGAAACGGTCAAACAAGAAGTGAAGGAGCCGGCAGAAGAGCCTGATCCATATGCCGCCAAAGATGAGCGCGTAAGACTGGGTGCCTATCGCATTGTGGGTACTGCAGAGGAGGTGAAGGTGCTTCCCGGACAGACGTTCTATAGTATCTGTCGTGCACATCTGGGTCCTGATATGCAGTGCTATGTGGAGGTCTATAATAATCTGCCAAAAGATCCGAAGATCAAAGAGGGGCAGGTGATCAAGATTCCTAAGCTCAAACCGAAGAAAAAGCGTAAAGGCTGAATGAAATAGTTGAAAGTTTCTTAAAATGTAAGTTTTAGGAAACTTTTTTAATATTATTTAGGTATGGAGATGTGCGCAATAACGTGTGAATTGAGTACTTTTGCACTCTAAATAAGTAAATCGTAAAAATAAAAATATTATGGCAGAAGCTATTGACATCCGCGAACTAAACGTACGGATAGAACAACAGAGTGGATTCGTCACCAATCTGGTGACGGGCATGGATCGTGTAATTGTAGGTCAGAAGCATTTGGTTGACTCCTTGCTGATCGGTCTTTTGAGTGATGGCAACATCCTTTTGGAGGGTGTACCAGGACTGGCAAAGACCTTGGCAATCAAGACTTTGGCACAACTGATAGATGCCTCATACAGTCGCATACAGTTTACTCCGGACTTGTTGCCTGCTGACGTGACAGGTACCATGATTTATTCACAGAAAGAGGAGAAGTTCCAGGTAAAACAGGGTCCTGTTTTTGCCAACTTCGTGCTGGCTGATGAAATAAACCGTGCCCCTGCCAAGGTGCAGAGCGCCTTGCTGGAGGCTATGCAGGAGAAACAGGTGACGATTGGCAGCGAGACTTTTAACTTGCCTAATCCTTTCTTGGTGATGGCTACCCAGAACCCGATTGAGCAGGAAGGTACGTATCCGTTGCCAGAGGCACAGATGGACCGTTTCATGCTGAAGGTGGTGATTGGATATCCCTCCATTGACGAGGAGAAGAAGATTATCCGCGAGAATATTGCCGGCGCACTGCCCGTTGTGACTCCTGTAACTACTGCGGAGGAGATTATCAAAGCGCGTGAGGTGGTTCGTGAGGTGTATATCGACGAGAAGATTGAACAGTATATTGCAGATATCGTATTTGCCACCCGTTTCCCAGACCGTTATGGACTGAAGGACATGAAGGAGATGATTTCGTTTGGCGGATCACCTCGTGCTTCTATCAATCTGGCCAAGGCTGCCCGTGCCTATGCTTTCATCAAGCGTCGTGGCTATGTGGTGCCTGAGGATGTTCGTGCGGTAGCTCATGACGTGTTGCGTCATCGTATCGGGTTGACCTACGAGGCTGAGGCAAGTAACGTGACCAGTGAGGAAATCGTTTCAAAGATCATCAATAAGGTGGAGGTACCCTAAAGAGAGGTAAGAGGTAAGAAGTAAGATGGAGACGTCTGAAATTCTGAAGAAAGTACGGAAGATTGAGATCAAGGCACGTGGCCTGAGCTCGAACGTCTTTGCGGGGCAATACCATTCTGCCTTCAAGGGTAGGGGTATGGCCTTCTCAGAGGTGCGCGAGTACCAGTATGGTGACGATGTTCGTGATATTGACTGGAATGTGACCGCCCGCTTCCACAGACCTTACGTCAAGGTGTTTGAGGAAGAGCGCGAATTGACCGTGATGTTGCTGATTGATGTCAGCGGCTCGTTGGATTTCGGAACACAGCGTCAGATGAAGCGTGACATGGTGACAGAGATTGCGGCTACCATTGCTTTCTCTGCCATTCAGAATAATGATAAAATCGGGGTGGTGTTCTTCTCCGACCGTATCGAGAAATATATCCCACCCAAGAAAGGACGTAAACACATCCTTTACATTATCCGTGAAATGCTCGACTTCAAGCCTGAATCCAGACGCACCGATGTCAAGCAAGCGCTGGAATTCCTGACCAGTGTGGCCAAGCGACGCTGTACGGCTTTCGTGTTAAGTGATTTCTATGTGCGTCAGGATTTTCTGCAGACCCTACAGATTTGCAACCGGAAGCATGATGTAGTGGCCTTGCAGGTTTATGATGTATTGGCACGTCAGTTGCCTGATGTCGGATTGATGCGTGTGGTAGATGCAGAAACGGGACATGAACAGTATATTGATACGAGTAGCCGGAGACTGCGTCAGGCTCACGAGAAATATTGGAAAAATCGTCAACAACAGTTGCATGAGACGATGAATAAAAGTAATGTGGACCTTGTCAGTATTGCCACTAATGAGGATTATGTCAAGGCTTTGCTGATGCTGTTTAAACAAAGAAGTTAATGAAAAGAGTAATACTATTGATAGGTCTGATACTCAACACTATACTGACTTTCGCTCAGGCAAGTGTTGATGTTAAGATAGATCCGATAGAAATGATGATAGGTGAGCAGGCACAAGTCACGATGACGGTGCATGCCTCTGAAGGTGCTAAGGTTGAAATGCCCACTTTTCAGCCTCGCCAGCAAATCGTTGCTGGGGTTGAGGTGATCAACGTTGAACACCCGACCGACCATTCACTGCTATTGACATTGACCTCTTTTGATGGTAACCTCTATTATCTTCCTCCCTTCAAGGTCAAGGTGAATGGCAAGACCCTGGAAAGTAAAAGTCTGGCTTTGAAAGTGGTGGAGGTGGAAGTGGATACCACCAAACTCGACAAGTTCTTTGGTCCCAAGGATGTACAGGATAATCCTTTCCGTTGGAGTGACTGGTCTTTGTCGTTCTGGCTTAGCATCCTGATGCTGGTATTGTTGGCATTGGCCTATTATCTGTATTTGCGTCTGCGTGACAACAAGCCCATCATTGCCCGTATCAAGATTGTGAAGCGTCTGCTGCCTCATCAAAAGGCGATGAAAGAGATTGAGCAGATCAAGGCAGACAAAATGGTCAGCTCAGAGAATCAGAAGGAGTATTATACAAAACTGACGGATACGTTGCGTAAATATATAGAGGAACGCTATGGATTCTCTGCAATGGAAATGACCAGTACGGAAATCATTGAACGTCTGATGGCGTCTGATGACCAGCAGAGTCTGAGTGAACTGCGTCAGCTCTTTATGACAGCGGACCTCGTGAAATTCGCAAAGTATTCTACGATGATTAACGAAAATGATGCTAATCTGGTGAACGCGATAGACTTTATCAACCAGACAAAGTTGGAGAATCAGCCTACGGAAGAGACTGTCAAGCCCCAGTTGTCGGAAGAAGACCAGCGCTCTCAGAAGACACGTCGCATACTCAAGGCTTTGATATGGACTGTGATAACCATTTCAACCTTGCTGTTCTGCTATGTCATCTATAGCATCTATCAACTTTTGAATTGAATGTAAACAATGGAATTTGCCAATAAAGAATATCTGTTTCTGCTACTGCTCATCATACCTTATTTGATTTGGTATTTGATGTACAGGAAGAAAAGTGAGCCTACGATGCGCATGAGCGATACTTTTGCTTATCGATACGCACCACGCTCATGGAAGGTACGCCTGATGCCTTTGCAATTGATTTTGCGACTGACTGTCTTTGTGCTTCTGGTGATTATTCTGGCTCGTCCACAGACACAGAACTCCTGGAAGAACAAGACCATGGAGGGTATTGATATCATGTTGGCCATGGACGTCTCTACTTCGATGTTGGCGGAGGATTTGAAACCCAATCGTATGGAAGCTGCCAAACAGGTGGCTGCAGATTTTATCATTGGACGTCCCAACGATAATATCGGACTTTCCATCTTTGCAGGTGAAGCCTTTACGCAATGTCCGATGACCACGGATCATGCCTCTCTTCTGAACCTCCTGCAGAACGTACGTACAGATATGGCCCAAAGGGGTTTGATAGAGGATGGTACGGCTATCGGTATGGGACTGGCCAATGCCGTTTCACGACTGAAGGACTCAAAAGCCAAGAGTAAAGTGGTCATCCTGCTGACTGACGGTTCCAATAACCGTGGTGATCTTTCGCCCATGACTGCTGCAGAGATTGCCAAAAGTTTCGGAATTCGTGTTTATACCATTGGTGTGGGTACCAACAAGGTGGCTCCCTATCCGATGACCGTAGCAGGAGGCATCCAATATGTGAACATTCCGGTTGAGATAGACACCAAGACACTGAGTGAGATAGCCTCTGCTACCGATGGCGATTTCTATCGTGCTACCAACAACCGTGAGTTACAGCAGATCTATAAGGAGATTGACAAGCTGGAGAAGTCAAAGCTCAATGTCAAGAAGTTCAGCAAACGTTATGAGGCGTATCAGCCTTATGCGATGGTGGCTGCCTTATTGCTGTTGTTAGAAATGTTGTTGCGAATTACAGTTTTCAGAAAGCTACCATAAAGAGGAATTTGTTATGTTTCGATTTGAAGACCCTATATATTTATATGCATTAGCGCTGATACCGCTGTTGGCTGTGTTGCGTTTCCTGCTGATTCGTCAGCAGAAGAAACGTCTGCTCAAGTTTGGCGACCGTGAACTGGTAAGACAACTGATGCCTGATGTGTCTCGTTTCCGTCCATTGGTGAAGTTCTGCTTACTGCTGACAGCCCTGGCATTGCTGATCGTCATGATAGCCCGTCCACAGTTTGGTACGAAGATTAATCATGAGAAGCGTACCGGTATAGAGACCATTATCGCCCTTGATGTCAGCAATTCCATGTTGGCAGAGGATGTTGCTCCCAGTCGACTGGACCGTTCTAAGATGATGGTGGAGAATCTGGTTGACAACTTTACCAATGACAAGATTGGTCTTATCGTTTTTGCGGGTGATGCTTTTATTCAATTGCCTATCACCAGCGATTATGTCAGTGCGAAGATGTTCTTATCGAATATCTCACCTTCCATGATTTCCATTCAGGGTACTGATATCGCCAAGGCTATCTCGATGGCATCTCATAGCTTTACTCAACAAGAGGGTGTTGGAAAAGCCATCATCGTGATTACGGATGGTGAAGACCATGAGGGTGGGGCCTTGGAAGCTGCCAAAGAAGCCAAGGATAAGGGTATGCGTGTATATATCCTGGGTGTTGGTTCCACCAAGGGAGCTCCGATTCCTACCGGTAATGGAGACTATATGAAGGACAATACAGGACAGACCGTGATGACGGGTTTGAACGAACAGATGTGTCGTGAGATAGCCCAGGCAGGTGGTGGTGCCTATATCCATGTTGAGAACAATAGTAATGCGCAGGACCAGTTGGATCAGGAACTGAACAAACTGGCTAAAAAGGAGATAGAGAGTACTGTATATAGTGATTATGATGAACAGTTTCAGGCCGTTGGCATCATTGTTCTTTTATTGCTCATCATCGAGATTTGCATTCTTGACATCAAGAACCCCATGCTGAAAAACATCTCCTTATTCAAAAGAAAGCAGAAAGTAGTTACCCTGTTGCTGACATTATTGGTATCCACGATGATACAGGCACAGACCGATAGGTTGTTGGTGCGTCAGGGTAATAAGCAGTTCCGTGCAGGGAATTATGCAGAGGCTGAAGTCTCTTACCGGAAAGCGGTAGAGAAGAATCCACAGAATGCGCAGGCTTTGTATAACCTGGGTAATGCGCTGCTTGGACAACGGAAAGATTCTGCGGCTGTCAGTCAGTTTGAGCAGGCTGCAAAACTGGAAACCAATCCTATCAGGAAGTCGCAGGCCTTCCATAATATTGGGGTGGTTTGTCAAGGTCAGAAGCAGTTTGCCCAAGCCATTGAGGCTTATAAGGAGTCATTGCGAAATAATCCTGCTGATGATGAGACCCGATATAATCTGGAACTCTGTAAACGTCAGCAGAAACAACAGCAGGACCAACAGAACCAGCAGAATAAAGACAACAAAGACAATAAAGACCAGAAAGATAAAAAGGATCAGCAGAAGCAAGATCAAGACAAGAAAGATCAGCAAAAGCAGGACCAGCAGCAACAACAACAGAACAAACAGCAGATGAGCAAGGAAAATGCTGAACAGATGCTTAATGCTGCTATCCAGGAAGAAAAGCAGACCCAGGAGCGTATGAAGAAGGCTCAGCAACAACCGAACAGGCGCTCGTTGCAAAAGAACTGGTAAGATGAAAAAAGAACTATTATGATGAAAAGATATCTCTTACTGATAGGATGTTTGACAATGGTCATGGTAACCATGGCCCAGCAGATTACTGGTCGTGCTCCGTCACAGGTGGCGGTGGGCGAACAGTTCCGTCTGTCCTATACGGTCAATACGGATGATGTGAAAGGATTCCGTGCAGGGAATATTCCGGAAGAGTTTGATGTTCTGATGGGACCCAGTACCTCGACACAGTCCAGCTATCAACTGGTGAATGGCCACATGTCCAGTTCGTCATCAGTCACCTATACCTATATCTTGTCTGCCAACAAGAACGGTTCGTTCACCATCCCGCCAGCCCAGGCTCAGGTGGGTGGAAAGACCATTCATTCAAATGAGTTGCATATCAAGGTAAGTGGTCAGGCACAAAGTGGTGGCCATGGTAATCGTCAGCAAGGCAGGGCAGGTGAGGAGATTCGTCCTGCTGGCAGTTCTATCTCTGGTTCTGATTTGTTTATCAAGGTAAGTGCCTCTAAACAGCATGTTCGTGAACAGGAACCTATTCTGCTTACCTATAAGGTATATACGCTGGTGGGCTTGACGCAGTTGAATGGTAAGATGGCCGACCTGAAGAGTTTCTATACGCGTGAAGTGCCACTGCCTGCAGAGAAGAGCTTTAGTGTGGAGAACTTCAAAGGTCGCACTTATCGAACGGTTACTTGGCAACAATATGTGATGTTCCCACAGGCTACGGGAAAACTGGAGATTCCCAGCATTACCTATGAAGGTGTTGTGGTACAGCAAAACCGTAATGTGGATCCCTTTGAAGCGTTCTTCAATGGTGGGTCTGGATACATAGAGGTGAAGAAACAGATCAAGGCTCCTGGGATCACCATACAGGTTGACCCCTTGCCTCAGCGACCTGCTAACTTCTCTGGAGGTGTCGGACAATACACCATTTCGGCCAGTCTTGACAAGACGGAGGTAAAGGCCAATGACCCTGTGAAACTGCGTGTGACCGTCAGTGGTGCAGGAAACATGAAACTGCTGAAACAACCCGTTGTCAAATTCCCCAAAGACTTTGACAGCTATGATGCCAAGGTCACAGACAACACCAAACTGACGACACAAGGTCTTGAAGGCTCTATCGTATATGATTTCCTGGCCGTTCCACGCCATCAGGGTGAGTTTGAAATTCCGGCCATCGAATATACCTATTTTGATACCCGTTCCAATGCCTATAAGACGGTGAAGACGGAATCGTTTAAGCTGAGTGTGGCAAAGGGTGACGGCACAGGTACTGTAGCCACCTTTAACGGACAAGAAGATGTGAAGTTGTTGAATAGTGATATCCATTATATCAAGACCGGTATGACCCGTCAACGTGGCATCAATGATTTCTTCTTCGGATCTACAAGCTATTGGACACTATTGGCCGTTCTGTTATTGGGCTTTATTTCCCTCTTTATCATCTTCCGTCGTCGGGCTATTGAGAATGCCAACATTGTCAAGCAACGTGCAGGCAAAGCCAATAAGGTGGCTACCAAACGTCTGAAGAAAGCTGCCAAACTGATGAAGGAGGGTAAACAAGGAGAGTTCTATGATGAAGTGTTACGTGCTCTGTGGGGATATGTGGGCGATAAGCTGAATATGCCGGTAGAACAGTTGTCTCGCGAGAATATCAGTCAGCAGTTGTCTGCTCATCAGGTATCGTCAGAAACGATCCAGCAGTTCATTGGGGCTTTGGACGAGTGCGAGTTTGCCCGCTATGCTCCAGGTGATGCAACAGGAAATATGAATAAAGTCTATGAAGCTGCGATGACAGCGATTACTCAAATTGCAACCACCATGAAGAAAGGTGGGCGTGCTCCTTTAGCCGTTCTGGTCATCATGTTGCTTTCAGTTCCTATGATGGCTGGTGCCGTGACAAAGGCAGATGCTGACAGTACCTATGCTCAGGAGCATTACCAGAAGGCTGCTCAACAGTATGAACAATTGTTGAAACAAGGTGTTTCTGCTGATTTGTACTATAATCTCGGCAACTGTTATTATCGCATGGATAATATCACGCTGGCAGTCCTTAACTACGAGCGTGCTCTTCTATTGTCACCTGGCGATAAGGATATCCGTTTCAACCTGCAGATGGCTCGTTCGAAGACCATCGACAAGATTGTACCGGAATCTGAGATGTTCTTTGTCACTTGGTATCGTTCCTTGGTGAACCTGATGAGTGTGGATGCATGGGCACGTATGGCCCTGATATCCCTGGTCGCTGCCATCATCTTGGCCTTGGCCTATCTTTTTGCCAATCTTGTTTGGCTTCGCAAGGTCGGCTTCTTTGGTGGATTATTCTTTGTCATCATCTTCTTGTTGAGCAATCTTTTTGCATGGCAACAGAAGAAAGTGTTAATTCATCGCTCGGGTGCCATCATCATACCATCGGCAGTCAATGTCAAGAGTACGCCTTCAAAGAATGGTACAGACCTCTTTATCCTTCATGAAGGAACGAAGGTGAATATCACTGATGGCTCTATGCGTGGCTGGAAGAAAATTCGCGTAGCGGATGGCAAAGAGGGTTGGTTGGAAACAAAAGAAATAGAAATCATTTAAATTATGGAAGAACTGATACAATTCGACAAGCATTTGTTGTTAATGGTTAATGGCAGCGACTCCGTATTCTTGGATTATGTAGTGATGACGCTCACCAATGCCAAGACGTGGATACCCCTTTATCTCGCTTTGTTCTATGTGGTGATTAAAACGAATGTTAGTGCCAAAAACATCTTGTTTGTTTTAGCCGCAGCAGGTTTGTGTGTACTCTTTGCAGGTGGTTTCGATGATATGATTGTAAAACCTTTGGTGGCCCGCTGGAGACCGACTCACGACCCACAGATCGGTATGTTGGTAGACACGGTAGACAATTATCGCGGAGGTAATTATGGTTTTTTCTCCGCTCATGCCTGCAACACCTTCTCCATCGCGTTGTTCTTGTCGTTGCTGATGCGTCGCCGACTACTGGTCATTACCCTCATCTGTTTTTCTTTGGTGAATTGCTGGACACGTCTTTATCTGGGTGTTCATTATCCAGGTGACATCATGGTGGGACTAATCTGGGGAACCATCGTAGGCTATTCTGTCTATCGCCTGTATTGTCGCGTAACTAAACCAGCCGTATATAGCGAGCGTCTTTGTTATGTTCCCATAGCCGTATTCCTGCTTACCCTAGTCTTTGCACTGTGCCGTGGTTGTTACATGACTTATGTTTGATATTTGCACATCGTGATGATGAAAACAAAAGAAATACATATATCTGAATATAATTACGAGTTGCCCGATGAGCGTATAGCCAAGTTCCCTTTGGCTGAGCGCGATAGCTCGAAGCTACTTGTCTATAGGCACGGCACGGTGGGCGAATCGGTTTTCCACAACTTGCCGAGCCTGTTGCCACAAGGTGCCCTGATGGTCTTTAACAACACCAAGGTGATTCAGGCGCGCCTGCATTTCCGTAAGGAGACTGGAGCACTCATCGAAGTGTTCTTGCTCGAACCGGCAGAGCCTTCTGACTATGAACTCATGTTCCAGACCACTGGTCGTTGTTCATGGCTATGCTTGGTAGGTAACTTGAAAAAGTGGAGAGAGGGAACACTTTCCCGAACCATCACGATTCAAGAGGAGTCGATCATCGTAAAGGCCACCCGTCGTGGAGAGCATGGAACCAGTCAGTGGATTGATTTTGAATGGAGTGGGGAACGCTCCTTTGCTGAAATCATTGATGCGATGGGCGAACTGCCTATTCCTCCTTATCTGAATCGTGAGACCCAAGAGAGTGACAAGACCACTTACCAGACCGTCTATTCAAAGATAAAAGGTAGTGTGGCTGCTCCTACTGCAGGACTCCATTTTACGGATCGCGTACTGAAGGATTTGGATGCTCATGGTATTGAACGCGAAGAACTGACACTTCATGTGGGTGCGGGTACTTTCAAACCCGTCAAGAGTGATACCATCGGACAACATGAGATGCATACAGAATTTGTGGCTGTTCGTCGGCATACCATCGAACGTCTTCTGGCTCATGAGGGTCATGCTATTGCGGTGGGTACTACGAGTGTTCGTACCTTAGAAAGTCTTTATTATATGGGATTGAAGATACTGGCTAACCCAGATATCAAAGAGGAGGAACTTCATGTCAACCAATGGGAACCCTATGAGGTGGAGGCCCATCAGGATGTCAAAGAAGTCCTTCAGGCTTTGCTCGACTGGATGATACGTCATGAGTTGACAGTGCTCCACTCGTCTACTCAGATTATCATAGCTCCTGGCTATGACTATAAAATCGTGAAAATGCTGGTTACTAACTTCCATCAGCCTCAGTCTACCTTGTTGCTGTTGGTGAGTGCTTTTGTAAAGGGTGATTGGCATAAGATATATGATTATGCACTGGCTCACGATTTCCGATTCTTGAGCTATGGTGACTCTTCACTCCTTATCCCATAGAGGGTTCATGGTTAATGGTTAACGGTTAATGGTTAATGTTCAATAATATGAAGTACGGTTTCATTAAAGTGGCTGCTGCTGTGCCTGCCGTTAAGGTGGCTGATGTAGAGTATAATGTGAAAGAGATAGAACGCCTCGTGGTCTTGGCTGATGGTGAGGGTGCTGAGGTGGTGTGCTTCCCTGAGTTATGTCTGACAGGATACAGTTGTCAGGATCTCTTCAAAGAACAGCTCTTGCTGTCCAAAGCAGAAGAAGGTATTATCGAGTTACTTGATTTTACCCGCAAGTTGGATATTATCTGCATTGTGGGTATGCCTGTACAGAGCGGAGGCCTGCTACTTAATTGTGCTGTGGTTATTCAGGGCGGAAATTTGTTAGGGGTAGTGCCCAAGACTTATCTGCCTAATTATAATGAGTTCTATGAGAAGCGATGGTTTGCCTCTGCTCAGGACTTGAACCCATCAGAAATCTATCTGGCAGGCAATCCTGTGACGCTTTCTGCTGAACCCAAGTTGTTCCAGACGGGCGATGGGGTACGTTTTGGGGTAGAGATCTGCGAAGATGTATGGGCTCCCATTCCTCCCAGCAACAATCTTACGATGGCGGGTGCTGACATCATCTTTAATTGTTCTGCGAGTGATGAGCTGATTGGAAAACATCGTTACCTGCGCTCTTTGCTCATTCAGCAGAGTGCCCGTACCATGAGTGGTTATGTCTATTCTTCTTGCGGTTTTGGCGAATCTACCCAGGATGTGGTTTATGGCGGTAATGCGATGATATTTGAGAATGGACGTGTCTTGGCTGAGGGTGAACGCTATTCTTTCCAGCCTCAGATTCAGTATGCTCAGATTGACGTGGATCGCCTACGTACTGAACGTCATTCCAACTCTACATTCATCAATGCCCAGCGTCATGCACAAGCCAAGATCATTGAGGCGAAGGCTACTTTTGGCGATCATCCCTTTACGCTCACCCGTGCTATTGATGCTCATCCCTTCATCCCGTCGGATGCAGAGATGGCTGAGACTTGCGAGGAAATCCTGAACATTCAGACTGCAGGGCTGGCCAAGCGATTGGTACATACCAATTGTGAACATGTGGTGGTGGGAATTAGTGGTGGTCTTGATTCTACGCTGGCACTTTTAGTATGTGTACGTACTTTCGATAAGTTAGGATTAGACCGTAAGGGAATCATTGGTGTGACCATGCCTGGCTTTGGTACTACGGACCGTACGCACGACAATGCCGCATCGTTGATGCAGACGCTCAATATCTCACAGATGGAGATATCCATTTCCAAGGCTGTCAACCAGCATTTCAAGGACATTGGTCATGATGGGAAAGTTCATGATGCCACCTACGAGAATTCACAGGCTCGTGAGCGAACCCAGATACTGATGGATCTTGCCAATAAGTTGAATGCTTTGGTGGTGGGTACAGGCGACTTGTCTGAACTTGCCCTTGGATGGGCCACCTATAACGGTGACCATATGTCTATGTATGGCGTGAATGCCGGCATCCCCAAGACGCTTATCCAGTATATCGTGCGATATATCGCCATGTTACCACTCTTTAGTGCTCAGCGCGACACGCTGATTGATATTGTGAACACCCCCATCTCTCCAGAATTGACACCTGCCGATGAGGATGGTAACATTCAGCAGAAAACGGAAGATTTGGTAGGTCCTTACGAGTTGCACGATTTCTTCCTTTATTATTTTATGCGCTATGGTTTCCGTCCGGCAAAGATATTCCTGATGGCACAACATGCCTTTGGTGATGCTTACGACAAAGAAACCATCAAGCATTGGCTCTCCACCTTCTGTCGCCGCTTCTTCTCTCAGCAGTTCAAGCGCTCTTGTCTGCCTGATGGTCCGAAGGTAGGTAGTATTTCCTTGTCACCTCGTGGCGATTGGCGTATGCCAAGTGATGCCAGCTGTGCGTTGTGGCTCAAAGAATGTGAGGAGTTATGATGGAAGTGATTACCAGTGCTCAAAATCCGAAGATCAAGCGTCTTCTGGAACTTCAGCAGAAGTCTCAGGAGCGACGCAAGAGCGGACTCTTCGTGGTGGAAGGGCGCCGCGAGATAGAACGTTGCATCAACAATGGATATGTTGTTGATACGCTTTTCTGGTGTCCGGAGATTTTTGGTCTTGAAGAACCCCATGCTGATGGTGCCCGAGTTTTTCAGGTGAGTGCTGATATATATAATAAGGTGGCCTATCGTGGTGGTACAGAAGGTGTCATCGCAGAAGTTGTTGCCCGTCAGTTCACGCTTGATGATATTAAATTGCAGGAGCGAGCCCTTGTCGTGGTGATGGAGAGCGTTGAGAAGCCTGGTAATGTCGGAGCCGTTTTGCGTTCGGCTGATGCAGCCAATGCTGATGCTGTCATCGTGTGCGACCCCTTGACCGATCTTTATAACCCCAATCTTATCCGTGCTTCAGTGGGCGCTTTCTTTAGTGTGCCCTGTGTGGCTTGCACTTCTGAAGAATGTATCCGTTGGTTGAAGGATCATGGTGTCCAGATTCTGACAGCTCAGTTGCAAGACTCTTGCTTCTACTATGAAGCTGATATGTGTCGTTCAACGGCTATTGTGATGGGTACGGAGGCTACTGGTCTTACGGACAAGTGGCGTGAGGCTGCTGATGCACATATCCGCATCCCGATGTTAGGGTGTGGCGACTCGTTGAATGTGTCAGTTTCTGCCGCTATTTTAATGTTTGAAGCCGTCCGACAACGATATACCTTCCGGAAAAGGTGAAAAAATCATCATAAATGAGGATTGCGAGTGTGAAGGGAATGCCGTACCTTTGCACTCGCAATTTTTAAGGATAAAATGATTTGTAAATGAAAAAAGTACTGTTATTTGTATGGGCCCTTGGCTCACTGATACCTGCGGTGGCAGAGAATATCAGTGAGTTAGCCGACTCTTCTCATGTCTACGACCTTGACGAAGTCGTAGTCGTATCTCAGTCAAAAGAGTTTTATAAACTACGTCATCAACCCATAAGCTCCAGTGTGCTGACATCGGGCGAAATGAATCTGTTGGGCGTTCGCGATCTTCGCGATGCCTCTAACTTCGTACCCTCGTTTGTCATGCCAGCCTACGGCTCTCGCTATACCTCTTCTATGTATATTCGCGGCATTGGATCACGTGTGAATAGTCCCTCGCTGGGCATCTATGTCGACAATATTCCCTTGATGAGCAAGTCGACTTTCAATAGCCATTTCTATGGTGTTGACCGTATGGATGTACTGCGTGGTCCGCAGGGCACTCTTTATGGTATCAATACGGAAGGCGGATTGGTTCGTATCTATACCAAGAACCCAATGAATTATCAGGGTACGGATATTAAAATAGGTATTGGTTCCCACTTCTATCGCAATGCAGAAGCAGCTCATTACCATCGGTTCAATGACAATCTGGCACTTTCTGTGGCTGGTTTCTATAATGGAACCAACGGATTCTTCCGCAACACGTTTACGGGTGATCGGGCAGACAATATGGACGAGGCTGGTGCACGTCTTCGCTTGGTGGCAAAGCCTGCTAGCAGACTGACGCTCGATTTCACGGCAGACTATCAGTTTGTACGTCAGAACGGTTTCCCTTATGGACAGTTGGATGAAGCCCTCGAATATGCCGTAAGTCCTTGTACCAATCGTCAGAGCAATTATAAGCGTAATATGTTGAACACGGGTTTGAACCTGAATTATGCAGCCGACTGGGGTGATATCGCCTATACAGCCAGTTGGCAATACCTCAACGATGACATGTTGATGGATATTGACTATCGTCCCATGGACTATATGCATATGGAAGAGAAGCAGTTGCAGAACAGCATCACTCAGGAATTGGTGCATAAGAGTCATCGCTATGGCATCTGGCAGGGAACTACGGGCGCTTTCTTCTCTCATCAGTGGCTGAAGACCGATGCTCCTGTCTATTTCGATCCTGATATGAACGCATATCTCTCTAAGCAGATTGAAGACTACGCTTACTATGGTATGGTCAATTCTATGGCTAAGCGTATGGGTATGGAGGCTGCTGTTGCCATGGTGGAACGTATGGGCGGTTGTCATATCACCATGAATACAGAGACGATTCCTGGATTGTTCCGCACCCCTCAGACCAACTATGGTTTCTTCCATGAGACCCATTTGAGTTTGACCGACCGTCTCACAGCCACCTTGGGCTTCCGCTATGATATCAACAAAAACAAGATAGACTATGCCACCAGTGCTACCACTCATCTTGATGAGAATGTGATGGGAACGAAGGTGGTGGCTACTGTCCGTTCCGTATTGGAACATAACGAAGATGCAACTTTCAATCAGTTCCTGCCCAAGATAGGACTGACCTATCGTATCGACAATGCAGGCAGCAACGTTTATGCATTGGTGTCAAAAGGCTATCGTGCCGGAGGGTTTAATATCCAGATGTTCAGCGATATTCTGCAGGCAGAATTGCAAGGACAGGCTCAGACGGCTCGTGGTGATGTGGAGATTCAGCACGATGAGGTTTCTTACGAGAATATCCGTAATACCATTCAGTATAAGCCTGAGGAGACTTGGAACTTCGAGGTGGGTACACACCTGAACCTCTTCGACAATTTGCTCCATTTCGACTTGTCCGCTTATTACATGCAGATTCGCAACCAGCAGCTTTCCGTCTTCGCTACCCAGTATGGCTTCGGCCGTACGATGGTGAATGCAGGTAAGAGCTATAGCTGTGGACTTGAGGCTACGCTTCGTGGCAGTGCCTTTGATAATCGTTTGCAGTGGGGTGTCAGCTATGGCTATACCCGTGCCAAGTTCAAGGACTATATTGATAGCGTAAAACTGGGTACGCAGGTTGAACCTATCGACTATTCTGGCAATTATGTACCTTTTGTTCCGCAGCACACGCTTTCTGCGAATGCCGATTATCGTTTCGACATTCAGAATAGTGTATTGCGTAGCGTGACGGTAGGTGCTAATGTGTCTGCACAGGGCAAGACCTACTGGAACACGGAAAACACCTATAGTCAGAAGATGTATGCCGTGATGGGGGCTCATGTAGATGCAGACCTGTCGCCTGTTACCATTTCCGTTTGGAGTCGCAACTTAACCAACACCAATTATAATATATTCGCCATCGACAGCTCGTTTGGGGGTGAGACTCTTTACTTCGCCCAGCGAGGTAATCCCTTCCAGATAGGTGTTGATGTAAATCTCCATTTTTAATTAAAACCACACAAATTAGTTAAAGACGTTAAAATTAACGGAATTAATTAACTAAAAGACTTCTTCATATCGATAAAAGCATTACCTTTGCTTCCGATATGAAGAAGTCTACTATTTGGGCAATAGCCTCTATTATGGGATTCTCGTTCCTGGCCCTGCTCTTCCTTCAGTTCTCCTATGTCGAGGAGATGGTTAAGATGAAGAAAGAGCAGTTCGATGAGAGTGTGAACCGCGCGCTCTATCAGGTCTCTCATAACATGGAGATGAACGAGACGCTCAGATATCTTGAAAAAGACGTCAATGAGACCGAGCGCAGAGCCTTTACGCAGGACTCTGTGATGGTCGATGGTCTCGATGGCACCATTAAGCATTCCCATCAGTTTGCGGTGGCTGCAGACGATGGTACTGTCTATTCCTCGTTCCAGTTGAAGACCTTTGAGATGAAACCTTCGTCTATTCCCAAGGCGATGATTCTGCGTAAGGATAAGAATACGTTGGCTGACGCTACCAAGACCATGCAGGAGATTGTTCGCAATCGCTATGTCTATCAGAAAGCATTGCTCGACGAGGTGGTCTATAACATCCTTTATACTGCTAGCGATAAGCCTTTGAAGGAACGTGTTAACTTCCGTATGCTCGATCAGGACATCCGTACCGAACTGATTAACAACGGTATCAACATCCCTTATCATCTCACCGTTTCCACCACCGATGGTCGTGAGGTGTTCCGTTGTCCTGACTATACGGACGAAGGTAAGGAGTTTACCTATCAACAGTATCTTTTCCAGAACGACCCAAGGTCGAAGATGGGTGTGGTGCGCATTCACTTCCCAGAGATGAACTCTTACATCTTCTCCAGTGTGCGCTTCATGATTCCCAGCATCATTTTCACCATTGTGCTGTTGATTACGTTCATCTTTACCATCGTGGTGATATTCCGTCAGAAGCGCTATACGGAGATTAAGAACGACTTCATCAACAACATGACTCATGAGTTGAAGACACCTATTGCTTCTATCTCTCTGGCTGCCCAGATGATGAACGACGAGTCTGTTGCTAAGTCAGAACAGATGACCAAGCACCTCAGTAGCGTTATTACCGATGAGTCCAAGCGTCTGCGCTTCTTGGTAGAGAAGGTACTCCAGATGTCTATGTTCGACAAGAAGAGTGTAGTGTTCAAGAAGAAGGAGCTCGACCTCAACGAAATGGTAGAGCAGATTGCCCAGACCTTCACCCTGCGTGTAGAGCATACGGGTGGTAAGATTTATACGGAGATTGAGGCCATCGATTCTGCTATCTTCGTCGATGAGGTACATTTCCAGAATGCTATTACCAACCTCATGGACAATGCCGTGAAGTATCGCAAGCAGGAGGAACCGCTCGACATCTACATCCGTACCTGGAATGATGAGCAGAAACTCTACCTCTCTATCCGCGATACGGGTCAGGGCATCAAGAAGGAGAACTTGAAGAAGATATTCGATAAGTTCTATCGTGTACATACGGGCAATAAGCACGATGTCAAGGGCTTCGGACTCGGACTGGCTTACGTCAAGAAAGTGATTGATTTGCACCAAGGCGAAATCAAGGCCGAGAGTGAAGTAGGGAAGGGTACTAAGTTTACCATCTCACTGCCGATTATAAAAGAAGATTAATAAATAAATAGTATAATAGTAAATTGTCAAATTGTAAATTATTAAGGTTATGGACGAAAAACTGAAAATTCTTCTTTGTGAAGACGACGAGAACCTCGGAATGTTGTTGCGCGAATACCTTGCAGCAAAAGGTTACACAGCCGAGCTTTGCCCCGATGGCGATGCTGGTTACAAGGCCTTCCTGAAGACCAAGTTCGACATCTGCGTGCTTGATGTGATGATGCCTAAGAAGGATGGTTTCACATTGGCACAGGAAATCCGTCAGGCCAATGCCGACATCCCCATTATCTTCCTCACCGCCAAGACCTTGAAGGAGGATATCTTGGAGGGATTCAAGATTGGTGCCGACGACTACATCACCAAGCCCTTCTCTATGGAGGAGCTCGTATTCCGTATTGAGGCTATCCTGCGCCGTGTTCGTGGCAAGAAAAACAAGGAGAGCTCTGTCTATCACATTGGTGGATTCACCTTCGATACCCAGAAGCAGTTGCTCGTCATTGGCGACAAGCAGACCAAGCTCACCACGAAGGAGAACGAACTGCTGGCTCTGCTCTGCTCGCATGCCAATGAGATTCTGCAGCGCGATTTCGCCCTGAAGACCATCTGGATTGATGACAACTATTTCAATGCACGTTCTATGGATGTTTACATCACCAAGTTGCGTAAGCACCTGAAGGACGACCCACAGATTGAGATTATCAACATCCATGGTAAGGGCTATAAGCTCATTGCTCCAGAAGAAGAATAAACTTCTTTGTCTTGTAAAACTAAGAAAATCGGGTAAATGCTTTGTGCTTTGCCCGATTTTTCGTAATTTTGACTTCGTCGAAGGTACTCTCGTTCGAAAATACTCAAATAAATTTGGTATTTTACTCACTTATTCGTACCTTTGCACCGATTTTCAAATAGTAAATTGTAAATTGTCAAATTGTAAATCAAAGATATGAATATATCGTATAAATGGTTAAAAGAGTACGTTGATTTCGACCTCACACCACAGCAGGTGTGCGATGCTTTGACATCGACTGGTCTGGAGGTCGACGCGCTCGAAGAAGTACAAAGTATTAAGGGCGGTCTGAAGGGACTTTACGTTGGTAAAGTGCTCACGTGCGAGATGCACCCCGATTCAGACCATTTGCATGTAACTACCGTTGATTTGGGCAAGGGCGAACCTCAGCAGATTGTCTGCGGCGCTCCCAATGTGGCCGCTGGTCAGAAGGTCATCGTGGCCGATTTGGGTTGTGTGCTCTATGATGGCGACAAGGAGTTTGTCATCAAGAAGTCGAAGCTGCGTGGCGTCGAGTCGCTGGGTATGATTTGTGCCGAGGACGAGATTGGCATCGGTACCGACCATGCTGGCATCATCGTATTGCCTGACGATGCTGTTGTTGGCACACCTGCCTCTGAGTATTACCACTTGGAGAGCGACTGGCTCATCGAGGTTGACATCACTGCCAACCGTGCCGATGCCCTCTCTCATTGGGGTGTGGCTCGCGACCTGTATGCCTGGTTGAAGCAGAACGGCTACAAGACAGCCACCCACAAGCCTGTGGCCGACAATTTTGTCGTTGACAATCACGACCTCCCCATCGACGTGGTCATCGAGAATACCGAGGCCTGCAAGCGCTACGCCTGTGTCAGCGTAACTGACTGTGAGGTAAAAGAATCGCCCGATTGGTTGAAGAATAAGCTGACCACCATTGGCCTGCGTCCTATCAACAATATCGTGGACATTACCAACTACGTGATGATGGCGTTGGGTCAACCCCTGCACACCTTTGATGCCGATATGGTGAAGGGTCACAAGATTGTGGTGAAGACCATGCCGGAAGGCACACCATTTGTGACGCTGGATGGTGAGGAGCACAAGCTCTCTGACCGCGACCTGGCTATCTGCAATGCCGAGGAACCGATGTGTATCGCTGGTGTGTTTGGCGGAAAGGGTAGTGGTACCTATGAGACCACGAAGAATGTCGTGCTCGAGAGCGCTTACTTCCATCCCACGTGGATTCGTAAGTCAGCTCGCCGTCACGGATTGAGCACCGATGCATCGTTCCGTTTCGAGCGTGGTATCGACCCCAATGGCGTGATTGATGCACTGAAATATGCCGCCCAGCTCTGCAAGGAACTGGCTGGCGGTAAGGTGTCGATGGAGATCAAGGACGTTTATCCCGAGAAGATGGAGAACGCCGTTGTCGACCTCCAGTACAGCTATGTTCACTCGCTGGTGGGTAAGGACATTCCCGTTGAGACCATCAAGAGCATTTGCGACTCGCTGGAGATGAAGGTGCTCAGCGAGAGTGCCGAGGGCCTGAAGCTTGAAATCCCCGCTTATCGCGTGGACGTACAGCGTCCTTGCGACGTGGTGGAAGACATCCTGCGCATCTACGGATATAACAATGTGGAGATTCCCACACAGCTGAAGTCCAGCCTTGTCATCAAGGGTGATGAAGACCAGAAGCACAAGTTGGCCAACCTCGTTTCAGAGCAGTTGGTGGGTGCAGGTTTCAACGAAATCCTGAATAACTCGTTGACTAAGTCGTCGTACTATGACGACGAACAAAACAAGGGGCTGGTTCACATCATGAACCCGCTCAGCAGCGACCTCAACGTGATGCGTGGAACCCTGCTGTATGGCGGTTTGGAGAGCATCGAACACAATGTCAAGCGTAAGAACCCCAACTGCCGTTTCTTCGAATTTGGCAATGTCTATAGCTTTGACCCTGCCAAGGAGAATCAGGACGACCCCATGCAGGCCTATAAGGAGCAGTATCACATGGGATTGTGGCTCACCGGTAAGCGTGTCGAGGGCTCGTGGGCTCATGCCAACGAGGATACGTCGTTTGCCGAGCTCGATGCACACGTAGACAACATCCTTGCTCGCATTGGTGTGCAGCCAGGTATGCTGGTTCGCAAGAAGAGTGAGAACACTATCTTCTCCGCAGGTCTCACCATCGAGAATCGTGGTGGCAAGAAGCTCATCGAACTGGGTGTGCTGACCAAGAAGCTGCAGAAGAAGTTCGACATCGATACCCCCGTGTATTATGCCGAGCTCAACTGGACTGCCCTGATGAAGGTCATCCGCAAGCAGAAGGTGGAATTCACCGACATTCCTAAGTTCCCGTCAGTCAGCCGTGACCTCGCCCTGCTCATCGACAAGAGCATCGAGTTCCAGCAGATTGAAGACATCGCTCGTCAGACGGAGCGTAAGTTCCTGAAGAAAGTCGAGCTGTTCGACGTCTATGAGGGCGACAAGCTGCCCGCTGGCAAGAAGTCGTATGCCGTCAACTTCATCCTGCAAGACCCTGAGAAGACCATGGGCGACAAGCAGATTGAGGCCATCATGCAGAAGTTGATTCAGAACCTCAAAAAGCAGCTCAATGCCGAGTTGCGCTAATTATGCATTATGAATTATTAATTATGAATTAAAAATATGGGAAGAGCATTTGAATATCGTAAAGCTACAAAGCTGAAGAGATGGGGCCACATGGCCAAGACATTCACCAAGATTGGTAAGCAGATTGCCATTGCCGTAAAGGCTGGCGGTCCAGAGCCCGACATGAACCCTGCATTGCGTGCTATCATCGCTAATGCCAAGCGCGAGAACATGCCGAAGGACAACATCGAGCGTGCCATCAAGAACGCTATGGGTAAGGACCAGAGCGACTATAAGGAGGTCACTTACGAGGGATATGGTCCTCACGGAGTGGCTATCTTCATCGACGCCCTGACCGACAACACCACCCGTACCGTAGGCGACGTTCGTTCAGTGTTCAACAAGTTCAACGGCAACCTGGGCACACAGGGCAGCCTTTCGTTCCTGTTCGACCACAAGTGCGTGTTCACCTTCAAGAAAAAGGACGGTTTGGATATGGACGAGATGATTCTCGACCTGATTGACTACGGTGTAGAGGATGAGTACGACGAGGACGAGGAAGAAAACTCAATTACCATCTATGGCGACCCCTCAAGCTTCGGAGCTATCCAGAAGCACTTGGAGGAGAACGGTTTCGAGGTTACCGGTGCTGAGTTCACCCGCATTCCTAACGACCTGAAGGACGTTACTCCCGAGGAGCGCGAGACCATCGACAAGATGATTGAGAAGCTCGAGGACTTCGACGATGTACAGACTGTGTACACCAACATGAAGCCCGAGGCTCTCGAAGAATAATATCGGTTAACGGTTATTGTTACCGATAGTCCTTTTCACGGAACGTAGCATCCAACAGCTGCGTTCCTTTTTTCTTTTGTGAATGATAGATATATCTGAAGCTATAGCCCGCTTCTTTATAGAGCTTCAGGTTTGTCGAGTTCTTGACTTCCTGCAACAATAATTCGCGTGAGTTCGACCCATTCACCACCGCCGAATCGTCCAGTTGTCCACTCAGCGTATAAGCATACGTAATGGTATGCGTCGCCTTGTCAAACGTCATGCTGTCCATCACGATATCCTTTGCTATAGGGGTGGGGCAATGCTTCTCCGTATATTCCTTAGCCTCACGCTCACAGCGCTCCTCCAGTGTTTCCTGACAAGCAGTAACCACCAAGGCTACTGCTATGATAATCCATATTTTCTTCATAACGCTGGCGAAGGTACGAAATAATTCTGGGATAAAGAAAAATAGTTATTTAAAAATGAAGATATTTTCATATTTTTGATGAGATTCGTAAAAAAATGATTATCTTCGCAGCATGAATAACTAAAAACTAGAAAGGTATGAAGAAAATTCTGGAACAGAAGGCGCAGTTGAAGATGCAGACAGACAGCCTGATAGAGGGCTGATTATATTTTAATAACCAACAAAAAAGAAACTTATGAAAGAACTGAAAGGAACGAAGACCGAGCAGAACCTCAAGGAGGCTTTTGCAGGCGAGAGTATGGCACGCAACAAGTACACGTATTTTGCTTCTAAGGCCAAGAAGGATGGATTTGTGCAGATAGCTGCTATCTTTGAGGAGACGGCTGCCAACGAGAAGGAGCACGCCAAGATGTGGTATAAGTATTTGAACGGCGGTAGCGTGAGCGATACGAAGGCGAACCTGGCAGATGCTGCCAATGGCGAGAACTTCGAGTGGACGGACATGTATGCTCGTATGGCCAAGGAGGCTCGCGAGGAGGGCTTCGATGAGATAGCTGCAAAGTTTGAACTCGTTGGCGCCATCGAGAAGCACCACGAGGAGCGCTATCGCAAGTTGCTGAAGAACATTGAGGATGCTGTGGTGTTCTCTCGCGAGGGTGATGTCATCTGGCAGTGCAGCAACTGCGGCCATATCGTCATCGGTAAGAAGGCACCCGAGGTGTGTCCTGTATGTGACCATCCGCAGAGCTACTTCCAGATCAAGGCGGACAATTACTAAATGCACGACTACCCAGACAGGATGTCGCCTGAACAGGCACGGGCGTTTCGCGATTCCGTGCTGAATATCGTCAGCCAGATACCTCGCGGACGAGTGACTACCTATGGTCATATCGCCGCCTTGGCGGGATGGCCCAGTCATTCTCGTATGGTGGGTCGCACACTTCGCTATACGCCTGGTGCCGAGAAACTGCCCTGTCATCGTGTGGTCAACAAAGAAGGCCGCACA
>CACZMV010000018.1 GCA_902782305.1 uncultured Prevotellaceae bacterium
GTTCTTCAGCTCGTCCTTCAGGTCGGTGTCGGGAGTGAAGATGATGCGACGGCTGGTAATCAGACCGGTCTTCACCTTGTTCACGTCCTCCACAGACTTGCTTCGCAGTCCGAAGCGCATGGTTCCCAGTCCGGGCAGTGCCACGCTGTGGCCTTCCGTTGCCCATGCCTTGATCACCTCGCCAGCTGCATCCCAGCAGGCCTGCATCACACCCTGGCTCACGCCACTGCGCAGGGCAGCCTCCTTGATTACCTTCTTCTGGTTCAGGCTCGAATACATCTCGGGACTCATCACATAGCGGTACACGCCCGCAGAATTCTTGTCAAACTTCAGCAGCTTCTCTACTGCTTTCACTTTCATTGCCATAATTTTGTTGTGTTTTTTAATTAATTATTAAGTTTAATTCTCTCTGCCGACTGGTGGACTCCATTCTTGCCATTTGCTTAGAGAAATATTTCCTCGTGCACTAGGAAAATTTTCTCGCTGCCCAGAGCGTAAATTTTATCTCCCTTATCGACAATGCAAAGGTACAACATTTTAAAGCCGATTCCAAATTTAATAAGCAAAAACTGCATTTTTTAGGGGGTATTTTTTGCCAATTTTTTCAAAAAAATCATCCTGACGGGTTGTGCTGTATAGAAGGGACAGTATGTCTACCCATTTCCGTACTTTCGTACTTCGTACTTTAGTACTTTAAGCAATTTCGGAAAATCACAGAGAAGAAAGAATACTTATATATAATATTTATATTATATATAAGTATTAAATATATTAACAATTAATTCTTTATATTTCCCTCTTCCATCCCCATTCCTCTACTGTACAAAAAAAATTCTCTTAAAGTACTAAAGTACGAAACTTACTCTTGTCTATCCCCTGTATTTTTTGCAAGTTTCCTCCCACATTATTTGTTTTTCTCATTTTATCCCTATCTTTGCATGTAATTGTAATATATGTCAGTATATGTTTTTACATGAATGACACGTCATCTGGATTCACTTTGCTGTGCGTCCGTTTGGGAACAGGCGAAAGACGAACTTTAAGCGGTAAGAAAAGTGGGGTCACCTTAGGTGGCTCCATTATTTGTTTCTAACAAGGTTTCTTAATAATTGTGTCATTTCTTTGTAAGTTATAAAAAAAGTCGTACCTTTGCAAAAAGATAGAAAATATATGAAAACGGTTATTCTTGCTGGCGGCTTTGGTTCTCGTATTAGCGAGGAATCTGTATATAAGCCAAAACCAATGATAGAAATTGGTGGTATGCCTATCTTGTGGCATATCATGAAGGAGTATGCCTATTATGGCCATAATGAGTTCATTATTTGTGCAGGCTATAAGCAGGAATATATCAAAGAATGGTTTTCAAACTATTTTTTGTATAACTCAGATGTCTGTTTTGACTTCCGTAATGGACGAAATGAGATGACAATCCATGAGTCACATTTGGAACCTTGGAAAGTCACGATAGTTGATACGGGCTACAACACCATGACGGGAGGCCGTATTAAGCGTATACAAAAATATGTAGGTAGTGAACCGTTCTTCATGACTTATGGTGATGGCGTCTGTGATGTTGACATTAATAAGCTATTGGAGTTTCATAAGTGTCATGGCAAGATTGCTACTCTAACTGCTGTTAAAATGAAGCAAGAGAAGGGTGTTCTTGATATTGAAGGCGGTGCTGTAAAGTCATTCCGTGAGAAGAATCTGGCAGATGGCGCACCTATCAATGCCGGATATATGGTCTTGCAACCGGAGATTTTCAATTATCTGGAGGATGATACCACGGTGTTTGAACGGAAACCTCTTGAAGCATTGGTAAAAGAAGGCCAATTGATGTCCTATATCCATGAAGGATTCTGGCAATGTATGGATAATGTCCGCGAACGTGATATGCTGGAGAAGCTTCTTCAGGCAGGAAAGGCACCTTGGAAGAAGTGGGAGAGAACAGTACCAAAGGTACAATGAACATTTACGATATGACAAGGAAAGAAGAATTAAAGAAACAGATACTCGAACTCACTCGCGAGTATTATCGTGAGGTCCATGCCCCACAGCCGGCATTCGAGGCCGGTAAGACCCGTGTGAATTATGGCGGACGTTATTTTGATGACGAGGAAATGGTGAATCTGGTGGATGCTTCGCTTGATTTCTGGCTGACAGCAGGACCATGGGCACATAAATTTGAAACAAGACTGGCTAAGTGGTTAGGTGTTAGATACTGTTCGCTCTGTAATTCTGGCTCATCGGCTAATTTGTTAGCGTTCAATGCGCTGACGGCTCCAGAATTGAAGGATCGACAGATAAAGCGTGGTGACGAGGTAATTACTGTGGCTGCAGGTTTTCCGACAACAGTTGCTTGTATCGTTCAGTATGGTGCAGTTCCTGTGTTTGTGGACATGAGCATTGAGGAAAGCAACATTGACTGTAGTCAGTTGGAGTCTGCTCTCAGTCCCAAGACCAAGGCCGTGATGATTGCTCATAGTTTGGGTAATCCTTTCAATCTTCAGGCTGTTGTTGACTTCTGCAAAAGACACAATCTTTGGTTGGTAGAAGACAACTGTGATGCATTGGGTTCAGAATATTACATTGATGGTGAATGGAAGAAGACGGGAACCATTGGTGATATTGGCACGTCTTCATTCTATCCTCCACATCATATGACAATGGGTGAGGGAGGTGCTGTCTATACCAACAATCCGGAATTGCACAAGTATGTCAACAGCTATCGTGACTGGGGACGTGACTGCTGGTGTGTGGGAGGAGTTGATAATACCTGCGGATGTCGTTTCACAGGTCAGTTCGGACAGCTACCCCAGGGCTATGACCATAAATATGTATATAGTCATCTGGGTTACAATCTCAAAGCGACAGATCTTCAGGCAGCCATCGGGTGTGCCCAGCTGGAGAAATTGGATTTCATCGTTCAGCGTAGAAGAGAGAACTATCAGACAATGTATGATGGATTGAAGGATGTAAAGGGACTACTTCTTCCAGAACCACAGAAGAACAGCAAACCATCTTGGTTTGGTTTCTTCATCACAGTAAAGAAAGATGCAGGTTACACCCGTAATGAACTGACGTCATATTTAGAGGATCATAAGGTTCAGACTCGTAATCTCTTCGCAGGTAATCTGCTGAAGCACCCTGCATTTGAGCAGTACGTAGAAAACAAAGATTATCGTGTAGTAGGTTCTTTGCCTGTAACAGACAGCATAATGCGAGACTCATTCTGGTTGGGACTTTATCCAGGTATGACACCTGAGAAGCTCCAGTATATGATAGATACTATTAAGGCTTTCGTAGCATCTAGGGCATGAATATAGATATTTTCAATGGGGCATTTAAAGGAAAGCGAGTTCTTGTTACCGGTCATACTGGCTTTAAAGGCTCGTGGCTCTGCATCTGGCTCCATGAACTGGGAGCAGAGGTTGTTGGCGTTGGTTTAGAACCTTTCTCAGAAAAGGATAACTATGTTCTTTCTGGTATTGGAAAGAGAATCAAGGCAGATATTAGAGCTGATATCCGTGATGGGAAAAGAATGAAGGAGATCTTTGCTGAGTTCCGCCCTGAGATAGTATTTCATTTAGCAGCTCAGCCTTTGGTTCGTCTTAGCTATGAGATACCTGTAGCGACCTATGAAACCAACGTGATGGGTTCCATTAACATCATGGAGGCAGTTCGTGCAACAGACTCAGTTAAGGTGGTCGTGATGATAACCACTGATAAGTGCTACGAGAATAAAGAGCAAATCTGGGGTTACCGCGAGAACGAGCCTATGGGAGGCTATGACCCCTATAGTTCATCAAAAGGTGCTGCAGAGATAGCCATTAGCTCATGGCGAAGAAGTTTCTTCAATCCTCAAGACTATGGCAAGAAACACCATGTAAGTATTGCCAGTGTTCGGGCAGGTAATGTTGTAGGAGGTGGTGACTGGGCAAAGGATCGCATTGTTCCTGATTGTATCAGGGCACTGGAGGCAGACAAACCTGTTGAAATACGTTCTCCAAAAGCCATCCGCCCTTGGCAGCATGTCCTTGAACCTCTAAGCGGATATCTGTTACTCGCCAGTAAGATGCTACAGGAACCGACCAGATATTGTGAAGGTTGGAATTTTGGTCCTCGTGCTGAGAGTATCACACCTGTATGGGATGTCGCCACATTGCTTACGAAATATTACGGAAAAGGGGAGTTGATAGATGTATCAGATCCTAATGCATTGCATGAGGCAAATCTTCTGATGTTGGATATTAGTAAGGCTAAATTCCTGCTAGGTTGGGAACCTCGTACAAGTATTGAACAATGCTGCCAACTCACAGCTGATTGGTATAAGCACTATCAGCAGGAGAATGTCTATAATCTATGTGTTGAACAGATTATGTCGTTTATAGGATGAGGTTTGTCGTAACAGGTGCTTCCGGCTTTCTTGGCGTAGATCTCTGCAAGGAATTGTTGAGTCAGGGCCATGAAGTCTTTGCTGTCTGCAGAAAGGAATCTGCAGGCGTAAAGAACCTTCCTACAGATGATATGCTAGATATTGTTTGGGCGGATTTACATCATCTGGATGATATCATTCGACAGGTAGACCATGCAGACGTGTTTATCCATCTAGCATGGCAGGGCACGGTAAGCGGAGGACGCTTTAATCCAGAACTACAGGCGGAGAATGTTCAGAATGCCTTTGTGGCAATGCGGGTGGCTAAGGCTGTGGGATGCAGAGTCTTTGCAGATGCGGGTTCTCAGGCAGAATATGGTACAGTTACAGACGTTATTACAGAAGATACTCCTTGCAATCCTTTCTCAGATTATGGTAAAGCAAAACTAAAAGTGTGGAATGAGGGACGTAGGCTCTGTAAAGAACTCGGACTGAAATATGTGCATCTTCGCATTTTTAGTGTCTATGGCGAGAATGACCATTCGTATACTTTGGTAATGTCATTGGTCAGGAAGATGCTTAATAATGAGGCAGTGGATTTGAGTTCTTGTCTGCAGAATTGGAACTATGTTTATTCTAAGGATGCAGCCAAGCTAATTTCTGGATTGTGTAGCTATGCAGATGGTATGCCAGATTTCCAATCGGAAATATATAATATTGCATCGGACGACACTCGTGTGTTGAGAGACTTTGTAGAAAGGATAAGAGAACTGACGGGGAGCATGAGTGTATTGAACTATGGCGCTATCACACCTCCCAATTATGTTTCCCTCCAGCCTTGTATTGCTAAAGTCCAGAAAGTAGTAAACATTCAGTTCACTTCATTTGACGAAGTCATTAGAAAGATAATAGAAAAATCTTAGTGTTATGATAAAGGTTAGCGATTTCATTTTCCAACATCTCGTTGAAAAGTATGGAATTAAGCATTGTTTCTTAGTAACAGGTGGCGGTGCTATGCACCTGAATGACTCCATTGGCCATACAAAAGGCCTGAAGTATATCTGTAATCATCACGAGCAGGCTTCTGCCATTGCAGGAGAAGGCTACTATCGTGCATGTGGTCGCCTGGCTGTGACCTGTGTAACAACGGGTCCTGGTGGTACTAATGCTATTACTGGTGTTCTTGGTCAGTATCTTGATTCTATCCCAGGTCTCTATATCTCGGGTCAGATTAAGACCTCTACTTATAAGCATACCTATCCTTATCTGAACCTACGCCAGTTGGGGGATCAGGAAGCAGATATCGTTTCGATGGTGACACCTATCACCAAGTATGCCAAGACCATCTATAATCCTCTGGATGTAAAATATGAGTTAGACAAGGCTATTGCCATTGCATTGGATGGTCGTCCTGGTCCTGTATGGCTGGATGTTCCTCTGGATGTTCAGGGCGCAACGGTTGATGAGACTCAATTTAAGGAGTTTGATCCTGCCTTGGAAATCATTGACCCAGTAAAGCATACTTTGGTAGATGAGCAGATTAAGCAGCTGATAGAAAAGATTAAAGCTGCTAAGAGTCCTGTCATCTATGTGGGTAATGGCGTTCGTTTGGCAAGGCGTGAGAAGGAGTTCATTACTCTGGCTGAAAAGCTCAACACACCTGTTGTAACAGCTATCAGTGGTTCAGATATTATCTGGCATAACCATAAGCTGTGCTTTGGCAAGCCAGGTATCTGTGGTGACCGTATTGGTAACATCATGGTGCAGAACTCAGACTTGCTCATTGTGATGGGAACTCGTCTGAGCATTCGTCAGGTTAGTTATGCATACGACTTGTTGGCACCTAAGGCATTCAAGGTGATGGTGGATATTGACCTCGCTGAGATGCAGAAACCTACTCTGAACATCGATATGCCTATCCATGTTAATCTTTCTGAGTTCATAGATAAGATGCTTGCAGCTCTTGAAGGTGAGAAAGAACTGCCAAAGTTTGAAAAATGGATTGAGTGGGGTAGAAATATTGAAGGTAAGATTCCTACATTGTTCGATGATAACCCCGATTGCGAGGGGTATGCTAACAGCTACAGGTTTGCCGATGAACTATTTAAGCAGTTGCATGATGGCGATGTGGTAGTAACTGGTAACGGTACAGCATATACTTGTACCTATCAGGCTATGCAGGTGAACGAGGGTGTACGTGTATTTGCCAACCAAGGTTGTGCTGCCATGGGCTATGGATTACCTGCTTCTATTGGTGCTTGTGTCAGCAATGAGATTGGAAAGACTATCTGTGTGACTGGTGACGGCTCAATCCAAATGAACCTTCAGGAGTTGCAGACCATTGTGACTTATAAGTTGCCATTGAAACTCTTCGTATTGGAGAACGAGAGTTATCTGGCCATTAAGACTACCCAGAAAGCATTCTTTAAAGGAAACTTCACTGGTAGCAATCCTGCCAGTGGTGTTGTCTGCCCAGACTTGAAGCGTATCGCTGAAGCATACGGAATACCTTTCGTTCGTGTATCAAGCAACGAGGCTTTGGAGTCAACCATCAGTGAGGTTCTGAATGCAGAGGGTGCCATGATTTGTGAGGTAAAGATGCACCCAGAGCAGACACTTTTCCCCAAGTCGGCTTCCTTTATGGATAAGGAGACAGGAAAGATGAGCTCTGCCCCATTAGAAAAGATGGCGCCGTTTATGGATGATGAACTTCAGAATGAATGTGTATTTAAAGGTTAACAAAATGAATCAGAGTCCTATATTATCTCTTTGTATTCCAACTTATAATAGAGCAAATATTCTTGAGAAGACGATTAGTAGAATAGTATCTTGCAGAAGTTTCGATTCGGATGTTGAACTGGTAATTTCTGATAACTGTTCTACAGACAATACAAGGCAAGTATGTGAACATTTTGCAGCCATGTATGATAACGTTAAGTACTATTGCAATGAGAAAAATACTCTAGACTATAATTTTATACAGGTACTAAACAGGGGTAAAGGGCAGTATCTTAAGCTATTGAATGATTGGTGTTATCCGACAGAGGAAGGGCTTGCTATAATGAAACGATTCCTTCTTAATAATAAGGATAGAAATATTCCAGTATTCTTTACTTCAGGTTGGGCTCGCGCAAAAAAGAAACAATTTATAGAATGTAGCAACTTGGACGATTACATAAAGGAGATTTCTGTTATGGTTACCTTTAATAATCTCTTTGGAACGTGGAAGTCAGATTGGGATAGTTTGAAAAATAAAGAGCGCTTTACTAGCTTGAAACTGTTACAAGTGGATTGGACGTATGGTATTGTAGGCCATAAAGGAGCGTTGCTGTGCAATGAACGTATATTAGAGTTAGCTCCGGAAATGCGGAAAGTAGTTCGTCAAGGATACAATTACTTTCAGGTAATGTTCAATAACTATTATGCAATTATGCAAACTTACGTTGAACAAGGTTTTATAAAATCAAGTACGGTAGAATTAGATAAAAAGCATTTCTTACAACATTTCCGCCCAGAACTTTTTCAAGTTCTAATTTGTCATTATGGTAAATATTGGAATTACGATACGACAGGAACTTGGCAATTATTGTTTAATGATTATAAATATAAGCCTTATTTTTACGTTTATATCTTGATGCTTCCCTTTCAATGGCTATTCCACGCGAGCATTAGGGACTTTGGGAGGTAACATCAGGAATATTACCCTTTGAGGAATCCCAACATCTTACCAATCTCATAGAGGATGATGTCTATAGTGGTGCCACCATAGATATCAGGGAACTCGGATAAGATGGCAGAAGAATATTCTCCTTTTTGTTTATTGAAGCGTTTGGTGCATCTGCCTCGGATGCATCGTTGTTGGAGTGTATTAAGATGAAAAAGCGTAATGAATATGCGACTAATACCTGCAGCATCGCGCCACATGCCACCGTTGGTCAGTGAACGATTGGTTACCTTGTTGTCGTGCTGACGGAAATGGTTCAGTTGTTGGCATACCTCAATCACTGAACCATGCATACAAACATAGGTCCAAAAGAGCCAATCGCCACAATATCTGAACTCCTTGTAATCGGAAGGTATAAGACTGAAGACAGACTTCTTGAACACCACCATGCTGGCATTGTAGATGGTATCGTGGGCAAGCATCTTTTTCTTGATAAATCGTTTGCTGTCGTAGACTATTGTTTCCCCAGAACTACCATGAGGATGCCACGTCAGCTGCATGGGTTTGCCTTCGCTGTCAATCATTTGCGAGTGACAAAAAGCCACGACCGCTTTTGGAGTGGCTTGCAAGGGAGTAATCAGCGATTCCAATAGTTGAGGCTCAGCCACATCGTCGCTCTCAGCTATCCAGATATATTCTCCCTGTGCCAGACTGATGCCGTGCTCCCACTGAACAAAGGGATTACCAGTATTCTGCTCGTTTACGATGATGTGAGCCACATGAGGGTTGTCTTTATAATCATTAATAATAGACAGACTGTCGTCTGTGGATTTGTCATCCAAGATGATGATCTCAAAGTCCTGAAAGCTTTGAGCAAGAACACTATCTATTCGTTCACGCAGATATTTGCCATGATTGTAGTTGGGTATGACGACACTTACGAGTGGTTTTTTCATTTCAATATCAATTTTGTGGGATGAAATATTCGTCGAAATGGCGAGCTTGGTAGTTGAAGGTGTGGAATGAGTCCGCTGTCAATTGGTGCTTTACATCGATCATCCAATAGAGTGGGGTGTCACGATACATGGAAGCAATCAGCGTAAATGTGCTGGGAGGCCCAATGAGATAATCACACTCTGAAAGCAGACAAAGGTCTTCAGCAGGAGTGCCACAGGGGAAATAGACGTTAGCGCCTCGAAGTTGTTGGCTGTATTGCTCTTTATCCAATTGTGGATCGTTGCTGCAAATATAGACATCAACGGGCTTGCCTTGCTGCAGTTTGATGAATTGTTGTATCACTGCAATATACTGGTTGTCGTCAAAGAAATAGCGCCCTCCGCACCATGTACGGTAGTCGCCTCGACGGATATGCACGCCTAGTTTAATGGTATCTTGAGTGGATTGACAAAGTACCTTTGCAACATTTTCACGAACCTTGGGCATGAATTCGAAGAGGCTGATAATCTCGTCCTTGTACTTCTCAAACAAATCAGGAAACCTGACACACCATCCTGTAGCCAATACATATTTACTGTTAAGCATCGTTTCCTGTTGTTCAAGGAACGGGTCGTTCATGATATTAAACTGAACAGTAGGAATCAGATGCAGTTTGGCTGCATACTTAGCAAGGATGTATAGCAGGAAGTTGTGATAGCGTGTATGGGCAATCCGGAAATCGGGATACTTATAAGCAAAGCGCATTGACATGGTTGTTCGACCATGTTCACGCCCCCAGGCATACAGATGTCCGTATTGGAAGATGTTATTAGCCAACCGGCCTTTGTCAGTAACGAATATCATGAGATATATAAACAAATTGTAAATAGATGGAGGCAAAGTTACAAAGAAAAAGTGAATTTTTGCTTTTTTATTTCGCTTTTTATAAATAAATCTCTAACTTTGCGGAATGGAACAGTCTTTAATTAGTATTATCATACCTGTATACAATGGAGAGAAATACCTTCGTCCATGTATTGACTCCATTCTGCATCAGACCTATCAACATTGGGAATTACTGTTGATAGACGATGGTAGTAAAGATACCTCTGGAGCTATCTGCGACGAATATGCTAGCGACCCTCGCATCTCTGTGGTTCATAAGGAGAATGGTGGACAGGCATCAGCACGCAACCAAGGCGTTGCAATGGCAAAAGGAGAATATATTAGTTTTGTGGATTGTGACGACTGGATAGAAGCTGATATGTATGAAAGCATGCTGCAAACCATGCAGGAACAGCAGGCAGAGATTATCATCTGTGGATATATAGAAGAATACATGAGTCGCCAGAAAAAGGTTCGTGCTGATGGCGAGATGATGGTCTATGACGCCACTGAGGCTGTAAAGCTGGTGTTGCAGGGAAAGGTTGGCAGCTATTTGTGGTCTATGCTATTTCGTAGAGAGGTTGTACAAGATCAGATGCCAGACTTAAATCCTTATGAGGACCATGCCACTATTTTCAAATGGATTTCTCATGCACATCGTGTTGTCGTGCTTCATCAAGCTTTCTATCATTATCGTCAGTTAGAAAGCAGTTCGTTGCATACTTACAATACTAGAAATGGCAACCATTTCTTTATGGCGATCAAGGAACGCTATCACTATATTGAGGAAAGAAACCTTATACCAGGTTGGGAATCAGAGAATCGCATCCTTTACCTGCGCGGCTGTATCAAACTGACAAAGGATTTGGCTCGAATGCCAGATTATGACGCACAACTTAAAGCTATTATAGAAGAGGTAAGAGATGAATTGCGGAACTTCCTTCCTATCAGCCGTAAAGAGATTGGTACGAAATATTATATCCGCCTTAAACTGCTGATGATGGATGTTAATACCTTTGTGCACATTCTTCGTATGTCCTCGTTGTTCTCAAATGGAGGAAGACGTAAAAGTAAGGGTTTACTACATTAAATAGGGCAAAGTTATTTTCTCTTTTTTATTTCTTCCAGCGGACCTAAGTCCACACGACCTGTCTCTGGGTCGTAGCGCAGGTTGAATTCTTCGTGGGTTCGTTTCCAACGGTTATGCGTCCAAAGCCAGAACTCTGGAGCTCGATGAATGGATGCTTCCAACATATTAAAGTACGCATCCGTGATGGCAAAGTCTGTCATTTGCTTAGGTTCGCGAGTGATGAGTTTGAACTCAGCGATATAGTAGCCTCGTTTGGGACGAGTGACATCCAGATAGAGAACCGCATGACCTGTTTGCTGGGCTAATCGTTCTGTTCCAGTCAGTACAGGGGTGTCGTGATTCAGAAACTGACACCAGTGATGGATGTTGTTCCAGAAAGGCACTTGGTCGCTGATGTAACCAATGACCACCTGCTTGCCTTCTTGCTTGTATTTAATGATGCGACGCAGGGTCTCTGCCATTGGAATGCAAATGGCTCCCATGCGTTGACGTAGTCTAAGGAACAGACGATCGAAATCGCTATTCTCGATGACATGATAAATCTGTCCGCATTGGGCTTCTGGGGTAACCCATAAGGGTAGGGAAGTAATCCATTCCCAGTTGCAATAATGTCCCAGATAGACAGCACACGACTGACCTTCTTTGACAATGTTGTCAACAATGTCTGTACTCTTGAACACCATTCTTCGCTTTAACTGCTGCTTGCTGATGGTCAGCAGTTTGATACTTTCCACAAGGTAGTCGCAGAACCAGTGATAGAAGCGACGTTCCAGGACTCTAATCTCCTCTTCCGACTTGTTGGGGAAGGAATCGCTCATGTTCTTAAAGACCAGTCTTCTACGATATTTCATCACATAGAAGATGATCAGGAAGATGAAGTCTGACAGCAGATAAAGCACCCACAGAGGCAGGAGCGAGAGCAAGAAAATCAGACAGTATGATAAGTAAAAAATAAACTTCTTCATAATCTACCAAATGTTTCGTGTCCTGGTGGGCTTGAAGATGGTAAACAAGCGCTTCCATTTACTGCGCAGCAAGTCGTTACGCAATTCAGACTCCATATTGATTTCTTGTCCATAAGGTTCCCCTCTATGAAGTACATCGCGCATAAAAGATGATGAAGTAATGCCCCATTTGCGTAAGAATTGCAGGGAACCGTCGTTTTTTATAATTCGATGAGTAGAACGAGCTTCGAAGTGATAAACGCGGCTGCGGTCTATACCTTTAAAGATACGTACTCCTGCATGATAAAGTTTTGCTGAGAAATCAGGATCAGAATACATTCCAGGGCTATATTCTATAGAGTAACCGCCAACTAAATCCCATATATCTCGATGAACAATGTTGGGAGGCCAAGTAGCACCTTGCCAATCTCCGTGCTTAAGTGATTTGTATTCTTTTAGCAGACGCTCTTCATCAAACGTGTCAATGCTTTCACCAAAGTTAGCAGGGGCAATGACACTTTTACAAAAGAATTTACGAGGTTGAATGAGAGTTGATGATAAGAAAAACATTTTATGACCAATGGTCTGTATTTCATTCCAGAGCGCTTTATCCCATTTAGGACAAACATACATATCATCGTTCATGAATAAAACATAGTCTGTTGTGACTAAAGGCCTTAAGCCGTTTAGAGCATAGCAAACACCAATGTTTTCCGATGAATGCGTATATTTATATCCATTTTCTTGAACCCACTCTAAAGTACCGTCACTGCCATCATTAATATGAATCAGAATCTCATGATGATAGGTAGAATTCTTATTAATGCTAGCCACACAAAGTTTCAAGAATGCGAGGTTATTCCACGTAGGGATAAGAATGGAAAATAGATTTTGCTGACTGCCCATATCTTCTATTTATTTTGATATCGTTTCTCAATAATCTTTGCAACAAGAACAAATTGATAAAATGCATCCAAGGTAGCTCGGATAAAACCTGGAATACCATCTCGGAAACCACATTTTAGAAAATAATTGCGAATAAAACGCCACAAAGGGCGAATGATGAGAGCTCTCAGTCCGTAATTCTTATCTTGACGATGTTTCAATTCATTGTCTGTATATTGATTCGTTTTGTTAACAATACGTTCAATGTCGTCATTAGCTAAGTGTATAAATGCTAATTGCTCTTCATTGCTAGGGATTTTCTCTGTCTTACCTGCAATTTGGGGCGTGCTATGAATAATAGCAGGCCAGTGAGTTTTACTCTTACGGAAAAAGCGTAAGATATAATCAGGATAAAAATAGCGCATGAATCGCCCCATGAAAAAATTCTTTCGTGGAATAAACAATCCGTCAGGGCAATTATCTTTTTGGATAATATCGTAGAGAAAATCTTTCAATTCTGATGTAACAATCTCGTCAGCATCAACTACAAGTACCCACTCGTTCTGAGCTTCGTGAATTGCATACTCACGGGCTGGTTCCACAATATTATATTGTTTGCGCTCGAATGTGAGGATACGACAACCGTGCTTTTGGGCAATGTCCAAGGTGTGGTCTGTGCTCTCCATGTCGCATATTAGTATCTCATCGAAGTCCTTGACTGCCTCTAGGACTTGTTCCAGATGCTGCTCCGCATTGTAGGTGTTGATGACTACTGATATCTTGTTTTTCTCGTTCATGTTTGCAAAGATACGAATTAAAGAATAAAAAGCCAAATAAAATTTGTTTTTTCGCTTGCTTAATAGTACCTTTGCATTCAAATTCAATTCAAAACAGTATATGAAGGATAATTGTAAAGCGTTCCTTGCTAAACCCTTTTTCCATGACTATCGTACTTTGTTGGGTCTATGGCTTTTATTGCCCATTATTGGTGCGATAATGAAACTCCATAGTTGCAATAACTTTCTAATTTTTAAATATGTTTTTTGGCATGCTTGGAATGGGACTTCTCTTTATGCATTCTATCCTGAAGAATTTGCAGATTGTAATCACTACGGCCCGTTCTTCTCTTTAGTTATTGCTCCTTTTGCAGTTATGCCGTTATTTGTAGGCTTGCTTTTATGGTTGATAGCACTTTCTATGTTCTTGTATATTGCTATCCGAAAGTCACAGTTTACAAAATATCAACAGTTGTTTATACTATGGTTTTGCGCCCATGAGTTATTGACGGCCCTTTATATGCAGCAATTCAACATCGCCATTGCTGCCATCATTCTATTGACTTACTATTGTATAGAGAAAGAGCATGATTGGTGGGCTGCTTTCTTTATCATGTTTGGAACTTTTGTCAAGCTCTATGGTATTGTGGGATTGGCGTTTTTCTTCTTCTCTAAACACAAGAAGGAATTTGTGTGCGCATTGTTGTTTTGGACTTTCGTGATGTTCGTGGCACCCATGGTATTTCACGGTTATAATTATATTGTTGGTCAATATCATGAGTGGTATGAAAGTCTTTCTGCAAAGAATGCTGATAATATGTTTGGAGGAGGAACAAACATCTCGTTAATTGGTATGGTGCGTAAAATAACCCATTGTGCTTCCTTCAGTGATTTGTGGATCATTCTACCAGGTCTTTTGATGTTTGGCATTCCTTATCTTCGCTTCTCACAATACAAGAATATGGCTTTTCGACAGACGCTATTGGCCTCTGTGCTAATGTTTGTCGTGTTGTTCTCAACTGGCAGTGAGTCGAGTGGCTATATCATTCCCTTTGTGGGTATCGTTATCTGGTATACAGCAGCCCCTTGGCAACGTACATCATGGGATGTGGCCCTGTTGGTATTTGCTTTCATCCTGAGCAGTTTGTCTCCCAGCGATCTGTTTCCTGCCTATATCCGAAAGGAGTGGGTACAACCTTATGCCCTGAAGGCTCTGCCTGTCACGCTGATCTGGTTGAAGTTATGTTTTGAGATGTATACGAAAGACTATGCGGCAAAAAGTATTCGATAAGACCTTCATCACTTTCGCAATGGTAGGTGTGGTCAATACCTTGTTTGGCACAGCTATCATGTTCGTTTTCTATAATTTCCTTGGCTGCAGTTATTGGGTATCATCATTTTTTGATTATTTCTTAGGTGGTATTCTTAGTTACTTCCTCAATAAACGTTTCACGTTTCACTATCAAGGAACAGACTGGCGTAGCATCGTGAAGTTTGCACTGAACATCGTGGTGTGCTACTTGATAGCCTATAGTCTGGCATTGCCCCTGACGCGCTATGCGCTGGAGAGTATGTATTTCAGCAAGACTATCGTTGAGAATATCGCCATGCTGGTAGGTACGGGCCTGTTTATGCTTATCAATTATATCGGCCAGAAGTTCTTTGCTTTTAAGAAATAATGGGACTGCAATTAATTCCCACGCAGGGAACAGAAACTAATCCTCTGGAAAGTTGATCTTCTCTGAAACGATATAAGAAGGACGATGTTTTACCTCTTCAAAGATATTACCAATATAAACAGCAATAATGCCAATGATCATTATCAGAATACCAGCGATGAGCCACATAGATATGAATAAAGTCACCCATCCACTGACATCAATGCCTGTTATAATTGTCTTAATCACTAAAATGATGGCAATAAGGACAGCAATGGTAGTAATGATAGAGCCCAGATAGACGATAAGATGTAGTGACTTGGTAGAAAAGGCGATAGCAGTAGAAATAGCTAGTTCAATCCGTTTTCTCATTGAATATGAAGATTCTTTTCCGTCGGTTCTGCTATCATGGTTGACGGGTATTTTGCATGATTTGAATCCTACCCATTGGTTCATAAGCGGGTAATAACGCCTATAGTCACCCATCATGGCCATTGCATCAACCATTTTTCTTCGATATATTGCAAATTCTGCCAGTGATTCGTCTTGCTTACTGTCTGTGAGGAAACCGACAAGTTTGTTAAACAGCTTAGAACCCTGTGTCATGAAATAGTTGTCGGGCCTGTTTTGTCTGCTTGCGTATACGATGTCGTATCCTTCCTGTATTTTTTTGTAAAGTGCGGGAATTTGGCTTGGCGGATTCTGTAAGTCGCAGTCGAGTGTTACAACATAGTCCCCAGATGACAAGTCAAATCCGGCATTAAGTGCGTATTGTTGCCCAAAATTCCTACTAAGAAATACTCCTTTAACTTTTTTGTCATTAGCGCAGATCCTGCGTATGATTTCCTGACTGTTGTCCGGACTGTGGTCTTCAACAAGTATAATCTCATAGTCATCAGTGATTTCATTAACTGCAGTTTCTATTTGGCTTACCAGTTCATTAATGAGTGTAGGTGCGCCATAAACAGGGCTAATAATTGAGATATGCATAGCGAATGGATTTATAGTTTCTGGGAGAATTCAATAATGAATTGAGCTATTTGTTTTACTTCTTCGTCTTTTAGTTCATAATAAAGGGGTAGTCTGACTAAACAGTCCGCATAATGGTCACAATTAGGAAGTGGTTTCCCCACATATTTTGATTGATAGTATTGACTGGAGTGTAGAGGCAAGTAATGGAAAGTCAGCTGAACGCCTTTTTCCTTCATCCATTCCATCAAACGGGTTCGATAATCTAAGGAAGAGCATAATAAATAGAAAATATGGCCGTTGTTCGTTGCATAATCAGGAATAATGGGTAACTTCATATTGCTACTATCCATATTGTTGCTTAGTAGTTCGTAATACATTTCCCATATATGCTTCCTTCTATCTTGGATATTGTCCATCTGCTCCAACTGAGCCCACAAAAAGGCTGCATTAATTTCTGATGGGAGGAATGAAGAACCTAAATCACACCAGCCGTATTTATTGACAGCTCCGCGATAGAATTCTGCACGATTGGTTCCTTTCTCCCATAAAATCTCTGAGCGCCTTATGAAACGTTCGTCGTTGATGGCCAACATTCCACCTTCACCACAATTGATGTTTTTGGTTTCATGAAAGGAAAAAGCAGCTAAATGCCCAATGCTGCCCAATGGCTTCCCTTTATAATAGGAATCAATAGCCTGAGCTGCATCTTCAACAACGATTAAGTGGTGTTTTTCTGCTAATTCCATAATGGCATCCATATCGCAAGAAATACCAGCGTAATGGACAACAACGATTACTTTCGTCCTTGAGGTTATCAGTGGTTTGATATTCTCTGCGGTAATATTGGGAGAATCTTTCCCGCTATCCGCGAACTTGATGTTTGCCCTTTCACGCATGAAAGCAAGGGCTGTTGATACAAAAGTATAGGACGGAACGATTACTTCATCATTTTCTTGAAGATCACAAAGCATGGCACACATTTCCAATGCGTCAGTCGCAGAGGTTGTCAAGAGACACTTCTTGAATCCGTATTTCTCTTCAAAAAAAGAATGGCATTTCTTAGTGAAGGTCCCATTCCCTGACATGGTCATTGAATGGCAAACCTCATTGATATATTCAAGTTCTCGACCAGAACAATATGGCTTATTGAATGGAATCATCATTTATCAGTATTTCCTATGTTTTTTGTGGAATAGTCTTTTATGTTCATCTCCCACATTAAATAGAACCAGATTATTGCAGAAGGCAAGGCTTTTAGAGCATATGGTCTAATCCAATCTACGTATATCCATCTTGGGAAAAGTACGTCGGATGTGCATAGAGAGGTAAATATAAAAGCATAGACAAGTAAATATAAGTCCCAACGGCTTCGTTTCCAGGGAGCAGTTACATACCAAACGACAAATCCTGTCATCGCAGAGATGTAACCATAGCTTTCAGTTTCGGTTGAGAATAGGCATATGAACAAGGTCACTGAGGTCAGCATGGCATAGCGGAACCCTGGATTCTTAAATTGGTCTATCCTACGGAAAGGAGTGAGGAAGATAAGGCATCCTGGGATGATAAACCACAGGTCGGAATAGGTCGAACAGTGTGAAATCTTGCGGATCATTCCTAATAACGAAGTGTTATTGGATGAGTCAAACATATTAGTGTTGTTTTTCAAGACGAGAGAGTCGTACCATCCGAAGTATTGTTGGATAATATAGTCAGCACTGGATATGAACATGGGTGCGATAAAGAATACGATACTCCACAAGACACATGACCATATAAATTTTTTCTTGTCTTTAATGAAGAAAAAGAATGCAAATCCCATTACTCCATAAAGTTTGATGAATATGGTTAGTACGATAAAGAAAGCAGCCCATACAGGTTTTTGTTTCTCCACGCAAGCAAAGATGAGCAAAAATGTGGCTGCAATTGCTAAATCGTATTGTTCTACAAACAACGGGGTCATTACTTCGTGGGCACAGAACCAGAACATGAACACTTTCTGCCAGCGTAGCATGGGCATATATAGCACAGAGACGAAGAATGTCGCTACTAAAAATATCTCCCAGAATAATAATCCCCAAGAATCTTGTAACAAGGCAAAGGGAGCTATCACGTAGGCAAAGATTGGTCCATAGTGATTACAGTCTCCTTCAAGATAAGGATAAAAGTCGAATAATGAGAGTTGGTCAATGCAATTGTAATATACCGATTTATAAATCTGGTACGTGTTACAATGTTTTCCCCATTTCTGAATAGAAATAATAATGGGCATCAGCATATAAATAAATGTGATGGTGCGCCAATCACTCCAGAAAGGCTTGCGGAAGAAAGACTTGATACTTACTATCATGATAATATTTCTGCGACGTGATAAAGTGGACGACGTTTAACCTCGGCGTAGATGTTTCCAATGTATACGCCCATAATCCCTAAGGAGATGAGGAAGAATCCTCCTACTATCCAAATGCTGAGGATGAGTGACGACCAACCGGGTACGGCAGTGCCTATAATCAAAGCGCGGATTACGTAGACGCCGATGCATAAAGCGATAATTAGGAAGAAGATGCCCAAATACAGAATGGCATACATCGGTTTGACGCTGAAAGCTGTAATACCATTCAGAGCCAGTTTCAGCATCTTGCTAACGGTATATTTCGAAGAACCAGCATAGCGCTCGCTGATGACGTCGTCAACTGTCGTTGTCTGTAGACCAATCTGGGGAATTAATCCACGAAGATATAGGTTGTGCTCTTTATACGTAGCCAGCATATCGAGCGAACGCTTGCTCATCAGACGGAAGTCGGCATGGTTATAGACGCTCTCCACGCCCATTGAACTCTGAAGCTTGTAGAAAGCCTGTGCAGTCATGCGCTTCATCAGAGGGTCGGCTTGACGAGAAACCTTCACGCCATAAACGATGTCGTTGCCTTCCTCAAAGTGCTTGACCATCTGTGGAATGCATTCAATGTCATCTTGCAAGTCAGCATCTATCGTGATGACAGCATCGGCCCATTCACGTGCAGTCATCATACCTGCCATAATAGCATTCTGGTGACCAACGTTGCGAGCCAGGTTGATACCTCGTACGAAACGATTCTCCTTGTGCAGTTCTTGGATAATCTCCCAAGTACGGTCACGACTGCCATCATTGACAAACACCATCATGCTGTCCTTGGAAATCAGACCTTCGGTTATCATACGCTCGAAGAGGGTTGTCAAACGCTCTACGGAGTGGTGCAGAACTTCCTCTTCGTTATAACAAGGTGAAACAGTTGCTAACTTAATCATGACTGACGATTGACAAATTCTGTGAAGGTGATAAACTCGTGATTTCCTCCTTTCAGCATCTTGATGAGGTTGTCAAGGCGTTGCATCATCTGACGTCCACTATGGTTCTTGATGATGAAGGGCATCTTGAACTCTGGGTGCTCCTTTAAATCAAAGAACTCCCAAGGGTGGAAATAGGTGACAAAGTAGCCGTCGTGATTTAACGTGCGACACACCATCCAGTGATAAAGGCTTTCAGGCAGGTTGTGCAATGCCAACCAAAACAAAGGGAATCTTATCCAAGGGGTTACGGAGGCAGGAATCTGCATCACTCCACCTTTCATAAACCAAGTGCGCGGATCTGTCAGATGCATATAACGACCTGGAATAAAGGCGGGATTCAACGAAGAGTTGTAACGATAGCCTGCCTTCTCTATTTCGCTATCGCTGACAGGGAACATGCGAGGCTGGCGATAGCCATAGACCTGACGACCTGTGACACGTTCTACTATTTGTTTTGATACAGCAAAGTCGGTTTCCTTAGGTTGCCAATGGTCTACGCCATGACACGCCACCTCATGGCCTTCGTCCATGATGCGTTGCATCACTTCAGGAGCGTTCTCTGCAAAGTTACCTGTGCAGAAGAACGTAGCCTTAACACCATTCTGTTTCAGTACGTCGAGAATGCGGTTGGTGCCTTCTATTGACACCTTCATGCCTTCTTCCAACGAGAAATCTACTCCATGTTCGCGAGGCACATCAAACTCCTCTGTATCAAAACTCAGTAGTATCATAATTATGAATTATGCATTATGAATTACAAAGCAGCCTGTATCTTTGCTGCAATCTCCTTGAACTCCTCCTCCGTAAGCTTCAGCTTCTCACGACGGAAATCGGCATCAGCCTCGCTCTGCATGGGAATGAGATGGATGTGGGCGTGAGCCACTTCAAGACCCAACACCACTTGAGCCACTTTCTTGCAAGGGAATGCCTTCTTGATGGCAATAGCCACACGCTTGGCAAACTGCTGATATCGAGCGAGCTCGTCATCGTCCATGTCGAAGAAATAATCAACCTCACGACGAGGGATTACCAATGTATGACCTTTCACCAGAGGGTTGATGTCAAGGAAAGCATAGAACTCCTCATTCTCTGCACATTTGTAGCTGGGAATCTCACCAGCAGCAATCTTTGCGAAAATATCCATAACTTTTGAACTTGAGTTTTGAACTTTATGACTTCTTATGCTATCGAAATATTATCAATACGCAGTTTGATGGTGCCACGAGGAATAGTAATCTCTACTTCATCGCCCACCTTCTTCCCCAGCAGTCCCTGTGCAATAGGGGTCTTAATGGAAATCTTTCCTGCACGCAGGTCAGCCTCGTTCTCGCTGACAATGGTGTACGACATCTTACTCTTAGTGGTCAGATTGGTCATCTCTACCTTTGTCAGAATCTGCACGCAGTCAGTGCTCAGACGCGAGGTGTCTACAATCTTTGCCTCAGAAATAGTTGCCTTTAGACGATTAATCTTGTCTTCCAGATGAGCCTGTGCTTCCTTGGCAGCATCGTACTCACTGTTCTCACTCAAATCTCCTTTTTCACGTGCCTCGGCAATAGCGGCTGAGGCCTTGGGACGCTCCACTGCTTCCAAGCGGTGCAGCTCGGCTATGAGCTTGTCATAACCTTCTTGTGACATGTATGCCATAATCTTATTCTTTTTAGTTATTCTTTCAAAAATCTCGGCAGACGTAAAAAAATAAAAGAATTCCGACCCTCTTTTCGTCGGAATCCCTGAATCTCTCTATGTCCTATTATCGCTTGCAAAGATAGGAATTATTTCTTAAACAACCAAATTTTCAGCAAAAAACTTTAAAAATCGTTTGATTTATATCAAGAAAGTGTAATGCTTACATCTTTTTATGGCTTGATTTTCTTGCAGCTAACTCCAAAAGAGTTACCTTTGCAACGTGTTTTTCATAGTATTAGATTTAAGGTTAACAAAAGGTTAGGGGTTCGGCGGAGCCCCATTTTTTATGTCCTTTTGTAGAGAAAGCACAAAATATAGTATAATGCGATACCTGTTATGAGGCCTGCTAATGCGTCAATGACATAGTGGGCATAGATGTAGACCGTTGCGAGACACATCAATATGTAGAATGGGAGTATGGTGAATATTAACCAGCGGCATCGTGTCCGCAAGGCTAGCATCATCAGAACTGTGGTTATTCCCACGTGACTACTCGGAAAAGCAGCAGTAGGTCGTTCGCCAGCATCGTGTGCCAAGTCTAGTATGTGATACCAGAAACCATCGCTCCATCCAGGGGCAGCCATGCGTTCAGAGTGCGTCATGAACCAATCGCCCAAGTTGGGGAAGATGCCTGCCGCTATGTTTTCTGTGCCTGCAGCAAGATAGTAGAACTGAGGACCCGTGACAGGAAGTAGTACAAAGATGAAGTAGTAGATGAAGAACGAAACAAGGATGACGAACGTTGCCATCTTGAATTCCTGATATCGCGCCACAAAGTAATAGAGTGATACCAATGCGATGAGTGGGAAGTAGGACACGTAGCCCAGACACATTAGTTCAGAGAACCATGCGTAAGGCACGGCCTGAGAAAAGAGTAGGGATGGCTGACAACCAAAGAGTCCCTGTTCCATCGAGGCAAAGAAGTGGTCAAGATTAGGTAGCAGTCTGTTGAGTTCATAAGTATCAGGATACCACCAACCCAAGAAACTCATCTGTGCTACGATGCGCAGCAATAGTGTCAGCCTGCAAGGCATCATGCGATAGACACCCCACATGAGCAGGGTTACCAGAATGTAGCAACCGCGTCCCAACAACATTTGCTCAGGATTCTGGAGCTTGTTCCACATGAAAGCCATCATCAGCAGGGTGAACACAACATAAGCTATTGTGAACCACTCTGCAGCCAAGAGCCCACGTTCAGGTTTCTTTTCTTTTAAAAATATATCTGCTAAAGCCATTTGTTTTTCTTATACCATGCAATACTTCTGCGCACACCTTCCTCCAATTTTACCTGTGGTTCGTAGCCCAGTTCCTGACGAGCAGGGTTGATGTCACAACGCCAGTTGCGCTGTTTCATGATATTGTATTTGTCGTTGTTTAGGGCCGTTACCTTGCCTGTTATGTGTCCCATGTACTCGCCACAGAAGGTAATGATGCGCAACAGCCAAAGAGGAGCAGTGATGCGAATCCACCAGGGATTCCCCAACTCTTTGCGAATCAGGTCGCTGAAGGTGCTTGATTGATATACCTCGCCATCGCTCAGGAAGTAGCAACGTCCTGTCTGTCCCTTTTCCATAGCCAAGAAGACAGCCTGAACCACATCTGTCACATAAACGAAGGTAATGTCCTGCTGTTTGAAACCTACAGCAAAATCGGTGTGCGACTGAATGCTTTTGGCCATCATAAAGTAATCGCGCTCACGGGGACCATAGACTCCCGTAGGTCTGAGGATGACATATGGAAGCACTTTCTCATTTCTTAGACCTAAAGGTGCTAAGCGACTTTGTCGATTACTCTTTTCTAATTCCTTATTTAAAGAAACGAGCCATTGTTCTGCCTCTAACTTGCTCTTTCCGTATGCTGTGTTGGGCATGGCCTTGTCTTGCTCTCTAATCTCCTTGTAGGGCTGTTCCTCACGGATAGCACCCATGATACTCAGCGAACTGATATAGACAAATCGCTTCAATGGCATTTGCAAATCAAGCAAAGCACGTACAAGGTTCTTCGTCCCTTCCGTGTTAATGCGGAAGAAGTCTTCCTTATGCAGACATTTGGTTACACCAGCAGCATGCACAACATAGTCGAACTGAATGTCCTTCAGTTGCTGTTTCAGTTGTTCCTCTGACGAGAGGTTCAGTTCAATGAAGTGGATCCGCTCGTCTTGCAAGAACTCCCTGGAACTGCTTTTCCGTACTGCAGCCCACGTCTCAAAGCCTCTGTTGAGCGCTTCTTCTACGATGAAGGATCCAATGAAACCGCTGGCTCCTGTAATTAGTATTCTTGGATTCATGGGTGCAAAGATATAAAATAATTCATAATTTATGATTCATAATTCATAATTATTTATTATCTTTGCGCTTAGAAAACTAATTTACGTAATACTATGAGCAAAGGAAAAGGTAAAAAACGTTTGAGTAAGAAGCAGATTGCAGAGATGCTGCAGACGCTGTTTCAGCAGAATCCAAACGAGACATTCTCGTTTAAGCAGATATTCAAGGCACTGAAGTTCGATACACATCCTGTTAAGATGATGGCTATCGACTTGATGGAGGAAATGGCATGGGATGATTTCCTCAGCAAAGCCAGTGATAATTCGTATCGATTGAATCTGAAGACACAGGTTCAGGAAGGAACGTTTATCCGCAAAGCCAATGGTAAGAACTCCTTCCTGCCTGATGATGGCGGCAAGCCCATCTTTGTGTCAGAGCGCAATTCGATGTTCGCACTGAATGGTGATAGGGTGAAGGTGGCTATGATGGCTCGTCGCGAGAAACACATTAAAGAGGCGATGGTGGTTGAAATCTTGAGTCACAAGATGGACCAGGCCGTGGGCAAACTGAAGGTGGAGCGTGACTATGCCTTCTTGATTACCGAGGGCAACATCTTTGTGAATGATATCCTTATTCCCAAGAAGAAGCTGAAGGGTGGCAAGACGGGTGATAAGGCTGTGGTGAAGATTACACAGTGGCCATCGAAGGATTCGAAGAACATGGTGGGTGAGGTGATTGACGTATTGGGTAAGGAAGGCGACAACAATGTGGAGATGCACGCTATTCTGGCTCAATATGGATTACCCTACAAGTATCCGAAGAATGTGGAGGATGCTGCTGAGAAGATAGATCCAGGTATCACGCCTCAGGAGATTGCTCGTCGCGAGGACTTCCGCGATGTCTTTACATGCACCATTGACCCTAAGGATGCCAAGGACTTCGACGATGCATTGAGTATCCGTAAGCAAGGGAAACTCTGGGAAGTCGGCGTCCATATTGCTGATGTAAGCCATTACGTCAAGGAAGGCTCTACGATAGATAAGGAGGCTGTGAAGCGTGCCACTAGTGTCTATCTCGTTGACCGTACTATCCCAATGTTGCCTGAGCGCCTTTGCAATTTCATCTGCTCGTTGCGCCCAGACGAAGAGAAGCTTTGCTACAGTGTGATTTTCGTTTTAGACGAAGATGCCAATGTGAAGAACTACCACATAGCCCATACCGTGATTAAGAGCAATCGCCGCTATGCCTATGAGGAGGTACAGGAGATATTGACGGGAAAGGATGGCGATTATGCCGAAGAGTTGCGCACTTTGGATAAACTTGCCAAGAAACTGCGTGAACGCCGCTTCAAGGGTGGGGCAGTGAAGTTTGATCGTGAGGAACTTCACTTCGATATCGATGAGAAAGGTAAGCCTATCCGTGCTTATTTCAAGAAATCGAACGATGCAACCCAACTCATTGAGGAGTTTATGCTGCTGGCCAATCGCACAGTAGCTGAGCATATTGGTAAAGTGAAATCAAAAAGTTCAAAGTTCAAAGTTCAAAGTTCAAAGGCTAAAACTTTCGTTTATCGTGTTCACGATCAGCCCGATCCCACCAAGTTGGAGACCCTGCGCGAGTTTGTGGTGAAGTTTGGCTATAAGATGAAGACTAGTGGTACGAAGGGCGCCATTTCGAAGTCGTTGAATACGCTGATGGATAATTGTCAGGGTAAGAAGGAGCAGAAACTCATTGAGACCGTTGCCCTGCGTGCCATGATGAAGGCGAAGTATTCAACGCACAACATCGGGCACTATGGATTGGCATTCGACTATTATACCCATTTTACCTCGCCCATCCGTCGTTATCCTGATACGATGGTTCATCGCTTGCTGACGAAATATCAGGATGGCGGGCGTTCGGCCAATCAGGAAAAGTACGAGGACTTGTGCGAGCATTGCTCTGATATGGAGGTGACTTCCCAGCAGGCAGAGCGCGACTCCATCAAGTATAAGATGGTGGAGTTTATGGAGGACAAGATAGGCAATGAATACGATGCCCACATCTCTGGCATTCAGTCGTATGGCATCTATTGCGAGATAGACGAGAACCATTGCGAAGGAATGGTGCCCATGCGCGATTTGGATGATGATTACTACGATTTCGATGAGCGCAACTATTGCCTCGTGGGTCGACGTCATCACCATAAGTATCAGTTGGGCGACCCCATTCGCATCAAGGTGGCTCGTGCCAATCTAGAGAAGCGCCAGCTGGACTTTGCATTGGCAGAAGATTAATGTTTTACTCTTAAACATAACTAAACAATGTATCAAGCAGACGAACACCGTTACGACAACGGTATGCAGTATCAACGATGTGGGCGCAGTGGTGTGTTGTTGCCCAAGGTGTCACTGGGCATGTGGCATAACTTTGGCAGTGTGGATCCTTATGAGCGTAGTCGCGAAATCGTTCGCTACGCCTTCGACCATGGGGTGACGCATCTGGACTTAGCCAACAACTACGGTCCCGTTTATGGCTCTGCGGAGGAAACGTTAGGCAGATTGATGGACGACGACCTGCGTCCTTATCGCGACGAGTTGTTCATTTCTACGAAGGCGGGCTATGATATGTGGCCCGGACCTTATGGCAACTGGGGCTCACGCAAATATCTGATGGCTTCGCTCGATCAGAGTCTGCGTCGCATGCACCTTGATTATGTAGATTTGTTCTATAGTCATCGCTATGACCCCAACACCCCTTTGGAGGAAACCTTGCAGGCACTGGTTGACATTGTCCGTAGTGGTAAGGCGTTGTATGTGGGCATTTCCAACTGGCCTTTGGAACCCTTACTCTTCGGCATCAACTATCTGCGTAGCCACGATACCCCGTTGCTTATCTATCAGGGCAAGTTGAATATGCTAAATCGTGCTCCTATTGATGAAGGCATTTTGCGACTTTGTCATGAAGAGGGGGTGGGCTTTATTGCCTTCTCGCCTTTGGCTCAGGGCTTGTTGACGGGTCGTTATCTCAATTGTAAGTCGACGGCCGAAGGAAAAGTCAATGGTATTCCTGACGATTCGCGCATGTCGAAGAATAAGTTCTTGCGCCCTGAGATGCTGACGGATGAGTTGTTGGCTCAGTTGCATCAGTGGAATAGCGAGGCAGAGGCCAAAGGACAAAGTCTAGCGGAGATGGCCCTGCGCTGGATTCTCGATCAGCAGGGCGTCACCTCCGTATTGGTAGGGGCCAGTTCCACTCGTCAGTTAGAGCAGAACCTTCGTTGTGTATAACCTTGTTATTTAAGAATTTCCTCCAATAATTCCTTCAGGTGTCCAGGCACAATGATGTGGTGGTTGCCAATAGGCTGGGTAAGGAAATAACGTGTCTGACCTTTGTCGTCTAACTCAATTACTTGTTGGGTGCGACAGAGGTCAGGTTTTGCTTGGTTGCGCACCAATGTACCTTCTGCAATGAAGTGACGACTCATATCGCCTGCCACCTTGAAGATGGTAACGGGACCTTCCTTCATATAACCTCGAATGCCCACGCCGATGCCCGATTCAAAATGGGTGTCCAACTCATAGCGCTCCACCATGTTCAGGGGAATGGTGCAATGAGCAAACAGCATCTCGCCCTTTTCTGGGTCAATGGTGGCAGGATTGGCTTGGAAACCAGAAACGCCCGTCAGTGCCTGAATGATTTTCATCGACAGCATAGCAGGTACGTCGCCTTCGCATCCTGCCACGATGCCCTCAGCGTTCAGCTTTGCCAATGCCATACATCCTGTGTCGCGAATGGTGGTTAGCAGGTCGAAGCATCGTAGGGTGAAACCCTGCAATTGGTATTTCTCTACCAATGCCTTCAGTGCCTCGTAGATTTTCTTCACGTTGGGCATCTCCAGCAATTCCTTCATGGGGATATACACCAACTCAATGCCTAGCCGTTCTTTGACGATAGTACGATCGAAACGACTGGAAATCAGCCAATCTGAGGGCTCGCCAATCAGTCCTAGTCTGCATCCTTTCATCTTGCTGCGAGCCTCGCCAACTTGCTCCAACACCTTGATTCTGTGATGGATATATGTAGTCGAGCCATGAATAATCTCGCCTGTAATGCCTTGTTGGTTCAGGTAGGAAAGGATTTCCATCGAGGCAGCCAGCGAATTGCTCTTGCCCGATGTCAGCAGGTAGAACGGTCGCTTCGATTGCTGTTGCAGTTGGGGTAATAGGGGCTTGAAGATGCCCTCAGTTCCTCCCGTACGTATATAAATAAGGTCGAGCGCATGACTCCCATAGTCGCTGAAGTCATTGCCTCGCATGTCGTACGTAATGTCCAGACTCTCAAGAAATGCTCTGGTGGTAGCATCGATGGACTTTGCATCGTGCAACTCGGATGTAATGGTATAAATTGCAATATTCATAGTCTTCAGATTTTTCTGCAAAGATAATCCTTTCTATTGATATTTCCAAACTTTTCCATTCGATTTAGTCGCTTTTTGCATGCCTTGAGTTTCTCCGAACGTAATTTTAATTACTCCGAATAGAAAATAAAATAGTCCGAAAGTATTTTTTGTTACTCCGAAAGTAATCCAAATGCCCTGCACATCATGGTTTGAATCAAAAATGTTAGGATGTGAGGGATGTTTTTGAATACTGGCTGGTTATTGCCTAATAAGGGCCCCTTATTTTATTAGAACCGTCCGTTTCATTAATGCTTGGTGTGAGTCCGAAGCCTTCGGACTCACAGTCCGACCCGAGCGGACTGGCAGTCCGTAAGGACGGACTAAAATAAATGTTTTGTCATACTTCAACAAAAAAGAGGTCGTAAAGACCTCTTCCTGTGATCCGCTTGGGGCTCGAACCCAAGACCCCAACATTAAAAGTGTTGTGCTCTACCAACTGAGCTAGCGGATCTCCGTTGCTTTAAAAAGCGAGTGATAATTGCGGTGCAAACCGAATGCAGAAAGCTTGCTTTTTGCTGAGGCGCCGCCCGCAATCGCAGTCGCAGTCGCATTTTCAAAATGCGGGTGCAAAGGTACGATGATTTTTTGAAATAGCCAAATTTATTCGGATGTTTTTTCGTTTTTGGCTTTCTCTTCTTCCATTGCACGCTTATAACATTCCCTACAAAGGGGCTCGTATTCCTGTGTCTCACCTAGCAAAACGCGCTTGTCATTCTGGACGGTACGATGGCTGACATAGGCCAGTGAACCGCATTTCACACAGATGGCGTGAACCTTTGTCACGTCGTCGGCTATGGCACAAAGGGCGGGCATGGGCCCAAAGGGTATACCCTTGTAGTCCATATCCAATCCGGCAATGATGACGCGGACACCACGATTGGCCAATTCGTTGCAGACGGCTACCAATCCTTCGTCGAAGAATTGGGCCTCGTCAATGCCCACCACGTCGATGTCGCTAGAGAGCAACAGGATGCTGGCAGATGAATCGATAGGGGTGGAATGAATGGCATTATGATCGTGACTCACCACTTCCTCGTCGCTATAGCGCGTGTCGATGGCAGGCTTGAAGATTTCAACGTGCTGCTTGGCAAACTGGGCACGGCGCAAGCGTCTGATAAGCTCCTCTGTCTTGCCTGAGAACATGGAACCGCACACAACTTCTATTCTTCCTGGGCGACGTGCCTCGCCCGATGATGGATATGTAATCATGCTGCAAAGATAGTGAAAAAATGAGAAATTAGTGTCAAGAAATAAAAATTAATTTGTATCTTTGTCCTCGAATATGGGTATATTGTATATCGTTCCAACGCCCGTGGGTAATATGGAGGACATGACATTGCGTGCCATCCGTATTCTGAAAGAGGCCGATCTTGTGTTGGCTGAAGATACTCGCACATCGGGCATTCTGCTGAAACATTTCCAGATTCAGCAGCATTTGATGTCACACCATAAGTTTAATGAACATGGCACCAGCGCTTCTGTGGTAGAGCGCTTGCAGGCAGGTCAGACCGTAGCACTTATCAGTGATGCAGGTACGCCAGGCATCTCCGATCCTGGTTTCTTTCTGGTTCGTGAAGCAGTGCGAGCAGGCATTGAGGTGCAGACTCTGCCTGGGGCAACCGCCTTTGTGCCAGCCTTGGTGTCAAGTGGATTGCCTTGCGATCGTTTCTGTTTCGAGGGTTTCCTGCCTCAGAAGAAAGGTCGGCAATCGAAGATAGAATCTTTGCGCGATGAGGAGCGTACAATGGTTTTCTATGAGTCGCCCTATCGTGTACTGAAAACCTTGCAGCAGTTCTCCGAGGTGTTCGGTCCTGAACGTCAGGTCAGCGTGTGTCGTGAGATATCGAAGGTGCACGAGGAGAGTGTCAGAGGAACCTTGCAGGAGGCAATTCAGCACTTTACAGAGCATGAGCCTCGTGGAGAGTTCGTTATCGTAGTAGCAGGAAAAAGTGAGAAATGAATTAATGTGATTGCATATGAAAAAGATATTATTGCTAGTCTTCGGTTTGATTGCTTTAACGGCATGTAAGCAAAAGGGTCCAGACCCTAAGGATATTGCGTTGGCTCAACAGCGTGATTCGCTGAACCGTATCATTGCGATGAAAGACAATGAGATTAACGATATGATGTCAACCATGAATGATATCGTGGAAGGTTTTCGTGCTATCAATGAGGCTGAAGACCGTCTCACCATAGTTCGTAGTGATGAGGGTGCCTCGTCAACAGAACGTATTCGCGAGAATTTGCAGTTTATTCAGCAGACCATGCAGCAGAACCGTGAGCTTATCAACAAGCTTCGAAACCAGTTGCGCCAGAGCTCTGTGAGTGGCGAACAACTTCGTCGCACCATTGATAACTTTGCACGACAGATGGAGGAGAAGAATGTGCAACTGAAGCAATTGGAGGCTGATTTGCAAGCAAAGGATGTTCAGATAGGTGAGCTAACAGAGCAGGTGACCGATTTGAACAGTAATATCTCAACCTTGCAAGAGGAGTCCACCAAAAAAACGCAGACTATCACGTCGCAAGACAAGCAACTGAATACGGCTTGGTTTGTCTTTGGCACCAAGAAAGAGTTGAAGGAACAGCGCATCTATGATGATGGGAAGGTGTTGCGTAACAATTTCAACCACGATTATTTCACGAAGATAGACATCCGTGTTGATAAGGAGATACGTCTTTACAGTCGTTCTGCCAAGATACTAACGGCTCACCCGGCTTCAGCCTATGTGTTGACACAGGATGCTAACAAGCAGTTTATACTCCGAATAACTAATCCGCAGTTGTTCTGGTCTACTAGCAAGTATTTGGTAGTTATGGTGAAGTAAGGTGGAGAAACTAATAACAAAAATGGGACAACCAATCGGTTGTCCCATTTTTGTTATATACTGATTGATAATTACTCAGCAACGAGTGTGAAGCGCTTGAAGGCTACGATAGCCAACTCCTTGTCCTGCTGGGCGAGCCACTGAGAAACAGTAGCCTTGTCGCCGTCGCCGAACTGGAACTCCTGGTCTACCAAGCAGTTCTCCTTCAAGAACTTGTTAACACGACCCTTAGCGATGTTCTCAATCATAGGCATCTTCAACTGAGCCTCGCCCTCTGCCTTAGCAGTCTCAATGAGCTTGCGAGCCTCGTCAGCCTGTTCCTTGGTGAGCCAGCCCTTAGCCATGTTTGACTCGATGTGATCCTCAGAGTCAACGAGGTTGGGGTTGATGCCAGCCTTCTTCAGCTTGTTCTCTACGAACTTCTCAACCTGCTCGAGCTTAGTCTTCTCAACAGCAGTCTTATACTCCTCGTCGAGAATCTTCTGGTCTACGCTCTCAGCGTTCAGTGCTACGGGCTTCATAGCTGCTACCTGCATAGCGAGCTTGTGGCCTACCTCAGCAGCATTCTTGTTGAGCTGAACCATGGTGCACAGAGTATTCTTGCCCATGTGATTGTAAACCTCGATATTATCACCTTCGAGAGTCAGGTAGCCGTCAAGCTCCATCTTCTCACCAGTAATACCAGAACGCTGTGTAACAGCCTCCTGAGCACTCTGACCATTGATGTTGAGAGCCTTAACAGCCTCGATGTCCTTGCACTTGTTGGCGATAGCAGCATCGAGGATGCTCTGAGTAAGAGCGATGAAGTCGGCACCGTTGGCAACGAAGTCGGTCTCACACTTCAAGGCAATCATGGCAGCAAAGCCGTCAACAGCCTTAACGAGTACACAACCATTTGATGTCTCACGGTCAGAACGCTTAGCAGCAATGGCAAGACCACGCTCACGAAGCAGTTCCTTAGCCTTATCGAAATCGCCCTCAGCCTCGGTCAAAGCCTTCTTTACGTCGGCAAGACCAGCACCTGTCATAGCGCGAAGTTTCTTGATATCGTCTATTGAAATAGCCATTTTGATATACAGTTTTAAAATTTACAACTTACATTTAATTACTCTGCAGCCTCTTCAGCCTTGGGAGCCTCCTCAGCAGCAGCCTTGCGGGGCTTGCGTGCAGCACGCTTAGGCTTAACCTCTTCAGTTGCCTCGCCTTCAGCCTGAGCGTCAGCAGCCTTCTCGTCAGCCTTCTCTACTTTGCGCTCCTCAATACCCTCGTTGATAGCGTCGCAGCAAGCAGTGAGGATAGCCTCTACTGAATCCTTGGCGTCGTCGTTAGCAGGGATAACGAAGTCGATGTTCTTGGGGTCAGAGTTGGTATCAACGATACCGAATACGGGGATACCCAGACGATTAGCCTCACGAACGGCAATGTTCTCCTTCATCACGTCAACAACGAAAAGTGCGCTAGGCAGACGAGTCAGGTCGGCGATAGAACCAAGGTTCTTCTCCAGCTTAGCACGCTGACGGGTAACCTGCAGCAGCTCACGCTTTGACAGATTAGCATATGTACCATCCTGCATGAGCTTGTCAATGTTCGCCATTTTCTTAACGGCCTTACGGATAGTCGGGAAGTTGGTCAACATACCACCCGGCCAGCGCTCGATGACATAAGGCATACCAACGCTCTGAGCTTTCTCGGCGATGATTTCCTTAGTCTGTTTTTTAGTAGCGACGAACAGCACTTTCTTGCCGCTCTTGGCAATCTGCTTCAATGCATCTGCAGCCTCGTCAATCTTAGCTACAGTCTTGTGGAGGTCAATAATATGAATACCGTTACGCTCGGTATAGATGTAGGGAGCCATTGCAGGGTTCCACTTACGCTTCAGGTGGCCGAAGTGACAGCCTGCCTGCAGCAATTGGTCAAAATTAGTTCTTGCCATTTTTGTTTTGCTTTTTAATTGTTTACTTTCTTTTTAATTCTGTTTGTTAGAATCAGCCAGTGGGTAGTCTTTCCTTCTAAGTAATCCCAGCTTATCCTAGGTAATACTAGATGTTCTAGGAAGAATCTCACCGGTTTAGATACTAAACTGTTCAGTATATTAACTTCGTTGACTTTTGTCGCGACTCGGCAAATCAAGTAAGCTTGTTTGCTCTCGCTGCTCCAAAAGTTAACGCTTACTGAACTGGAAGCGACGACGAGCCTTTGGCTGACCTGGCTTCTTACGCTCAACCTCACGAGCATCGCGGGTCAGGAAACCATGGTCCTTCAGGTTCTTCTTATCCTCAGCATTAACCTTTACGAGTGCACGAGCGATAGCAAGGCGCAGAGCCTGGCTCTGACCAGTGAAACCACCACCGTCAAGGTTAGCTTTGATATCGTATTTCTCTGCAACTTCGAGCAGGTTCAGTGGCTGCTTAACCACATACTGCAGGATGGCAGAGGGGAAATATACTTCCAAGTCTTTCTTGTTGATCGTAATCTTACCAGTTCCTTCTGACAGGTAAACGCGAGCTACAGAGCTCTTACGACGACCGATTGCATTTATTACTTCCATCGTTCCTTATTTATTTATACTGGTTAATATCAATAGCCTTTGGCTTCTGAGCCTCGTGCTTGTGTTCTGTACCCTCATAGATAAAGAGGTTGTTCAGCAGACTGCGACCAAGGGGGCCTTTGGGCAGCATACCCTTAACAGCGTGCTTAATGATGCGCTCAACACCGAAAGGCTTCTTGCGGAGCTCAGCAGGTGTGTTGAAACGCTGACCACCAGGATAACCAGTGTAACGGGTGTAAACCTTGTCAGTCTCTTTCTTGCCAGTGAAAACTACCTTGGCAGCATTGATAATGATTACGTTGTCGCCACAGTCCTGATTAGGAGTGAATGTGGGCTTGTACTTTCCGCGAATGATCTTAGCTACTTTTGAAGCGAGGCGACCTACTACCTGATCGGTAGCATCGATGACCACCCATTCCTTCTGCTCGCGAGCAGCTTCCTTAGATACGGAAACGGTCTTGTAACTTAAAGTGTTCATTTCTTTTGTTAAATTTACTACTAAAAAACAATATTCATTTCTCTATTATGCACATAACAACACTACTCGCAAAGGTCTAACTCTCTGCTTGTAGTCTAACGTTACAGTGCTGAACCATGATTCACAAACCGCAATGCCCGGCCAAAGACACCACTATTTACACATAGCTCACGGAGGATTCTAAGTCTCTCCCCCAATAATCGGACTGCAAAGGTACGGCTTTTCTCCTTAATAATGTGCGTCGGGAAAGTAAATAGGTATATTTTTAGGATTATTTAACTAAAGTAATACGGAGAAAAATAGTAATTTTGCAGCCATGAAGTTAAATGCACCTTTGTTTCCGATAGCTATTTGTCTGATGGCGGGTATCGGTTTTGGCAAGAATTTGGAATCATGGACCATTGTGATGGTGGTTCTGTTGCCTCTATTGCTGGTAACTGCATTGGTCGGAAAGTGGCCGAGGATACAGACGACTGGCATCTTGGGTTGTGTAGTGCTGTTCGGTATGATGTTGGGCAAGGGGAACCCGAATAGGGATGATGGCAGATGGATGCCTGAGGTGGTATATCAAAAGATACATAGGGCAAAGTTGAATGCTTTGGATTTGAGAGAGAAACTGCTGAAGGAAGAAACTCGCTGGAATGTGAACGAAGAGGCACAAGGAGTGATAGCTGCTATGACATTGGGTGATAAATCCTTGTTGGACAAAGATGTGAAGAATACCTATAGAAAGGTGGGTGTGGCGCATATTCTAGCGCTAAGTGGCCTGCATCTCACGATAATATACGCAGTGATTACGATGGCACTAGGGTGGTGGCGTTCTTTGATGTTGAAACAAGTGATAACCATTCTCTCTATATGGGCATTTGCATTTATGGTTGGATTGTCGCCGAGTGTGGTACGTTCGTCTGTTATGATTAGCATATATGCCTTGTTATCGCTAGGCTATAGAGAAAAGATGTCGGTTAATACATTAGCTTTTACAGCGATTATCATGTTGGTGGTAAATCCTCGTTCTCTTTACAACGTAGGCTTTCAGCTATCGTTTGCAGCTGTTTTGGCTATTTTGGTGTTAAACCCGTTGTTTTCAAAAGTGATACCTCTGCATGTATTGCAAAGGCATAGGTGGTTGAGATTTTGGTGGGGACTCACAACGGTGTCCGTATCAGCACAAGTGGGTACGGCTCCGCTGGTGGCATACTACTTTGGAACCTTTTCGACATACTTCCTGTTAAGCAATTATATAGTGGTACCGCTGGCATCGGCTATTTTGTATCTGACGTTGGCATGTTTAATGACTAGCTGGTGGATTGGTCTGCAGGCGTGGTTAGTGGCTTTGCTGGGTTGTATAGTTGGGACGATGAACTGGATACTGGAGGTAATCGGTGCTCTTCCAAAAAGTTGCGTGGAGGGGATAAACCTCTCCACGCTGCAGTTATACCTTATTTATATATTAATTGGTAGTTTGGTCGTGTTGCTATCCCTATGGATTAACAGCAAGTATGTCAAGCAGTTGACCGAAGTGTGAGATCTTTTCGAGGCGCTCATGGGGAAATTCATCTGATTTCTCCAACTCCCAGACTACATGGTAGGGAATGTGAATCGTATAGCAGCCTACGGCTAATGCAGGAGCAATATCGGAGCGGAAGGAGTTTCCGACCATGACCATTTCGTCAGGTTTGATGCCTAGATGACTGCATAGTGCCACATATTCATCCATTCCTTTATTCGATACCGTTTCCATGTATTCAAAATAGTGTGCAAGTCCAGACCGTTTCAACTTACTTTCTTGATCAAGTAATTCGCCTTTAGTGAACACCACCATCCTATAGCGTCCGTCATCATACAGACTTTGCAGGGTTTCCTTTACTTCAGGTAGTGGGGTGGTTGGAAATTGAAGCAATCCTTTTCCTAACTCGATTAGTTTTTGTACGATGTCACCTGTAATCTCTCCATGGGTTATCTTAACAGCATTCTCGACAAGAGAGATGGTAAAAGCCTTGGTTCCATAGCCCAACAGTTCCATGTTACTACGTTCTGTAGCAAATAGACCTTGTGTTACTTCTTCTTGAGTAGCCCAAGGACGCAATAGGTCGCCACACAGATGTTCCACGTCGTCAAACCATGTCTGGCAGTCCCATAGGGTGTCATCGGCATCGAAAGCCACAACTTTAATAATGTCATTATTGAGAATCATGAGCGCAAAGGTAAGCAAAAAGTAGGTAAAAGCCAAGAAAATTTGGCTTTTCTCGCATTTATTCGTATCTTTGCCCCTGGAAAAGGAAAACAAGATGGAAGTAAAGAATAAGGTAGGACAAAATGCAAAGAGGATAGAACATGGTGTGGTGAGATTCATTAAGGATTGGACGCTACCCGTGTCGATAGCTGTTGGTTCAACGTGTTATCTGCTATTCTATTATGTGCCTTCATTGGATGAGGCTGGTAATGCGCTGGCTCCCGTGTTCGATGTTATATTCCCTCTGTTTGTGTTTTTGACCTTGCTCATTACCTTTTGCAAGGTTGATTATCATCAGCTTCTCCCTCACCGTTGGCATACTGGCGTTTTGTTGGCCCAGTTGCTCTTGGTAGCATTGACCATTGGAGTCATCTTTTGGGTGGAGGAACATGCAGAGCAGAAACTGCTTTGGGAAGCACTCCTGACGTGTATCATAGGTCCAGCAGCCTCCGCAGCCCCTGTTGTTGTAGGTAAGTTGGGAGGTAACATTAATACCATGACCACCTATGTCATCCTCTCCTCTTTAGCATCTACCGTTTTAATTCCTTTGGTGTTCCCTATTCTTGAACCATCTGCAGGAGTAGCATTTTTGGAGGCCTTCCTGATTATTCTTCAGAAAGTGTCCATTGTGTTGATGTTGCCTTTGGTGTTAGGCTGGTTTATCAAGCATTTCCTGCCAACGTTGCAACGTCGCATTGCTTCGATGCCCAATCTTAGCTTTTATACTTGGGCTATCTCGCTCAGTATCACGACTGGTATAACCGTTAAGAACATCGTGCATAGTGAAGCTACCATCGTGTTGCTTTTGATGATTGCCGCAACAACCTTTGTGCTTTGCTTCATCCAGTTTGCTATAGGTCGTTTGGTGGGCCGTTGGTTGGGCGAGGAGGTAAACGCGGGACAGGCATTGTTTCAGAAGAATACGGCCCTCAGCATCTGGGTAGCTTATATGTATTTGAATCCTGTTGCTTCAGTGGGAGCAGGCTGTTATGTGCTCTGGCAAAACATTATCAACAGTATTGAAATCTGGCAGGATAGGAAGAAAAAAGAATGAGCACTCAAACGGGTGCTCATTCTTTTAATATTAGAGGTTTGCTAATTCGATGACCTTGTCGACCGCGGCACTGAGTCCATCGACATTCTTACCACCAGCCTGAGCGAAGTGGGGTTGACCACCGCCACCGCCTTGGATGAGTTTGGCGGCTTCGCGAACCATCTGACCTGCGTTGAGGTTGTGGTCTGAAACCATGTCGTCGCTCATCATGATAGAGAGCTGGGGCTTGTTGTTGTCGTGAGAACCGATGACGCAGAGCAATGAGCCATTGACAGCGGCACGAATCTTGAAAGCCAAGTCCTTGGCAGCGGCAGGAGCCATAGGTGCTACAGATGTGATGACGGTAACGCCATTGACGGTGCGAGCCTTCTCAACGAGACGCTGGGCAGCACGTTCTACGGCCTGTGCCTGAAAACCTTCAATCTCCTTCTTCATGGCGTCGTGCTCATCGATATACTTCTGGATAACACCCTGCAGGTCCTTCGCATTGTTGAAGAACGACTTGATGTTCTTGAGGATGTCCTCCATCTGGTAGAGACGCTCTTCGCAATCCTTACCTGTAGTGGCCTCAATACGACGGATACCGGCAGCAACACTGCTCTCCGAGAGAATCTTGAAGAAACCGATGCGACCTGTGCTTGTGGCGTGAATACCACCGCAGAACTCGCAAGAGGGTCCGAAGCGAACCACACGGACCTTGTCGCCGTACTTCTCGCCGAAGAGGGCGATGGCACCGAGTTTCTTAGCTTCCTCGAAGGGAACGTCGCGGTGCTCGTCGATATGGATATCCTGACGGATCATGTCGTTCACCATGCGCTCTACCTCACGCAGTTGTTCGTCGGTAACCTTCTCGAAGTGTGAGAAGTCGAAGCGAAGAGTGTCAGGTGAAACAAATGATCCCTTCTGCTCTACGTGGTCGCCCAAGATCTGCTTCAAGGCATAATCCAGTAGGTGGGTAGCAGTATGATTAGCAGCGGAAGCGTTGCGCTTGTCGGTATCGACACATGCCATGAACTCGGCAGCGGGATCCTTCGGCAACTGCTTGACGATATGTACGCTTTGGTTGTTTTCGCGCTTGGTATCGATGATGTCGATGGTCTCGTTCTCGTTGCAGAGTACACCGCAGTCACCTACCTGTCCACCCATCTCACCATAGAATGGTGTGGCGTCGAGCACGAGCTCATAGAACTCGTTCTTCTTCTGGGTGACCTTGCGATAGCGCAGGATGTGACAGTTGTATTCGGTGTAGTCGTAGCCCACGAACTGCTGTTCACCAGCTTGAAGCTCCGTCCAGTCGCTGTTCTCAACGGCAGCGGCATTGCGGGCACGCTCCTTCTGCTTCTGCATCTCGACGTTGAACTGTTCCTCGTCAACGGTAAAGCCATTCTCACGACAGATGAGTTCTGTGAGGTCGAGGGGGAAACCGTAGGTATCGAACAAGCGGAAAGCCTGAACACCATCCAACTGGTTCTTGCCCTGAGCCTTGAGATCTGCCATAGCCTTGTCAAGCAGGGAAATACCCTTGTCGAGTGTGCGCAGGAAGCTGTCTTCCTCTTCCTTGATGACCTTGGTAATCAGCTGCTGCTGAGCCTTCAGTTCAGGGAAGGCATCGCCCATCTCATGAACGAGGGTGGGAACGAGTTTATATAGGAAACCGTCCTTCTGTCCGAGGAAGGTATAGGCATAGCGTACGGCACGGCGTAGGATACGACGGATGACGTAACCGGCCTTGGCATTAGAAGGCAACTGACCGTCAGCAATCGAGAACGATACGGCACGCAGGTGGTCGGCACAGACACGCATGGCGACGTTGATATTGTCCTGTTCCTTGCTGATAGGACTAACTGTCTCTTCTTCGAAAGTAAAGTACTTTAAACCGGTGATGTCCTGCTCAGCCTTGATGATGGGCTGGAACACGTCAGTGTCATAGTTAGAGTGCTTGCCCTGCATCATGCGAACCAAGCGCTCGAAGCCCATACCGGTATCGATGACGTTCATCGACAGCTTTTCGAGGCTTCCGTCAGCCTTGCGATTGAACTGCATGAACACGAGGTTCCAAATCTCGATGACTTGTGGGTCATCTTGGTTTACCAGTTCACGACCCGTTTTGCCAGAAGCAGCCTTTTGCTCAGGGGTACGAGAGTCAACGTGAATCTCAGAGCAAGGTCCGCAGGGCCCCGTATCGCCCATCTCCCAGAAGTTGTCGTGCTTGTTGCCATTAATGATATGGTCCTCAGGCACGTGCTTGGCCCAATATTTGGCAGCCTCGTCGTCGCGAGGAATGTTTTCCTCGGGTGAACCCTCGAAAACAGTAACATACAGGTCCTCAGGATTCAGCTTCAGCACATCCACCAGATACTCCCAAGCCATATCGATGGCGCCTTCCTTGAAGTAGTCGCCAAACGACCAGTTGCCGAGCATCTCGAACATGGTGTGGTGATAGGTGTCGTGACCGACTTCCTCCAAGTCGTTATGCTTACCGCTGACACGCAGACACTTCTGAGTATCCGCACGACGACGCGGTTCTGGGTCGCGCGTACCTAATATTATATCTTTCCACTGGTTCATACCAGCGTTGGTAAACATCAGGGTGGGGTCGTCCTTGATGACCATTGGTGCTGAGGGCACAATGGCATGCTGTTTTGACTCGAAGAATTTCTTGAACGAGTCGCGAATCTCATTAGCGGTCATCATACAGCTTACTCCTCGTTATCACTTGGTTCAGCAGCCTTGAATGAGGCCAAATCCTCTACCTGGAATGCCTTGATGTATGCGCTCTTGCCGAGAACATCCTCCTCAGCCATGCGGACATAGACGTTAGCACTCTTCTCGAAGAGCTCTGGAGCCTTGGTGGCGTCGCGCAGGATGAGCAGGCTCATTACCAACTCGGCGGTCATGTCGTACAGACGACGAGCAAGGAAATCCTGAGCGTCCTGATTCTCCAAAGCCTTCACTTTGTTCAGAGCCTCCTCGTAAACAGGAACGAGCTTCTCAACGCGTGCCTTCAGGTTCTTCAGGCTATCGCTAACCTCGAGACCTGCCAGCATATCCTTGATATTGTTGAGCATAGTACCGTTGGTGATGTAGCGGATAGCGGCAACAACCTGTAACTGAGTGGTACCCTCGTAGATAGAGAAGATACGTGCGTCGCGGAACAGACGCTGGCTCTTGTACTCCATGATGAAACCTGAACCACCGTGGATGCTGATGGCATCGTAAGCGTTCTGGTTGGCATACTCTGAGTTCATACCCTTGGCCAGTGGTGTGAAGGCATCAGCCAGGCGCTGGTACTTCTTCAGTTCCTGCTTCTCCTCAGGTGTGAGCTTGCGATCTCTTTCAATGTCTTCCAAACATTTATAAATGTCTACATAACATGCAGTTTCATACAAGAGAGAACGACCAGCATCAAGCTTAGCCTTCATACGACTTGGGAAGTTGATGATTTTATCGTTAAACTGCTGACGCTCCTTGGCGTAAGCCAGACCCTCATTGTAAGCCTCTTGCTCAACACCTACGCTCTGTGCAGCGATACCCAGACGGGCGCCGTTCATCAGAGCCATCACGTACTTGATCAGACCCAGACGTGTGCTACCGCAGAGCTCGACCTTAGCATTCTTATAGGTGAGCTCACAGGTAGGAGAGCCGTGGATACCCAGCTTGTGCTCGATGTGACGTACGTCAACACCGCCCTGGCGCTTGTCGTAGATGAACATGGAAAGACCACGTCCGTCCTTGGTGCCCTCCTCAGAACGAGCCAGCACGAGGTGAATGTCGCTATCGCCGTTGGTGATGAAACGCTTCACACCGTTCAAGCGCCAGCAGTTCTCCTTCTCATCGAAAGTAGCCTTCAGCATCACGCGCTGCAGGTCAGAACCAGCATCGGGCTCGGTCAGGTCCATACTCATACCCTCACCAGCGCAAACGCGGGGGATGTACTTCTGGCGCTGCTCCTCGCTACCGAACTCATACAGAGTATCGATACAGCTCTGCAGGCTCCAGATGTTCTGGAAACCGGCATCAGCAGCCGAAATCATTTCAGAGAGCATTGAGAATACTGCGTTAGGCAGGTTCAGACCGCCGTAACGACGCGGCATAGAGACACCCCACAGACCAGCCTTACGGGTGGCGTCGAGGTTCTCGTAAGTCTTAGAGGCGTAAATCATACGGCCGTTCTCGAGGTGTGGACCTTCGAGGTCAACGCTCTCAGAGTTTGGCTCAATGATGTTGGCAGCCACGTCGCCAGTGATGTCGAGAATCTGCTTGTAGTTCTCGATGGCATCGCCCAGGTCAACGGGAGCGTAGTCATATTCTTTCGCAAACCCGATCTCAGGATGATCGCTATAATAGTTTGCCATTATAATTTACAATTTGACAATTTACAATTTACTATTTGCTATTCTGCTTATAATACTTAATCAGTTTGGGAACGACCTCTTCAACAGTACCTGTGATGACGTAGTCGGCGATGCGGTTGATAGGTGCATCGGGATCGCTGTTCACGCTGATGATGATGCCCGAATCCTGCATACCAGCGATGTGCTGAATCTGTCCAGAGATACCGCAGGCGATGTACACCTTGGGGTGAACGGTAACACCAGTCTGACCAATCTGACGGTCGTGATCCAACCAGCCTGCATCAACAGCGGCACGAGAACCACCAACCTCACCATGCAGAACCTTTGCCAACTGGAACAGCATGTCGAAGTTCTCCTTAGAGCCCATACCATAACCACCGGCTACAACGATAGGGGCACCCTTCAGGTTGTGTTTTGCAGCCTCCACGTGGTGATCCAGTACCTTCACTACGAAAGCCTCAGGGCTTACATACTTGCTTACCTCAGGATAAACAACCTCCTTCTTGCACTCGCCATCGTAAAGAGCCTTCTGCATCACGCCAGAGCGTACAGTAGCCATCTGTGGACGGTGGTCGGGGTTAACGATGGTAGCTACGATGTTACCACCGAAGGCAGGACGAATCTGATAGAGCAGATTCTCATATACCTTATTATTTTTCTTATCCTCGAACGGACCAATCTCCAACTCTGTGCAGTCGGCAGTCAGACCAGAGGTCAGCGATGATGACACACGAGGGCCGAGGTCACGACCGATCACGGTAGCACCCATCAGACAGATCTGCGGCTGCTCCTCCTTAAAGAGGTTAACCAGAATATCAGTGTGGGGAGCTGAGGTGTAAGGGAACAGGTCCTTAGCGTCGAAAACAAACAGCTTATCAACACCGTAAGGCAGAATCTGGTCCTCAACCTTACCCTTAATGCCAGTACCAGCAACAATGGCATGGAGTTCCACCTTCAGTTCATTGGCGAGCTTGCGACCCTTGGTCAGCAGCTCCTGAGATACTTCCTGTACCTGAGTACCTTCAATTTCGCAATATACAAATACGTTATTCATAATTTCAATTCATAATTAATAATTCATAATGCATAATTGTTTCATGTTCAGCGCTGCCTAATTATGAATTATGCATTAAGCATTATGCATTGCATCAGCCAATGATTTTCTCTTCCAACAATTCTTTGATCATTCCCTCGATATCAGCATCAGAAGCCGTCAAAGTCTTCGACTCCTTAGCCTGGAACACGATGTTCTTGATGGTCTTCACCTTCGTGGGTGAGCCACTCAGACCGCACTGGTTTACATCGCCATCCACATCGGCAACACTCCACTGATTCAGATTCAGCTCAGGGCGCTCCTCATACAGATAGTCGTAGGGTGTACCTTCAGCAGGACGCTCCATAGGACAGGTAGCGCGCTTGTACTTCATCACTAGTTTGGCATTCTGGGGACGACAGGGAGCAGCGCTTCCGTTAACGGTAATCACTACGGGCAGGGGAGCCTCTACAGTCTCCACGCCACCGTCGATCACGCGCTTGATGGTAGCCTTACCATCCTTTACTGACAGAACCTCCTCAGCATAAGTAACCTGATTGAGACCCAGTTTCTGAGCCACCTGCGGACCTACCTGCGCTGTATCACCATCGATAGCCTGACGACCACCGATAACGATGTCTACGTCGCCAATCTTCTTGATGGCAGTAGCTAGCGCATAAGAAGTAGCGAGGGTGTCAGCACCTGCGAAGAGACGGTCGGTCAGCAACCAACCAGTATCAGCGCCACGATAAAGTCCCTGACGGATAATCTCACCTGCACGTGGAGGACCCATCGTGAGGATTGGCTGCACGATTCACAGTTCCTTCTGCGGTCATGGCGTCCTTACCCACATTTCTGGTGTCTGGCACTTGCTTGGCCAGCACAACGATTTTTAAAGCCATAAATTATATATATAAATAATGTGTATCTTGAAAATCGGGTGCAAAGGTAGTGCTTTTTGGGGAGATGACCAAACAAAATGCACAAAAATAGCCGATTTGTGCACAGAACCTCATGTTTGTGCAATTAATAAGTTCTCCAAAGGCTTTTCTCTTGCATAACAACGAGTTAGCGACGGTTAACTATTTTTTGCATATAAAACTTAGATAAAAGTGTATGTAGTTCGTGGAATTTTTGTACCTTTGCAGTCGAATCGAGTTTACCAAAACGGGAAACTTTTTGTGATTCGAAAATCAAAAAGTTGTCCAAAACGGAAAACTTTAACCGGATTTCGAGAGCAATAACTAAATAAAATTAGAGACATACAATGGAAATTAAAAATTTCACAATTACGAAGCGTGACGGTTCTAAAGACCAGTTTTCGTTAGACAAAATCATGAATGCTATCGTAAAAGCATTCGAGAGCGTGAATGTTCCTGCTGACCTTGGAACAATTTCAAAAATTCTCAGCCACCTGGATATCAAGGACGATATCACGGTTGAGGACATTCAGAACCAAGTAGAAGAAGCTTTGATGCGCGAAGGCTTCTATAAGGTGGCTAAATCATTCATGCTCTATCGTCAGGCTCACACCGAGGATCGTGAGACGTTGGCTAAGTTGCAGTTCCTGTCCGACTACATGGAGTCTGCCAATGCAGCAACCTCTTCGAAGTTCGATGCCAACGCCAATGTTGAGCATAAGAACATTGCCACATTGATTGGCGAGTTGCCCAAGTCTAACTTCATCCGTTTGAACCGTCGTCTGCTAACCGAGCGTATCAAGAAGATGTATGACAAGGAATTGGCCGACCAGTACATCGACTTGCTCACCCACCACTTTATATATAAGAACGACGAGACCTCATTGGCTAACTATTGTGCCTCTATCACCATGTACCCCTGGCTTATCAGTGGTACGACAGCTATTGGTGGCAACTCTACAGCTCCCACCAACCTGAAGTCGTTTGCCGGTGGTTTCATCAACATGGTGTTCATGGTCAGCTCTATGCTCGCTGGTGCTTGTGCTACCCCAGAGTTCTTGATGTACATGAACTACTTCATCGGCAAGGAATATGGCAAGGACTATTGGCAGCATCCTGATCAGCAGGCCGACCTCTCGCTGAAGAAGCGCACCATCGACAAGGTCATCACCGATTATTTCGAGCAGATTGTCTATTCGCTGAACCAGCCCACTGGTGCACGTAACTATCAGGCTGTGTTCTGGAATGTGGCCTATTACGACAAGTACTATTTCGACAGCATCTTTGGCGAGTTCTATTTCCCTGATGGCTCACAGCCCGACTGGGAGGGACTTTCTTGGTTGCAGAAGCGCTTTATGAAGTGGTTCAACCACGAGCGTACCAAGACCCTGCTGACCTTCCCTGTAGAGACAATGGCTCTGTTGGTTGACGAGAATGGCGAGTGCAAGGATAAGGAGTGGGGCGATTTCACGGCTGAGATGTATTCTGAAGGTCACTCGTTCTTCACCTATATGAGTAACAATGCCGACTCGCTGAGCTCATGCTGTCGTCTGCGCAACGAGATTACTGACAACGGCTTCAGCTATACGTTGGGTGCTGGTGGCGTGTCAACTGGTTCCAAGTCTGTGCTTACCATCAACCTGAACCGTTGCATCCAGTATGCCGTTAACCACAAGAAGGATTATCTGGAGTATCTGGGCGAGATTATCGACCTCTGCCACAAGGTTCAGTTGGCTTACAACGAGAACTTGAAGGAGTTGCAGTCTCATGGCATGTTGCCATTGTTCGATGCTGGTTACATCAATATTGCTCGTCAGTATCTCACCATTGGTATCAATGGATTGGTAGAGGCTGCAGAGTTCATGGGCCTGAAGATTACACCTAATGAGGAATACAAGAAGTTCGTGCAGGGCATCCTCGGCCTGATTGAGAAGTACAACAAGCAGTATCGTACGAAGGACGTGATGTTCAACTGCGAGATGATTCCTGCTGAGAACGTAGGTGTAAAGCACGCCAAGTGGGACCGTGAGGATGGTTACTTCGTACCTCGCGACTGCTACAACAGCTATTTCTATGTGGTTGAGGATGACTCTTTGAGCGTTATCGACAAGTTCAAGCTGCATGGTGCACCTTATATCGAGCATCTCACCGGTGGTTCGGCACTGCACATGAACCTGGAGGAGCATCTCTCTAAGCAGCAGTATCTGCACCTGCTGAAGGTGGCTGCACAGGAAGGTTGCAACTATTTCACATTCAACATTCCCAACACCGTCTGCAACGAATGTGGACATATTGACAAGCGTTATCTGCATGAGTGTCCTCACTGCCACTCCAAGAATGTGGATTACATGACTCGCATCATCGGTTATCTGAAGCGTGTCTCTAATTTCTCACAGGCTCGCCAAGAGGAAGCCGCACGTCGTTACTACGCTAACGCTAAGAAGTAATCATGCTGAAGTACGTCAATACAGGCATTGTGTTCCAGGAGATACCCGACGAGACGACATTGGCTATCAACATATCCAATTGTCCTTGTCATTGTCCGGGCTGTCACAGCCATTACCTTTGGGAGGATATCGGGCTCCCCTTGGACATAGATGCCATCGATCAGTTCGTCGATCAGTATGGTACCGACATCACCTGCATTTCCTTTATGGGTGGTGATGCCGATCCGAAGGCTGTCAATGCGCTGGCTCAGTATATCCACGAGTTCCATCCGCAATTCCATGTAGCTTGGTACAGTGGTCGCCTGCGCATTCCGTCTGTAGTCAATAAGGCCGATTTCGACTACATCAAGGTTGGTCCTTACATCAAGCATCTGGGCCCGTTGAAGTCGCCCACCACCAACCAACGACTCTATCGCCGACAGGAAGATGGCAGTTTCGAAGACATTACCTATCGTTTCTGGCGCCAGCAAGTGGGTAGGTTAGCATAACAGTAAAGGGGATCGCAAATCGCGACCCCCTTTATCATTCACTATTCACTGTTCACTATTTCACTAGCGAAGCGCCTCACTTCGTCCTTTTGTACGTTCTGTATCCGTAGACAATGATAACCAGGAAACAGAACAGCGGCAATATGAATGAGATGTTGACAGCAGGCATGTCGAACAGCGTCTGCTGGTCAATGATGCTGGCTTGGAATGGAGGAAGCACACTGCCGCCCAGAATTGCCATAATCAAGCCTGCTGCTCCAAACTTGGCATCGTCGCCTAGTCCTTGCAGGGCGATACCATAGATGGTTGGGAACATTAGCGACATGCAAGCTGAAATGGCTACCAAGCAGTAGAGTCCCATACGTCCGTCGATGAAGATGACGCCCAGTGTCAGCACCGTGCCCACCGTTGCCAGAATGCCCAGCAGAGCACCCGCATTGATGTATTTCAGGAAGTAGGTGCAGATAAAGCGGCTGGTCACGAAGATGGCCATTGCTATGATGTTATATCGCTGCGACGTCACCTCTGCGTCAATCTCCGACATTCCCTCGTTCATCAACACGCGCGTACCATATTGTATAATAAACGTCCAGCACATAATCTGAACACCCACATAGAAGAACTGGGCTATCACTCCCTCGCGATAGTAGTCTATCTTGCAGATGCGCTTCAGCGTAGCCAATGGGTGCACATCATGATTCTTGTCAGCATTATGCGGCATCTTGGTGAAGTAAATCACGAGGAACATCAGTGCTATCACCGCTCCGATAATCAGGTAGGGCGTAATCAGCACGCTCAGGTCGCTGTCTCGCATCGCAGCAAACTCTGTATCGCTCAGCAAGGCACGCTCCTCCGTTGAGGCTGGGTTCAACTTAGCTTGGATAAAGTTCATGGCTACATACATGCCACACAGCGAACCCATGGGGTTGAAGCACTGTGCCAGATTCAGTCGGCGCGTACTCGTCTCCTCCTCACCCATCGAGAGGATATAGGGGTTACAGCTGGTCTCCAGGAACGACAATCCGCAGGTCAAGATGAAGTAAGCCACGAGGAACGGATAATACATGCCAGTCATCGAGGCAGGCAGAAACAGCAGGGCGCCCACAGCATACAGTCCTAAGCCCATCAGCACACCTGCCTTATACGAATATTTGCGGATAAACATAGCGGCAGGGAAAGCCATGGCGAAGTAGCCGCCATAGAAAGCCACCTGCACCAAAGCACCATCCGTCACGCTCATGCGGAAAATCTTCGAGAACGCCTTCACCATCGGATTGGTGATGTCGTTGGCAAAGCCCCACAGGGCGAAACAGGAAGTTACGAGGATAAAAGGAATGAGGTAGCTCACCCCGTCTTTAGAAATAATTGACTGATTATTTTCTTTGTTCATGAGTCTGGTAGATTAGTAATACTCTAAAAAGCGTTGCAAATGTAGTAAATAAAAACGAAAGCCTCATCTCATTTGCATTATTTAACCTTTTTAGTCCGTCCTTACGGACTGCCAGTCCGAACGGGACGGACTGAGAGTTCGCTCACTACGGACTAAAAATATGTATTAGTTGGAAAAGAAACTCTCTAGAATAAGGAATCTTAGGGATTACTTTCGGAGTAACATAAATTACTTTCGGACTATTTTAATTTCTATTCGGAGTAATTGAAATTACTTCTGGAGAATGGGCACTTTCCTGAAGAGAGAAAAAACTCCTCGCGCTTTACAGTGCAGGGAGGCCATAATGTCTAACTTTCATATTATTATTTTATTAACTAAACCTCACATAAAGCTTATGAGAGTTTCTCCTAACCTGTGGCTCAAATGCCGCTAGACAGAAAAGGGGGTCGCAAATCGCGACCCCCTTTTCATTGTATGCTTCGTGTGAGCGAAATTACTTGGTACCCATTACCTGAGTGGCAATCTGGTTCTCTGGATCGATAACCAGCATCTTAGCTGCATACTCTTTGGCAGTCTCCTTATCGTCCTTCTGGATGAAGTAGTAAGAGATGAGGTAGTGGTAGCTCTCCTTCAGACGTGCTTTCTCAGTATTGTCGAGGTCGGTCTTAGGACCGATGAGCTCAACGAGCTTCTCGTAGAATGGCTTAGCCAATCCCTTTGACTGATCGGGGTCCAGCTGACCGTTTACACGGGCACGCATGAAGGTGGCATATTCTGCGGCGTTCTCGTACTTCTGAGCAAGGTCGGCATAGGTCTCATCGGCCATCTTGAAAGCTTCTGTTTGTTCATTATCTTTCAAGGTAGAACCGTGCTGCATGTGCAAGCTAGCCAGAGCAGCGAGGTCGTTGGCTGTAGGCTTATCCATGCTGGCGAGATAGTCCTTGTAATGCTTGATGGCATTGGGGAAGTCGTCCATGTCGCGGTAAGCGTCAGAGAGCTGCTTAACAACACCAGCGCGCTTTGCCTTGTTGTCCATATCTTCCTGCTTCAGAGCCAGCTCGTACATCTCGATGGCCTTCTGGGGCTGCTTGGCACCAATCAGGGCGTTGCCATAGTAGGTGTAGTCATAATATGAGAACTTGGCTGAGTCAGACTTGTTGAACAGAGCGTCGGCATACATCAAAGCGTCGTCGAAGTTCTTCAGCTCAGTGCTGTTGAAGAAGGCCAGACGGTTGAAGGCAGCATGACGAGGATTCTTAGAGAGACCGAACTTGGCAACCTCAAGGGCCTTGTCGTACTTCTGCTTGAAGAAGGCAGACATAGCGTAGTCGCTCAGGTCGCGCTCTTCCATCTTAGACATGTCGGCCTTGTCGTAAGCAGCCAGCGCCTTGTCGAACTCGTTAGACATATAATAGATACGTCCGGCCAGAGCGTCAACGGCAATGTCAGGACGCTGCTGGCGAAGCTCGTTCAGCTTGGCAACAGCACCAGCGGGGCTGATCTTACGATAAACGTTGGCATACTTGTAGTAGGCATCTGGATTCTTAGGATCTACATAGATAGCCTGCTCGTACTGTGCAGCTGCACCACCACCATTGTCAGAGATGGCCTCGATGTCGCCCAACAGAATGAAGGCAGGGGCGCACTTGTTCTTGCTGGCCTGCAGTGCGTATTCGGCATATACCTTTGCATTGGCAGTGTCTTTAACGTTCAAGAACTCGCGTCCGAAGGCTACCAGATTGTCAGCATTCTTCTTGTTAGCCTTGTAGAAAGGCTTCATCTGCTTGTCGAGATCGGCGGGTTTGTTACTAATGATTTTCTTTACGGCATCAACGTCGGCCTTTGAGCCGTCCTGTGCCAGGGCTGCTGTGCTGAAACCTGCCAGCAGTGCAGCGGTGAATAAATATTTAATTGCTTTCATAATTCTTTTTGTATATGATTCAACTTATATTTCTCTATTGTTTGACGTTTGACACGTGATTTTGTTTCTGATTTTATTCTTTATTCACATATACCGGTCTGACATTGGTTGCTGCCTGAATGGGCAAAAGACCCGATTTCTGGATGATGAGCTGACCTTTGGGCAGACGACAGAAATGTGCAAAGTTAGAGGGCAGTCCGCTTCGTGGCTCGTTGAGCAGCGCATAGATGGTGCGGACGAGCGGATAGTTGCCATTATATATATAGTACTGATAGGGTCGCCAACTGTTGTAGGCTGTTGCAGAGTCCAGTTTGCTGACCTTCATGACGGTAATGTTCTTCTTAAAGGTGACATTGGTGGTGTCACGGCTGTCGTTGAGCCAGTTGGAACCGATGATGCCAAGCGAGTTATTGTGGCGCTCAACATAGTCGATAACGGCTGCACTGGTATTCACAGCTCCAATGTTGGGGGCTGAGAACTCCTTGCCTCCCAGGAGGGAGTCGACACACCAGCGTACGGTGCTGGATAGGGGATTGTCGAAGACGACATCGATATTGCCAAGTTTGGAGGTGGGGTAGAGGTCTTTCCATTGGGTAACCTCGCCCTTGAGGATGCGCTTGAAGTCCTTGACGGTAATGCAGGTGTCAGGGTTGGTGTTGTTGACGATGATGGCAAGTCCGTCGTAGGCAATGGGGATAGTCCTGGGCAGATACTTGCGGTCAATCAGGTTCTGGCGCTCCTTAGCCGTAAAGTCGCGGGTGGTGAAAGCCAGCCACGTCTTCAGAGCCATCAACTCTTTCACGGCATCTTGCTCGTTAGTATACTTGGCTTCCAGCGTGTCAAGGATGCTTTTGTAGAGGAATACATCAAGTGCCTCGTTGAGGATGGGGCTGAAACTCTCATCGGCCACGAAATATCGAGCGGCCTTCTGATAGTCCTGCTCCGCTTTAGTATTTTTAGGCTTGTTCCCACAAGAGAGGAACAAGCCTAAAATAAGAGTTAATCCAATAATTATATTGAATGTGTTTCTGTTCATTTGTTATTGCAGTCTGAAGGTTACAGGTACGGTGTACTTTACACGTACAGCCGAGCCGTTCTGCTTACCAGGAATCCACTTCGGCATGCTCTTTACAACGCGAACGGCCTCTTTGTCAAGTGACGGGTCAACTGACTTGATGACGCGTACGTCGGTGATTGAACCATCACGCTCAACCACGAAAGTACATACTACGCGGCCCTGAACACCATTCTCCTCGGCTACTACCGGGTATTTGATGTTGCTGCTCAGGTACTGCATCAGTGCACTAGGACCACCAGGGAATGAAGGCATCTGCTCAACAACGTCGAACACCTTGGTCTCTTCTTCCTTCGGAGGCTCGGGCTGTGCGATAACTTCCTTAGCCTTCAGCACTTCACCTGCAGCCTCGTCGTTACCTTTCACATCGAATGCACCGATAGCGGTATTGGTCTTGTTCAGTTCTTCCTGAGACTTCAGCTCCTCTTCGGGCTTCACCTCATCGTCCTTCTTGATAACGGGAGGAACGAACTTCACAGAACTCTTAACCTTTTCTACTTCAACTTTCTCAATTTTCGGTTCTTCTTTCTTCTCAACCTTTGCTTCCTTCTTCTCAGCCAGCTTTGCAAGCTCTACATCGGCCTCAATGGCAACGTCCTGTTTCATGGCGTTCTCCACGACACCTTTGATGGCCACGAAGGCAGCAATTGCTACTCCAATAGCAAACATAACGAGAATAGCCATCAAGTTACGTTTACCAGTTTCCTTGCGCAGTTGATAAGCACCGTATGAATGGTTCTTGCCCTCGAACACGAGGTCAACCCATCCGTTGTCAATAAGATCTATTTTTGCCATAGTTCTTTCTACATTTTAAAGGTTTGACATTGACTTACTTGACACCAGCCTTGGTAATCAACTCCTGGTCCTCAGGACCGATTCGGTCAATGACGTACTTATCAATACTGCAAATGAGCATCTCGTCAAGAGCAGCGATCATGTTCTCATAGGTTGCTGTATCCAGTGGACGGATAATCACAGTCATTGTGGGCACCTTCTCACCGTTGGGCAGCTCACCCTTCTTCAGCTTTGAAAGCTGCTGCTGATACTGCTCGTCAGTCATCTTACTGTTGTAAGCGGTCTTCTGAGCGTCCAGCTCTTTCTTAGCTACCATGATCTTTGCAATCGGGTTGACACCTTCCTCTGTGGTGTGGTTGATCAGGACGTCGCGGATACCCTTGGCACCATAAGAAGTCTTCTTTACACAAGAAGGATCCTCATAGTTGGGAAGTCCGGCAATGTACCAAACCTGGTCGTTAGCACCCAGATAGAGAGTGATGGTATGAGAGGCTTTCGTTACCGACTTATCTTCTTCAGATACGTTCTGGTCGTTACTGGGCATCGTCAACTGCATAGCCTGGGGCTTTGCCAGAGTGGTACACAGCATGAAGAACGTAATCAACAGCATCATCATGTCTACCATTGGCGTGAAGTTCACGCGGGTATCCATTTTTTTCTGCTTACTCAAATTCTTTTTTGCCATAGCTTAATCCTCCGATGCAGTTTTAAGATTAGTAATCAACTGGTAACGGTTCTCGTTCATATCCTGGAGCTCTGACATCATAGCCTTCACCAACTTGTATGGAGTCTTTGAGTCACACTTGATGGCCAGACGGATGTCGGGGTTAGCGTCGCGAGCGGCAGCAACCCACTCCTGGAATTCGCTCTTTCCACCATTGATACTATCAGTGGGGATGCCGAGCTTCTGGATAGCCTCGCCCATCTGCTCGGGCTCAAGGCTGAGGTAAGCAGCAAGTTGCGACATGGGGGCACCAGCCATTGCATCTTCCAAGAAGTGCTTCTGCTGAGTAGCGTTCAGAGTGATACCGAACTTATCGGTCATCGTCTCCATCATTGCCTTCATGTAGTTCTTGTTTTCCGTACCGAGGAAAATCTTGCCCTCTGGAGATACCAGAATGTTCAAGACATCGCTCTCCGGAATCTTAACCTCTGACACCGAGTTAGGCGCAGTGACTTGGATAGGCTCTGGCGTCAAGAATGTTGATGTCAACATAAAGAAGCAGAGCAACAAAGTCATCACGTCTGACATGGGCGTCATGTCAATCCAGATGTCTTTTTTCTGTATCTTAATTTTAGCCATTCTAAAACGGTTTTTAGGGTTTTAAACGCGAATGGACCGAAAATTAAGCCTCAGTGTGGTTAGAATCGTAAGTAGCTGCGATGGTGTAACCAATCTCGTCGAGAGCGTAGGTCAGCTTGTCGATCTTGTTAGAGAAGAAGTTGTAAACAACGGTAGCAACCCAAGAGGTCAAAATACCAGAAGCTGTGTTCACAAGGGCCTCAGAAATACCGGCAGACAGAGCCATAGAGTCAGCACCACCACCAGCAGACAGAGCCTGGAACGAACCGATCATACCAAGCACAGTACCGAACAGAGCGGTCAGAGTACCCAGAGATACGATGGTAGCAACCATTGGCATGTTCATCTGCAGAGTAGGCATCTCCAGTTGAGTAGCCTCCTCGTGAGCCTGCTGAATCTTAGCGATCTTGGCAGCCTTCTTCAGAGTAGCGTCACCCTCAACAGTCTGATACATGTTGATAGAAGCCATAACGACATTTGCTACAGAGCCCTGCATCTTGTCGCAGAGAGCGCGAGCCTCGTCGAACTTCTGAGCGCGGATAGCGTCCTTAACCTGAGCAGTGAACTTAGCGAGGTTCATCTTACCAGAGGCTGTGCGGATAGCGAAGAAACGCTCGAAACCAAGGCAGATAACGGTGAAGAGCAGAGTCAGGATCAGACCTACTACGAAACCTCCCTTATAAACGGTACCCAGCAAGTTTGCGGGATGGCCAGAACGATCACCACCGATGAAGTTGTCAGGGTCACCCATAATGAAGTACCATACACCATAACCTAAGCAAGCGCAAATTACGAGGATAATCCATGCTGCTTTCATACCTTGGAAGCCCGAATTCTTTTTGGCTGGGGCTGCAGCCTTTGTTGTTGTTGCCATAAATGAAATAAATTTTTTAGTTATTAAATGAATTAGTTTGTTATATGTTTCTAGTGCGTATCATTGGGCAAAGATAGTCATTTATGATGTACTATCCGCCAAATTAAGAACTTTTAACTTGATATTTCTCAATTTTTATCGAAGAACGCTCAATGCGTCCTTGATACGACGCATGGCTTCAGTGATATTTTCGTCGCTGGTAGCATAGCTCATACGGAAACAATCGGGGTCGCCAAAGGCGTCACCTCCAACGGTGGCAACATGGCCTTTCTCCAACAGATACATGGCCAAATCGGTCGAGTTGCCGATGGTTTCGCCATCGGGTGTCTTCTTTCCGTAGAACGATGAACACTTGGGGAACAGGTAGAATGCACCTTCGGGCACGTTCACTTCCAGTCCGGAGATGTCCTTGGCTAATTTGACAATGAGGTCACGGCGACGCTCGAAAGCCTTACGCATCTCCTCAACACACTCCTGACTGGAGGTATAGGCAAACTCGGCAGCTTTCTGGCTGACGGAGCATGGACCGCTGGTATATTGGCCTTGCAACTTGTTGCAGCCTTTGACAATCCATTCGGGTGCTGCGATATATCCGATACGCCAACCCGTCATGGCGTAAGCCTTGCTGACACCATTGACGATGATGGAACGTTCTTTCATGCCTGGGAATTGGGCGATGCTTTCGTGCTTGCCAACATAGTTGATGTGCTCGTAGATTTCGTCTGCGAGTACAAACAAGTCTTCGTGGCTGAGGATAACCTTGGCCAATCCTTCCAACTCGGCCTTAGAATAGACACTTCCCGTAGGATTGCTGGGAGAGCAGAGTATCAGCAAGCGCGTCTTAGGGGTAATGGCTGCTTCCAATTGTTCTGGAGTCATCTTGAAGTTCTGGTCAAAACCAGCCTCTACAATGACGGGCTTTCCACCTGCCAACAGGACCATCTGTGGATAGCTGACCCAATAAGGTGCAGGGATAATAACTTCATCGCCTGGATTGATTAAGGCCATCACGGTGTTGCAGACGCTCTGCTTGGCACCGTTGGATACTAAGATTTCCGCAGGGGTATAGTGGAGATGATTCTCGCGCTCCAACTTACGGGCAATGGCCTGACGCAGGTCGGGATAGCCAGGAACGGGCGAATAGCGCGAGTAGTTCTCGTCAATTGCCAGTTTTGCAGCCTGTTTAATATGGTCGGGTGTATTGAAGTCGGGCTCACCTACGCTCATGTTAATGACGTCGATACCCTGGGCTTTCATTTCAGAACTCTTCTGTGACATTGCCAGTGTTGCTGACGGTGCCAGTCTTTGTAAACGATCAGATAATTGTGCCATATTCTTCTTAGGTCGTAAAATGTTTAGCTGCAAAAGTAATCATTTTCTTCTTTTCAACGAAAGAAAAGTGTTGTTTTTTGCTTTTTTTGATAAAAATACTATCAGTTTGTGCTTTATTTGATGTGAAGTGTATGTCCCATGCGGTTCTTTTTCGTCAGCAGATAACGCAGGTTGTACTCATTGGGAGTGGTCTCGATGGGTACATTCTCTACGATTTCCAGTCCGTATGCTTCCAATCCTACACGCTTGACGGGATTATTGGTCATCAGGCGCATCTTCTGAACACCCAACTGGCGCAGAATTTGGGCGCCGCACCCGTAGTCACGCTCATCTGGCTTGAAACCAAGATGCAGGTTGGCATCAACAGTGTCCAGACCTTCCTCCTGCAACTTGTAGGCTGCAATCTTGTTCATGAGTCCGATGCCACGTCCTTCCTGTTGCATATAGACAATGACGCCACGACCTTCCTGCTCAATCATCTGCATGGATTTGTGGAGCTGTTCTCCGCAGTCGCAACGCTTTGACCCCAGAATGTCGCCCGTCATACAGGAAGAGTGAACACGTACCAATATGGGCTCGTTCTCTTTCCATTCGCCTTTGATAAGGGCCATGTGTTCCAGACCGTTGCTCTTCTGACGGAAGGGAATGAGACGGAAATGACCATAGTCAGTAGGCATATCCACTTCTTCGCCCTTCTCCACCAGACTTTCTTTCTTCAGTCGGTAGGCTATCATGTCCTTGATGGTGATAATCTTCATGTCGTGCAACTTGGCAAACTCCATGAGCTGAGGCATGCGTGCCATTGTACCATCATCATTCATAATCTCAATCAGAGCACCGGCAGGGTAGAGACCAGCCATTTTGCAAAGGTCAATGGCTGCTTCTGTATGTCCGGAACGGCGCAGTACACCATTGTCCTGAGCATAAAGAGGATTGATGTGTCCTGGACGACCGAAAGTCTTGGCTGTAGACTTCGGATCAGCCAAAGCACGAATGGTAGCAGCACGGTCGTGAGCTGAGACACCCGTTGTGCATCCCTCTATCTTGTCAATAGTCACCGTGAAAGGTGTTCCCAAAAGCGAGGTGTTGTCCTGCACCTGATGGGCCAATTCCAGTTCTTCACTTCGGCTGATGGTGACGGGGGCGCAAAGAACGCCTCGTGCATTCTTCAGCATGAAATTCACCATCTCTGGGGTTATCTTCTCTGCTGCACAGATAAGGTCGCCCTCGTTCTCGCGGTCTTCATCGTCTACGACAATCACAAACTTACCGGCTTTAAAGTCGGCTAAAGCCTCTTCAATTGTATTGAGCTTGAATGTATCCATATTCTTTTCTTATACCTTATTATATATATTATGTGGTTATGCTCATTTCGTTCTGCAGGTCACCCAGATTGATGACTCTTGGTATGAGCTTCTCGTTAATGCGACAGATATGTTGCAGGTCTTTATAGAGTCTGAAACGGAATCGTAACATGCGAATGTAGAAGAAGATACCGGTGGGCAGGAAGAGTCCGGTAATGATGTTCAGCCACTTGCGCTGGAAAGGACGCGTGTGGGCATGAGTGGCAATGATGGGATATTGGTTTATCTTCATCAGTACATAATTGTCCTTTGTGTAGGAGAGGTCTTCGATAGCCACTTCCAATACATTGTTAATATGTTCTATCTCATGGTCATCACCAGGACGGAAGAATACCTTGATGGGATTGGGCCAGTGAAGTAGCTTGTGATCTTCCGAATAGCGTTCCACCTCTAAGCTGATGTTCTTGAGCATCTCTGCATCTGCCAGATACTTCGGGTCTTCGATAATAACTTCCTTGCGGGCAATGTGTCGCTTAACACGCAGTCCCAAAGCTCGCATAGCCAGGTCTTTGTAAAGGTCTATGTTGAATACAACCGAATCGTTGTTAGCCTTGTAGGTGAAGAAGATGGCTAATGGTGTGAGCACGGCTGTGCCTAGGAACTTTCCGAAGAATACCGTCCAGTTGTCGTCGCGAGCCATCCTGTAGCCTGTCATGTCAAGGATGTAGAAGACGATGAACACAAATACAGAGATGATGACGGGCACACCCAGTCCACCTTTTCGGATAATCGCACCCAATGGTGCTCCAATGAAGAAAAAGATGAGACACGACAGCGAAAGGGTGAATTTGTTGATGGCCTCCATTTCGTGCATTCGCTCTTCACGATTCAGATAATAGGAGTACTCTGACTTGAAATCCAGGTTGCTGAGTGCCATCTGGGCATCGCTGGCAGCTTGTCTGATGACAGCCTGTTTTTGTTCACCTTTCAACTTTAAGTATAGGGTGTCGATATTCGTCTCTTCCTTAGCCAGCTCTTTAACTATCTTCAGCGAATCAGTCTTGCTGATGGGGCGTATATTGAAAGTGTAGGACTTTGCATCGTGATAGTAGGCATGTCCTACGGAATCATTGAACTCGCGAATGGAGTCTAAGTCGTGAAGTATTCGGGTTAATCCCTTGGAACGTGCGTCGCTGCTGATCTCGCCAGCCTCTGCCATGTTGAAGTCGCCATCGAAGTCGAGCAGAATGGCCTTGGTCGAGAAGGTTTCACGACGGTATGGGACATTTGCTGTCACGTTCAGTCCTGATTGGCGCATGTTTTCGAACCATTCGCCACTATAGAGCGTCAGCTTCAGGTGCTTCTTCTCTGCCGTAGCCTGAATACGACCTGAGTCTGCCAAGATAACGGCAGCATCCTCATAGCCTCCGTTCATGCGGTATATCATGATACCATACAGCATACCCGTGTTCAGGTCTTTCTTTTGTACGTAGAGATTGGAGTTGGGAATGCCATCGTAGAAAATGCCTTCGGGAATTTCTACCTCAGGGTTCTTCTGTTTCATCGAGAGCAGCAACTGTTGGAAAGAGATAAAAGCGCGAGGACCGACAACCTCTTGGAAATAGAAAGAGATACAGGCAATGGCAGTGACGATGACTACTAACGAACGCATGGACTGCCTCAGTGATATGCCCGCCGCTTTAATAGCTGTCAACTCCGAACTCTCACCAAGATTTCCGAAAGCAATCAGCGAGGACAATAGGATGGCCAAAGGAAAAGCTTGTGGCATCAGCATCAATCCCATGTACCAGAAGAATTGTGCCAGCACTTCCATCGACAGACCCTTACCGATGAGTTCGTCTACATAACGCCACAAGAACTGCATCATCAGCACAAATTGGCAGATGAAGAATGTGGCGATGAACAGCAGGCCGAACTGCTTGGTGATAAATATGTCTAACTTCTTAATCCGAAACATGTTTCTTGCTTTGCAAGCGACTTTGTCGATTACAGCCTGCAAAATTATATAAAAACCGCGAAAAACTTGCATTTTGGAAAGAAATTATGGGAAATTAAGGGAAATTGTTATTCAGTGTGCAACCTAATTAATCGTGATTTCCCATAATTTCGTTTCAAAAAGAAGATAATCACAGTCCACTGACGCGATGTAGCCGTTCCAGATTATCATCCCAAATGCCACGGAGGTCTGCTTCTTCGTCATCGTCAGCGGCAAAGTCGGTGATAAGCAGGTTCAATTGGCCGGTAACATCACTTTCTTCAATGCGCATCTCCCAGAAAGCCTCCGGACTATCCTCGTGATAATCCCATAAGAGGCGGATGTGGTTATATTTTGCTACTTCGATGACTCGTGATTGTTTGGTATCGCGCTCTGTCCATGGGTGGCCCCACGTGAAAGTCATTGTATCGTTTTCCTCGGTAACTTTATCTGCCAACCACTTTTGAAGGCCAGCAGCGTTACTAATCATGTCCCATACAATCTTCGGCGATTTCGTCGAGAGTGGGTATTCAATGGTTAGTTTTCTCATTGTTAGTCATATTAAAGGTTAGTCATTTACATGTATCACAGTGCAAAAATACAAAAAAAATCCGAAACACAATGATTTTTCCAGAAAAAGTTTTGGTAATTAAAAAGATTATTGTACCTTTGCACCCGCTTACAAGCAAAATGGCGGGGTAGCTCAGCTGGTTAGAGCGTCGGATTCATAATCCGGAGGTCGAGGGTTCGGGTCCCCCTCCCGCTACTGAATAAGGAGTTGTTCACATACAGAACAACTCTTTTTTTGTAACATTACATAAGGAGTAGCTATGAGAACAATACTTTCACTATTACTTGTTGTCAGTGCCGTCTGTGTGAAGGCACAAAACATTTCAAAGTACCATGGCTTCAAGGCTTTGCTTAATGGAAAAATTGCTGTAGAGGTGGCTTTTGAGACCGCAGAGAATAATGGTGAGTGGCTAACGGCTGGCTATATCTATTACCCTAAAGCCAAGAATCCTGCACCCATACTTATCGTGAACGACTGGGGCGATGAGAAGCCTGTTTCCTCGCAAGATAAAAACACTATTATTTCCCGCATGGTGGAGTTTCAGCCGGATGGAGAGATTACAGGATTGCTCTATCTGACTTATGTCGATATCAAGGACGGCTTCCGAATGCAGAAAGGCTCCTGGAAAAACCCTAATACGGGAAGAGTGCTGCAACTATCTCGTTTCGAGGAAATGCACGAAATGCCCACTTGGTGGCCTGGGTCCCCAGCTGTACTCACAGCACCAAAGCGTGATGCCTGGGAGCTTGAGTGCTTCGTTTTTAACACTGATGACGATAACCCCGGATGGTTTAATACCATCAGGGTGAACTTCAGGGTGAACGATAGATATCATGCGCTCAGCTTTATTGAAGACCTGACGAGTGCAGTGACTCTCGAAATGAGAAATGAGTTGCAATGGATGTCTGAGGACGACATCAATTTTGATGGAATCCCTGACCTAAAGGTGTATATGGGCGTTACCCAAAATGGCAGTTCTACCTATAAGTGCTTTGTGTGGAATCCTGTTACTCGTATTTTCTACCCTGTACCAGAGTTTGAGGAGATTCTGGAACCTGATTTTGATAGCAAGTCCAAGACAATAACTAGTATAGCCCGCAGTTATACCACTACCTATATAGATGTTTACAAGTGGAAAAACTGCAGGCTAAGAAAGGTTTCCAGTAAAAGTATTCCTTAGAATTTCCAGTCGATACCTACGCCGATGACGTGGTTAGTACGAGAGTAGATTTCCTCACCATTATAACCATCGCGGGCAGCATTACACTGCTTGGTGTAGTCCTCATAGATACTAGTGAAGTAGCCTACGTTGAGGCGAAGTTTCTCAGTGAGTTTGACGGCAGCACCCAAACCAATAGACCAGGAGTCGCAGGCAAAGGATGTGTTCTGCTCGTAGTCATCGCTAATGCCATAATCGGTACGCTGAATACCCCAGCTCAAAGTCCAACGATCGTTGAGGTCGCCCTCGATACCAGCCAAGAATTCATTGGTTCCGTGAGTCAGTTTCTCCTGACGATTATTGGCCATCTTGGCATTCTTGTCGTCGAAGAAGTGGTATTCAACAGTGGCACGCAGTTTTGGTGAGAACTCGTAACCGGCAGCTACAGAAAGCAGGGCAGGCATGTCATAGCGAGTATATTCGCCGTCCTGATAGGCAACGGTCTTCGTGGCAAGTGACTGTGCAATAACAGCCAGACTTGCGGGGTCATACTGTTGCAGATAAGCAGTTAACTTCTGTCCTAATCCTGCAACTAATGTATTTGTTGTGTTGGGAACATTGATTTTTGTACGGAACTCATAGCGAGCAGTCAGGGTAAGTGGACCTTTGTGGTAGTCGACACTAATCAGAGGGGCGAATCCCCATCCACGCTGGTCAACATCCAACTCAAGGGTAGCTAAATCGCCAAACATGGGATGGTTGTTGGCAATGACATGTCCACGATAGTAACCATCGTAATAATTGGCACGGAAACCAACCGCTGCAGAAAGGCAGTCGATAATGCGATAGGTGAAATTCAGTTGTCCACCATAAATATATTGCTTACCCTTCATCTGTGAGTCTAATGTATACTGATCAGGAGTTATGCCCTTTTGGGAGAACATGCCTGCCAATACTGTGTTGAACATGGGTACGCCCTCTTCGTATTCAACGAAACCACCACTACCCACGATACCAATCATCGTTGAGATAGCCCAACGATCCTTCTTGTAAGAGGCGAACAGTGCAGGAACGATGGGAACTGACGCCTTGCCCTCGTAGAGATGATTCTGAGGTTGGGTCATTTCGATATTACGATACTGCCAAGGCTTCTGGAAATTCAGTGAAAGTTGGAAACCCTCGTGACCCCATGCCAAACCAGCAGGGTTCGAGTAAGCTGCATCGATATCAAAGGAAGCGCCACGAGCCATCATACGGTCGAATGCGATGTGATAGTTAGTGTTGGTCATCAGTCCACCAGCTATAGCGGTAGCCGCCATCATGGCAACCATTGCCACCATTGTAATTCTTTTCTTCATATCCATCAATTGGTTGATAAAAAATTCGGGTGCAAAGGTACGATATTATTTTGTTATAGACGAATTTTAGAAGAATTATTTTCCAAAAAAGAACAAAAGAAATCGGAGAAAAAGACCAACTCATTTGCTTGATATACATTATTAATTATTATATGGACGAAACTTTTTCAGAGAAACATATGGGAAAATGCTGTCTTTTTTGTACTTTTGCAGCCTAAAATGAATATTATATAACGTTATATTTATGGCAGATACAAAGAAAATTAAGACAGCGCTCATCTCTGTTTTCCACAAGGATGGGCTGGATGAGTTGCTCAAGAAGCTCAACGAAGAGGGTGTGAAGTTCCTGTCTACAGGTGGTACGCAGACTTTTATCGAGTCGTTGGGTTATCCCTGTGAGAAGGTTGAGAATGTAACCACCTATCCTTCTATCCTAGGTGGTCGTGTAAAGACCCTGCATCCCAAAGTGTTTGGTGGAATTTTGGGTCGTCGTGAGAATGAGGGCGACCGTGAGCAGATGGCTCAGTATGAGATTCCAGAAATCGACCTTGTCATCGTAGACCTTTACCCCTTCGAGCAGACCGTAGCTAGTGGTGCCTCAGAAGAAGATATCATCGAGAAGATTGATATTGGTGGCATCTCGTTGATTCGTGCTGGAGCCAAGAACTTCAACGATGTTGTTATTGTACCTTCAAAGGCTGAATACAGCGTGTTGCTTGACATTCTGAACAAGCAGGGTGCAGAGACCACCAAGGAGCAGCGTCGCATGTTCGCTACCCGTGCCTTCGGTGTTTCAAGCCATTATGATACAGCCATCCACGCATGGTTCGAAAAATAAATTCTTAGGCCTAAAGGTCAAAGCGACCAAGGTCGATTAGTAAATAGTCAAATAGTAAATTAAGAATGGGATTTTTTAGTTTTGTCCAGGAGATAGCAATGGACTTAGGAACGGCCAATACGATTATTATCAGTGATGATAAGATTGTAGTTGATGAGCCGTCTGTAGTTGCCCTCGACCGTCATACTGACAAGATGATAGCAGTAGGTTCGAAGGCCAAGATGATGTATGAGAAGACACACGACAATATCCGTACTGTGCGCCCTCTCCGTGATGGTGTGATTGCAGACTTCTCTGCTTGTGAGCAGATGATGCGCGGACTTATCAGAATGGTTCATTCTGGTTCACGCCTTTTCTCTCCCTCTCTCCGTATGGTGATTGGTGTACCTTCTGGTTCTACCGAGGTGGAGTTGCGTGCCGTTCGCGATTCTGCAGAGCATGCTGATGGTCGTGATGTATATCTGATTTTTGAGCCAATGGCTGCAGCAATAGGTATCGGTATTGACGTTGAGGCCCCAGAGGGTAACATGATTATTGATATCGGTGGTGGTTCTACTGAGATTGCCGTTATCTCTTTGGGTGGTATTGTTTCAAACAACTCCATCCGTACGGCAGGTGACGACCTGACAGCTGATATTCAGGAATACATGTCACGTCAACATAACGTTCGAGTTTCTGAGCGTATGGCTGAGCGTATCAAGATAGCCGTTGGTTCTGCATTGACCGATTTGGGCGATGAGGCTCCTGAGGATTATATTGTTCATGGACCAAACCGTATCACAGCTCTGCCTATGGAGGTGCCTGTATGCTATCAGGAGGTCGCTCACTGCTTGGATAAGACCATTGCCAAGATAGAGAATGCTGTGCTCTCTGCTCTGGAGAACACTCCCCCCGAGTTGTATGCTGACATCGTGAAGAACGGTATCTGGCTTACTGGTGGCGGTGCCTTGCTGCGTGGTTTGGATCGTCGTTTGGAAGACAAGATCAATATCCCCTTCCACATTGCTGAGGATCCATTGCATTCAGTAGCTAAGGGTGCTGGTATCGCCCTGAAGAATGTTGATCGCTTCACTTTCTTGATGCGTTAATTTAAAAAGACCTGATGAAGAACCTGCTGGAATTTCTGGGAAAATACTACCATTGGGTTCTGTTCGTAGTGCTTGAAGTCATCAGCCTTGTCATGCTGTTCCAGTTTAATAGCTATCAAGGCAGTGTCTGGTTCTCATCAGCCAACTCTGTAGTAGGCTGTTTCTACGAATGGACATCCTCAGTGGAGTCGTTCTTCTCACTGACGAAGGTAAACAAGGACTTGGCGCTTCGCAATTTCTATTTGGAGCGTCAAGTTACTCAGTTACGTCGTTTGTATGGGGAGGCAACGGAGAAGGTTGACCCCAAGGAACAGCAGGGGCTTGATTTCCTCAGTCAGTATAAGCTGATTCCGGCAAAGGTGGTTTCCAACGAACTGAACAGGGTTAATAACCTGATGACCATCAATAAAGGCTCTGCAGACAGTGTCAAGGTGGGCATGGGTGTAGCTTGTGGACAAGGTGTCGTAGGTGTCACCTATCTGGTTGCTCCCCACTATACGGTGGTCATCCCTGTGCTGAATCGCAATTCTTCCCGTATCAGTTGTGCCATTCGTGGTCATAACTACTTCGGAGTGTTGCGCTGGTATGGTGAAGATGCAGGCTATGCTTATGTGGAAGATATTCCCCGTCATGCCCGTTTCAAGCGAGGCGACTGGGTGGAAACCAATGGATACTCAAGCATCTTCCCTCCAGGAATACTGGTCGGGCAGATTGTTGAGGTCTATAACTCGCGTGATGGTCTTTCCTATAAGTTGAAGGTAAGACTGTCAACCGATTTCGGCAATGTGCGTGACGTGATGGTCATCAACGATTCTTCAATAGGAGAACGTCTGAAACTGATACAATCAGCAAGAGACTCATTGAAACTTAACGTAAGCCAATAAGACTATGACAGCAGATATATTGAAACGGGTTTTGTGGTTCTTCCTTTTCGTCTTGGCACAGGTTTTTGTGTTTGGACGCATTCACCTGTTCCATTATGCTACGCCATTGTTCTACGTTTATTTCGTTGCGCTGTTTCCTCGTAATTATCCCAAGTGGTCCATCTTAGTATGGAGCTTTCTGCTTGGATTGGTTATCGACACATTCTCCAATACCCCAGGATTGTCTTCTTTCTCGCTGACACTGATAGCTGCTATCCAGCCTTATGCATTCGAAATCTTTGTGTCACGCGAAGCTGCTGAGAACTTGGAACCATCCGCCAAAGCTATTGGTCCCTTGAAATACAGCGCCTATATCTCCATGTTGGTATTCCTCTATTGTGTGGTATTCTATACATTGGAAATATTCAGTTTCTTCAATTGGGAACAGTGGATCTTTTGTGTGATTGGCAGTACAGTGCTTACATTACTGCTGATTGCTACCATTGAGTATACAAGAGGCAAGTAATGCTTCTTAATATAGAAAGGAGTGGTAACAAATGAGAGATCACGGATTAGACTATAGACGATATGTGATTGCTGGGGTAGCCGCCTTGATAGTGGTTGTCTATATCATCCGTCTCTTTACACTTCAGATTACGAGCGACGACTATAAGAAAAGTGCTGACTCGAATGCCTTCCTGAAGAAGATAGAATATCCCTCTCGTGGTGTCATTACGGATAGAAACGGTAAGTTGTTGGTGTATAACCAGCCTGCCTATGACATTATGGTGGTGATGAATGAGGCGAAGGATCATCTTGACACCCTTGACTTCTGTGCTGCCCTGAATATTACCAGAGAGGAATTTGACCATCGCATGGAGACAATCAAGGATCGCTCCAAGAATCCTGGCTACTCACGCTTCACCCAGCAGCTCTTTATGAGTCAACTTTCTGACACCGACTTCTCTGTGTTTCAGGAAAAGATGTTCCATTTCCCGGGGTTCTATGTCCAGCGACGCAGTATTCGCCAATACCAATATCCCTTTGCAGCTCATGTATTGGGTGATGTGGCAGAGGTTTCCAAAGGCGATATAGAAGAGGATGATTACTATCAGTCAGGCGACTATATTGGTAAGTTGGGAGTGGAACGCAGCTATGAGAAACAGTTGCGTGGCGAGAAAGGTATGCAGATTCTTCTTCGCGATGCCCATGGACGAGTGCAGGGGCGCTACCAGAATGGAAAGTACGATCGCCGACCTATTCCTGGCAAGAATCTTACCTTAGGCCTTGATGCCGATTTGCAAGCCTTGGGCGAACGACTGATGGAAGGAAAGATAGGTAGTATTGTGGCTATCGAACCCTCTACGGGCGAAGTGCTCTGTATGGTCAGCTCTCCCAGCTATGATCCTCGTATGATGGTTGGTCGTCAGCGTTCCAAGAGTCACCTGCTGCTGAGTCAGAATGTATGGAAACCCTTGCTGAACCGTAGCATTATGGGTCAGTATCCTCCTGGTTCTACTTTTAAGACCACCCAAGGACTGACTTTCATGACGGAAGGTATCATTCATCCCACACATACCGCTTATCCCTGTGGACACGGATTCAACTATAAGGGCTTGCACGTAGGCTGTCACGGACATGCCTCGCCCCTTTCTTTGGTACCAGCCCTTTCCACTTCTTGTAATGGTTATTTCTGTTGGGGACTCTATTATATGATAGGCGCCAAGACGAAGTATGGTTCTGTGCAGAATGCCATGAACACTTGGCGTGACTATATGGTAAGCATGGGCTTTGGCTATAAGTTGGGCATTGACCTTCCAGGCGAGAAGCGTGGTTTGATTCCCAATGCCCAATACTACGACAAGGCTTATAAAGGTTCGTGGAATGGTTTGACCATCATCTCTATTGCCATCGGACAGGGTGAGGTAAATGCTACTCCGTTGCAGATTGCCAACCTGGGTGCTACTATTGCCAATCGAGGCTGGTTCATCACTCCCCATGTGGTGAAGAAGGTGCAGGGTGAGCAGTTGGATACACTTTATACCAAGCGCCGTTATACAATGGCCAACCGCACCTCTTATGACTATGTAGTACAGGGCATGCGTGCTTCGGCAACGGGCGGAACCTGTCATGAGTTGGCTAAGTATGACTTTATGGCTTGTGGTAAAACAGGTACGGCTCAGAACCGTGGTCACGACCACTCCGTATTCATGGGCTTTGCCCCTATGGACAATCCGAAGATTGCCGTTGCCGTCTATGTTGAGAATGGCGGATGGGGTGCTACCTATGGTGTACCTATCGGTGGCCTGATAATGGAACAGTATATTCACGGAAAACTCTCGGAGGCTTCGGAGAAGCGTGCCCAGGAATTCCAACACAGACACATTGCATATGGAACGACAAGTAGATAGGCGACAGACTAGCGTTTTACGCTCGATAGACTGGTGGACGATATTGCTCTATATCGCCCTGTTGTCGTTTGGATGGATCAGTGTCTGTGGAGCCAGCTATTCCTATGGTGAGACTGATATTTTCAGTCTGTCCACCCGTTCTGGTATGCAGATCATCTGGATTGCTACCAGCATTGTGCTCGGCTTTTTCATCATCATGTTGGACGACCGCTTCTATGACACTTTTGCCTTTATCATCTATGGACTTTTGGTTTTGTTGCTCTTCGGAACTATCTTCAATCCGCATAGCATCAAGGGTTCTCATTCTTGGCTGGTCATAGGTCCGCTCCGTCTGCAACCTGCTGAGTTCGCCAAGTTCGCGACGGCGTTGGCATTGGCGAAGTTCATGTCAACCTATGGCTATAATATCAACCAGTGGAAACACTTTGCTGCTACTTTGGCCATCATCATGGTGCCCATGGTATGCATTGTGCTGCAACGAGAAACTGGTTCCGCCTTGGTCTACCTTTCTTTCTTCCTCATGTTCTATCGTGAGGGCATGCCAGGTTCCATCCTGTTCACGGGAGTGGCTATGGTCATCTATTTCGTGGTGGGCATTCGCTATGCGGAGGTCTATCTCCCAGATTCTGTCACCTCTGTTGGAAAATTCAGTGTGTTGCTACTTATCCAGTTGTTCTCCATCGGTATGGTCTGGGTCTATTGCAACCAGAAAAAAGCTGTCCGTTTGCTGCTGTCTTGCCTTGGTATCTCCATCGTTCTTTTGGCTCTGATGAAGGTTCCTTTCAGTAAGGTTTATGTCTTGTTGGCTATGATGGTTTTCCTGATAGGCTATTTGATTTGGGAAGGATTGGGATCGCGTATTCGCGAGTATTTCTTCATCGCACTCTTTACATTAGGTTCTGCTTGTTTCTTCTATGGTGCCGACTTTATTATGCAGAATGTGATGGAGCCCCACCAGCGTTCACGTATCAACGTGTTGTTGGGATTGGATGAAGACTTGCGCGGTGCTGGATACAATGTACACCAAAGCGAGATAGCCATAGGCTCTGGAGGTTTGGAGGGAAAGGGTTTTCTGAATGGTACACAAACCAAGTTGAAGTTTGTGCCTGAACAAGATACCGATTTTATCTTCTGTACGGTTGGCGAAGAAGAAGGTTTCGTGGGTTCGGCAGGCGTATTGATTCTGTTCTTGTTGCTGATATGGCGACTCATTTATCTCTCCGAGCGACAACCGTTCCGCTTCGGGCGGGTTTATGGCTATTGTGTGCTGAGCATCTTCCTGTTCCACGTGTTTATCAATGTAGGAATGGTGCTTGGTCTGACTCCTGTGATTGGTATTCCGTTGCCGTTCTTCAGCTACGGAGGATCGTCGCTATGGGGCTTTACCTTCCTACTGTTTATCTTCCTGCGCCTTGATGCGAGTCGCAACCTTATTCGTTCTTGATGTCTTGCTTAGCTTGATGCCTATGTCTGTAATGCCGGGCAGAATCTCACGTTTCATGTCGTGTCGTATCTCGATGCGCAGCGAGTCGTCTTTCTCCAGATGTAACGTCTTTAGAGGGAACAAATATTGATATAGGCTCACACCTTTCCCTTCCGGATAGCCTTTTTTGTTGATGAGTTGGCACACCAATGTATCGCATTGCTGTTCTCCAGTGTTCATCTTCGTTTGCTCTACTATCAGGTTCAGATTCTGGAAAGGAAAATAGCCGTTGATGCGTAGTCCCACTTCTTCCGTATAGTTGCCCGTATCTTTAACAGGGGGGATGGTGAAGGTCAGCGGGTCGTTCTTCTCCCATCCCGATGCTGAAGTTTGCTCATAATCATGATAGACAGTCTTGCCTTTGCAAGCTGTCAGCATGAGCACCATAAGTACCCCTATATATAATAAGGTGTAACTATTCCTTTGCATTCTGAGGCTGTGCGTTCTGTTCTGGCTTTCTGGGCTTCTTCTTTTTCTTTTTCTTCTTAGCACGGTCGAAGCGGTTAATGTTTTCCTGTGTAGCCAGATCAACGGGTCCTGCAGGTGCTTTCTTGTTCCCATCCTCCTGCAGAGATATGGGTTTCTCGCCCTTGCGGTTCATCTCGATAATCTCCTTGGCACGCTCGGCAGTGATGGTTTCCAGATTAGCTGCAATGTTCTTGTCAGTAGAGTAGGTAACCAGTCCTGCTAGGATATCTGCCTTGAAGTAGAAGTAGTCGTTGTCTTGAGTTTGCAGTTGTATGTCCTTGCCAGGAAGTTTCCTGCCAGCCTCTACATAGTCGTCCACCTCATAGTTCAGACAGCACTTCAGTTTGGCACACATACCAGCCAACTTCTGTGGGTTCAGTGATATGTCTTGGAAACGAGCAGCTGAAGTGCCTACGCTTACGAAGTTCTTCATCCATGTGGCACAGCACAACTCACGTCCACAAGGACCCGTTCCACCAATCAGTCCAGCTTCTTGACGGGCGCCAATCTGTTTCATTTCAATGCGAACATGGAAGGTGGCAGCCAAGTCCTTAATCAGCTGACGGAAGTCAACACGTTCATCAGCTATATAATAGAAGATAGCCTTGTTGCCGTCGCCCTGATATTCCACATCACCGATTTTCATTTTCAGTCCCAGTCCTTTGGCTATCTGGCGACTCTCTATCATGGTGGAATGCTCGCGAGCCTTGGCCTCACGGAATTTATCCATATCTATCGGACGGGCAATGCGATACACACGCTTGATGTCGTCAGCACTCTTCAGGTTAGCCTTCTTCAGTTGCAACTTTACCAGACGTCCTGTCAGTGTGACAACACCGATGTCGTGACCTGGGTTTGCTTCAACGGCCACAATGTCGCCCTTCTTCAAATCCAGCTTGTTCACATTATGATAGTAACCTTTGCGGGTATGCTTGAACTGTACTTCCACGAGGTCTGTCGTGTCTATGTTTCCAGGCACATCAGCCAACCAGTCGTAGGTGTTCAATTGTCGGTCCTGTCGTCCCACGGCATTCTTGCACAATCCGCGGTCACATCCCGTCTTGATGGTTAGTTCTTTTTCCATTTATCTCGTTTTATTTCTGAATCAATAGTACAATCATTTGCAGGGCCATGTCGAAAAAGACTATTTTCGCATTGGCGTTTTGCCCGATGTCACGAATGGCACGGTTAGCCAATTCGCTGATGGGCAGTATGTTTGCCTCGTTCACGAAACGGGCAAAGTTCTTGGCAAAGTCCTCCTCGCGCTGATTCATGTAACACAACTCCTCTTGGTGGAAGTTATACATGAAGTTCTCGCGAATCAGTCGCAGGAAGTAGGTCAAGAAGCGTTTCTGTTTCTCGCGCCCCATGCCTGCCATACGCTCCGACCATGTCTTCAGGTCTTTCACCTTTCGCTGGTAAGCCAGTCGCATCAATGTCTGGAACATGTCCAGAAACAACTCATTCTCCGAATCGGCACTCAGCATCTCCAGTGCTTTCAGCCAACTGCCGTTTGCCATGCGGGCTGTCCGATGGGCTACATCCTCTGCCAATCCCCGCTTGTCGTGCAGTGCCTTTTCGATATCCTCATCGGCTATTCGCTTGATGTCAATGCGCTGTACACGACTGCGAATGGTTTCCAGCAACTTGTCAGGCTCTTGACACACCATGATGAAGACCGTTTGCGAGGGTGGCTCCTCCAACAACTTCAGTATCTTGTTGGCGCACTCGATGTTCATGCGCTCAGGCAACCAGATGATGCTTACCTTATAGCCACCCTGACTCGACTTCAGCGATAGTTTGCGAATCAAGCTGTCGCTCTCGCCAGCTGTGATAATGGCTTGCTGGTTCTCGCCTCCCATCTGTTCCAGCCATTCCGTCATCGTGAAGTAAGGCCCTGCCATAATCAGCTCATGCCATTCGCTGGCAAAGTCATCGCTGATGGGCTTGTGGTCTGTGCTCATCGATGGCAGTTTGATGGTAGGGTAGGTGAAGTGCAGGTCGGGATGCTCCCATTTGGCCAGCATCGGACTATCACCCAGCAGCACTTTGGCAAATCCCATGGCCAGTGCCATCTTGCCACACCCTTGCGGACCACATAGCATGATGGCATGAGGCAGACGCCCTTCGTCAACCATCTGCATGAGGCGCTCTTGTGCCTCCCGTTGTCCTATCACCTGTTCAAAAGCCATAATCGGCTACAAAATTACGAATAATTATGCGAAATGCCAAATTTGGTAAGACATTTTACAACAGTCGCTTGGCTACCTCGGCTACTGAGTCGACCGCGGAGACCGTATAGAAGTGGATGTTATGCACCCCGTGGGCATACAGTTCACGACACTGCTGTGTTGTCCACTCAATACCCAGTTGGGTGGCTTGCTCGTCCGTCTTACACTTCACAATCTCCTTGGCGAGTGCTTCTGGAATGTCGCAATGGAAGGTCTTGGGAACTACCGTCAACTGGCTCAACTTGGCCATCGGCTTGATGCCTGGAATGATGGGAATGGTGATGCCCATCTGGCGCGCTTTCTCTACGAAAGAGAAGTACTTCTCGTTGTCGTAAAACAACTGGGTCACAGCATACTGTGCGCCTAAGTCCTGCTTTTGTTTCAGGTATTCCATGTCGCGCTCCAAGTTAGGTGCCTCCTCATGCTTCTCAGGATAGCAGGCCACGCCGAAGTCGAACTTAGGTCCAGGATGCTTGATGGGCGTGCCATCGGCAAAGAAACCTTCGTTGAATCGTACTACCTGCTTGATCAAATCTGTGGTATGTGCATGTCCTCCAGGGGTGGGGGTGAACCGGCTGTCTTCCTTGGCCTTGTCGCCACGCAACAACATCAGGTTGCGGATGCCCAAGAATTGCAAGTCCAGCAATTCATATTCTATCTGCTCAATGGTGGTACCACTGCAGATGACGTGAGGCTCCACGGGAATGTTGTATCGCTGCTTGATAGCCGAAGCAATGGCGATGGTTCCTGGACGACGACGGATGCGTTGTCGCTCAAACTGCCCATTGTCCAACTCCTTATATACATATTCCGAGTGGTGAGTGGTTATATTGATGAAGGCGGGATTGAATTCCGCCAACTTGTCAATGGTGCGAAACAAGGCATCGGTGCCGTTACCCTTCAGTGGTGGAAGCACCTCAAATGAGAAGCGATGCTCGTCCGTTTCTTGTTGCTTAATATAGTCTGCTACAGTCATTATTTCAAGTATAAATGTTGGTTGTTCCTTTTGGTGAACTAATAAATTAGCGACAAATTTAGTTAAAAAGTAGCAGAATGGCAAATAATTTCGAAAAAAAGCATTACTTTTGTATTTAATTAAAGAAATACTAACAATAAAACATCATGGAATATCAAAAGAGAGGTAGCTCGGCCTACCTATTTTCTATCGTGCTGGTCGCTGTCTTAGGTGGTCTGCTGTTCGGTTATGACACCGCTGTAATTTCTGGAGCCGAGAAGGGATTGCAAGCTTTCTTCTCAGAATCACAAGACTTTACCTACACCGATGGCTGGCATGGATTTACCTCAGCCTCTGCCTTGATAGGCTGTATCATTGGTTCTGCTATTTCAGGCTTCTTGGCTACCAACCTGGGTCGTAAGCGCTCTTTGGTCATTGCAGGTATTTTGTTCTTCATCTCCGCATTAGGATCTATGGAGCCCGAGTTCCTGTTCTTCACTCATGGCGAGCCCAGTTACTCACTGCTTATCATGTTCAACTTCTATCGTGTGATAGGTGGTGTCGGTGTGGGTCTGGCTTCTGCCATCTGCCCCATGTATATCAGCGAGGTAGCTCCTTCTAATATCCGTGGTATGCTGGTTAGCTGTAACCAGTTTGCCATTATCTTCGGTCAGTTGGTGGTTTACTTCGTCAACTTCTTCATCTTGGGCGACCATATCCAGCCGTTGGTTGAGGAGATGGGTAAGGGCCTTGCTGCTATCAACCCTGCAGCCCAGTGGACCGTTACTACCGGTTGGCGCTATATGTTTGGTAGCGAGGCTGTGCCTGCAGGTCTCTTCGCCCTGCTCATCAGCTTGGTTCCTGAGAGCCCCCGTTACCTCGTTTCCGTTGGCAAAGACCAGCGTGCTTTGGAGATCCTGACTAGAATCAATGGTACTGATCGTGCCCAGTTTATCCTGAATGCCATCAAGGAAACCTTGGTGCAGAAGACCGAGAAGCTGATGACCTATGGCGCCATGTGTATCTTCATCGGTATCATGCTCTCTGTATTCCAGCAGGCTGTGGGCATCAATGCCGTGCTTTACTATGCTCCTCGTATCTTTGGCGATATGGGTATGGAGAACCCGATGGTTATTACTGTCTTCATGGGTATTGTCAACATTGCCTTCACCCTCGTGGCCATCTTCACGGTGGAGAAGTGGGGACGTAAGCCCTTGCTTATCAGCGGTTCGCTGGGCATGGCGTTAGGAGCCTTTGGTGTAGCCGCTACCTTCGGACAAGCAGGTATGGAGCTGGTTACCGCTCTGAGTATCATGGTTTACTCAGCCTCGTTCATGTTCTCGTGGGGCCCCATCTGCTGGGTACTCATTGCCGAGATTTTCCCCAACACCATTCGTGGTGCTGCTGTGGCTATCGCCGTTGCCTTCCAGTGGATCTTCAACTTCATCGTCAGCTCTACCTTCGTGCCCATGTTCAATATGCACTTGACGGAGGGCGACGACTTCGGTCATTGGTTCACCTACGGACTCTATGGACTCATCTGTGTCATTGCTGTTATCTTCGTTTGGCGCCTCGTACCAGAGACCAAGGGCAAGAGCCTCGAGGATATGACCAAGCTATGGCGTTGGAAGGGTTCTGTTCCTGGCGAAGGCGAACATGAAGGTAAGGAATATAATTATGGTACTAATAATAAATAAGGTATAGGAGGATTGGGCTATGAAAAGAATACTTGTAGCAGAAGACAACGACAGCAACTACATGCTGATGACTTACATCCTGAAGAGTCACTATGAAATTTTCCGTGCCAAGAACGGTGTGGAGGCTGTTGAAAAAGCTAAGGCTGAGGCTCCCGATCTTATTCTGATGGACATCAAGATGCCCTTGATGGACGGTCTGGAGGCTACTCGCCATATCAAGGCCGAAGTGCCCGACATTCCCATCATTGCCTTGACGGCCAATGCTTTCGACAACGATCGCCAGCAGGCTATGGATGCAGGTTGCGACGACTTCCTCTCCAAGCCCGTAAGTGCTGCGCTCTGCTTGGAGACTATCGAGAAGCATATCAAGTAGTGCTTACGAGAGGCGTGTCAATACTTTCGGAGAAACGGAAAATACTCTTGGAGAAACGAAAATTACTCTTGGAGAAACGAAAATTACTTTCGGAGTATCAAAATCACCAAAAGGGGGGAGATGGGGGAGATGTTTCCTTAGGGGTTTGAAAAATAAATCCCTAAATACCCTGCAGAAATGTGCAAGGGAATTAAGGATTTATTTTTCATATTATATAGAAATCATCTCCCCCATCTCCCCCCTCTTTCTATCAAAACGGCTTTCCGCTGTACAATAACCCTGCCTTATTTTTCAATAACCAAGCCTTATTATGCAATACTCGTGCGTTATTGAAAAGTAGGGTGTTTTTATGCATAGAATATAAATTTTTATAATATTTCTTTGTTTTTTTAAATTTTTGTTTTAAATTTGCATCCGAAATGTTCACCTAAATACGATAACTTTAACATATAATTAACTAACAAGTGTACTTATGAAAAAAAGACTAACAATGTTTTTGGCCTGTTTTTTCCTTATATTAGGAGAAGTATTGGCCCAAACAAAAGTCACAGGTACTGTTGTTGCTGCTGAAGATGGAGAGCCAGTTATCGGAGCTTCGGTCATTGTGCAGGGACAGCGTTCTGGTACGGTGACTGATGCCGACGGGCGTTTTACAATCAGCGTCCCATCTGGCAAGAAAATCACTATCAGTTTCATTGGTATGGAACCGGAAACCGTTACGCCCAAGAACGGTATGCGCATTGTGTTGCAGAACAGTGCGACTCTGGACGAGGTGGTAGTCACTGGTTTGCAGAAAGTTGACAAACGCCTGTTTACGGGTGCAACAACTAAATTGGATGCCGATAAGGCGAAGATTGACGGTATTGCTGATATCTCACGCTCGCTTGAAGGTCGTGTTGCAGGTGTCAGCGTACAGAATGTGTCTGGAACTTTTGGTACGGCTCCAAAGATTCGTGTGCGTGGTGCGACATCAATCTATGGTAGTTCGCGTCCACTTTGGGTTGTAGATGGTGTGATAATGGAAGATGTTACCCAAGTTGATGCCGATGATTTGTCGAGTGGTGATGCTGTGACGCTGATTTCGAGCGCTGTTGCTGGTCTTAACTCAGATGATATCGAGTCTTTCCAGATTCTGAAGGATGGTTCTGCCACCTCTATCTATGGTGCTCGTGCCATGTCAGGTGTGATTGTTATTACCACAAAGAAAGGTAAGGCTGGATCGAATAAGATTAGCTATACTGGTGAGTTTACAACGCGTCTGAAACCCAGTTACTCTACTTTCAACATCATGAATTCGCAGGATCAGATGAGCGTCTACCGTGAAATGGAGGCTAATGGTCTAATCTCCTTTGCTCGTACATACAGAAATGCGACAAGCGGAGTGTGGGGTAAGATGTATCAATTGATGAACGAATATGATGAAACTTCTGGTCAATTCGGTTTGGCAAATACAGATGAGGCTAAGAATGCTTACCTGAAGGCTGCAGAGTATCGCAATACGGATTGGTTTGACGAACTGTTCAGTTCTGCAATCATGATGAATCATTCTATTTCGATGTCTTCAGGTACGGATAAGGCACAATATTATACTTCATTTAGCTTGATGAATGACCCAGGATGGACTGAGCAGTCGAAGGTGCAGCGTTATACGTTCAATATCAATGCCAACTATAATCTAAATAGGAAGTTGACACTGAATATGATAGGTAATGCTTCTTATCGTAAGCAACGTGCTCCAGGTACAATGAGCGGAAGTACCAATGCTGTAACTGGTGAGTTCAGTCGTGACTTTGACATTAATCCCTATAGTTATGCGTTAAACACTTCACGAACACTCGATCCCAACGAGTTCTATACCCGTCATTATGCTCCGTTTAACATTCATCATGAACTAGCAAATAACTATATCGACTTGAATGTAGTTGACTTGAGGTTTCAAGCAGAATTACGTTTTAAACCCATTAGAAAAGTGGAAATTGCAGCCTTGGGTGCATACAAATATTCTGTGACGAATCAGGAGAATATCATTACGGAATTTTCTAATCAGGCAAATGCTTATCGTGCAATGGATGATGCCACTATGCGTGATGATAACAACTGGCTTTACACTGATCCCGATAACCCCACCGCTCTGCCTGTTTCAGTGTTGCCACAGGGAGGCTTCTTTAAGGAGAAAAAATATACTATGAATAGTTGGGACTTCCGTCTTACAGGTCAGTATAATGATGTGTTTGCAGAAAACCATATTGTGAACCTATTTGCTGGTATGGAGGTTTCGAATACTGAGCGTAGGCGCACATGGAGCGATGGCGTTGGTATGCAGTACGACATGGGCAATACCCCTTTGTTTGACTATTTGTATTTCAAACAAGCTGCTGAGAAGAATGCCGATTATTATGGATTGTCTAACTCAAATAGCCGTGAGGCTGCTTTCTTCGGCAATGTTACTTATTCTTATAAAGGACGTTACACAGTTAACGGTACTGTACGTTATGAGGGCTCTAACCGTCTGGGCAAGGCTCGCTCGGCTCGTTGGTTGCCTACTTGGAATGTATCAGGAGCATGGAATGCTCATGAAGAACCTTGGTTCAAGAAGACTTTCAAGAATGCTCTGACTCATGCCACTTTGAAGGCGAGCTACTCGCTGACGGGTGACAAACCTGCTGTCACCAATGCTCAAATGAAGATAGTGGCTGATAACCCTTGGCGTCCATTCTCTGTTGACCGTGAAACATATCTAGTAATCGACGATTTTCCCAATGCAGATTTGACCTATGAGAAAAAGCATGAGTTTAACCTTGGTGTCGACCTTGGCTTCCTAAACAACCGTATCAATGTGCAGTTTGATTGGTTCAAGCGTAATAACTATGATCTAATTGGTCCACACTATGGTACTGGTACGAATGGTACGATTACGATGCTGAAAAATGTAGCCGACATGAAGTCACATGGTGAGGAGTTAAGTATCTCGACAAAAAATATCGTCACAAAGGACTTTAGCTGGACCACTGACTTCGTATACTCTCATACTAAGACTAAAGTTACGTCTTTGGATGCCCATACTCGTATTATTAGCCTCATTTCTGGTACTGGTTTTACTATGGAGGGATATCCGTATCGTTCTCTCTTCTCAATGGACTTCCAAGGCTTGAATGAGAATGGTCTGCCAACTTTTATCAATCAGGATGGAGAATTAACAGTTAGTGATATTAATTTTCAGTCGTATGTCATTGATCACCTTAAATATGAAGGACCTACCGATCCAACGGTGACAGGTTCGCTAGGTAATATTTTTAAATGGAAAGGATTGACACTGAATGTGTTTATTACCTATTCTTATGGAAATGTGGTTCGCCTTGATCCTGCCTTTAGTGTAAGCTACTCGGACATGACGGCAATGCCAAAGGAGTTTAAAAACAGATGGACTGTGCAAGGTGACGAGAAAATTACTACAATTCCTGTTATTGCCGATTTGCGTCTGATTCAACAGGATTCAAAGTTACGTTATGCTTATAACGCTTTCAACCGCTCTACAGAACGTATTGCAAAGGGCGATTTCATACGTATGAAAGAAATCTCGTTGAACTATGACTTCCCAAAGAGTCTCATCAAGCCTTTGGGATTGACAAATCTTAGTGCCAAGTTACAGGCAACCAATTTGTTCTTGATCTATGCAGACAAGAAACTGAACGGACAAGATCCTGAATTCTACAATACTGGTGGTGTGGCTGTTCCAATGCCTAAACAGTTTACTTTAACATTAAGACTTGGTCTCTAACTTAATAAAAAAGGAAATGAATATGAAAAGACTAAATATCATTTGGGCACTTTTAGCAGCAATGTTACTTTTCACCGCATGCGATGATTATTTGGACAAACTGCCTGATGATCGTGCAACGCTTGATTCGGAATCAAAGATAACCCAATTCATAACTTCTGCTTATGGTACGCGCAATAATGCAATGGTCCAAGAGTATAGTAGTGATAATATGGTTTACAACGGTGATACATATAATACTGCTGTCAATCAAGAGGAGGTTTGGAAATTTGAGGATGTTACAACACAAGGTAACGATGACCCGCGTTCATTGTGGAATAATTATTATGCGGCTGTAGCCGCTGCTAATGCAGCGCTTGATGCTATTGACGAAATGGGTAACCCAGCTTCTCTTTATGCCCAGCGTGCAGAAGCACTGCTATGTCGTGCATGGGGTATGTTCCGTCTAGCTACACTTTTCTGTATGGCTTATGATCCAACGAAAGATTACATGGGTCTTCCATATCCAAAAGCATCTGGCCTAGAAATAGTAGAGCGCGGAACTTTGACAGAGCTTTATGATAATATCAATGCTGATATAGAAGAGGCATTGCCAAATGTGAGTGATGAGCATTTGAAAGTTCCTAAGTATCACTTTAACCGTAAGGCCGCTTATGCTTTTGCAGCTCGTTTTAATCTTTATTATCTCAAATTTGATAAAGCCATCAAGTATGCAACACAGGCTATAGGTGAGGACCCTTCTAATGTTTTGCGCAATTGGGCTGAGTACGAGGATTTAGGTAGTGCAGAGATTGGTAATGCTTATGTAAACAGTAGCAATCCTGCAAACTTGATGCTGCATGCAGCACATTCGTTAATTGGACGTATGCTATATAGTAGCAGTTATCGTCGCTATGGATATGGTCCTGTATCGAGGAACTATGAGACTTTCTATCCGAATGCTCCTTGGGGTAGTGGTAGTAAGTCAACTACAAGTTTGATAATGTCTTCAAAACAGTATGGATCAACTCCAAACTATCGTATTCCTAAGATTGTAGAATTTTGGGAATATACAGACGTGACAGCAGGAACGGGTTATGCACACATTGTTGATGCTGTATTCACAACTGATGAAACCTTGTTGGTTCGTGCAGAGGCTTATGCCCTGTTGAAACAGTATGATAATTGTATTCGAGACTTGAACTATTGGATAGGATCTCACTGCCGAAAAAATAATTATTTTCCAGTACTTACTAAAGAGTCAATTATTAGTTTCATGGAAGAATTGCCAGAAGCTCCCAGAGTGCCAGAAACTGACTTGAATCGTAGCATCCGTAAAGCTTTGCATCCGCAGGGATTTACGATAGAATCTGGAGATCAGACATGTATACTGCAATTCGTATTGCATGTACGCCGATTGGAGACCATAGTCCAAGGTCTACGCTTCTGTGACATCAAGCGCTATGGTATTGAATACAGCCATGAGGTTCCCAATGCTGATCCTATTGAATTTGTGGCTGGTGACCTTCGAGGTGCTATCCAGATTCCTGCTGATGTGCTGGAAGCTGGTATGGTTCCTAACCCAAGAGAAGTGAAAAGTGCTCCTAAAGAAGAGTAAATTAACGGTTTAAAAGAACATGATTATGACTAAATATATAAAAACAGCCCTGATGCTATTTGGTTTGTTCTTCATGGCAGCATGCAGTGAAGATTCGCTTAACAGTATCAGCGTGTTCGACACGCCAGTAGTTGAAGAAAAAACAGACTTTGACAACTGGATTATGGCTAATTATACAAATCCGTATAACATACAGTTTCTGTACCGTTATGTGGATAGTGAGACAAACAATACGTATAATGTGATACCTCCAACACTTGAGAGTGCCAAGGCAATGGCCATACTGATAAAGTATGTATGGATTGGAGCATATAATGAGGCAATGGGATCTGATGTGTTTATGAAGACATTTGCTCCACGTATTCTCCAAATGACAGGTTCTTTTCAGTATAAGGGCGATGGCAGTCGTACGATTGGTACAGCAGAAGGTGGTGTTAAGGTGACCCTGTTCGGTACCAACAATATTGATATCGATAATCCTTGGATAGAACAAGATGCTCCCTATACTGACAGAAGTTCTAATCGTATTGACATGAACTATTGGTATTTCCATACAATGCATCATGAGTTCTGCCATATCTTAACACAGACAAAGAACTACCCATCGGAGTTTCAGAAAATTTCTGTATCTGATCAGCGCTTGGGTGACTGGGTAAATGTTAAGGATAATGAGGCTCCTGGTTATGGATTTGTATCTGGTTATGCTACTAGTGAGTATAACGAAGACTTTGCTGAGATTTATTCTATTTATGTGACACATACTCAGGAAGCATGGAATACCATATTGGCAGATGCAGATCGCTTATCGAAAGATGAGACATTTGAAGGTGGGGCAGTAAATCCTGTTGGGAAAATCGAAGAGAAACTGACAGCCGTTAAGTCTTACTTTGAGGAAGTTTGGGGATTAGATATGGACAATCTTCGCGACATAGTACTTCGACGCTCAAAGGAAGCTTTGTTACTTGATTTGAGAAACTTACCAAATGACGTAAATTATGAAAAAGTTAGTAAGTAATATTTGGCTAATAACAGCTCTTGTCTTAGGGTTTGTAGCCTGTACTAGTGAAGTTGATGATGTGTATGACAAGCCAGTCTCTGAGCGTGTCAGTGATGTCATTAAGAATGATATGGCAATTCTGACCTCTGCACAGAATGGTTGGGTTATGTATATGTATGGTGACTTAGTATATGGTGGTTATAATGTGTTATGTAAGTTTAATGACGACCATACAGTAACGGTAGCCAGCGAAATAGCTGCAAGCGATGCTATGGTAACATCGCATTTCAAATTAATACAGAGTGCTGGCGTCGTATTGTCGTTTGATGAGTATAATGAGATTTTTAATTGGTTTTCTGATCCTGTTAACCCTGCTGGCTTAGGTACTAATGGCGAAGGCTTCAAGGGCGATTTGGAATTCAGGGTTATCAGTGCGACCAATGAACGTATAGAACTTCGTGGAAAGAAAACTACCGATAAGATAGTGATGATTCCTATGCCTGCCAATATTGCATGGAAGGACTATTTGGATAAGGTAGCAGAGGTGGAAGAAGGCATGGCATGTGCGAATGTCTACACTGCTGTTGGAGATGCCCAAATCGAGACATCGACAAACTATCGTCGATTAAGTTTCTCAGTAGAGGAGGATGGTGCTAACGTAGTAAAACGTGCTCCTTATGTGGTTACTCCAGAGGGTTATCAATTCTATCAGCCTGTTGAGATTAACGGGAAAACAGTAAGTGGTTTTAAGTATGCGGAGGGCGCTATTACGTATGAAAGTAAGGATGACCCTACTGTAAAACTGGTTTGCGTTGTTCCGCCATTAACAGAGCAGTTGCTGAACGGCTATTGGTTTATTTCAGACAAAACTACCGATAGTGAGAAAACGCAACTGTTTAGGGCATTCAGCGCAGAATTGAAAGCCAATACGTCGCTAGGAAGCCGTGCTTTAACTTATGCGTATGTTGGAACCTTTACCAATAAGGGTGTAACACAACCAGGTTTGATTTTCAGCTCTCGTTATACTGCTCATTATATGGTTGACTTTAAGGTTGAAAGCGACGATATGATTACGTTTGAGAAAATTGACGACAGCTATGGATTGCTAAACTCTACAGCTTTCTTGTCGCGTTTGCCAACAATATATCCTGTAATAGGTATGTTTACAGAACTTACATATAAGAATAAAACTTATGGTAAGGCCAGAACGTATAAATTGGAAACTGATAACATAAAGAACCCGTCTTATATAAAGATGACAGATGTGAGTGATCCTACTTATTCGTTCAATCTGTTTGCAACGCAGGTGAACTATCCATTTGGAAGTTAAAGAACAAATGTGACTATAGAAGAAAGACCAGTTCGAAAAGAACTGGCCTTTCTTCGTTTTTATCGCCTGGATTTAAAGAAATCTTGCATTAATTGCCGACATTCTAAATTTACGCGCCGTGAACTTATGTTTACCGTCCGTGTACATAAGTTCATGCACCGCGAACTTATGTTCATCGACCGTGAACATAACTTTTTTCGCGAAAAAAAATCTTTTCGCTGACTCTACCAAATAAATCCGTGCTATTTATCTTTTTTGTTTAAAGAAATCTTGCATCAATTGCCGGCATTCTTCTTCCAAAACGCCACCGGTAACCGTGCATTTGGGATGAAGGGCGTGGGGGGCATAGTCGTGATAGCCACGTTTCTCATCGCGACAGCCATAGACAATACGGGGTATCTGGCTCCAACCTAAGGCTCCAGCACACATGATGCAGGGCTCGACAGTGACATAGAGCGTGCAGTCAGTGAGGTATTTCCCCCCTAATTCGTTGGCTGCAGCAGTGATGGCTTGCATCTCGGCATGGGCTGTGACATCATGGAGGGTTTCGGTCAGGTTATGAGCACGGGCTATGATATGGTCTTGGCATACGATGATGGCTCCAATGGGTATTTCGCCTTCGTCGAAGGCTTTTTGCGCCTCGTCAAGTGCCTTGCGCATGTATTTTTCGTCTTTCTGTTGTTGTTCCATGTTTGCAAAGTTACTAAATAATTCATAATTCATAATGCATAATTCACAATTATTTGTTAAATTTGCAAGCGTGGAATGGAAAATCATACATATTGACGAGACGGACTCTACCAACCGATGGCTTCGAGAACAGGGTGGGGAGGAGGATATAGTGGTATGGGCTGATTTCCAAACTGCGGGTCGCGGACAGGGTACAAACAAGTGGGAATCGGAACAGGGTAAGAACCTGTTGTTCTCCATCTTGCTGCATCCAAAGGATATTCCTGCGAACAAACAGTTCGCTATCTCCATGCAGGTGTCGCTGGCAATATGTGAGGCACTGGGAGAGCGAATAGGTGACCTCAGCATCAAATGGCCGAATGATATCTATTGGCGTAATGCTAAGATTTGCGGCATATTGATAGAAAACCGATTGCAGGGGAGTCGTATTCGAGACAGCATCATTGGGGTGGGACTGAATGTGAATCAGCGTCAGTTTCATAGTGATGCACCCAATCCTGTGTCGTTGTGGCAGATTTGCGAGCAGGAAACGGATAGAGAGCAGTTGCTGAAGGATATTCTAAAGGCCTTTGACCGTCATCAGGGCAAGGAGCTGAAAACGCAGTATCTGTCGATGTTGTATCGTAGAAAGGGATTCCATCCGTATGCTGACCAGAATGGAGCATTTATGGCAGAGATTGTGGATGTAGAGGAGGATGGTCATCTGCTGTTACGCGATGAGGAAGGAAAAGAGCGTCGTTATGCTTTTAAGGAAGTTTCATTTATAATATAATAAGGTATATGGCAAGATTTAAAAGAATTCTATTGAAGCTCTCGGGTGAGAGCTTGATGGGTAAGCAGGGTTATGGTATCGACCCAGAGCGTTTGAGTGACTATGCTCGCCAGATTAAGGAAGTGAGCGAGATGGGTGTCCAGATTGGTATCGTTATCGGTGGTGGTAACATCTTCCGTGGACTTTCTGGCTCGCAGAAGGGCTTTGACCGTGTGAAGGGTGACCAGATGGGTATGTGTGCTACTGTGATTAACTCGCTGGCTTTGTCGTCTGCACTGGGAGCCATTGGCGTGAAGAACAAGGTGTTGACGGCTATCCGCATGGAGCCTATCGGTGAGTTCTATACCAAGTGGAAAGCTATCGAGGCGATGGAGGCAGGCTATGTCTGCATCTTCTCTGCTGGTACGGGTTCTCCTTACTTTACTACAGATACTGGTTCAAGTCTGCGTGGAATTGAGATTGAGGCCGACGTGATGCTGAAGGGTACTCGTGTGGATGGTGTCTATACAGCAGACCCAGAGAAGGATCCTACTGCAACCAAGTTTGACGCTATTACCTATAAAGAGGTTCTCGCGCGTGGACTGAAAGTCATGGACTTGACTGCTATCTGCATGTGTTCAGACAATAACCTGCCCATCTACGTCTTTAATATGGACATTGTGGGTAATTTGAAGAAAGTAATGGACGGCGAGGAGATTGGAACCTTAGTACACAATTAATTCATAATGCATAATTCATAATGCATAATGCATAATGCATAATGGATAATTAGGCCTCTTCAAAGTCAACATATTCGCCATCAGAGTCGTCGAAAATCTTCTTGTTTTCGCGCTCCTGGTGGCGATTATCTATGATAGTTTCGCCAGTAGAAGTCTGGGTGGTCTGCGAATACTGCTCTGACTGGGTGGTATTGGCAGATTGACGAGTACTATACTGCTGGCGCTTCCTGCCCGTTTCGGTACGGTGGTTGAAAGCCTGCTTGTCTTGGGCATCTTGGACGGCCTTGTTAAACTGTCTCACTTTCTTGAGGATATAGGAGCCCGTCAGCATCAAGATGAGAACTGCAAGGAAGAATAAAAAAGCAAAGAAGCCCAGAATACCTTTAAGCATAAATGATAGTGTTTTTTTTGTTATTTTGTAAGGTAGCTATTAACTACGGATAGGATGACATACCATGCAATGATAGCTGCCAGTCCGCTGATTCCAAGCAGGAATAAAAGAGGAATACAGGTAAGCAGGAAGATAAACTTTATCTCGTTGCCCTTCCAGCCCCAAGTCTTGAATTTCAGTGCAAACATGGGAATTTCGGCCACAAGCAACCAACTGCTGACAAAGATACCTGCTAAGATAATATATTCAGCATTAGGCAGAGTCGATATCTGATCGCCCAATCCTACGATGAGTGCTCCCCAGAACAAGGCGTTGGCAGGGGTTGGCAGACCGATAAAACCTAAAGCTTGACGCTCGTCGAGGTTGAATTTTGCCAATCGCAAGGCTGAGAAAGCCGCCATGATGAAAGCCAAGAAGGGGATGAAGAACAAGTGTGTGTGGAACTTGCAGAGAAAGTCGAACACGATAGCTGAAGGTGCAAAACCGAAGGTGATGTCGTCAGCTAAAGAATCCAGTTCCTTGCCGATGGGTGAACTGACATGAAGCAGCCGTGCTACCATGCCATCGAAGAAGTCGAACACGGCACCGATAACAATAAACAGCAATGCCAGTTCATAGATACCCTGAAAAGCCCAATAGGTGGCTATGCAACCTGAGATAAGATTCAGGCAGGTGATGGTATTAGGGATATGCTTCTTCATGCTAGTTTTGCTATTACGGTCTGATCACCAGTAGTAGGCTGATCCATGGTAACACAAGGTCTTGCCGTTACGGGCAGATAAACATCGACGCGAGAACCCAGCTTGATGAAACCTAAGTGCTCGTCGATATAACATTCCTCTTCTTCTTTGGCATAGGTGACAATGCGACGGGCCAAAGCTCCAGCAATCTGGCGCACCAGCACTTCCTGTCCGTCGGGTGTCTCAATCATAATGTCAGCATGCTCATTTTCCTCGCTGGCCTTAGGCAACCAAGCCTTGTGGTAATTGCCATCGAAGTGCTTCACAAACTTTACCTTGCCATCAACGGGGAACCAGTTGGCATGTACATTCCATGGACTCATGAAGATGGAAATCATGAGTCGCTTGTCGTGAAAATAGGTATGCTCGTCAACATCCTCGACAACCACAATTTTGCCATCGGCAGGGGCTACAACCAACTTCTCTGAATCGCCATTAAAATAACGGATAGGACAGCGATAGAAGTTCAGGGCTATCATCCAAACAGTGCCAAAGACAAGGATGAATGCCCAGAAAGGTATCTTGTTATCGATGTATGTCCAAAGTAATGCGCCAATAATACCCAAGGCTATCATACTGAGGGTTAATTCGTTGGTGCCTTCACGATGAATTCTTATTTTTTTTAGCTTCTTTATTCTCTTTCCCATAGAGTTTTTATCCGTGGTTTTAGCATTTTACAGATGCAAAGGTACGAAAAAAAGTGAAAAGCGGAAAGTGAATAATGAATAATTTACATATAACACCTTAATAATTATGAATTTTTTTGGTTATTTGCGCTTTTCATCGTAACTTTGGACTTCAAAAAAGACAAAAACAGCACATTTTATGGAAGATTTCGTACATCTTCATGTACATACATATTACTCGATTCTTGATGGACAATCGAGCATCAAACGGCTTGTAGACAAGGCGGTGGCTAATGGCATGCGAGGTATGGCCATTACCGATCACGGCGACATGTTCGGCATCAAAGAGTTTCACGACTATGTAATCGGTGTCAACAAAGGACGAAAGAAAGAAGGGCTGGAACCCTTTATACCGATTTTCGGTTGCGAGATGTATGTGTCTCGCTATGGCTCTAAATTGCTGAAAGGTGACAAAAAGCACCAAAGCGGTTACCACCTTATTGTATTAGCCAAGAACTACAAGGGCTACAAGAACCTGATTAAGCTGGTCAGCAACTCGTGGGTTGACGGCTACTATATGCGTCCTCGTACTGATCGTGAGGATTTGGAGAAATATCATGAGGGTTTGATAGTATGCTCTGCCTGTATTGCAGGTGAGGTGCCCCATAAGATACTGGAAGGCGATATTGCCGGAGCCCGTGAGGCTATAGAGTGGTATCATCGTGTGTTTGGCGACGACTATTATCTGGAGTTACAGCGTCATGAGGTGAAAGACCCCAGTCTCAGGGCTAATCGTGAAACCTTCCCCTTGCAGCAGAAAGCCAATAAGGTGCTGATAGAACTGGCTCATGAATATGGCATCAAACTGGTTTGTACCAATGATGCCCACTTTGTGGATCAGGAGAATGCTGAGGCTCATGACCATCTGCTTTGTCTATCCACTGGTAAGGATTTGGATGATCCGACCCGTATGCTTTATTCTAAGCAGGAGTGGTTTAAGACGCGTGAGGAGATGAACGAGGTGTTTGCTGACGTGCCTGAAGCATTATCCAATACCTTAGAGATATTAGATAAGGTAGAGACGTACAGTCTGGATCATGACCCTATCATGCCTTTCTTCCCTATTCCCGAATCGTTTGGTACAGAAGAGGAGTGGCGTAAGAAGTTCACAGAAGAAGACCTGTTTAAGGAATTCACTTGTGATGAGAATGGCGAGAACCAGTTGCCACAAGAAGAGGGAGAGAAGAAAATCAAGAAGTTGGGTGGCTATGATAAGTTGTATCGCATCAAGTTCGAGGCCGACTACTTGGCCAAGCTTGCTTACGAGGGTGCTGCTCGTCGTTATGGGACGCCACTTCCCAAGGAGGTTGACGACCGTGTGCGCTTCGAGTTGCACATCATGAAGACGATGGGTTTCCCTGGTTACTTCTTGATAGTGCAGGACTTCATCAACTCTGCCCGCGATGAATTGGATGTCATGGTAGGACCAGGACGTGGCTCGGCAGCAGGTTCCGTAGTTGCCTATTGCTTAGGAATCACGAAGATTGACCCGTTGAAATACGACTTGCTGTTTGAGCGTTTCCTGAATCCTGACCGTATCTCGTTGCCTGATATCGATACTGACTTCGATGACGATGGTCGTGGACGCGTGCTGAAATGGGTGGAAGATAAGTATGGTCATGAGAACTGTGCACACATCATCACCTATGCCACGATGGCCACCAAGAACTCTATTAAAGATGTGGCACGTGTGGAGAAAGTGCCCTTGAGTGTTGTCAATGCCTTGTGTAAGGCTATTCCCGACCGTTTGCCAGAGGGCATGAAGATGAATCTGCCCAATGCGATAAAATGTACCCCAGAACTTCGTGATGCTGAGGCTAGCAATGATGCTGCGTTGCGTAACTCTATTAAATATGCCAAGATGCTTGAGGGTACCGTTCGTGGAACGGGTATTCATGCCTGTGGATTTATTATCTGTCGCGATCCGATTAGTGATTGGGTGCCTGTATCAACGGCTGATGACCCTGACTTCAAGGATACCAAGACCAATTGTACGCAGTACGACGGTCATGTGATTGAGTCAACAGGACTGATTAAGATGGACTTCCTGGGACTGAAGACGCTTTCGGAGATGAAGGAAGCCTGTGCCGTCATCAAGCAGACCCGAGGCATTGACGTCGATTTGGATAATATTCCCATTGACGACCCCAAGACGTTCGAACTGTACCAGCAAGGGCGCACCATTGGTACCTTCCAGTTTGAGTCAAACGGTATGCAGAAGTACCTGCGTGAGTTGCATCCAACGGTTTTCGAAGACCTGATAGCCATGAACGCGCTCTATCGTCCAGGCCCTATGGATTATATTCCATCCTTTATTGCCCGTAAGAATGGTAAGGAGGAAATCAAATACGATATTCCCTGCATGGAGAAGTATCTGAAGGATACCTACGGCATTACCGTCTATCAGGAGCAGGTGATGTTGCTGTCACGACAATTGGCTGACTTTACCCGTGGTGAGAGTGATGCCCTGCGTAAGGCGATGGGTAAGAAGAAAAAGGATATCGTTGACGCGATGAAACCTAAGTTCATTGAGGGTGGAAAGAGAAACGGACACGATGAGAAGGTGCTCGACAAGATATGGGCCGACTGGGAGAAGTTTGCTTCTTACGCCTTCAACAAGTCGCATGCTGCCTGCTACTCATGGGTAGCCTATCAGACGGCTTACCTGAAAGCCAACTATCCTGCGGAGTTCATGGCAGCTATCATGTCAAGACGTCGCGACCAGATAACGGAAATCACCAAGTTGATGGATGAATGCAAGGCGATGGGTATTGCCACGCTAGGTCCTGATGTGAACGAGTCGTACCAGAAGTTTGGTGTGAACAAGAAAGGTGAAATTCGATTCGGACTGGCTGCCATCAAGGGTATGGGCGATGGTGTGGCTCAGGCTATCATTGATGAGCGCGAAAGCAACGGACCTTATAAGGACATCTTCGACTTCGTTCAGCGTATCAACTTTGGTCAGGTCAACCGCAAGGCTATCGAGGCATTGGCGTTGAGTGGTGGCTTCGACTCGTTTGGTATCCGTCGTGAGGATTTCTTCGCACTGAATGCTAAAGGCGAGACCTTTATCGATACCATCATGCGCTATGGTCAGACCTATCAGACAGAAAAGCAGGAGATGCAGAATTCACTTTTCGGTGGCTTCGATGGTATTGAAATCCAGACTCCTCCTCTGTTGAAATCAGAAGCGAAGTGGAGCGATATTGAACGACTGAATAAAGAACGCGAGCTGGTGGGTATCTACCTTTCAGCTCATCCCTTGGATGAATACAAGATAGTACTTGACAACCTATGTAACACCCGATGTGACGAATTGGCAGACTTGGCTAAGTTGAGCGACCGCGAGGATGTTATTCTGGGTGGAATTGTCACAGGAGTGAAGACCGGCTTTACCAAGACGAGCAAACCCTATGGTGTCGTGACACTCGAAGACTTCAATGGGTCGGGCGAACTGTTTTTGATGGGCGAAGAATGGGGACAACGTTCAGGCATGTTTACCATTGGTGCCTCAGTCTATGTTACAGGTAAGGTGCAACCTCGTTTCCAATATAATGAGAACGGCCCCAAAGACCTGAAGATAACAGGTGTGGAGTTCCTCCAGACGGTAAAGGATAAGGCTATAGACCGCATTACCATCTCGTTGACCACCGATTTGCTGGACGACCAAGTGGTGACAGAGTTGGGCGAACTGATAGCGGAGTATCCTGGCAACACGAAACTCTTCTTCCAATTGCACGACTCCATGGGAAAGAATCATGTGTTGTTACGCAGCACTACAAAGTCTGTTGATGTGAAGAGCAAACTGATTCAGTATATCGAGCAGACAGAGGCCCTAGACTATAAGATCAATTAGTGGCACGTTATTTGTTGTAAAGAGAATTGAGAAATAAATAGTAAATTGTTTAATTGTAAATTAAGATTATGGAAGTAACAATCACAAGCGAGAATTTCGAGAGCCTGAAGAATGGCGCACAGCCATTAGTAGTTGACTTCTGGGCAACATGGTGTGGCCCCTGCCGTATGGTTGGACCCGTCATTTCCGAGTTGGCTGAACAATTCGACGGTAAGATTACCGTAGGTAAGTGTGATGTCGAGGAGAACGAAGAGCTGGCTGTAGAGTTTGGCATTCGCAACATTCCCACCATCCTTTTCTTCAAGAACGGTCAGGTGGTTGACAAGATGGTAGGCGCACAGCCTAAGGCAAAGATCGAGGAGAAGTTCCAGTCATTACTCTAAGCTATGGCCAGTCTTGACGAAGAATTAAGAATAGATGCCGAGGAAGATGCCCGCGAGGCGGATTTCATCCTCAGCCAATTGCCTGCAGACCTGAAGGAGCGCTATACAAAAGACGATATCCTTCGTCTGATGGATCTCATCGTTGAGTATTACTTTGAGAGCGGTGTGCTCGATTTGGATGACGATGAGGTTGAGATTGACTTGGAGCAAGTGGCTGATGCCGTTTGCAAGAAAGCCAAGAAAGAAGGCCAGGGCGACTATAAGGCCGACGAGGTGTTCTTCGTTGTTCAGGCTGATCTAGACTATCAAGAGCAGACACTCTAGAATTTCACGAGCCTGCTACCATCCTGTTGCTCGATGATGCTGACACGTACGGCATCATCGGGCAATATTTCTTCTATCAGCTCAGGCCACTCAATGAAGCAGAGTGCTCCACTGTAGAAATAGTCTTCATAACCCATATCATAAACCTCTTCCAACTTCTTGATACGGTAGAAGTCGAAGTGATAGATACGTTGAACGTTGAACGTTGAACGTTGAATGTCATGATTATCGATACTGTATTCATTGATAATGGCGAAGGTAGGACTGGTAATGACATCCTCGACACCCAGTTCTTCGCAGATAGCCTTTACGAAGGTGGTCTTGCCTGCTCCCATCTTGCCATAGAAGGCAAAGACGCGAGCCTCGCCCATGTGTTGAATAAACTCGCGTGCTGCAGCACGTATGTTGTCTAAGTTTTCTATTCTGATTTCCATATCTTATCGTTTTCTGCCTTTCATATTAATAATAGGTATAATCATCTCCTCCATCGAGATACCTCCGTGCTGGAAGGTATTGCGATAGTAGGAAACATAATAATTGTAGTTGTTGGGATAGGCAAAGAAGTCGTCGCCTGTAGCTATCACATAGCTGGTGGATAGGTTCGGAGCAGGCAGTTGTGCCTTGTGCGGGTCTTTGATGACAAACAGGTCCTTCGAATCATACGACAGGTTCTTGCCTAGCTTATAGCGCAGATTGGTATTCGTATTGCGGTCGCCAACAATCTTCACAGGATTCGTGGTGCGAATGGAACCATGGTCTGTGGTGATGATGACGCGATAGTCACTCTGTGACAATTGACGGAACAGGTCTGCTATTACCGAATGGCGAAACCATGATAGGGTAATGCTGCGATAGGCCGATTCGCTGTTAGCCAGTTCGCGAACCATCTTCGATTCCGTACGGGCATGAGAGAGCATGTCGATGAAGTTGAAAACCACCACGTTCAGGTCGTTCTTCTCTAGCTCGTTCAACTGGTTCATTAACTTGTCTGCCTCTGCCGAAGTGTTGATTTTATGGTATGAGAAGGTGTTCTTTCTGCGATAACGCTCCAGTTGGGTCCTTATCAAAGGCTCCTCGTTCAGGTTCTTGCCCTCCTCTTCGTCCTCGTCAACCCACAGTTCTGGGAACATCTTTTCTATCTGTTCGGGCATCAGTCCTGAGAAGATGGCATTGCGGGCATACTGCGTAGCTGTAGGCAGAATGCTGCAATACAACGCTTCGTCTATTTCAAACTGGTCGCCAATCTCCTTCTCCAGCATCTTCCACTGGTCGTAGCGGAAGTTGTCAAGTACAATGAGGAACACCTTTTCTCCCTCATTCAACAAGGGGAATATGTTGGTTTTGAAGATTTCTGGAGAGAGGATGGGCATGCTGTCGTCCTTCGCTCCCTTGCCATCAAACTTTCCCATCCAGTCCATGTAGTTCTGCTTGATATACTTGCAGAAACCACGGTTGGCCTCCTCTTTCTGCATGTCCAGCATCTCTGTCATCTGAGAATCGGTAGCGCTCAACTCCAGTTCCCAGCGAACCAGACGCTTGTAGATGTCAGCCCATTCTTGCCACGTCCTACAATCCATAATCTGCATGGAGAGCTGTTGAAACTGTTGTTGGTAATTGGTCTGAACCGTTTCCGTCACAATCTCCTTGCGATGGATGTTCTTCTTCAGCGACAGGAGTATCTGGTTCGGGTTCACAGGCTTTATCAAGTAGTCGGCTATCTGCTGTCCAATGGCTTGATTCATGATGTCCTCCTCTTCGCTCTTGGTCACCATCACGATAGGCACCTGAGGCGTAATCTCCTTGATGCGCTGAAGGGTCTCCAGTCCGCTCAAGCCCGGCATCATCTCGTCTAACAATACCAAGTCGAAAGTGCGCTTCTTGCACTCCTCAATGGCATCGTTGCCGTTCGTCACGGTGACTACCTCATAACCTTTCTTCTCAAGGAAGAGCAAATGGGCACGTAGCAATTCCATTTCATCGTCAGCCCAAAGCAGTAATCCGTTATTCATATCTCTAATCGTTTTATAAACGCTTTGTACCTTTAGGTCAAAGAATTATCATTATCAATTATCAACTATCAACTGTCAATTAGCGAATGCGCCCTATCTCCAAAAGTCATCATCGAACTCTATGTATCCACCGTTGTCCTCTGATGCATCCTCTTCATCTTCCGTTTGCTGTTTGTCCTCTTTCTCCTCTTTCTGGATAATCGTTTCGGGCTCGTTCAACAATGGAATCTTAGATATCTCAATAGGAGCCAGTTGTTTCTCGAAGAACAACTCATAGTCTGCATAGCTGAATGCCGTACCCAACAGAGGCAGGTTCTGCTCGCTGACAATGAGGCTTCGACAATGCTTCAACAGTTCTGCCAACAATCCTCCTGCACCATGCAGCTGACGGGCATATTGGCGTGCCTCGTCGTAGCTGAGGAAACCGCTGATAATCATTCTGCAGAGTCCGTGCTGGTCTTGGTCTGTCACAATCTCAAAGTTGCGCACCAGGTAGTTGGAGAAGTTGTGCTTTGCCATCTCGTAGAGCAACTGATTCTGATTGACTGAGTCAGGTTGGTAAGCCAACAGGAATACATGATTGACGTTCAACTCTACGCTGAGCGTATCAACATGCGCAGAGTCTTGTGCCATTCTGTCAGCATCACGCAGATGCCATACGTCGCTCAGGTCAAATGTTCCACCATGCAGTTGCCTGCCTTGCTGCACACCACGGATAATCATACCAGCCAGTTCGCTGACCTCGCTCTGTGGATATTTCTCCACCACCTGTTTCATGCGGTCGGTACATTCGGTGGCGTTTCCTTCATTCAGCAGACTCAGTCCTTCGATAAACAGAAACTTCGGACGGTGCTGTCCTAATGGGAAACGACTTGCTGACAACTGCGTGTTCGCCTTCACCTCCTCAAACTTATTCTCTTTAAAAGCATCGTAGGTGGCAGCATACAGCGAGTCCTCAATGTGTACTCCAAAGCGTTGGTTCTCTGCAAAGTAAGGATCGCTCAGTAAGATGGTCCATTCGCTTTCAGGGAAGTCTTGCTTCAGTTTTTCCACACACTCGTCGGCTTTCTGCTGATTTCCTTGTCGTGAGTAGAGCAGGAACAGGTGATACCACGCCTCGTCGTTATGCTCATAGTCTGCATATTGTGTGGTCAGTCGTTCCAAGTATTTGCTGCTCAGGTTCAGGTTGTCCAGCTTGTCTTTAAAGATGACGCCCGCATGGAACAAACCGTCTTTTATCAGATTGTTACTCTCGGCAATCTGTTCTTCGGTAAACGGTATCTGGGCCAGATAGTATTCGCGCTGATGAGGGTCGTTCAGGGAGGCGGAGTCTGGTTGCTCCTTGTTATCTTTTTCTTGATTATCTAGACCGTCTGGATTATCTAGACTATCTGGTTTCTCTAGATTTTCGTTTTCTGCGGTTTCTGTGCTCCCCACTACCGTCTGGTTGGCACGCTGCCAGTTGTCTTGGTTCTCGCGCTTGCCCCATAGTCTTTGGAACACCTGCTTACCTTGGTTCACAGCCTGTGGATTATAGAAATACCAAGCGCTCGACCCCGTTGACGAGGGCAGGGTAGGCTGGGGTGTTGTTACCTGCTGTCCCCCTCTTACCGATTGCTGTTGCAGGGTTCTTTCAGCCTCCGCTTCCTCTTGGTTGCGTCGCTCTTCCTTTTCTTTCTTTATCAGTTCGGCTATGATTTGGTCTATCACCTTGTTGCGCTCCGTTTCTGACATGTTGGCCAGTCGTTGCAGTGAGTCTTGCAACTCTACCGCACTGGTATGAGGCGCCAACTCGTCCAGTATCTTCGAACGCTCCGACAATTGCTCATAGTCCTTGCGGTCCTTGTCCAGCAATCCGATGGCTTGTCCGTAACAGCGCTGTGCATCGGCATATTTCTCTTTTTCCCAATACACATTACCCAATGTCAACAACAACACACCTTTCTCCACTCCGCTGCGCGTAGCCTTCTCACATCCTGTTTCGTAGGCTTCTATGGCGTGCAGGGTGTCTTCCTGCGACAGATACGTGTTGCCGATGGCATAGTAAACCTGATCCAGATAGTCCTTGTTGTTGTCCGATGCTGCCATCCTTTTCAGCTTCTTGATTTTACGCTGATGGTCCATGGTGGGCAACACCTCCGTTTGGGCTATGCGGGCGTTGAACTCCAATTCGTAGGGAGGGTTCAGTCTGACAACGTGCTTAAAAGCCTCGTAGGCTTGGTCTTTATGTCCCAGGATGGTTTGCAACTGTCCCATCAGGAACCACTCACGGGCTTTCTGCTTCCTTCTGCGTTCGTGCTTGATGGCCTTGCGCAGATATTGCGTGGCCTCCTCGTAGCGTCCGCTGTGTATGTAATAGTCGGCATACGTGTAGTCCCAGTCCTTCACAGCCCGGAAGTCCATCGAGTCGCGCTGTTGCTTGGTAATGATGTCTTCAGCGTCGTATAGCCAATCCAATTCTGTGTAGCTCTTGGCCAACCAGGCACGCGCTATGCCGAGTATGGCAGGCTGTGTCTGATACAGTCGTGCCATATAGGAAAAGGTGGCTGCAGCTTCTTCAAACTCACCCTTTTGGAATTGCGACTTACCCATCAGCAGCCAGGCTCGCCAGAGGAAAGGGTTGTATTCGCGACGACCCAACCACTCAATGTCCTTTTCCGTCTTGCGACGGTCCTTTTTCCATTCCGGTCTGCGCTTGATGCTGTGTTGCTTAATGGCTTTCTGCGATTTCTCTATGGCGCGGTCAAACTGCCCTTTGCCTAGGTCGCGACTCTGCTTGTTGCCCACCGCATAGAGTGGAATCAGCTCTGTACAGTTGTCGCGGTTGCCGTTTTCCTTTTCTATACTACCTTCTATGAAAGCCTGTGAACCATTGAAGTAAGTGTTATATTTGGCAGTAAACGCTTGCCAGAACCTGCTTTGTGGCGTGTTTTTCTTCGTCGAACAGCTTGCCAGCAGCAAGGCTGCTGATGTAAGAAGTAAGAGGTAAGAGGTAAGAGACGATTTCACTCCTTCCGTCTTACAGCCACCTTCTTCCTTCTTCCTTCTTCCCTCTTCCTTCAAATCGGCCAGTTTGCAGTCCTTCCTGCTGGTGCACGATGCACAGTCGTCCTCTTTGTTAACGATAGGCTCGTCGCTACTGCCTATCGAGAAGATGGCAGCTATAGCGCCCAGCGCTACTAACGATAAGATGGCTATCAGCAGGAATTGCATCTTTTAACTAATCATTTATCACTTCAAATCCTGCGGATTTGATATCTTCCCAGAAGTGTGTATACGACTTGGTGACTACCTGCGGGTTGTTGATGCTCAGTCCGTCAATGCAGAGCGATGCAGGTGCAAACGACAGGGCCATGCGATGATCCTCGTAGGTGTCAATGCCTCCTTCTATTTCAGGCATACAGCGTTCGCCATCCCATATCAGCTCACTGTTGTTCTTGTCGTGTATCACGTATCCCAACTTCCTCATCTCTTTCTTCATGGCCTCTATGCGGTCGGTCTCCTTGATTTTCAGCGTAGAAAGTCCTGTGAAGTGGAAGTGTACATTCTTCAGCGCACAGCACACCACGAAGGTCTGTGCCAAGTCGGGCGAATTCACGAAGTCGTATTCCAGTCTGGGCACACAACGGTTCGTGTGGCGCAGCGTCACCGTTGTTGGCACCCCTTCCTCTCTGCTTTCAAAGGTGCTCTTCACGCCCAGCAGACTGAAGATGTAGCGCACCGATGAGTCGCCTTGTTTTGAACCGTCCATCAGTCCTTCCAGTCGTATCTCGTCGTCCTCGTGGGTGCTCAGTGCCATCATCTCATACCAATAGGAAGCCGCACTCCAGTCGTTCTCAATATAATAGTTACGCTCCTTGTAGGGCTTAGGTGTTACGCTGATGGTTTCAAAGTCGCTCCAATCGGCATCGGCTCCGAATTCGCGCATGGTCCATAGTGTCAGGTCGATGTACGGACGTGATATCACATCGCCCGTCAACCTCAGTGTCAGTCCGTTCTTCAGCGTCGGACCTATCATCAGCAGTGCTGAGATATACTGCGAACTGATGTTCCCAGGCACTTCCAGCAATCCCCCTTCCAGCTTCCTGCCCTTGATGCGCAGGGGTGGGAATCCCTCTTCACCTGCATACTTGATGTCTGCACCCAAGTGGCGCAATGCATCCACCAACACCCCGATGGGACGATGCTTCATGCGCTCCGTTCCTGTCAACACGTGCTCCTCGCCGTCTTTCACCGAAAGGAAAGCCGTCATAAACCGCATGGCCGTACCTGCCGCTTTGATGTTTATTTCGTGAGGATTGTTCTGCAGAGCGTCGATAATCACCGTCGTGTCGTCGCAGTCCGATAGGTTGTTTGGCAAGATGGCGCCACCCGATAGCGCATGGATTATCAGGGCGCGGTTTGATATACTTTTCGAGGCAGGCAACTTAATCGTCTGGTTCAGCACTTGTGGTGCTTTTATTTCGTATTGCATGTACTTCCCTATTTATTAAATATGTGTAAAGAACGGTCAAAGGTACGAATTATTTAGTGATTTGCCAAAGAAATAACATTAATTATAAAAGATTTCAGCAAAAAACAGGGCGAAAATTTGCTAGATTCAAAAAAACGTCGTACCTTTGCAGGCGATTTCGAGAAAAATCACCTGCGAAGATGGGCTGCACCTCAGCATAAAACAAGTTTTCTGCATTCGGTTTGCACCATCCTTGCAACCTTGAAAAACGTTCGGGATTTAGCGCAGTTGGTAGCGCACACGTCTGGGGGGCGCGAGGTCGCTGGTTCGAGTCCAGTAATCCCGACAGAAAAAGAACCTAACTGATTGATTTTCAGATAGGTTCTTTTCTTTTAGCCACATATTTAGCCACACGCCATCCACTTTCAGTCATTTTGGTTGCGTTGTAAGTTGCGTGTCATTGTATTCTTTGTTAAGTATCAGCACTGATGACGTCCGACTGCTGTTCATCCAAGGCCTTGGCCAATGCCTGGTTCACATCCTCAGTCACCAACTTCTCAGTGGTCTTATAGCTGGTTAGGCTCACCATA